>JBBATJ010000005.1:247486-351866 GCA_040398785.1 Cypionkella sp. | reverse complement strand
CATCGTCGCCATAAGTGTCGTCATCGCCAAGGCCGCCGATCAGCGTGTCATTGCCGTTTTCGCCGCGCATGTAATCATTGCCATCGCCGCCCGCCAAGCTGTCATTGCCGTCGCCACCAAATAGCCGATCATTGCCGGCTTCGCCCAACAGGCGATCATCGCCCGCTTCACCAAACACAGTGTCATTGCCCGCGCAGCCCGACATCGTGTCATTGCCAGTGCCCGCATAGATCAGGTCTTCGCCGTCATTGGCCAGCGTGGTGCTGTCATCGCCCGCGCCACCATAAATCGTGTCATTGCCCGCGTCGGCGTTGAACCAATCATTGCCGTCTTCGCCATAGACCAGATCGTTGCCAAGACCGCTTTGCAAATCATCATTGCCCAAGCCGCCGTAAACCGTGTCATCGCCAAAACCAGCATCAATGCTGTCGTTTCCAGCGCCGCCATAGATTGTGTCGTTCAAACCGTCCGTGCCATCGATCTGATCGCCCTGCGCGTCGATATAGGGAAGACCACCAGGACCAGAGGTCAAAGTCATCGAATCGCCCGCAGCAGTGCCATCCACTGGACCGGCAGCTGTGCGCAGGATCGTCTCAATCTCAGAGAAGTTGATCGTGACCGTCTCATTCGCGGCGTTTTTATAGGTGGCCGTCCCCGCCTCATTGTTGCCACCGCCAAAGGTGACCGCAACCCCGGTCAGGCCGCGCAGATCCAAAACATCGCCCGCGCCGCCGTTCGAAGGATCGGTCAAATCCTCAACCGTTTCGCCGCCGACCACTGTGATCGCCGCGGCCCCTGTCAGGGTTGGGTCGACAGTGAACACGTCATCGCCCGCCCCACCATTGGCCACATCGCCCGCACCAACAACGATATCGTCGTCGCCGTCGCCGCCATTCACAACATCATTGCCCGCGCCGCCAGCCAAAGTATCCGACCCAGTGCCCCCGTTCAGCGTATCAACACCTGCGCCGCCAATCAGGCTGTCATTGCCCGCGCCGCCCGTGATGCTGTCATTGCCGGCGCCGCCGTCAACGGTATCATTGCCGTCGCCTGCGTCGATCACATCGTTGCCTGCTTGGATTGCAGGGTTGTTTGCGGCGGGAATGGTGGTTTGGGTGGACGTCATCACCGCAACACCGTGGTCGTTGTCGGACGCCGAAACCAGCACGCCATTGACGTAAGCCAAATCTTCGGAGTCAAACAGTTCGGCACCCGGATCAACAGCATCGTCCACGATACGATTAAGGCTGGTATCAAGGCTGACGACGCCTGTGTTCGGATCGATCAGAACGTTTGCATAACGCAGTTCGCTTTGCTCGCCGCCGACAACCAGCGTGCCGCCATCGCCCGAGGGGATAAACATCAACGAACTGATGTCACAAACGTAGTCGTCGATCTGACCGACCAAGGTCAGATCAGAGGTTCCGTCGCCCTTTGGATCTGCATCCACGCGGAAAATGGTGACATCGTCATCATTGCCGCCAACAAACACATAGGTTTTGCCGCCGATTTCGGCAAAAACAGCCGCAGCGCTGTCGTTCAGACCTGTTTGGGATAAAGCAGGAGAGATAATATCGCGCGACAGAGAATTGCCTTGTGGATCGGTTTCGCTTGCGCCGCTGGCGTCATCGGCGCGCGCATTTTCAAACGTAAGCTGACCCGCGCTGTCCATCGACCACAGCGAAACGCCGTTTTGGAAACCTTCATTGCCCGCCGCCAAAACAAAGGTCTGGCCAGAGCTGTTTGTAAACGCCTCAACAAAGCCAGTGACTTGGCCTGTATCCCCCGCAAGAAAGTTTTCTGCAGTGCCGCTGCCGTCCAAGACGCGCGAAACTTGGGTCAGCGCCCCTGTCGTTGGGTTGATCGAATAGGTGATCAGGCTGTCAGACGATCCGCCCGCAAGTGCCACCAAATAGGAATTTCCGCCCACCGTGGTGGCCGAAATATCGTAAACGTTGTTCAGGTTGGCCGAAGTCAAAGACGGCCCTTCTGTCAACGCCCCCGTGGGGCTGACCGAGGCCACGCCGATGGTTTGTTGGCTGACATCCGCCGTGTAAACAAAGGTATTGCCGTTGGACAGCGTGATCCCTTCAAGGTTTTGAATGCGGTCAAATCCCGCGCCATTGGCCGCTTCGGTCAGGCTGCTGATTTTTGCCGAAAGATCAGAGGTGCCGCCGCCGTTCGGGGCGGTCGCCGTGCCACCGACTGGGTTAATGATTTGCCCAAATGTCGCCGAGCCAGGTGTGTTGTCAATTTGATAAGACGATATCCCATCCGTGAAACCATCTTGTTCCGAGCTGATCATGATCAGCTTACCGTTGGACAAACGCACCAATTCCACTGCGCGCGATCCGTAGGCTTCGGTTGCACCCGCGTCTTGCAAGTTGTCAACATTGGTCAAGTTGACCAAGGGGTTGATGATATCACCAGCGGGGGTCGTGGGACCATCGCCCAAAATCGAATCGTCGCCTGCACCCGCCGTGATCGTATCGCTGCCAAGACCAGCATCAACGGTGTCATTGCCGTCGCCCGCGGTGATCGTGTCATTGCCTGCGCCGCCGATCAGGCTGTCATTGCCTGCGCCACCATCCAGCGTATCGTTGCCGTCGCCAGCGTTCAGCGTGTCATTGCCCGCGCCACCGATGAGGCTGTCATTGCCCACGCCGCCATCAAGGCTGTCATTGCCGTCTCCCCCATCCAACTTGTCATTATCCGCGCCGCCATAAATCGTGTCGTTGCCCAGGCCACCTGTCAGACTGTCGTCGCCCAATTCGCCATAAATCAGATCATCGCCCGCAGAATCGCCCAGAATAGAATCCGCGCCGTCACCACCATAAGTGGTGTCATTGCCCGCGCCATCCCAGACCAAATCATTGCCCGCGCCCGCATAGATCAGGTTGCTGCCTGTGGCGGATACAATCCCCCCAGCATCATCAATCAGATCATTGCCGTCACCGCCGAAAACAACATCATTGCCCGCGCCATAATACAAGCTGTCATTGCCCAGCGCGCCATAGATTGTGTCATTACCTGCGCCGCCATAAACCAGATCATCACCGTCACCGCCGTCGATGACATCATTGCCGCCAGCCGTCGCGTCCAAAGGTGTGCCTGTAATCGTCGACGAGATATTCACATCGTCGATATAGATATAGCCCGCGTTATCGCCCGTGCGCCCTGCAAAGCCAAAGCTCCAGCCAGATTGATCTGCGCTATTCCATTGATTGGACGGAATCGTGGCCACAAGATAGGGGTTCGTGTCACCCGCATAGGTGACGCTGACCACACCTGTGCTGCTGACAGTCACTTGCATGATGCCTTCAACGCGCGATTCCAGATTGCTGGAGGGGCCCGAACAAATAACAACATTGTTCCAACGAATTTCCGTCACGTTGGACAAGGGGTCCAAACGGATCGCCAGACCCTCGCTCACGCCGTTTTCATATTCCCTATTTGCGGGAAGCGTGGACATATCGCCAAAGTTGATCGAAATACCGTCCACATTGTCTGCGTTGGTGGGCGACGCCATGTCCAACGTAAAGTTCATGTTAAAGGTGCTAACGCGTTCGACCCCAGTCAAATTCGGGCTGATCGCCAAATTCGCCTCTTGGGCGGTGGTATAGCCTTGGACAAAGACGAATTCCTTGTCAGAATCCGTCTCGGGGCTGTTGAGAACGTTCACAACACCAGGTGCGCCGCCAAACAGTTGCTGGGTCGCCCCCAGCAACGGATCAGAGCCATCGAAATTGTTGCTGTAGGTAAAGCTGCGCGAACCAAAGCCGCCATCGCCCAAAATCGTGTCATTGCCCGTGCCGCCGTAAACGGAATCGCTGCCCGCGCCCGCCGTGATGCTGTCATGGCCCGCGTTGCCATAGATCGTGTCATGCACGCCGTCGCTGCCGTCGATTTGATCGCCTTGGGCGTCCGTATAGCCCACATTCATAATGTCAGAACCCGCCGTGCCATCGACAGGGCCCGCAGCGGTGGGCGGCGTTGGCGTGCTGCCCGTGGTCACGAAATTCTCAATATCCGTATAGTTGATGAAAATCGGCGTGAAGCCCGATTTGACCAGCGTCATCGTGCCGTTATAGCCCGCGCTTCCTGGAACCAAGGGCAGGCCCTGAAGGTCTGACAGCGCAAGGTTGGATTGAACTGTCCAGCCATCTGAAATCAGCGCCGAGACATCCAATGTGTCGGAATCATTGCCCGTAAAGCTGCCGCCGATGGTGACGACACCGCCCCCCAGAATCGGCAATCCGCCTTGCGGACCTACTTTGAAAACATCCGCGCCAGAATCGCCATAACCACTGTCGCCCAACGAAAGGTTGATCGTGTCATTGCCATCGCCGCCAAAGGCCACGTCCAAACCCGTGCCCGTGTTGATAACATCGTTACCCGCGCCGCCATAAAACTGTTCCGAGGCCGATGTTCCCGTCAGCGTATCATTGCCCGAAGTGCCGTTGAAAATGGTCATGATTTTGCTCCTTGGTCGCGGTTAGTGGCACTGAAAATTGAATTGGCCGAAAATGGGTTGGGCTGGCTGACGGAAATGGATTTCGCCTTGGGCGGAGGGGACGTGCCGACATCCTGTCTAAAGTCATCGTCCTGCCCCACAGATGTCGCATCTTTGCCTAAGCAGATCGTTAAAAAATAATGTTGAATTGGCGCGATTGCGTCTGGCCGCTGAACCCTGTGTCGCATGGAAAGAACTTGCATGATTACAGGCCCTTTCTGGCGAAAATGCCACGGATCAGCACGGTCAGTCGCCCCAAACAGGGCGCTGCCAAATGATTAAAATGATGGGCACCAAAACCCGTGCGCTGCGCTCGTCCCCGCGCAAAGGGCTTGGCCGCAGTCGGCACGACAAAAGAATGTTCACTGGCACAATGCTTCATTTCGCTCACAATAAATGGTCGCCCAGACGTAGGACGGACTAAGACAATGTTTTCAGTGACCGAAAGCGCGGCGTAGGTCTGCACTGCCATTTCACTGAGCGAGACACCGTATTGCACGTTTTGCGTCAAGATGTGGGCAAAAATACGCCCACAACGTGTATTGTATTCTTATGGATAATTTTTAGGAAAAATTAACTTTTGTTTTCATATTATTAGGTAATGTAAACTATTCCTTTGACTATTTTTTATGACCAAAAGTTGCCTCAATTTTGCAGCGAATTGTTTCTTATTCCCCGCCAATTTACCACGATTTACACTCAGCAATGTCCAAACCTTGGGCTGTTTCACGATCCAACGGGGCATGAAGCCGTTGAAATTGACGGATCAGCATCGGTGATTCGTCAATGCATTCACCTGCTTAGCGGGTTCTAGGTCTGGGATGCCGCGGGCAGGGTTTGCGCGGCCATAATCTGTGCCATATGGCTGGCAAAGATTGTAATGTCGGCGCGCGTGGTCCGCCACAGTTCCACGCGCAGGGCAAAACCCGGATGGCCCGTGATGGGAAACGCGACTGCGGTGCGATCATCCAGCCAGACAGCGCCCGCGTCGCGCAGGCGCGCCAGATGCCGCCCATGTTCGCCCGATGTGATGATGCGGCGCTCTTCCTCGCTGGCAAAGGTGATATAGGTCCGCAGATGTGTCACCAAATCCTTGGGCGTCATCCGCAATTGCGCCGCAATCGCCAGATCATCATCGCACAAGGATAATGCGCCGCTGGGCATATGTTTGCGGGTCGTCTCAAGGATCTTGCACAATCCCATTTCAGGAAAGTGGCACAGATCGACATAGACCGCGCCTGCTTTGGCAGCCTGCAGCATCAGCGGCTCCAACAACTGCATTTGCGGCATGGCATAATGCGCCCCGGACATCAGGCCGATAAACGCGCTGCGCATCTCATAGGCGTTGTCGCCCAGACGCATCCGCACCCAGCCTTGGGCGCGCATCGTGCTGACCGCGCGCCAGATCGCGCCACGGCTGAACTGCACCCGTTCGGTCAGCTGCGCCAAGGTGATCGGACCATGCCGCGCAATGGTTTCCGCAATGATCAAAATGCGCTGGGTGGGCGCATCCGTCGTGTTCAGATCATTGTCCATTGTGCGCCCCTTTCAGGGCACAGTATGCATTTCGCTGAATGAAATAGCAACCTATGGACGTGTCAGAATCACGGTTTGGTCTGCATCCATCTTTTGCCAATCGCTTTGCGTTCCATCAGGCCAGGTCACACGCACCTCGGCCCCCTTGGCATCATTCAGACCAAAGTGCTGCGGCCCCAGCACGCCGCTGACATGACCACCGCCAATGGTCACCTCATGGGTTTGAACCACGTCGCCAATCCGCACCTCGACAAAAGCACCGATTGCGTCTGTGTTCGGCGCAGGCTGCGACAAGACCACATTGATCCAATGCGCGCCCGTTGCAGTGTTGCGCCAAATCTCGGTCGGGCCATTGCGGTTGACCACCACCAGATCCAGCGCGCCGTCATTGTTGAAATCTGCAAGCCCCGCGCCCCGCCCCGCATACATCGACGCCACACCCGCCTGATCGCCTGCCTCAACAAACTTACCCTCGGCGGTTTGCAGCAGCAGGTTGTTCGGGTCTTTGGCGGCGAAATCGGGCATTTCCCAAACATTGCCTTTGGCGACGAACAAATCGGCCAATCCGTCATTGTTCACATCGCCAAATTGCGCGTGCCACCCTGTTGAGGGGCGCTTATCCCCGCCCGTATAGGGGCGATGTGCCGTCATCCCCTTGGCAAAGGCGACATCGGCGAATTTTGGCACCAGTTTGTCCGCCTTTGGATCGGCCAAGGTTTGCATTTTCTGATCGGCCATAGAGGTCAGGTAATAATCAGGCCGCCCATCGCCCGTGATATCGGTGCTGGCAATGCCCATGCCCCAAATCCGCAGACGCGGAAAGCCGTCTGCTTCGGTAAACAATTTTGGCCCGTCCATATTCCACAACTGTTCTTGCCCGCCCTTGTAATACTCGCGGTCATTCGACACCCGCAGGCTGGGGGTGCCTGATCGGTTCCAATCGGTAAACAGCATCGACAGCGCGCAATAGCTGGGCGTCAGGGGCAATGGTTTGGCGTATTTATCCCCCTCGGGTCGGTGCAACCAATTGTCGGTGCAAGACCCCCAAGGAAAGGCCTCTTGCGTGCGGTCAATGTAATTGCCAACGGCCAGGGTGGGCAGGGAATTTTTCCCCTCCCATGTGGCGGCAAAGGCGGTGGACCAGCCGTCGCCGCCGTCGAATCCCCAGGATTCATTCGCGCGTTCAAACTGGCAATTGCCAAGACCCCGCATCACAACGTTTTCGCCCACGCGCAGAATCACCAGATCGGGGATTTTATCCCCGTCGATGTTGATCGCATAGGCCCCCGTCACCGCGTCCATTTCCGCCCCCGAAGGGGTGGCGGCAAAGGACAGATCGCCCTTATCGGCGCTGTTATTCACATAAAGCTGCGACGGATTGGCCCCGCCCGCGATATACATATCGGGCTTTGTGTCCGCGTTGCAATCAAACACCGCAACACCGCCGCCAACCATATATTCCCATTCCCCGCGATAGGAATGGGCAATCCCCGCCGTGGCGGTTTGATCGACGAATTGCGGGATTGTTTGCGCCAAGACGGGGCTGGACAGCAGCAGCAGGGCAAGAAAACGGATCATTTGACAGTCCTTAGGTTGGCAGCAGACTGGCCAATACAGCGGCCCTGTTCCAGCCCCAGATCAATCGCCGCGCGGAAATGGATACCACCATACATACGGGAAATCCCTGCCTCGGCCGCCGCCGCCCAGAAATCTGGGAAATCCCGCGCGGGAATGCCGTCATCGACATGGGTGGCATCGGAAAAGGCAAAACCTTCCCCAAAGAACGCCGTCAGCACAGTGGCCGCCGCGCCAGATTGGGTGGAATGGCCCGATGGATATTCAGGAAAGGGCGGCGTGATCAGCATCGGCGCCCATTTTTTGTCAATCACGCGATTGATATAGGTCACAGGGCGCAACAGATCATATTTCATCTTGGCCGCCCAACAACCGATAAAGGCGTCCGCCAAGGCAATTCCCAACCGCGCCAACAGATCGGCACTGCGCGCGGCATTCAACCCGTCGCGTTTGATGATCTGCATCGCAATCGAAATCCAATGTCCAGGCGGAGTGGGCGACAGCATCGGATCATCCGACCAGAATTTCGCGATGGCCTTTTGGTCAGGCGTCAGGTCTTTGGTGACTGTCACCACCTCTAGCGCTTGTTTATAGAATTCCGACGCGGGGTCTTCGGAATATTCAGGCGGCGCGTCCAGCATACAGGTCTGACCAGATTCCATCGCAAAGGTGCGGTTCTTGCCCCAATTGGGCAGCAAAGGCGCCTGTTGCAGCGCAATCTTGCTGGTCGGCACCCAATTCGCGGGGCCATCCGTCAGCTTATACCCATCGGGAAAGCCCATGTTTTCAATGACAGCGCCGCCATCGGTCTGCGACCACGCCAGAATATGATCCGCAACCGCTTTGCCATAGGCCAGACTGCGGGTCCGCGTGTCAGCATCCAGCGCGTCCAAAGTCTTATCCAACTGGCGCTGCATCGCATCCATCGCGCGTTGGCCCGTCGGCCCCGTATTGCCAAAGAAATTTTTGACCGCATCGACCAAGGCACCTTGCATCACCGCCGCGTCATCCAGCACCCCATCGCGGGCAGGCACGGGGGTCAATTCATTGACCTGCCCCGCCAAGGACACCATGGCAGGATTGCCCGAGGCCAAGGCCTCATAGGCCGTTATGCCCAGATAGGCAAAGGCACGACTGGCCACGGGCGGGGTATAGGTGGCCGTGTGGCGCACCAATTCCAAGATCAACCGATACCAGTTGAACAGAATATCCCCCGCATTCGTGGCCGCAAAGGCTGGAATGGGCGCGAGTGCCGCCGCTGATAGCATCAAAAAACCGCGCCTGTTCATATCAGACAAACCTGTTCCAAAGATTTTCCAACCGCTCTTGGCGGCCCGATTTTGGCTGTGGCTCCAGCCCCTCGGCCGTGACGCGTGCCGCGGCCTGTTCCAAGGTGCCCGTCAGCATCGCCTGCGCCGCAGGGGCTTTCCAGCCCGCATAGCGCATGTCCCGCGCCGCCTCCATCTCGCCCGATTCCATCAAGGCCGCGGCAGATTTCAGCGCCCGCGCACAGGTGTCCATCCCGCCGACATGGGCCAGAATCAAATCCTCAGCGTCCAGCGACTGACGCCGAATTTTCGCGTCAAAGTTGGTGCCGCCCGTGGTATATCCCCCCGCCCGCAGGATTTCATAAAACGCCACCGCCTTTTCGGCGTGGTTATTCGGGAATTGATCCGTGTCCCAACCCGACTGGTAATCATTGCGGTTCATATCGATAGACCCGAAAATCCCCAACGCCGCCGCAAGGCCAATTTCATGTTCAAACGAATGGCCCGCAAGGATCGCATGACCCTGTTCGATATTGGTCTTAACCTCTTTTTCCAGACCAAAATCCTTGAGGAACCCGTACACAGTCGCCACATCGTAATCATATTGATGCTTGGATGGCTCTTGTGGTTTTGGTTCAATCAAAATCGTGCCTTTGAAACCGATCTTGTATTTGTATTCCACGACCTGTTGCAAGAATCGGCCCGCGTGATCGCGCTCGGCCTTGAGATCGGTGTTCAGCAGGGTTTCATACCCTTCACGCCCGCCCCAGAGAACATAGTTCTGCCCGCCCAGACGCATCGTCGCGTCCATATTGGCCTTAACTGTGGCGGCGGCATAGGCATAGACATCTGGATCAGGATTGGTCGCCGCCCCCGACATCCAGCGGCGATGGGAAAACAGGTTCGACGTGCCCCACAGCAGCTTTGCCTTATGCTTTTCTTGCTTGGCGGCGATGTAATCCACCATCACATCCAGATTGTGTTTAGACTCCGCAAATGTCGCACCTTCGGGGCGCATATCGGCGTCATGGAAACAATAGTATGGCACGCCCAGAATATCGAACATCTCAAAGGCCACATCGGCCTTTAGCCGCGCCAAATCCATACTGTCGCCAAACCATGGCCGCTGGAACGTCTGCCCACCGAATGGATCCCCCCCCGGCCAAGCAAAGCTGTGCCAATAGGCCACGGCAAAGCGCAAATGATCCTCAAGGCGTTTGCCCATCACCACTTCGTCGGGGTTGTAATGACGAAAGGCGAATTCATTCGTGCTGGCAGGGCCTTCGTATTTGATGGCGGGAATGCCTTTGAAAAAATCGGACATTTTGGCTCCTTAGGAAATGGACAAGATGGCGTGTTGGGCGGCACGGTAACGGGCATGGCCCGCGTCAAAGGCATCGCGCAGGGTCGGATCAGGATCAATTTGCCGTGCGATTTTGGGCAGGGTCGCGATTTCCGCGCCAGCACCGGTCGCGGCCATAATGGCCAGACGCGCCGCGCCAAAGGCACCGCCAAAATCGCCCGCAACGGGCAACAACAGCGGGCAATTCAGCGCCGTTGCAATGGCGCGCAACCAATAGTCACTGCGCGATCCACCGCCCACGGCAAGCAGGCTGTCCAACCGCGTCCCCGTCGCTGCCAAGGCGTCGCGACAATCGCGGATGGCAAAGGCCACGCCTTCTAGGACGGCGCGGGTTCCAGCGGCGCGGTCTGTAGCGTGCTCCAGACCCGTAAAGGCCCCACGAATGGCGGCGGAATTCAACGGCGTGCGCTCACCGCCCAAATATGGCAGGAAATTGGTCTTACCCGGCGCTTGCAATGCGCCCAATTCGCCCGTCAGGCTTGCCGCATCGGCCCCCACCAAATTCGCATACCAATTCAATGCATCGGTGGCGGCCAAAATCACCCCCATCTGATGCCACGTATTGGGCAAAGCATGGCAGAACGTATGCACCGCACTGGCTGGGTCGGGCTGATAGCCGTCATTTGCCGCAAACAAAACGCCAGAGGTTCCAAGGCTTACAAACCCCTCACCCGCGCGCACGACACCTACGCCAACACCAGAGGCCGCATTATCCCCACCGCCGCCCGCGATAATCACTGATTTCGGCAATCCCCAGCGTGCCGCCAGTTCCGCCCGCAGATCGCCCGAAGGGGCAGATCCTTCGACCAAACGCGGCATTTGTGCGCGGGCCAGACCCGTGGCGGTCAGCAACCTATCTGACCAATCCCGCGCGCCCGTATCCAGCCAAGATGTCCCCGCCGCGTCTGACATTTCGGCGACATGATCGCCCGTCAGCCACAGCCGCAGATAATCCTTGGGCAACAAAACCTTGGCGATACGGTCCCAAAGGCTGGGTTCATTTGCCCGCACCCAAGCCAGTTTTGGCGCGGTAAAGCCCGGAAACACAATATTGCCGCTGATCGCGCGAAAATCTGGATTGGCGTCCATGTCCGCCGCCTGCAGATAACTGCGCGTATCATTCCACAAGATACAAGGCCGCAGCACCTGATCGGACGCGTCCAACAACGTCGCCCCGTGCATATGCCCCGACAGACCAATCGCGCGCACCTGCGACAGGCCATGCGCCGCCAGTTGATCCAGCACCGACTCCGCCGCCGTGATCCAATCGGAAGGCGATTGTTCGGACCAGCCGTCTTGCGGGCGTTGCACAGTCAAGGGGGCCGTTGCCTCGGCCAACACCTCTTGGGTTTCCGATATCAGGATGCCCTTCAGCCCCGATGTTCCCAGATCAAGGCCGATATACATCAGATCGCCGACGCTGGTTTTTTGCCCATGATAATCATGCCAAGAATATCCTCATCGGTCACGTCACCCACATTCACCGTCCCCACACGCTGCCCGTTTTTCATCACCACGGCGCGGTCGCACAGTTTCATCACGTTATGGATGTCATGTTCGATCAGGAAAATGCCAAGGCCCTGTTTTTTCAACTCATCAATCAGTTCCGACACCATCTGGGTTTCATGGGGGCCAAGGGCCGCCGTCGGCTCGTCCATGATCAGGATTTTGGCGTTGAAATAGACCGCGCGGGCGATGGCGACCGATTGGCGTTGCCCGCCCGACAGGGCCGACACTGGCACGCCGAATTTGCGGAAATTCGGATTCAGCCGCGCCATGATCTTGCGGGTTTCCGATTCCATCGCGGAATCGTTCAAAAACCCGCCCGCGCCCACGATCTCGCGGCCCAAAAACAGATTGGATGCCGCATCCAGATTGTCCGCCAAGGCAAGTGTTTGATAAATCGTTTCAATATTCTGCGCCCGTGCATCACGCGGATTGCTGATCTGCACCTTTTCGCCGTTGATGAAAATCTCGCCCGCGTCCATTTGATAGGCACCCGAAAGACATTTGATCAACGTCGATTTGCCCGCGCCGTTGTGGCCCAGCAGGCCCACCACTTCGCCCGGATGCAGATCAATGCTGACATTGTCCACAGCCTTAATGCCGCCAAAGGAAATCGAGATATTGCGCATCTCGACCAAAGGGGTTCCTGTTTTTGTCATGGTCATCCCCTATTTCACATAGTTGCGGTAAAGATTGTCCAGATAGACGGCCAGCACCAGCGCCACACCGACCACGATCGACCGATACGACCCATCGCCAAAGCCGATCAGAACCATGCCCGTCTGCAGGGACGCCATGATAAACGCCCCAATGATCGCGCCGTAAATCGTGCCAACCCCGCCCGCCAATGACGTGCCACCAATCACCGCCGAAGCAATGACATAAAGTTCGTCCAGATTGCCCAGCGCATTGGTGGCCGAGTTCAGACGCGCCGACGAAACAACCGCCGCCACGCCTGCCAAAAGACCCATCAACGAGAAAATCTTAACTGTCATCCAGCGCGTGTCGATCCCCGCCAGCGTCGCCGCCTCGGGGTTGCCACCGATGGCGAAAACATAGCGGCCAAAACGGGTGCGGGTCATCAAAATGGTCATCACAATGGCCACAAAGGCCATGATCAGCACGGGAATAGCAAAGCCGTGACTGATAAAGGTGGTGGTTGGGTCCAGTGTAAGGCCCTTGGCCGCCGCATAATCTTTGACGATGCCTTTGGGCCACGGATAGGCGTCCACCACCAATACCGCGCCGATCAGACCACCGCAGGCCATCGCGCCCACAAAAATATCGCCCCAAACAGGACGCAAACGAATGTCATGTTTCTTGCGGCCCGCGCGGCCCGAATACATCACCCAGATGATCGCGGCACAGCCCACAATTCCCACAATCCAACTGCCCACTGACCCCACGGCGCCATAGGGCCCGCCGCCCAGCAGCGTGAATGTGGCATCCAGCGGCGCAATCGTCTTGCCATCGGCGACCAAAAACGCCGCCCCGCGCCAAACCAGCAAACCGCCCAGCGTGACGATAAAGGCGGGAATGCCGCGATAGGCAATCAACCAACCATGAAACGCCCCCAATGCCGCGCCCAGCGCCAGACCCACGACCACCGTGATAATCCAAATCGACGGATGGCCCAGACCCACCATTTTCGGCAAAATCTCGACCTGCAAAACCCCCATGATCATCCCGATCACGCCAATCAGCGATCCGACCGACAGATCGATATTGCGGGTGATGATGACCAAAACCATGCCCGTCGCCATGATGCCAATCGATGCCGTCTGCACCGACAGGTTCCACAGGTTGCGCGGGCTGATGAAAATACCCTCGCCCGTGCTCAACAGCCCGTAAAAGTGAAAACCGATCCAGATCAAGGCCAGCGCGCCCAGCATGCCCAGCATACGGCTGTCCAACTCTGTGCCTTGCAGGAAACGCGCAAAAAATCCGTCGCGCTGATCGCGCCCCACGGGGGCAGCGGAATTTGGGGTCTGTGTCATGTCTTTGTCCAACGCATAAGGGGCCAAAGCGGCTTGATCCTGTCAGACCATCCTAGGATCGCTGGAGGGGCAAAGCGGCGCAAGGGGATATAGAAATGCCGGCGGGATAACCCCGCCGGCACGTTAGATCAGCTTATTCGCAGCCAACAACGCCAGCCATTGCGCCTTCACAGGCTTCGGCTTTGGTGATGTGACCTGCGTCGATTGCGACATTCAGGTTGTCCTTGGTCAGTGGCGTTGGCGCCAACAGAATTGCGTTCATTTCAACGCCCTTCTCACCGCCAGAGAACTTTGTTGCGCCAGCGATGGCGTCCAGCGCCGCGCCGCCAGCCAAAGCCGAGGCGATTTCGCCCGCTGCTTTGCCCAATTGACGCGAGTCTTTCCAAACCGAAACGGTCTGGGTGCCACGTGCCACGCGGTTGATCGCAGCCTTGTCGCCGTCTTGGCCGCCCAATGGAACGTTCAAGCCCTGTGCCGCCAGCGCAGCAGCAGCGCCGCCTGCCATGCCGTCATTTTCCGACAGAACAGCGTCAACAGCGTTGTTGTTCGCGGTCAGGATCTGTTCCATGTTCTTTTGTGCATTCTCTGGCTTCCAGCCGTCCGAGAAAGCTTCGCCAACGATCTTGATGGTGCCAGCGGTCACGGCATCGCCAATAACCGACATCATGCCTTCCAGCAAGAAGCCAGCGTTTGGATCACCGGGGTCGCCCTTGATGATGGCATAGTTGCCAGCAGGCTTAGCAGCCATAACGTTTTCTGCGATGATTTTGCCAACGCCGACGTTGTCAAAGGTCAGATAGAAGGTGCGGTTGTCTTCGATCAAGCGGTCGTAACCAACAACTGGAATACCTTCAGCAGCAGCTTTTTCAATCGCTGGGCCGATGGCATCTTTGTCCCACGCGTTGATGATCAGGGCGTTTGCGCCTTGTGCGATCAGGGCGTCAACGTCCGACAATTGCTTTTCCGACGAGGATTGCGCGTCAGCCGAGATATACTCATCGCCAGCAGCTTCAATCGCAGCTTTCATCGCTGCTTCGTCGATTTTCCAGCGCTCTTCTTGAAAGCTTGCCCAAGACACGCCGATCTTTTTGCCCTCTGCCAATGCAGCGGACGAGAACCCAGCAGCGGCAACAACCGCCAACAGAATCACATTACGCATATTATCCTCCCTATGGATTTGGCCAGCGAATACGGCCACCCCGACAGAATCGCCAGGACACGCGGAAAATGCAGCGAATAATTTCAGTTGTCAAAATAAAAATAGCCCTTCATTCTGTTTGTGATGAAAGTTTCTACCAATTTTCGCTGCAATGCAGCAATTATCAGGCGAAAGTTGGGTAAACTTTGGAAATAATCGGTTGAAACTGCTATTTTTTGTTCAGGGGCCAAAGAAATGACACCCTATCTGCCCATAGAAGAGGCAGCCGAGGCCCAAATGGGCGTGGGCCCCTTGATTCCGCCCCTTTCAGAGTTTCTGCGGCCCTTGCGGTTGCAGGTGTTTGAACGGGTGCGCGCGTCGGGACTTATCCCACGCGTTCAGGTCGCCAAGGACTTGGGCGTTAGCCCCGCCACGATCACCACACTGACATCTGAACTGATTGACGCAGGTTTGATCGAAGAAGTGGCCCAAACCCGCGACGCTGATTCGGGGCGCGGGCGCCCTGCGGTGCATCTGGGCGTGCGCGCCAAGGCGCATCTGGTGGCGGGGATGAAAATATCCGACCGCGAAACCACCGCTGTGATCGTGGATTTCGCGGGCAAACTGCTGGCCGACGACCATTTGCCAAACACACCAGGGGCGATGACAACGGCGGACCTGTTGACAAAAATGCAAACTCTGTTGGATCGCGTCTGCGCCAAGGCGGGGATCGCGCAATCTGATCTGTCCAGTGTCGGCATTGGCTTGCCTGGATTTGTCGATATGCAAGAGGGGGTCGTTCTGTGGTCGTCGATCCTGTTTGACCGCAATGTGCCCTTGGCCCGTGCGGCATCTGCGCATCTGCATCTGCCCGTCTTTATCGACAATGACGCCAATTTGGTTGCCCTGGCCGAACTGTGGTTCGGCGCGGGGCGCGGCCTGTCGGATTTCGCGGTGGTCACGATCGAACATGGGGTCGGCATGGGATTGGTTTTGAACCACCGCATCTATCGCGGCACACGGCAATTGGGGATGGAATTGGGCCATACCAAGGTGCAACTTGATGGCGCTTTGTGCCGCTGCGGTCAGCGCGGCTGCCTAGAGGCCTATGTCGCCGATTACGCACTTGCCCGCGAGGCGACGACAGCCCTGAATTGGGGCCACAAAGAGGGGCAATCGATCGCCGTCCTGTTGGAAAGCCTTTATGACCATGCCAAGGCAGGCAACGTCACCGCGCGGTCCATCTTTCGCCGCGCGGGGCGGTATTTGGCGGTGGGTCTGTCCAATGTGGTCAATCTGTTCGATCCCGCGCTGATCATCCTGTCAGGCGAACGGATGCGCTATGACTATCTTTATTCATCCGAGACTTTGGCCGAAATGGACACATTGGTCATCGCAACAGGCCGCCCCCGTCCGCCCATAGAAATCCACGCATGGGGTGATCTACTGTGGGCACATGGCGCGGCGGCGCTGGCCCTGTCGATCACAACCGAACAGCTTTTGTCCAACCTTGGACGCGATATCGCCGCGCAATAGGTGGACAGCGCTTCAATCGACGCGCGCGGTGGACAACCGCCCAAAGGGGGAGCGAAGCGTGGGTGGCACACAGCCCCCCATTTCGATGCTAAATCCAACCCCCCAGATTTTCGCGGATAATCTGCGTCAGGGCGGCAATATGGGCGGGCTCGTCATTCAGGCAGGGGATATAGGTAAATTCCTCACCGCCCGCGTGCTCGAATGCCTCACGGATTTCGCCGTTGATTTCCTCTAGGGTTTCGATGCAATCGGCGGAAAAGGCGGGGGCCATGACGGCAATCCGTTTCTTGCCCTGCTTGGCCAATTCGGCCACGTGTTCCACCGTATAGGGTTTCAACCATTCTTCACGGCCAAAGACCGATTGAAAGGTGACATCAATGCTGCCCTTTTCCCAGCCCAGCGCCTCGCGCAGAAGGCGCGTGGTTTTGGCGCACTGGCAGTGATAGGGGTCGCCCTCCATCAGGTATCGCTTTGGCATCCCGTGATAGCTGGTCACCAAAACATCGGGCACATGGTCCAATTTGGCATAGGCGGTTTTCACCGATGCGGCCAGCGCCGCGATATAGGCGGGATGTTCAAAATATTCCGCCACTGTGCGCGCCGCAGGTTGGCGTTTTTCCAGCGCAAGGGCCGCGAAAAAGGAATCGTTCGCCGTGGCCGATGTGGCACCCGCAAAATGCGGATACAGCGGAAAGAACAAAATCTTTTCGCATCCTGCCGCAACCATCGCGGCCACCTTGGATTTGGTCGACGGATTGCCGTAGCGCATGGCAAAATCCACCACGACACTATCACCATAAACCGCGCGGATTTGATCCGCAATCGCCGCCGTTTGCGCCTTGGTAATGGTCAACAAAGGGCTTTCGTTTTTCTCGTGGTTCCAGATCAGTTTGTAATTGGCACCAGAGGCAAAGGGCCGCTTGGTCAAGATCACCAATTGCAACAAGGGCTGCCAAATCCAATCGGAAATATCGACAACACGTTTGTCCGACAGAAATTCGTTCAAATAGCGGCGCATCGACCAATAGTCATAGCCATCAGGCGTGCCCAGATTGGCCAATAAAATGCCGATCTTGGCCTTTTTGACGGCGGGGTGGCTGCTGGGCGCATGGGCAAGACGGTCAGACCCTGCCAAAACATCTGTGCCTGTGAACTCTGACATATTTTGCTCCCTTTTCACGCCACAGATATAGTGACTTGCGCCAAGGTCAACTGTACTTTGTGACATGATTTGACGGCTCGGCATTCAACACATCCGCCAAGCGCGCCGCCGCAGACCCGGGACGCAACGGCTTTTGTTGACTGTCATGCGGGGCCCAACCTGTAAGGGCGATCACCTCGAATGTGGCGGGGATCAGGCCATCGGGGCGACCAAAACTTGCGCGGTAAATGTCATCCGCACGGGCAAAGATGTCGCGGCGGGTGAAATGGCGGGGGCGTCCCATCAGGGCGCTTGCCTCGCCAAAGCCGCGCAGATCGCCCATCAGATGATAGATGTCGCGGTAAAGGGCGGTCTTGGTGTAACCATCCGCTACAGGCAGGGCAAATCCCGCGCGCTGCAACAGCCCCCCCAAATCGCGAATTTCCCCCATCGGCAAAACACGGGGCGACAGGCCACCCGTGATTTCCGACTCCGCCTGCGCCAAGGCAATGCGCAGTTCATTCAGGGTTTGCCCGCCAAACATCAGCGCAATAAGATGCCCATCGGGTCGCAAAGCGCGCCGACATTGCACCAACTGCCCCACAGGATCATTCGCCCAATGCAGACCCATCGCATGGATCACCAGATCATTCGTCAGCGGGGTCAGCGCCAAAGTCTCGGCCTGTGGCACAGTTGCAAAATCTGACCAGATTTCGGGATAATCCGTCACCACCACGGGGTCGGTAAAGGATTTATTAACCATTTCTAGGCGATCTTGCACCTCGGCAAAGGCGTCCGATTGCCAAAGCATATCGATGGCACGGCGGCGGGCGGTCGGGTCAGTGATCATGGGATCGAAAACATGGGATTTAACGCGGCCTTACATCTGATTTACCCGCCGCAATGTATCACTTGCGATGCAAAAGTGACCAGCGATTTCGGCCTGTGTGGCGATTGTTGGCGCGAGACGCCCTTTGTGGCGGGGCTGATTTGCGACAAATGCGGTGCGCCGCTGCCGGGACAAGATTCGGGTCAGGCGGAATACTGCGATGATTGCCTGACGATTGCTCGGCCGTGGGGACGTGGTCGGGCGGCGATGATCTATCGGGGCAATGCGCGGGGCATTGTTCTGGCGCTGAAACATGGCGATCGGATGGATTTGGCGCGCCCTGCCAGTGCGTGGTTGATGCGGGCGGCCAAGCCGTTGATCTTGCCCGATATGCTGGTGGCCCCCGTGCCCTTGCATTGGATGCGCCTGTTCAAGCGGCGATATAATCAAGCGGCGCTGTTGTCGGCGGGCCTGTCGAAACTGGCGCGGCTGGACCATTGCCCTGATCTGTTTCAGCGCAAAATCGCAACAGGGCCACAATCGGGGGGCCGTGATGCGCGCTTTGCCAATATGTCCGCCACAATGCGGGTGCATCCGCGTTGGTTGGATCGGATCACGGGGCGCGATGTATTGCTCGTGGATGATGTGATGACCTCGGGCGCGACCTTTGCTGCTGTGTCCGAAGTGGCGCTGGCAGCGGGGGCAAAGTCTGTATCAACTCTGGCACTGGCGCGCGTTGTCAAGGAGGGCTAAATCCCTATACTTGATAGAAAAGGAGCGGCCATGAAACCTGTTGAGATTTATACCACCCAAACTTGCCCCTATTGCATCCGCGCCAAGAGTCTGCTGACCAAAAAAGGCGTGGCGTTCAAGGAAATTGATGTCGGTGCCGCCCCCAGCCTGCGGGCCAAGATGACCGAACGGACAGGACGCACATCGGTGCCGCAGATTTTCATCGGGACAAAACATATCGGCGGCTGCGATGATCTGCACGCGCTGGAGGCTGCGGGAAAATTGAACGGCCTGCTGGCGTGATGCGCGTTGGCTTGGTGCAACTGAATGTGGGGGATGATCCCGCCGCAAACCTGACCCAAACGCAGGCGCTGGTTCGTCAGGCCGCTGTTGGTGGGGCGCAATTTGTGCTGACCCCTGAATGCACCAATCTTTTGTCATCCAACCGCGATCATCAGCGTTCGGTTTTGTGCCATGAAGTCGATGATCCAACTTTGGCCGCCTTGCGCGCGCAAGCGGCGGATTTGGGCGTGCATCTGTTGATCGGATCACTCGGCTTGTTGACAGATGACGCCGATGGCCGCTTTGCCAATCGCTCATTCTTGATTGGGCCAGATGGCGCGATCATCGCCCGCTATGACAAAATCCATATGTTCGATGTGAACGTGTCCGAGAGTGAGGTCTACCGCGAATCTGCCGCCTATCGACCTGGATCCCAGGCCGTTCTGGCCCCGACGCCCTGGGGCGGCATTGGCATGACTGTCTGCTACGATCTACGCTTTGCCTATTTGCACCGCAAATTGGCGCAAATGGGAGCGGATGTTTTGACAGTGCCTGCGGCGTTTAACCACATCACAGGGGCCGCGCATTGGGAGGTTCTGTTGCGCGCCCGTGCGATTGAAACGGGATGTTTCGTTATTGCCCCCGCACAAACGGGGTTTCATCCCGAAAAACAAGGCAAGGGGCGCAATACCTATGGCCATTCGATGGTGGTGGCCCCTTGGGGTGAGGTGATTTTGGATGCCGGCACCGAGGTAGGCGTATTTTTTGCCGATTTGGACATGGGCGCAGTGGCCGCCGCCCGCGCCCGTATCCCATCCCTGCGCCATGACCGCGAGGTGACATGAGCGCCGACGAATCCGCCATCGCCCTGTTTGGCGAATTGTTCATGGCCGATCAATTGGCCCGCAATCGGATATCCAAGGCCCTGCCCAAGGGAATGGAGTTGTCGCATTTTTCCGTGCTGAACCATTTGGCGGGATTATCAGACGAGCGCACGCCTGCCCAATTGGCCAAGGCGTTTCATGTGACGCGCGGCGCGATGACCAATACTTTGGCAAAGTTGGAATGGGCGGGCCATGTGCATATCCGCCCCGATTGGGATGATGCGCGGCGCAAATTTGTGGGAATCTCGCCCTCAGGCCGCGCGGCCCGCGATGCGGCCGTCGCGGCAGTTGCACCCCTGATCGGAGATGTTGTGGCGGCGCTCGGGGTGGAAAAAGTCCGCGCCGTTTTGCCCGTGCTGCGCGAGATTCGAATGCGGATGGAGCGCGAGGACTAGTTGACCCATCCGATGGGGGGCCAGCCCCCCAAGATTTTTCGTCGAAAAATCTTCCCTCCCGGGATATTTGGACAACGAGGAAGGCGCACAGGTTTAGGCTGTACGCCCTTTGTTTTACAGTTTTTTGATCAGCTCTGGGACGGCGGTGAACAGATCGGCCACCAAACCGTAATCGGCAACCTGAAAGATCGGGGCTTCTTCGTCTTTGTTGATCGCGACGATCACCTTGCTGTCTTTCATCCCCGCAAGGTGTTGGATCGCACCAGAAATACCGACGGCGACATAAAGCTGGGGGGCGACGACCTTGCCCGTTTGGCCGACTTGCCAATCATTGGGCGCATAGCCCGAATCAACCGCCGCACGTGAGGCGCCCACGGCTGCACCCAGTTTATCCGCCAAGGTTTCGATCAGCGCAAAATCGGCCTGTGATCCCACGCCGCGACCGCCAGAAACGACGATCCCTGCCGATGTCAGTTCAGGGCGATCCGACGACGCCGTTTTATCCGCAACCCAGGCCGACAGGCCCGCATCACCCGTCACCGCAATCTTTTCGACCACGGCAGATCCTGTTGCCTCAACAGCGGCAAAGCTGGCTGTGCGGACTGTGAACACCTTTTTGTTGTCCAAAGATTTGACCAATTGAATCGCATTGCCCGCATAGATGGGGCGTTCAAAAGTATCAGCGTCAATAACAGCTGTGACATCCGACATCACCATGACATCCAAAAGTGCCGCCACGCGCGGCAGCACATTTTTGTTAAACGCGGTGGCCGCGCCACAAATATGGCTATAACCAGCCGCCAAAGACACGACCAAAGCAGCGGTCGATTCCGCCATGCCGTGGCAATAGGCGTGATCATCGCCAAACAGCACTTTGGCCACGCCGGCCAGTTTTGCAGCCTCGGCGGCAGCCGCATCGCCGCCTGTTCCGGCGATCAGAACGTGGACATCCCCCAAGGACGCGACAGCGGCCAAAGTTTTGCCCACAGCATCCGTTGCCAAGGCACCGTCATTCATATCTGCCAATAGAAGAACAGCCATATTAGATCACCCCTGCTTCGTCTTTGAGTTTTGCAATCAGCTCATCGACCGAGCCAACTTTGATCCCTGCCTTGCGACCTGCGGGTTCAGTGGTTTTCACGATGGTCAGGCGCGGGGCTACATCGACGCCGTAATCGGCGGGGGTTTTTATGGCCAAAGGTTTCGCTTTTGCCTTCATGATATTGGGCAAAGACGCATAACGCGGCTCATTCAGGCGCAGATCGACTGTGACAATCGTGGGCATCTTGACCGAAATGGTTTGCAAACCGCCGTCAACCTCGCGGGTGACCACGGCCTTATCGCCCTCAATCGCGAGTTCCGACACGAATGTCGCCTGCGACCAACCCAGCAGGGCCGACAGCATCTGCCCCGTGGCATTCATATCATTATCAATCGCCTGTTTGCCGCAGATCACCAAACCCGGCGCTTCTTCGCGCACGACAGCGGCGAGCAGTTTCGCGACCGAAAGCGGTTCAATATCGATTTGCACATCTGACGCCGCTTCGATCAGAATCGCACGATCCGCCCCCATGGCAAGCGCGGTGCGCAGGGTTTCTTGGGATTTCGCAACACCAATCGAGACAACGATCACTTCGGTGACCAAGCCTTTTTCTTTCAGACGGATCGCCTCTTCGACGGCAATCTCGTCAAAGGGATTCATCGACATCTTCACATTTGCCAGATCGACGCCCGTGCCATCCGCTTTGACGCGCACTTTGACGTTATAATCGATCACACGTTTGACAGGCACCACTACCTTCATCGCGCATTTCTCCAATTCAGGTCCAAGCTTTCCCCCTCATATCCTGTCAAATGGCGCTGGAACAGGCCAAATGCGACAAAATAGGGCGGTGCGACGCCGCGTCCTTAGGTCGGGCGCGTCAGGCCAGGCACCCACAGCACATCATCCTTGCCGTCATTGTTGGCGATACGGCCTGCGACAAAGAACCAATCCGACAGGCGGTTCAGATATTTGACCGCTTCGGTGTTGACCTGCTCCATCGTAGCCAGTTCCACGACCAGCCGTTCGGCGCGGCGGGCTGTGGTGCGGCACAGGTGCAAATGCGCCGCCAGTGCCGATCCACCGGGCAGGATGAAACTGCGCAGGGGCGTCAACCGATCGTTCATAGAATCAATCTCGGATTCCAAACGCAGCACTTGGCCCTCTAGGATGCGCAGGGGCGGATAGGGGGGATTGTCCTGTTCGGGGGTGCACAGATCAGCGCCCAGATCGAACAAATCGTTGGAAATCCGCGCGAGTGCGGCATCCATATCCCCCGAATGCAGGCGCGCAAGACCCACAGTCGCATTCACCTCATCGACAGTGCCATAGGCCGACACGCGCAAGGAATGCTTTGCCACACGCGCCCCATTGCCCAGCGCGGTTTCCCCCGCATCGCCGGTTTTCGTGTAAATCTTGGACAGAACAACCATATCAGAACCAGCCTTTGCTGTGGCCCCATGCCACGATCACAATAAAGATCACCGCCACCGCCTGCGCGATGATCCGATACCGCATCAGGCGGTTGGAATGTTTGCGGTTAAACGCGCCGCCTTTGGCAAATCCGCCGATACCAATGGTCAGGATAATCAGCACAACGAAACACAACAGAATGGCGATAAGGGCAAGGGGATCAGTGAACATAGGATACCTTTCGTTTTGCTTGATCTAATCCGTTTGTTGGAAAAGAGAAGGGGGGATCGCGTTGCATCTGGTCGTGGCATCTAGGTGCCTCCGGCGGAGGTATTTTTATCAGTATGAAAGGCTTTTATACTGGTCCAAATACCTAGGATCGTGGGGCGCGACGGGCAGCGCGATTTATCCCCTAACGTCCCAATAGGCGGTCCAGCCACAGCGTTGACAGCAGACGCCGCCCCAACCCAGCCACATAAGTAGGGACAGTAACATAATAGCGCGGACGTGGGCGGGGCGATTCCAGCGCATGGATCAGTTTTTTAGTGACGGCACTGGCGGGCAATTCAAACCGATCAGGGCCCGAGTCGGAAAAGAGGCGCTCGGTTAAAATAACGTATTCTGCCGCACGGGCAGAACGTTTGTAATCAATCCATTTTATTACGTGCGGGATGGCATTTTTGCGAATCGACGATGTAATCGGCCCGGGCTCGATCAGAACAATCTTGATCGGTGTATTTGACATTTCAATCCGCAAGACATCCGTCAGCCCCTCTAACGCGAATTTTGTTGCAACATAGGCACCGCGCCATTTCATGCCGACCATGCCCAAAACGGAACTGCAATTCACGATGCGCCCGTGGCCTTGCGCGCGCATCACGGGGATAATCCGCCGCGTCAGATCATGCGTTCCAAACAGATTGGTTTCAAAGATTTCGCGCAACGCACCGCGGGGAAGGTCTTCGACAGCACCGGGACAGGCAAAAGCCGCGTTGTTATACAGCGCATCCAGCGTGCCGCCCGTGCGGCGCGTTACCTCTGACACAGCGGCCGCTATGCTGGCCTCATCCGCCAAGTCCAATCGAAAACTTTCCAGCCCCTCGGCAATCAGACGATCACAATCCGTCTGTTTGCGACAGGTGGCAAAGACCCGCCAGCCCCGCGCGGCCAGTCCATGCGCCGCGTCATAGCCAATCCCAGAGGAGCATCCTGTGATCAATACGCTTTTCATCCGATCCGCCATTTGGCCCCCCAAGTTTTGCCCCTTGGTAAAGCCGCCAATTCTAGACGCAAGCATTTTCGGTCTGGACCCCCTGGTCATCGCGCACTAGACAACATCTATGTCTGATGATGCCGATAAACCGCTAGATTCTGTCACAACGTCAGAACCCCTCGCCCGCGCCATTGGCGAGCGGTATTTGACCTATGCGTTGTCGACAATTATGCACCGCGCCCTGCCCGATGCGCGCGACGGATTAAAACCCGTTCACCGCCGCATACTTTATGCCATGCGAGAGTTGCGCCTTTCGGCCACATCGGCATTTCGCAAATCGGCCAAGATTTCGGGCGATGTGATGGGGAACTATCACCCCCACGGCGACAGTGCGATTTATGATGCGATGGCGCGTCTGGCCCAAGATTTCAACGTCCGCTATCCGCTGGTCGATGGTCAGGGCAATTTCGGCAATATCGACGGCGATAACCCCGCCGCAAGTCGGTATACCGAGGCGCGTTTGACCGCCATTGCCGAACGTCTGATGGAGGGGCTGACGGAAAATGCCGTCGATTTTCGCCCTAATTATGACGGCACCCTAGAGGAACCGGTGGTCATGCCCGCGGCTTTTCCCAATCTGTTGGCGAATGGATCGTCAGGGATTGCGGTGGGCATGGCGACCAACATTCCGCCGCACAATCTGGATGAGTTGATTTCAGGCTGTCAGGCGATGATTCGCGATCCTGAGATTTCGGATGACGCGCTGGTTGATTTCATCCCGGGCCCTGACTATCCCACAGGCGGCGTGATTGTCGAAGACCGCGCCACTTTGGCCGAAGCTTATCGCACGGGACGTGGCAGTTTCCGCACCCGCGCGAAATGGCACATCGAGGATATGGGCCGTGGTACTTGGCAAATCATCATCACTGAAATTCCCTATCAGGTGGCAAAATCCAAGCTGATTGAGAAATTGGCAGAACTGATCCAGACCAAGCGCGTGCCGCTGCTCGCCGATGTGCGCGACGAATCTGCCGATGATATTCGCATCTGTCTGGAACCGCGTTCGCGCACAGTGGATGCGGATATGCTGATGGGCGCCTTGTTCAAGACCAGCGATCTGGAAAGCCGATTCTCGCTGAATATGAACGTGCTGATCGACGGGCGCGTGCCAAAGGTCTGCAGTCTGAAAGAGGTTCTGCGGGCGTTTCTGGACCACCGCCGCGAAGTGCTGTTGCGTAGGTCCGCACATCGGGTGGACAAGATTGATCATCGGCTTGAGGTGTTAGAGGGGTTTATCCTAACATTCCTGAACCTTGACCGCGTGATTGACATCATCCGCTATGATGATGATCCAAAGGCGGCCCTGATGGCCGAGGTTTGGGGCCGCCCCCATACCCGCGCGATGACGGAAAAAGATTATAAGCCGCCTAAGTCTGGCACAGGCGAATTGACCGATTTGCAGGCGGAATCAATCCTGAATATGCGGTTGCGGTCCCTGCGCCGCCTTGAGGAAATGGAACTGATCCGTGAAAGGGACGCTTTGCGGGCAGAACGGGCGGGCCTAGCGGATTTGCTGGGCAAAGACGCGCTGCAATGGGCGCAGATCGGCACCGAACTGGAAGCCATTCGCAAAGAATTCGGCAAAGATACCGTGATCGGTCGGCGTCGCAGCACATTCGCCGAGGCGGGCGAGACAGAAACCGTATCCTTTGAGCAGATGATAGAGCGCGAGCCGATCACCGTGATTTGCAGCCAAATGGGCTGGATCCGCGCGCTGAAAGGTCATGTCGATCTGGGCGTTGAGCAGAAATTCAAAGACGGCGATGGGGCGCGTTTTGCCTTTCATGCCGAGACGACGGATAAAATCCTTTTGGTCGGCGGCAATGGGCGGTTTTATACGTTGATTGGCGTCAATCTGCCGGGTGGGCGCGGCATGGGGGAACCTGTGCGGCTGATGGTCGATCTGCCCAATGACGCCGAAATCATTGATCTGCAGATTTTCCGCGCGGGCGAGAAACTGCTGGTGGCAAGCACGGCGGGCGATGGATTTATCGTACCCTCGGACGAGGTCTTGGCGCAGACGCGGGCGGGAAAACAAGTGCTGACACTGGCGGCAGGGATGAAAACCGCACTGTGTCGTAAGGCGGTTGGCGATGCGGTGGCCGTCGTGGGCGATAACCGCAAAGTGCTGGTCTTTGCGCTGTCAGAACTGCCCGAAATGGCCAAGGGCAAGGGCGTTCGGTTGCAGCGCTATAAGGACGGCGGTCTGTCGGATGCGACCACCTTTGTTTTGGCCGACGGCCTGGCTTGGAAAGACCCTGCAGGGCGCACCCGCACGGAAACGGATCTGGCCGAATGGCAAGCCGCCCGTGCCACGGCGGGCCGCATGGCCCCGCGTGGCTTCCCTCGGGATAATAAGTTTACCTGAAGGCGGTGGGGACCAGGCCCGAAGATTTTTCGACGAAAAATCTTCCCCGCGACATATCCCGCGCGGATTCACAAGGGATAATCAATTCACCTGATTTTGCACCACGCCCGCATGGGGGGCCAGCCCCCCAAGATTTTTCGAAGAAAAATCTTCCCCCCAGGATATTTGGACAACGAGGAATTGGTCAGACCTCGTCTTGATGTTGGCCAAGGCGGGGGGCACTGCGGGTTAGGGACAGATCGGCGTCGGAGAATGTCATGGGCGCGCGAACGCCCCGAATGCCATCTGGGGCGATTTCCATCTTGCGGGCGATAATTTGGGGGTCGGCGAATACCTCGGCCAGATCGTTGATCGGGCCTGCGGGCACGCCTGCACCCTCGCAGGCCATCAAAAGATCGGATTTGGTCCAGAGTTTGGTTTTTGCGGTGATCTGCGCGGTCATATCGGCGCGATTTGCGATGCGGGTGGCGTTGGTGGGATAGCCCATATCCGTCAGCCCCAGAATGTCACAAAGTTTGCGGTATTGCGCGTCATTGCCCGTGGCCAGAATGATCCAGCCATCTGCACATTCAAAGACCGCATAGGGGGCAAGGTTGGGATGCGCATTGCCCATACGGGTTGGCGCCGTGCCTGTTGCCAGATAATTCATCGCTTGATTGGCCATGACGCTGGTCGCCACATCCAAAAGGGACATATCGATATGCTGCCCCAGTCCCGTGGTGCCCCGCTGGATAATGGCGGCCAAAATGGCGGTCGCGGCATAGACGCCCGTGAAGACGTCGGTAACGGCCACGCCGACCTTTTGGGGCGCGCCGTCGGCCTCGCCCGTCACAGACATCAGGCCAGACATACCTTGGATGATGAAATCATAGCCCGCCCGCGCGGCGTAAGGGCCTGTTTGGCCAAATCCTGTGATGCTGCAATAGATCAGGCGGGGGTTGATCGCGTGCAAGGACGCGTAATCCAGCCCATATTTCGCAAGACCGCCCAGCTTGAAATTTTCAATCAGCACATCCGCATCTGCGATCAATCGGCGCACGGTGGCCTGACCTGCTTGGGTCGTGAAATCACAGGTTATCCCGCGTTTGCCACGGTTGGCGGCAAAAAAATAGGCGGCGGTTTCCTCGCCGCCATTGTCAATAAAGGGCGGGCCCCAGCGGCGCGTATCATCGCCTTCGGGGGATTCAACCTTAATCACGTCCGCGCCCAAATCGGCCAAAGTCTGGCCAGCCCAAGGGCCCGCCAGAATCCGCGCCAATTCAATGACTTTTATGCCCGAAAGCGGCGTCACTTGGCCAATTCGGTGTCAAGAATGGCCTTGAAATCCTCATAGGCCATGTTGGAATGTTTAACCCCATTGATCATAAAGGTCGGCGTGCCTTCGATTCCATCGGCGGCAAAGTTGGTTTGGTAATGTTTCAACATCGCCTCGGCCACAGGTTTATCTTTCAGACAGATGTCCATCGCCGCATCATCCATCCCCGCAGCGCGGCCGATTTTCTTCAAATTTTCGGTGACGACCGCTGGATCATTGCTGCCAGCCCATTCCTTTTGCGTGTCAAACAGAATGTCGGAAATGCCGAAATAGCGCATTTCGCCGCCACAACGCGCAATCATGCCGGCCCAAAGGCCGTAGCGGTCGAAATAGACCTCGCGGTATTCAAAGCGGATTTTGCCCGTGTCAATGAAATCCGCCTTGAGCTTTGGGTAAACCTCGGCGTGGAAATGTGCGCAATGCGGACAGGTAAAAGACGCATATTCAACCACCTTGACCTTGGCATCCATGGGGCCAATACCAAAATCGGTGATTTCAATGGGTGTTGTGGCCGCATCTGGGGCGGGTGTGGTTTGCGCACCCGCGGCACCCATCGTCAGCGCGAACACGCCTGCCGCAATCAGTTTCATATAAGTCATCAGGTGGAACCCTTTTTGGTTGTTGCGCGATGTAGAATGTTTTTTGCCAATGTTTCAAGCGCATTGCGCAGGCCCTCATCTTGGATCGGGGCGGCGGTGCGCGCGGCCTCGGCCAGAATTTCAGGGGCTGCGGGTTTGGCGATCTTGGGGGCAGGCATAAATTCGGCTTGGCCTTCGGCAAAGCCTGTGCTTGCGGTTTGGGTCAAAAGGATGCGTGAGATGGCGGCATAGCCGTAAACCGCGTTGACCCGTGCGCGCAACTGTTCCTTTTGCATCTCGACCATCGGGGCCATGGCGCCTGTGGTCAACAAGGTCAAGCTGGCGCCCATGCCCTCGCGGCTATAGCCCACTTTGATGGGGCGGGTGATGCGGGCCATATCTTCGCCTGCAATTTCGGCCCATTGGGTCAAAAGACGGGTCACGGCAAAGCCGCGTTGTTCGCCCAAGGTTCGGATTTGGCTTTGCAGCAATTGCGATGCCGCCTCAAAGCCGCGGGTGCGGCGTTTGTTGGACGGTGTTGGGGCGGGCGTGCGGGGCATCTGGTTCTCTGTTAATGTTGCGCTATTCTAGGACGGGATTGAAAATGCTGCCAGTGCTTTGGCGCAGCTTTGATCATAGTCGGGCGACAAGGGGCATAAACATTGCGTGATAGGGTAAGTGGGGCGCTGTTGGCGTGGTATGATGGCGCGGCGCGCGTGATGCCGTGGCGCATATCGCCGCAGGATCGCAGGACGGGTCTGCGCCCTGATCCTTACCGCATTTGGCTGTCCGAAGTGATGTTACAGCAAACGACTGTCGCGGCGGTGCGGGACTATTTCATTCGCTTTACCACGCGCTGGCCCACTGTCGCGGCCTTGGCGGCGGCGGATGATGCGGATGTCATGGCCGAATGGGCGGGTTTGGGATATTACGCAAGGGCGCGAAACCTGCTCGCCTGTGCGCGGGCGGTGGTGGCGGATCACGGCGGGGTTTTTCCCAAGACTGAGGCGGGGTTGCGCGCCCTGCCCGGGATTGGTCCCTATACGGCGGCGGCGGTGGCGGCGATTGCCTATGATCTGCCCGCCGTGGTGGTGGATGGCAATGTGGAACGGGTCATGGCGCGATTGTTTGCGGTGCAAACACCCTTGCCCGTGGCAAAATCTGAATTGGTGGAACGGGCGGCAAGTGTTACGCCGCAACTGCGGGCGGGGGATTATGCGCAATCGGTGATGGATTTGGGGGCGACGATCTGCACCCCACGCAATCCCGCCTGCGGGATTTG
Organism: Cypionkella sp.; assembly: GCA_040398785.1. Taxonomy (GTDB): domain Bacteria; phylum Pseudomonadota; class Alphaproteobacteria; order Rhodobacterales; family Rhodobacteraceae; genus Cypionkella. The sequence goes on along the minus strand of JBBATJ010000005.1, from coordinate 321,900 downwards.
CCCGCTGATGGCGCTGTGTCTGGGGCGCGGCATGGATTTGCCGCGCAAACTGGCAAAGCCTGAAAAGCCGACGCGGCGCGGGACTGTCTGGATCGTGACGCGTCCCGATGGGATGATCTTGGTCGAACGGCGGGCGGAAAAGGGGCTTTTGGGGGGGATGCTGGCCTTTCCATCGACGGATTGGGACGCAACGTCACAAGACCCGCCCTTGGGCGGCGATTGGCAAGACAGGGGCGAAGTGCGCCACACTTTTACCCATTTTCACCTGTATTTACGGGTTTTGGTTGCGCAAAGTGACGGCAATCCCAACCGCGGTCAGTTCATCACGCTGAATCCAAAAGATTTGCCAACTTTGATGGCCAAAGCCTACCGTGCGGCAATAAAAGAGGTGGACCATGCCTGATATCGCAAAACTTCGCCACGTATTGCCATTTTGGATGTCTGTGGCGCTGATCCCTTTGGTCGCCTTTGGTGCGACCCATGGCGGATGGGCGCTGTGGCTGATGCCACTGGCGACATGGTGGCAATTTGGCCTGCTGGATGCGATTGTCGGGGCCAATAAGGACAATCCAGACCCCGAAACGGACGCCGCGCATTTGACATGGTATCGCGCACTGACGCTGATCTGGTTTCCTTTGCAATTTGGCCTTGCGGTTTGGATGCTGTGGTATGTGCCGCGCGCAGATCATTTGGATTTGGGCGAAAAATTCGGCGCGTTCTTTGGGCTGGGAATTGTGATGGGCACGATTGGTATCACCTATGCCCATGAGCTGATGCATCAAAAATCACGCCTGGAACGTTGGTTAGGCGATTTGCTGATGACCCAAGCACTGTATGGCCATTTTCGCAGCGAACATCTGCGGGTGCATCATCTGCACGTCGCAACGCCCCGTGATCCCGTCACCGCGCGGTATAACGAAGGCTTTCATCGGTTTTTTCCGCGTGTTCTCATCGGCTGTCTGCGGTCGTCTTGGCAGGCAGAGGTTGCCATGCTCGCGCGGCGCAATCTGCCCGCATGGCATTCCAGCAATCCGTTTTGGCGCTATGGTGCGCTGCAATTGGGGATGCTGGCGGGGGCATTTGCCTTGGGCGGTGCTTTGGGCGTTGCCCTGTTCGCCTTTGCGGCCTTTGTCGCCATTTGGCAGTTAGAGGTGGTGAATTACCTAGAGCATTATGGTTTAACACGCCGCCATTTGGGGGATGGGAAATACGAACACGTTCTGCCGCGCCATTCATGGAACGCAGACCCGCGCGCGTCGAACTGGTTGCTGATCAACCTGCAGCGCCATTCGGATCATCATTACAAACCCGACCGCCGCTTTCCTTTGCTGCAAACCTACAGCGCGGATGAGGCACCGCAACTGCCGTACGGCTATCCTGTGATGATCATGGCGGCGATGGTCCCGCCCCTGTTCAAACGGATGATGAACCCGCGTGTGCGCGCGTGGCGGCAACAGAATTATCCCGATATCACCGATTGGCACGCCTATAATAAGGGGCTTAATCCCGTTAAGGCGTCATCGACGGCAGGCTGATCTGCACGGGATACAGGGTGAAGCGCGCATTGATTTGGATGGGGGGCAACGCCTTTGCCATCGGGTCAAAGGTCTGGGCAAACGCCAACGCCTTGGCTGCCGTATGATCGGCTGTCGCGATGGTCAGGAAAACTCCCTGCCCCTTTGGGGCGGGTATATAGGCAAAATGGTGTGGATCAGTCAGCACCCGCATCGGCGGATTTGGCCCAAGGGCGGCGGCGATATGGCCTGCTTCGATCCAATCCCGCGTGGCGATGAAATCTGCACCCGCCAAGACCCCGCTGTCGCGAATGGCTTGATCCGTGGCCTGCATCGGTATCAAGGGCGGGGTTTGAACGGGCAAAAACCCCGTGGCCAGTTGCAGCGCCACAATCAGCGCCGCGCCATAACTGGGCAGGGCAAAGCCGATCAACCACACCCGCGCCTTGGCTGTCATCTGCTCTGCCACCAAAGGCAGGACCATAATCCAACCCGCCATAGTCCAATGCGCCAATGTGTTGTGACTGTTCAGATAAATCAGATTGAACAGCACAATCGGTCCCAGCGCGACAATCATCACCAGCCGCCGCACAGGATCGCGCCACAGTTGCGGATCATACAAAACCATCACCGCCCAATTCAAAATCGGCGGCAAAAGATAGATCATCTGCCCCAAGGCCATCAGCGCGAAATTCAACGGCGCAAATCCACCCCCCGCACGCCCCGTATGAAAGGCGAATGACGCCCAGCCATGCCCCATATTCCAAACCAAAACGGGCAATAAACCAAGGCATGACAGGCCCAGCGCCAGATAAAACCCTGGCCGCAAAAACCATCCCCGCCCGATCTGGCTGGTCAGGATCCAGATCAACAGCGCCACAGGCACCAACCCCGCCTGATATTTCGACGCAAGGGCAATGGCCAAACTGACCCCGCCCAGCAGCCAACCACTGCGCCCTTGGGCCAATCGGATCAGCGCAAAAAGCGTAAAGATCAGCGCGGGATACAGCGGCGCATCAGGCAGAATCATCACGCCTGAAAACGCAACCATCGGCGCAAGGGCGGCCAAAATGGCCGACCAAATCCCCGCCCTTTCCCCGCCCAAGGCGCGGCCACACAGATAAAAACCCCAGATCGCAATTGTGCCAAAGATCAGACTGGGGGTGCGCAGCAAAAACGGCTCATGACTGCCAAAAACCCATTCAGCCACGGCAGGCGCCCAAAACCCCACAGGCGGATGGTCGAAAAAACTAAGGGAAAAGGACCGCCCAACGGCCAAGGCATAGGCCTCGTCCGTGCCAAGTGGCAAAATGGCAGCAAAGACACCGCGCAGCACCAAGGACAGGATTAGGATGCGCCACAAAGGCCGCATTACGTAACACGCCCCGTCATTTCACACGCCCCGTCATTTCACGCGCCATGTGACCAGCGAACTTGCGCCAAAGTTCCACATGGCCCCCACCAGCGCCCCAATCACACTGGCCACTTGCCAATTCCCAATTCCCAGCACAACCCAATCCGCCACCGCCACATTGGCAATCGCGCCAATCAGACAGACCGCGTAAAACGACAAAAGCCCCCAGATCAGCGCACGCCCCCGCAGCGCGCGGTCGCGGTAGGTCAGCGCGTTGTTGATAAAATAATTTGTGGTCATCGCGACCCAGACGCCAATGCTTTGCGCGATCACAAAGCTGCTGATCCCGCCGAAAAACGCAATGTTCATTGCCAGCAGTTGCACCAAAACCCCACTGACGCCAACGGCGGCAAACAGGATAAACCGAATGGGCAAAAACCCCCCCATCATCCGCGCCACGATCAGGCCCAGAAACTCCATCGTGACGGCGGCATCCATTTTGCTTTCGCCAAACTGACGATTGCGAAATTCATAGCCGATTTCGGTGATGGTCCAACGGCCCTGACTTGCCGCTAAGATATCTGCCAAAATCTTGAACCCTTGGGTTTGCAGGCCCAATACCACTTGGTTAAAACGCTCGCGGCGGATCATGAAAAATCCGCTCATCGGATCGCGGGCGGTGATTTTCAAAAACCTGCGCGCCAAGTTGGTCGCCAAATTGCTGCCCCAAGCCCGAAGGGCAGACAGCCCCCCCGCAGCCGATCCGCCATCGACAAAACGGCTGCCAATTGCCAAATCTAACCTGGGATCGGCGGCAAAGGCCGCGAACATTTCGGCCAATTTTGTCTCATCATGCTGCAAATCACCGTCCATTACCGCGACCAAGGGGCTGATCGCCGACAAGATGCCCTCAATACAAGCGCCTGCAAGGCCGCGACGCCCCACACGGTGCAACAGACGCACGCGGCCATCTGTGTTGGCCAGATCGTGCACTTCGCTCGCCGTTCCGTCGGGGCTGTCATCATCGACGAACAACACTTCCCAATTGATACCCAACAGCGCCTTATCCAAAAGGGCCACCAAAGGGCGCACATTGTCGCGCTCATTATAGCACGGCACAACGACAGTCAGCGCAGGCAGGGTTCTCTCAGACATGATCCGCTTTCTTAAAACTCTGTCATGGTGATAAAAGCCCGTCTTGCCCTTAACAAGGGCCAAAAGTTATTGAAAAAACCCTGCCATGACGCGCATGGCAGGGCGAGTGGTGCCCCCAGCATGGACCAGGGTCACAGGCGTTCGAAATTAATGGGGGCGGCCTAGGTCGGCCTCTAGCTCGGCGCGGATTTGTTGGCGCAAAATGTCGATGGGGATCATTTTGCCATCGCGTTTGAAATGCCAATAGGTCCAGCCGTTGCACGACGGCGCACCCTCCATATGGGCGCCGACCTGATGGATCGACCCTTTGATATCCGCACCGATCAGCGTGCCGTCCGCGCGCACTTTGGCGGAATAGCGGTTGCCGATGGAATAGAGTTCCTCGCCTGGGCGCAACATCCCGCGCTCCACCACTTGGCCGAATGGCACGCGCGGTTCAGAACGTTTCGACCCCGTGACTTCCAACGCCGATGCATCAAAACGGCGCACGCGGGAAATGCGGTCATGGGCCACTTTGCGATAGGCGTCTTCGCGCTCTATCCCGATGAAATCGCGGCCCAGCATTTTGGCGACAGCGCCTGTTGTTCCCGTGCCAAAGAACGGGTCCAAAATCACATCGCCCTTGTTGGTCGTGGCCATAATCACGCGGTGCAGCAGGCTTTCGGGTTTTTGGGTGGGATGGGCCTTGTCGCCATGTTCATCTTTCAGGCGTTCATGCCCTGTGCAGATCGGCAAAACCCAATCAGATCGCATCTGCACGCCGTCATTCAGTTCCTTTAGCGCCTCATAGTTAAAGGTATATTTCGAATTTTCATCCCGCGACGCCCAGATCAGCGTTTCATGCGCATTGGTCAGCCGTTTGCCACGGAAATTCGGCATCGGATTGGATTTGCGCCAGATCACATCGTTCAGCATCCAAAAGCCCTGATCCTGCAAGGCCGCACCCACACGGAAAATATTGTGATAACTGCCAATCACCCAAATCGCGCCATTGGGTTTCAGCAGACGTTTGGCCGCCGCAAGCCAATCACGGGTAAATTTGTCATAGGCGGCAAAGCTGGAAAATTGATCCCAATGGTCATCGACAGCATCGACCAGCGAATTGTCGGGGCGGTGCAAATCGCCCTTTAACTGCAAATTATAGGGGGGGTCGGCGAAGATCAAATCAATGCTGCCCGCAGGCAAGCTGTTCATTAATGCGATACAATCGCCCTCAAGAATTTGGTTCAGCGGCAGGGTTGCCCCCTGCGCCATTACTGTCTTCGTTGCCATGCTCTGCCTCATTATCGCGGCTTTAGCGCCGCTTGTTTGGCACACCATGGTTGGAAAAATGACATTCGTCAAATTATTTATTGAATCAAGGGGTTACAAGAAGTTCTTGATACAATATATTGTGGACAGGTTTAAAACTTTGTCTATGCCAAGCGGTAACGCCAAGATTTAGCAGCGCCGCCAGATGGTGTTTTGTTGGATAACCCGCGTTTTGTGCCCAGCCATAGCCAGGAAATTGCACGTCTAGCGCGTGCATCAGCCGATCGCGTGTCACTTTTGCAACAATACTGGCGGCGGCGATGGACAGGGATTTGGCGTCGCCCTTGACGATGGCCGTAGCACGCCCCACCAGCGCCCGCGGGATAAGATTGCCGTCAATCAGCAAATGCTGAGGCGCAATCGACAAGCCTGCGACAGCGCGCTCCATCGCCAGATGACTGGCGCGCAGGATGTTCAGATCGTCAATCTCTGCGACGGATGCATGGGCCACACAGACAGTGGCGCGGGCCATGATCTGATCAAACAACACCTCACGCCGCGCCGCCGTCAGTTTTTTGGAATCGTTCAAACCCGTGGGAATGTCATCAGGGTTCAAAATCACGGCGGCGGCGGTGACGGGGCCCGCCAACGGCCCCCGCCCCACTTCGTCCACGCCCGCCACTTGGGCGCACCCCGTGGCCAGTTCATAAGAATAATCAGGCACCCTTAGGCCCCCATCAAAGCCGCACGCGCCTTTAGGGCCGTCAGCCAATTCAGCCCATGCACTGTGGCGCGTGCAGGGCGATATTCGCCCGATATCCAGATGGGGCGGGCCAAAGCGTCCACCTCGGCGCACAGCGCGGTCAGATCGAACCCGCCGCCGCCGGGCTCGTTTCTGCTGGGAAAGCCTGCGATTTGGATGTGGTTCACCTGATGTTTGTGCCGCGCCCAAACCGCATTGGCATCGCCATGTATCCGCGCCGCGTGCCACAGATCAAATTGCAGACCCACATTCGGCAGGGCCAAATCATCCAAAATCCGCCCCGCCTGATCGAAATCGTTCAAGAAATAGGCGGGCATATCATCGATGTTCAGCGGTTCAATCGTCAGCGCCATATCCGGCACTTGCGACGCCGCCCACAACAGATTTTCGCAGAAAATCTGTTCGGCCTCGGGGCCGCGCCCCACCCCTGCCATGACATGGATCAGCCCTGCGCCCATGCCAGTCGCATATTCCACAGCCCGCATAAAACTGTTGCGAAAGGCGGTTTCGGCGCCACGCACGGCCGCAAATCCCCGCTCGCCCATCGCCCAATCGCCCGGGGGCGTGTTAATCAGCGCCACAGGCATTCCGTTCAACGCGCCCTGCCAGTCCGTCAAGCCAATATCATAGGGAAACAGCACCTCGACCCCGTCAAACCCCGCCTGCGCCGCAAGGCTGGGCCGATCAAGGGACGCCACCTCGGTAAAGAGCATTGTCAGATTTGCGGCAAATTTGGGCATTAGGGCAATTCCGCCGTGGGCTGTATGGGGAAAAACGATCCCTGCGACCAAATACCGAACCAATCCTGCCCCTTATGGGGGGCCGTTTGCCCAAGATCAATCAAGCGGTAAAAGGTTTTGCGATCAATCAACGCCTCTAGCCCCGCGCGAATATGGACATAGGGGGATGGTTCCCCATTGTCTGCTATAACGACGCGGATCGGATTTTCCGCCGAAGCGATCACCTCATCCTCGGTTTTTGTGTAAAACGTCAGGGTTTGCGCTGAACCCACGCCCGCCGCCTCAACATCCACCGCCAGCAGCGGCGCATCATCTACCTTGATCCGCACCTTTTCGACAGGCGTGACCAAAAAGTAGTCCTCCCCCTCGCGCCGCAGGATCTGCGAGAACAGTTTCACCATCGCAGGCCGCCCAATCGGCGTGCCAAGGTAAAACCACGTCCCATCCCGCGCGATCCGCATATCAATATCGCCGCAAAACGGCGGATGCCACAGATGCACGGGCGGCAACCCCTTGGGCTTTGCGGCCTGCACCGAGGCAAGCAGGTGATTGGCATCAGGCTTCACAATCTTTTGTCCGCTCATGTCTTTTGTCATTTGTGGTTGCAGGCATAAATATACCATATAGAGCGAATAGGTCATCGTTGCGAGGGATACTATGTCAGACACCAGCCAAATGGTCGCGGAAATTGAACGCTTGGCCGAGAAATTGCAAACCGCGCGGGCCGCGATCAATCAGCGGTTTATTGGTCAAGATCAGGTCGTCGGCCATGTGCTGACAACGATTCTGTGTGGCGGGCATGGGCTGTTGGTCGGCCTGCCAGGCTTGGGTAAGACGATGCTGGTGGATACTTTGGGCAGGGTCCTTGGGCTGGACGCAAAGCGCGTGCAATTCACCCCCGATTTGATGCCTGCCGATATTTTGGGATCAGAGGTGCTGGAAACCGCCACAGATGGCAGCCGCGCCTTTCGCTTTTTGCAAGGGCCGATCTTTTGCCAGATGCTGATGGCAGATGAGATCAACCGCGCCTCTCCGCGCACCCAATCGGCGCTGCTGCAAGCGATGCAGGAACGCGAAGTGACTGTGGCAGGTGTGGCACGTCCCCTTGGGCGGCCCTTTCACGTGCTGGCCACCCAAAACCCCATCGAGCAAGAGGGAACCTATCCCCTGCCCGAGGCACAGTTGGACCGATTTTTGTTGCAAATCGATGTGGCTTACCCCACGCGCGATGAAGAGCGCGCGATTTTGTTGGCCACCACGGGGCAAGATACGGCCACCGCACCGCAGGTGTTTGACGCGGATCAGATATTGGCCGCGCAATCCCTGATCCGCCGTATGCCTGTGGGCGAGGCCATTGTGTCATTAATCTTGGATCTCGTGCGGTCTTGCAGGCCCACGGAACCCGAAGGCCGCGATTTGGCAGGCACCTTGGCTTGGGGTCCAGGGCCACGCGCCGCACAGGCGCTTATGTTGGCCGTGCGGGCGCGGGCCTTGTTGGATGGGCGGTTGGCCCCGTCTGCGGCGGATGTGCGCGCCCTTGCCCCCGCCGTGTTGACCCATCGCTTGGCGCTAAGTTTTGGGGCGCGTGCCAAGGGTGAGACATTGGCGCAGATCATCGCGGACCGCGCCGAAAAGGTCACCAAGTGACAGCCGATCTGCGCGCCCAAACGCTGGCCGCTGCCCTGCCTGCCCTATTGGCCGAGGCAGAGCATTTGGCCGCAAGTTTGATGCTGGGCGCGCATGGCCGCAGGCGGGCAGGTCACGGGGACGAATTTTGGCAATATCGCCCCGCGATGGCGGGAGACGCGGCGGGCAGTATAGACTGGCGCAGATCAGCGCGGTCGGACGCGCATTTCGTGATTGAACGCGAATGGCAGGCGGCGCAAACTGTCAGCCTTTGGGTCGATCCGTCGCAATCGATGACCTATAGCGGCCATTCCAGCCGCGCCCCAAAAGGGGACCGCGCCCAGATCTTGGCGCTTGCGCTGGCGGTATTGCTGTTGCGCGGCGGCGAACGGGTGGGGCTGATCGGCGGCGGGATGCCGCGTGCGGGGCGCAGTCATGTGCAGACGATTTTGGCGGAAATGGCGGCAGATGCGGCGCAGGACTATGGTGTGCCGCAAGCCGACAGTTTCACCGCCTCTGGCCGTGCGGTTTACCTTTCGGATTTTCTGGGGCCATTGGAACCTTTGCAACAGGCGATGGCACAGGCGGCAGATCGCGGTCTGCGTGGAATTGTGCTGCAAATCCTTGACCCATCCGAGGAAGATTTCCCCTTTCAAGGCCGCGTCATTTTCGAATCCATGGCGGGCAGTTTGCGCCATGAAACCCAAAGCGCCGCCGATTTACGGGCGCGCTATTTGGATCGTTTGGCGGAACGTAAGGCGCAGTTAAAACAGATGTGCCAATCCATGGGCTGGCTTTATACGCTGCATCATACGGATCAATCCGCGATGATCCCGCTGCACTGGGCCTACCGCGCCTTGGAGGGCGCATGAACGGGCTGGCCTTTCTTTCGCCCGCGCTGTTGTGGGGGCTGGTGGCGCTGCCCGCGCTGTGGCTGATCTTGCGGGCCATCCCGCCCGCCCCCCTGCGCAGGCGTTTTCCTGCGGTGGTGTTGCTGCTGGGCTTGGCGGACCGTGACCATAGCGCCGATCGCACGCCGTGGTGGTTGCTCATGTTACGCGCCTTGGCGATTGCGGCGGTGATTGTCGGATTTGCGGGGCCCGTGTTGAACCCTGTGGCTTCGGCGCGCCTATCTGCGCCTTTGTTGGTGGTGATGGATGCAGGTTGGGCCGATGCGCGTGATTGGCCGACCGCGCAACGAACCGCACTGGACGCTGTGGCAGAGGCGGGGCGGATGGGTCAACCTGTGGCGGTGATCCGCCTGACCGATGCCCCCAGCACCCCCGTGTTTCAATCCGCCGAGGCTTGGGCAGGCCAAGTCGCTGCAATGGTGCCCAGCGCCCTAAACCCCGCAGATTTCGCGGCATGGGCGGCGGTTTTGCCGCAGACGGGTTTTGACAGCCTGTGGATCGCGGACGGGTTAGATCACCCCGACCGCACCCTATTGTTGACCGCATTGCAGGCGATGGGGCGGGTTGAGGTGGTGCAATCCACAGAACCCCTGTTCGCCCTACGCCCTGCGGGGCTAAAGGATGGCGATATCAAAATCACCGTGGCGCGACCCACAGCCGCGGCCCCCGCCGAAGTGGTCGTAATCGCCCGCGGTCCTGATCCATCGGGCATTCCGCGCGATCTCGCCCGCCTGCCTGTTCCCTTTGACGCGGGTGCCACCGAGTCCAGCGCGACCCTGTCCCTGCCCCCTGAACTGCGCAATCGCATTACGCAATTCAGCATCCTAGGCCAGACCAGCGCGGGCGCTGTTCACCTGACTGACGACAGCCTGAAACGCCGCAAAGTAGCGATTGTCAGCGGCGCGTCGGATGCCGAGGCGCTGCAACTGCTGTCGCCCACACATTACCTGATGCAGGCCGTGGCCCCGATTGCCGATATGATCAACGGCGATCTGACCGATATTCTGGTGGCAAAACCCGATGTGATTATACTGGCCGATGTTGCCAAACTGACAGAATCGGATGCGCTGCTGGAATGGGTGGATCAGGGCGGATTGTTGATCCGCTTTGCGGGTCCGCGCATGGCCGCAAGTGATCTGGCAAATGACCCAATGTTGCCCGTGCCCTTGCGAGCAGGGGGGAAAATTGCGGGTGGGGCGATGTCTTGGGGGGATCCGAAATCGCTTGCGCCCTTTGGGGATACTTCGCCCTTTGCGGGTCTAACGATTGCCGACGATGTGACGGTATCCGAACAGGTTCTGGCCGAACCTGGGCCTGATTTATCATCAGCCACTTTGGCCGCGCTATCAGACGGCACGCCCTTGGTGACGCGCCGCGCGGTTGGGGCGGGGCAGATCGTGCTGTTTCATGTCACCGCCAATGCCGAATGGTCGAACCTGCCGCTGTCGGGTCTGTTTGTGCAGATGTTGGAACGGCTGACCCTATCGAGCGGCACCAGCAGCAACGAAAGTTTGGCAGGGATTTGGACGGCCGACAAAATACTTAGCGGTTTTGGCGCTGTCCAAGACGGCACGGCGCAGGCGGGTGTGACGGGGGCAGATGTGGCGGCGGCCTTGGCGACTGGGCCCAATCGCGCCCTGCCTGCGGGTATTTACGCCCAAGAGACGCGGCGCGTCGCGGTCAATGTGATAGGTCCGGACACCAAGATTGCGCCAATGGTTTGGCCCAACGGCACGAACCTGCGCAGCACGGATGCCCCACGCGCGCAAAACCTGATGGGGCCGTTTTTGGCGGCTGCTTTGCTGTTTTTGGCGGTGGATATTCTGGCCGCCCTTTGGGTGTCGGGCAGGCTGTCCGCCTTGGTCCTGATCGCGGCTTGTGTCCTGTTCGCGCCCGAGGTGAAGGCCGACGATCAAATGGCCATTCGCGCCACCGCTGGCGTGGTTCTGGCCTATGTCCTGACGGGGGATGCAAAGGTTGACGAGATCGCAAAGGCGGGGTTGATCGGCCTTGGCGAACGCTTGACGGCGCGCACCTCGATTGAACCCGACGCGCCGATGGGGATCAATTTGGAAACGGATGAGCTGGCGTTTTTTCCGTTCCTGTATTGGCCAATTACCGCGGACGCCCCCCTGCCCAGCGCCGCTGTTTTTGCCAAACTGAACCGATTTTTGCGCACAGGCGGGATGATTATGTTCGACACCCGTGACGGCGATTTTGGCGGCACAACACCCGAACAACAGGCGCTGCAACGGATTGCGTCGGGTCTGGATATCCCCCCTTTAGAACCTGTTCCACCAGACCACGTTCTGACCCGCAGCTTTTATCTGATCAATGATTTTCCAGGGCGGGCCACAGGCGGCACCACTTGGGTTGAGGTGAGCACGGGGGCCGAGATCGCCGCAGACACCCCCATGCCGTTTCGCAGCCAAAACGATGGCGTGACGCCGGTGATCATTGGCGGCAATGATTGGGCGGCGGCTTGGGCCGTGGACGATCAAGGCGTGCCCATGTTCCCCGTGGGGCGCGGCAGGGCGGGGGAAGATCAGCGCGAATATGCTTATCGCTTTGGCATCAATGTGATCATGCACGTTTTGACGGGCAATTATAAATCGGATCAGGTGCACGTGCCTGCCCTATTGGATCGGTTGGGAAAATGAGTGTTTTCTGGGATCCACTGACCCCATGGCCGATGATTTGGGCGCTGATGGCGCTGGCGGGGCTGGCGGTATTTGTGGCGATCTGGCGGGGCCTGCGGGGCTGGCCTTTGCGGACTTTGGCGCTGATGATCCTGATTGCAGGTCTGGCGAACCCAATCTTGCAACAAGAAACCCGCAAGCCCTTGTCAGATATCGTCATCATGGTGATTGACCAAAGCGCCAGTCAATCCCTTGGCGACCGCGCGGCGCAAACTGGCGACGCCGTGGCCCATATCCGCGCGGCAGTCGCCGCATTGCCCAATACCGAACTGCGCGAAGTCACCGTGGCCGACGGGGCCGAAGATGCAGGCACTTTGGCGATGACTGCCCTATCTGCCGCCGTGGCCAAGGAACCCAATGCCCGCATTGCGGGGGCGATTTTGGTGACCGACGGCCAGGTGCATGATCTGGGCCTGACGCCCAAACTGCCCGCGCCTTTGCATCTGCTGCTGACGGGGAATGCGGCGGATTGGGACCGAAGATTGCTGATCCAAAACGCCCCCGCCTTTGCGATTTTGGGCGAAGAGGTCAAACTGACCCTAAAAATTGCAGATTTCGGCGCGGTGCCTGCGGGTCTGCCCCCCGTGGTCGATCTGACCATTGCGGTTGACGCGGATGCACCCATGACATTCAGCGTGCCGGTGGGTCAGGATTTAGAACTGCCCCTGCGCCTGCCCCATGCGGGAATAAATGTGTTGAATATGTCGATTGCGGCGCAGAATGGCGAAATTACTGACCGAAACAATTCTGCCGTCGTTCAAATCAACGGCGTGCGCGACCGCCTGCGCGTTCTGCTGGTGTCGGGTCAGCCGCATACGGGCGAACGGGTCTGGCGCAATCTGTTGAAATCCGATCCAAGCGTGGATTTGGTGCATTTCACCATCCTGCGCCCGCCTGAAAAACAAGATGATATCCCTGTCGAGGAATTGGCCTTGATCGCCTTTCCCACGCGAGAATTGTTTGTCGAAAAGATTAAGGATTTCGATTTGATCATCTTTGACCGCTTTGCGATGCGGGGTCTTTTGCCGATGGAATATATGGATAATATCGTCCAATATGTCCAAGACGGCGGCACGGTTCTGGTGGCTGCGGGGCCTGAATATGGATCGGTTGACAGTCTGTGGCGCACGCCTTTGGCGCAGATTCTACCCGCAGAACCCACGGGGCGGGTGATCAATCAGGGATTTCAACCCAAGCTGACCGATCTGGGTCTGCGCCATCCTGTCACCGCCGATTTGGCGGCGGGCGCGGACAAATGGGGCCGCTGGTTTCGCATGGATGAGGTAACCGCCCTGCGCGGTCAGGTGGTTATGACGGGGCCAGAAAACCGCCCTCTGTTGATTTTGGACCGCGTCGGTCAGGGGCGGGTTGGGTTTCTTGCGTCCGATCAAGTGTGGCTTTGGGGTCGCGATTTTGAAGGCGGCGGGCCGCAGTTGGACCTATTGCGCCGCCTGGCGCATTGGATGCTGAAGGAACCTGATCTAGAGGAAGACGCGCTGCTTGCCACGGCGAAATCCGATGTTTTGACGATCACGCGGCGCACGCTGTCCGACGCGCCCTTGGGCGATCTGACCATTACCGCGCCCGATGGTCAGGCCGTGACCCTGCCCATGGTGCAAAAGGGGGCGGGGCAGTTTGCGCTGACTTGGGCGGCACCGATGGTGGGTCTTTATCGTCTGAAACAGGGTGATTTGGAACGGGTGGTTGCCGTTGGCCCCGCAGCACCCCGCGAATTTGCCGAACCTTTGGCTTCGGCGGATGCTATCATCCCGCTTTTGACGGGCGGCGTCGCAAGGATCGAGGACGGCCTGCCCAACCTGCGCGCCATCCGCGCGGGCCGCACCACCTATGGGCGCGATTGGTTGGGGATCACGCCAAGGGGCGCCACCGAAACAATAGGCCTGCAGGTGCGCCCGTTCTTGCCCCCATGGGCTTGGGCGATATTGGCGGCATTTTCGGCACTGGGCGGCTGGCTGATCGAAGGCCGCAGGATCAAACGCCGCGCAGAATAATTTCGCGCGACACCGATGCAAAATCGCGGCGGATCAAAACGCCCGAGGCGACGACAGTGGTCGCAATCAGCGCATAGGGCCCCAACAGCCACCCCAGCGCCCCCAGCGCAAAATAGATCGACCGCAGACCACGATTGAAACTTTTGGCGGCATGGATGTTCAAATCCGCCGCCTGCTCTGCCCGCACAACCGCCAAAGGATCGGTCGGATCGTTTGGCACCGCTGCCATCACAATCGCACAATAGCCAAACAGCCGATTGGCCCAGACGAATTTCAACAGCGCATTGACCAAAAACAACACGACAAACAGCGCGCGCAGCCGCAGATTGGCCACATCACTGGGCAGGGGCAGATCATGGGCAATCCCCATGACCACCGCAGGATTGCCAACAATCGCCAATCCCCCCCCCACCGCGATCATCGAGGCACTGGCGAAAAATGCCGTGCCTTGGCGCAAACTGTCGATGATCGTGCCGTCAAAGACGCGCGGAGAGCGGGTGATCATTTGCCGCATCCATTGATGACGATAATCCTGCATCAAATAACTTACAGACAGACGTTTGCGGGGGGGATTTTCAATCGCATAACCAATCGCGAGCCACGCAAACAGCGTCAAAGACACGGCGCAAATGTCTAGAATGGGTAGGTTCGGCATCATCGGCACCTCTTGGATTGTCTTACATTCATCTTTGACCTAACCTATGGCAAAGGAAAGGCTTTGTCATGGATATGCCCCCGCTGAATGCACAAATCATCGCACAAAAACCGCTGCTTGTGGCGCGGTTGCGCGCGGCGGTGGGCCGTGTGATCGACGACGCGCATGAGGTGCGGGCTTATGAATGCGACGCACTATCTGCCTATGCCTGCGCGCCCTTGGCCGTTGTGTTGCCGACCACCACAGCCGAGGTATCTGCAATCTTGCAAATCTGTCATCAGATGAATGTGCCCGTGGTGCCGCGTGGGGCGGGAACGTCCCTTTCGGGGGGCGCATTGCCTACGGGGGATTGCGTTGTGCTGGGCCTTGCGCGGATGAACGGCATTTTGGAAACCGATTATGACAACCGCTTTGTCCATGTGCAGGCGGGGCGCACGAACCTAAGTGTGACAGGGGCACTCGACGGGTTCTTTTACGCGCCGGATCCGTCCAGCCAATTGGCCTGCGCGATTGGCGGCAATATCGCGATGAACTCGGGCGGGGCGCATTGCCTGAAATATGGGGTGACGACGAACAATCTGTTGGGCGTGACCATTGTTTTGATGGATGGCACCGTGCATCAAATTGGCGGGCCGTGGATGGATGCAGGCGGCATTGATCTATTGGCGGTGATTTGCGGATCCGAGGGCCAGTTGGGCATCGTGACCGAGGCCTATTTGCGCATTCTGCCCAAACCCTTGGGCGCCCTGCCCGTTCTGGTAGGTTTTGAGACCAGCGCGCAGGCGGGCGAATGCGTGGCCGATATCATCAAGGCGGGCCTGTTGCCCGTGGCCATAGAATTCATGGACCGCCCCTGCATTCGCGCGACCGAAGCCTTTGCCAAGGCGGGCTATCCCGATTGCGAGGCCCTGTTGATCATCGAGGTCGAGGGCAGCGCGGATGAAATCACCGATCAAATGGCGCGGATCAAGGCGATTGCCATGCGTCATGCCCCTGTCGAATTTCGCGCCGCCGCAGATGCCGACCAAGCCGCCCGTATCTGGCTGGGGCGCAAATCTGCCTTTGGCGCAATGGGGCAGATCAATGATTATATGTGTTTGGACGGGGTGATCCCCGTCTCGTCGCTGTCGTTTGTCTTGGACCGCATTGGGGATATGAGCCGCGAATTCGGTCTGGATGTCGGCAATGTGTTTCACGCAGGCGACGGGAATTTGCATCCCTTGATCTTGTATGACGCGAACCGCCCAGGTGATCTAGAGACGTGTGAGGCCTTTGGGGCCGCAATCCTGCGCCTATGTGTGCAGGTGGGTGGGTGCCTGACAGGCGAACACGGCGTGGGCATTGAAAAGCGTGATCTGATGTCAGTGCAGTTTACGGATGCGGATATGCAGGCGCAAATGCGCGTCAAAGATGTGTTTGATCCGAAATGGCTTTTGAACCCCGCCAAGGTGTTTCCTTTGTCCATCAGCGCAGGCCGTCGGCATGGATGAGGGCGACATTCAGGCAATGGTGCGGGGTGCGGACCGATTGGCCATCATCGGCGGCGGCACGCGGGGGCCTGTTTGTGGCGGCGACGTTCTGTCTATGGCGGGCCTGACGGGAATTACGCTGTATGAACCCGCCGCGATGACCTTGGTGGCGCGGGCGGGGACGACCTTGGCCGAGATTGACGCGGTTTTAGCCGCCGAGGGGCAAAGGCTGGCCTTTGAGCCGCCAGATCTGCGCGCCGTTCTGGGCCGCGTCGGGCAATCCACCATCGGCGGCGTCATTGCCGCCAATGCGTCAGGACCGCGCCGCCTGCAGATGGGTGCGGCACGCGATGCCCTTTTGGGCGTGCGGTTCATCGACGGGCACGGTGATGTCATCGTGAACGGCGGCCGCGTGATGAAAAACGTCACGGGCTATGATCTGACCAAGTTGATGGCGGGCAGTTTCGGGCGTTTGGGGATTATGACCGAAGTCAGCCTAAAGGTGATGCCCATTCCTGAAACTTCTGCGACGCTGATTTGCACAGTGATCGATCCCCTGCCCGCAATGGCGGCGGTTTTGGCCACCCCCTATGAGGTGTCGGGGTTGGCGTGGTATCGCGACCAGATGTTTGTCAGGGTTGAGGGATTTGCGCCATCGGTCGCGGTCAGGCTGGACAAATTGACAGGGATTTTGGGGCAGTTTGGGGCAGTGGAACCTGTAACAGTCGACCCTTGGCCGATGATCCGTGATGTCACCGCACTCGCCGCCTATCCTGTGCTGGCACGAATTGGGATAAAGCCAAGTCTTTTCAAAGAATTACAAGCCATTCTTCCCATGGCGTCTGAAGTTCTAATCGATTGGGGCGGCGGGCTGATTTGGGTGGCAGGGGATGATCCCCATATCATCGCAACCTGCCGTCAATTTTGCACCCTGCATGGCGGGCATTGCACGGCGCCAAAGGGGGGCGCACCGATGTTTCAGCCACAATCCTATGACACTCTTACCGCCAAACTGCGCGCCCAATTCGACCCGCGCGGCATTTTCAATCAGGGCCTATGATGCAAACGAATTTCACCCCTGACCAGTTGCAAGACCCAAAACTCGCAGAGGCCAACGCCATCCTGCGTGCCTGTGTGCATTGCGGTTTTTGCACGGCAACTTGCCCGACATATCAAGTGCTTGGCGATGAATTGGACAGCCCACGCGGGCGGATATATCTGATCAAGGATATGTTGGAACAAGGCCGCCCTGCGGATGCCAAGACCGTTCAGCATATCGACCGCTGCCTTGGCTGTCTGGCCTGCACCACCACTTGCCCCAGCGGCGTGGATTATATGCATCTGCTGGACCAAGCGCGGGGACATATCGAGGCAACGTATCGCCGCCCGCTGATGGACCGCCTGTTGCGGGCGACACTGGCGCGGATATTGCCCTATCCGACACGGTTTCGCGCGGCGCTGTGGTTGGCGCAATTGGCGCGGCCATTTCAGCGGATGATCCCAGATGCGCGGTTGCGGGCGATGCTGGATCTTGCGCCGAAATCCCTGCCCGCACCACAAACCTTGATCGCGCCGCACGTGACCGCCCCCAAAATGCGGGTTGCCCTGATGACAGGCTGCGCGCAAAAGGTGCTGGACCCCGAGATTAACGCCGCAACCGTCCGCCTGCTGACCCGTCTGGGCGCGCAAGTGGTGATCCCAGAACAAGGCTGTTGCGGGGCGCTGACGCATCACATGGGGCGGGATGCCACAGGCTTTGCCCGCGCCAATATTGACGCCTTCCTTGCCGCAGGGCCGATTGATGCAATTGTGATCAACACGTCAGGCTGTGGCACCACTGTCAAAGATTACGGCCATCTTTTGGGCACGGATGATGCCCGCACCATTGCCGCCAAGGCGATGGATATCTCGGAAGTTTTGGCGAAATTGGACTTGCCTGCAGGGAATATGGGCCTGTCCGTCGCCTATCACGCCGCCTGTTCGCTGCAACATGGCCAACAGATCAAATCCCTGCCGAAAGAGCTGCTAAAACGCGCAGGCTTTCGCGTGGTGGAACCTGCCGATAGCCATCTGTGCTGCGGCTCGGCAGGGACGTATAACTTGCTGCAACCTGAAATATCGGGCCAATTGCGCGACCGCAAACGCGCCACACTGGCCGCGACTGGCGCGGATATCATCGCGACAGGCAATATCGGCTGTATGATGCAAATCGGTGGGCCGGTCGTGCATATGGTGCAACTTTTGGACTGGGCGACGGGTGGGCCGAAACCTGCCGCCTTGGAGGCATAAAGATCGCGGGGCTTGAAACCCTACGGAGGTCTACCCACATCCATCGTGTCGCAGGTGCCAATCATGGGTCTGCGCCAAACCTTGCCCGTTTCGGGAAGGTAACATTGCTTGATGAGGATGATATGCGTAGTTTTGATTTCGCCCCCCTATATCGTGCGACTGTGGGTTTTGACCGCGTCGCGGAATTGATGGACCGTGCGTTAAGCGCCGACACCACCACCTATCCGCCCTATAACATTGAAAAAACCGATGATGATGCCTATCGCATCACCCTTGCGGTTGCGGGTTTTGCCGCAGATGATCTGACAGTTGAAGTGCGCGATAGTGCGCTGTATGTGACCGCAGGCCGCACACCAGACGAGAAAACCTATCTGCATCGTGGCATTGCGACCCGCGCCTTTGAGCGGCGCTTTGCCCTTGCCGATCATGTCCGCGTCACGGGTGCCTTACATGAAAATGGTCTGTTGCACATTGATTTAACCCGCGAAACGCCCGAGGCGCTGCGCCCCCGTCGGATTGAAATTGGCCGCACCGCACCGCAACTTGCCGCTGTCACCAACGCATAACAAACGAAAAAGCGCGCAGGCAATCCCCCTGCGCGCTTTCCCATGAGGGGTTCAGATCGGGATTCCCCGCACAATCTGACCATCGCCAGAGCAACCAAAAACCGTTCAACACCGAACCTGCCTCAAGGCTATGCGCGATTCACTAAAACCCAGTTAACTTGGGTCAGGCTCGCGCTAAAAAATCAGGCTATCATAGACAGAAAAGGCCGCGTTTCGGCTGGTCAAAGCACTGCCTTGGTCGTTGGCATAGGCCACAACGGCGTTATAGGTGCCAGGCCCAAAGGATCCGTCCACCGCACCGTAATAATAGCCGAGGCGCGCCAGACGGCGCTGGATCAGGCGACGTTCGGACGGGGCATAGCTGGAAAAAGCCGCTGCCGCAGGTGTGCGACTGATGCGCGGTTGATAGACAGGTTGTTGGTATACGGGTTCTTGATAAACGGGGGGTTGGTAAACAGGTTGGGCACGGTGTTTGTTGTTTTCTTGGATCAAACCCGTGATCAACAAAGTTCCCAAAACACCCGTGATCACGCCCTGCTCGCGGGCATTAAAGGCGTGGGCTGGGGTGCTGGCAATGGCCATGGCAGCCACGGCAGAAATGGTTATACGGCGGAATGCTGGCAGCATCATAAGTCCTTTCATATGGCATTGCGGGAAGGTCCGCTTTGTCTATGACTGAACAGTGCACGGGGCGACGTCGCTAAGCAAAATCACCGCCCCGCTATCAGATATCAATCGCTATTTGGTGCGAAAATCGAAATGTTTGCGCACATTTTCCTCAATTTTCCATGTGCCTTTAAAGGTCGGTTCCACCACAAAGGAATCGCCTGCGACGACAGTGACAGGGGTGCCACCATCAGGGGTGATGGTGATGCGACCTGCGATCAGCACAACATATTCATAGGCGGTATAGGTGGCATGATAACTGCCCACTGTGCATTCCCAAATTCCCGAAACCATATCGCCTGCGGCAGATGTGTGCAGCGCCCAGGTTTTCATCCGCGGCGCGCCTTCGATCACAACCCAGCCATCCAGATCATCCGTGGAGGGTGTGATGCCGTCGGTGCTGGCCAATTTCACGATTGATTGCATTTTTTCGCTCCTATGGTTTTTGCAACTATGGGGGATGCCCGCGCAAATGTCAGGACTGTTGCCGACACCGACTGTCTTGGCCGCGACGATCTGAAACGGGCCGAAAATGCCACCACACTGGTCGGTTTATTTTAAGCGGTATATTTTTTGAACCCCGTTTTTTGCGAATGCGCTTTACCGCGATAAAGATTGCACCGATGTAAATTCATATCTTAAAATAATTTTATTTATGTCCGCGCCCCGTAAGTTCATATAGTCAAAAGGCCATATTTTTGGGCATTGGAATAGGCTTATACTTTCAGTCTGGTTTTAATTTAATTTTAGCGCCGAACTCAGATAGGACAAATTGAAACATTGGGCTGGTTGGGTTTGTACAATCGAAAAAGGGAATAACCGTGAAACATTTCGCACCTATAATTCAAAAATCTTGGAACCAGAAACAGTCTTTGATCAGCGCAAGTTTAGATCAGGATTTTTCCACATCAGGCAGCTTTGGTAAAATCAGTGTCACGGCTGCGATTTTGGGCGGAGCGATGTCAGTTTTGACGGGTTTGCTGACAGTCTGGCATCTGATCGGGTTCATGACACGGTGAACCTGAATATGCGCGCCTCTTATTTGATGGGCAATGAAACGGCCTATCTGCGTCCGTCGTTGGGGCTGAATGAGGCGATCCTGATAACAGGCGCAGGAACCGAGACGGGGGGTGCAGCCGCCCTAAGCTATGACCGCGAGACAACGGCGACGCTGACCCTGTCCCCCGCGCTAGAGGTTGGCTTGACCAAGGGTGATGTTCAAGGATGGCAGTCGCAATCGTGGCTGCGTGTGACGCGGACGTTCCAACCCCTCGATGCCCAAAGCCTGTCTGCGGCCTTCGCGGGGTCGGACAGCAATGCAATGCGCGTGACAGGTCTGCATGAATCGGCGTTTACCACCTTGGCGCTGGGGGTTGATCTGCACAACTCGTCTAGGACAGACCTTCAACTGACATATGACACCCGCCTTGGCGATATCACATCTTCTGCGGCCTTGTCGGCAAAGTTCAGCTTGCACTTTTGATCCTGCACAAAGGGTCAGAATGAATGAGGAAGGCCGCTATTTTCTTTGACCCAAGCGGTCGTCGCGCGCGCTGGTTGGCGCGCGCGATTGTTTTGGGATTGGGCATTCCATCGCTGATTTTCGGGTTATTTTTGTATGATATTTGGCTGGGTGAACCCTTAACGCCGTTGCAAATCGCGTCCGACTTTCGCGCGCGGGCGGCCATGCCCCCCCTGACGGAACCTGCCTTGGCCACATCGGCCCAACCCAGTCTGGCCACAATTTCAGGCCCGTTGACGATGGCCTTTTATGCCAATTGGGATGACAACAGTCTGCCTGATTTGAAAAAACATCTGGGCCAAATCGATTGGCTGATCCCTGATTGGTATTCCTTGCAGGGCAAGGGCATGGATTTGACCCCCGAAATCGACGAGAATGTCCTGAAATTGCTGCACAAATCGGCCCATGTGCCGTTTGTTCTGCCGTTGTTGACCAATGCGTCTGATGCGGGTTGGGATGGTCAGGGATTGGCGGCGCTGCTGGCCAATCCACGCCTGCGCCGCGACCGTATTGCATCGCTGACCAACGCGATTTTATCGCATGGGTTTCAGGGCGTCGTGGTGCAATTTGCGGGGATTGGCCCTGATCGTGGTGCCGATGAAATCACCTTTTTGGGCGAATTGGCGCAGGTTTTGCACAAAAATCATCTTTTGTTGGCGACATTGCGGCCTCTTGATACGCCCGTCGATCGCGCGCTTGGTGAAATTTGTGATATGATCATCGTCCAAGGCGCGCCGCCCAATTTGTCCGCACCACTTGCGCCGGCCCCACAGGTTTCGGCGCAGTTGCGCGGGCAGTTGGCACATATCCCTGCCCAGAAGTTGGCGCTGACCTTGGGCAACTATGGCCGCGATTGGTCGCGGGGGGGTGTGCAGGATTTGGGGTTTCGCGATGTGATGCTGCGCGCACAAGACCACAATACCTTGCCGCAGTTCGATCGCCTGTCTGGCAGCCCTGTTTTGCGGTATACCGATCAGGGAATTTCCCACGAAATCTGGTTCACAGACGCCGTTTCCGCACAAAATATCCTGCTTGCGGTGCAAGATGTGCCACTTGCGGGCTATGCAATGTGGCGCTTGGGGTCCGAAGATCCGACAATCTGGCACGCCTTGGCGCGGCACTGGCGTGCCAAACCCGATGAATTTGCCAAAATACCGATGGCGGATGATGTATTTTTGACCGGAAGCGGTGATCTTTTGCGCGTCACCACCGCCCCCGTGGACGGCAAGCGCCAGATCACAACAACGCCGCTGCAATGGTCTGCCCGCTATGAAACCCTTGCGGTTCCCATCACTGTCAATCGTTCAGGCGCCCTGAGGGGAGCAGTTTCGTTGACGTTTGATGACGGCCCTGACCGGCGCTGGACCCCACAAATTTTGGACATTTTGGCGACAGAATCCGCGCCTGCCACGTTTTTTGTGACAGGCGCAAATGCCGCCTTTGCGCCAGACCTTTTGCAGCGCATGATCGACGAAGGCCACGAGTTGGGCAATCACACCTTTACACATCCCAATCTGGCCACCACGTCAGATGCCGCGGCGATTTTGGAAATCAATGGCACACAGCGTCTGGTTGAGGCGACGGTTGGACGCAAAATGCGGATGTTTCGCGCGCCCTATGTGGGTGATTCCGAACCTGCGACACCTGCGGAAATTCGCCCGCTGATTTTGGCACAGGAACGGGGGCTGATTGTCGTCAGTCTGCGCGCCGACTCGCATGATTGGAAAAATGTGACGGCAGATCAGATTGTGGCTTCGGTGCTGGCCGAGGTGGGAACCCCCCAGGAATCAGAAATCACAAACGATTTTGTTTCATGATGCGGGGGGGGATCGCGCGGCCACGGTGGCGGCCCTGCCGCGTGTGATCCGCGCCTTGCGCGCGCGTGGGTTTCGGATCGTGCCGACATCGGCATTTGCGGGGGAAACGGTCGCCACGATTCAGCCTGAGGTGCCAAAATGGACGTTTTCGCGGCTGATTGCATCGATTTTCTTTACGGGGTTGCGGTTGGCGTCCGATCTGGCAGCTTTGTTGTTTTATACAGCGATTGGGCTGGGGCTGTTTCGCCTGGGGCTCCTGTCGATCTTGGGCGTTCTGCACAACCGCCCAGATCCTGTCGCGCCGTCAACGGCCTTGGCGACAATCCTGATCCCCGCCTATAATGAGGCAAAGGTTATCCAATCCTGCCTGACCCATGTTCTGACCGCGACCCATCAAAATATCGAAGTGGTGGTGATAGACGATGGATCAACCGATGCGACGGCGCAGGTTGTGTCCGAGATGGCGGCACGCGACATTCGGATCGCGCTGTTCACCATCCCCAATGGCGGCAAGGCCAATGCCCTGAACTTTGGTTTGCGTCACAGTCGGGGTGCGGTTGTGGTCGCCTTGGACGCGGATACCCAATTTCAGCCTGATACCGTCGCGCGGTTGCTGCGCTGGTTTGTTGATCCCAATGTTATGGCCGTGGCAGGCAATGCAAAAGTGGGCAATCGCACGAATTTCCTGACTCGCTGTCAGGCGTTGGAATATATCACGGCACAGAACCTTGAACGGCGCGCCTATGACAAACTGGGCTGCATCACCGTTGTGCCAGGTGCCGTTGGCGCGTGGCGGCGCAGTGCGGTTCTGGCGGCCGGTGGCTTTGCCGACGACACTTTGGCTGAGGATCAGGATTTGACCCTGACTTTGCACCGACAAGGTGGCAAAATCCTATATGACCCCAGCGCCATTGCGCATACCGAAGCACCAGACACGCTGAATGGTCTGATGAACCAACGTTTTCGCTGGAGTTTTGGCACCCTGCAATGCCTATGGAAACATCACAACATCTCAGGTCAGCCGCGCAAGATTGCTTGGTTTGTTCTGCCGCAAATCCTGCTGTTCCAAGTGATTTTTTCCACGATCGCCCCAATCATCGATCTGTCTTTGATCCTGCGATTGATGCTGTTTGCCCGCGACGCGCTGCAACATGGCGGCGATGTCGACACACAGGCCTTGCGCCTGACGCTGTTGTTCTTTTGCGTGTTTTTGTGCGCCGAGATTTTGACGGGCGCGGTTGCAATTTTATTGGACCGTGGTGAGAGCGTGAAGTTGCTGCTTTTGTTGATCCCGCAACGCTTTGGCTATCGCCAATTGCTGTGCCTGATCACGCTGCAGGCCGTGGTGATCGCGGCGGCAGGGCGTTTCGTGGGCTGGGGCCATCTGGAGCGTAGGGCAACGGTCAGTATGGACTTGGGCTAAGGCGGCGGGACCGCCTTAGCCTTGGGACACACACCGACGCGAAGATCTATTTCATTTCAGACCAAAGCCCATTTTACGCAGGTCAGAGTTGATCGTAGCAAAATTTTGACCGATGCGAGGCTGGGGCGCAGTTGGTCAGGAGGCATCTTTGGCAAAGGAAATTGTTGTCGGCCGCGAGGTCACCATTCATTTCGATGCGGCGCGCTGTATCCATTCGCGCGGCTGTATTTTAGGATACCCCCAGGTCCATGTGCCGAATGTGCAGGGCGAATGGATCCATCCCGATGCCGCCAGTGCCGACCATGTTTTGCACAGGGCCCTGAATTGCCCATCCGGGGCGATACGGGTGACGCGCAATGATGGAAGTGCGGATACGCCCCCCGTGGTCAATACCCTGCGCATTCGCGAGAACGGCCCCCTTGCCCTTGAGGAGGAATTGGCAAATTCTGAGGAAAAGGCAGGTTCGCGCGCCCCGCTGTTCCGCTGTGGTCAGTCGCAAAACAAACCCTGTTGCGATGGCAGTCATAAAGCCGCCGAATTCAAGGCCCCCTAGGGGCCTTGAAGAGGCCACGGGAAACGCCCGTTAAACCGAAAGGCAGATGTATTTCATCTCCATATAGTCATCCATGCCGTGATGACTTCCTTCACGGCCCAGACCAGATTGTTTTACCCCGCCAAAGGGAGCCATTTCATTGGAAATCAGCCCTGTGTTGACGCCGACCATGCCGTATTCCAGCGCCTCTTGAACGCGGGTTATGCGGCCCATATCGCGGGCATAGAAATAGCTGGCCAGACCAAAGATCGTGTCATTGGCGCGGGCGATCACCTCTTCCTCGGTGTCGAATTTGAACAGGGGTGCAAGGGGGCCAAAGGTTTCTTCATTGGCAACCTTCATATCGGGGGTGACCCCAGTCACAACGGTTGGCTGAAAGAAGGTGCCGCCCAAAGCATGGCGTTTGCCGCCTGTGACAACCTTGCCGCCCCCCGCCAAAACATCGGCGATATGTTCTTCGACCTTATCGACCGCATCCATATTGATCAGCGGCCCCGTGGTCACCCCTGCCACCAGCCCATCGCCAATCGCAAGTTTTGCGACCGCTTCGGACAGTTTCGCGGCAAAAGCGTCATAGACCCCCGCCTGCACATAAATACGATTGGCGCAAACGCAGGTCTGGCCATTATTGCGGAACTTTGACACCATAGCGCCCTCAACGGCCTTATCCAGATCGGCATCGTCAAAGACGATAAAGGGCGCGTTGCCGCCCAATTCCATGCTGCATTTCAGCACTTGGTCCGCCGCCTGACGCAGCAAAATCCGCCCGACTTCGGTGCTGCCGGTAAAGGTCAGCTTGCGGATCAGGGGGTTTTCGCAAAACTCTTTGCCAATCTCGGAGGATCGTTTGGACGTGATCACCGAAAACAATCCCGCAGGCACGCCCGCACGTTCCGCCAAAACCGCCAGCGCAATTGCGGATAAGGGCGTTTCCGCCGCAGGACGCGACACCATCGCACAGCCGGCGGCAAGGGCAGGGGCCACTTTGCGCGCAATCATCGCATTGGGAAAATTCCACGGCGTGATGGATGCACAAACCCCAATCGGTTGTTTGATCACCTGAATGCGTTTGTCGCGCATATGGCCGCCGATCACCTCGCCATAGGCGCGCTTGGCCTCTTCGCCAAACCATTCGATATAGCTGGACCCATAGGCGATCTCGCCCTTTGCCTCGGCCAAGGGTTTGCCCATTTCTGCGGTTAAAATCGCGGCCAAATCATCCTGCGCCGCCATGCACAGATCAAACCATTTGCGCATCACCTGTGCGCGTTCTTTGCCCGTGCGCGCCGCCCATTCCCGCCGCGCCACATCCGCCGCCGCAATGGCACGATTGGCATCTGCGCGGGTCAGATCAGGCACAAGGGCAATCACATCGCCGCGCGCGGGGTTGGTGACGGCAAAGGTCGCGCCATCGGTGGCATCAATCCATTGACCCGCCACATAGGCCTTATTCGGCAAAAGGCTGGGATCTTTCAAAAGCGACTTCAGATCGGTTGCAGTATCAAGCATGATATACTCCTATTGGCTGACGCAGCCTTGCGCCTCTGGGGGGCAAAAGTCCATTCCCCCCATGGTATCTGGACTGAAATGTTGCCGCAAACTGGAGCGATGGGATGGATTTCGACAGCGCATACGCCAATGGTGCCTTTATTGCAGGCGGCGATACGTATCCCGCCAAGTGGCGCCATGCCGCAGACGCCTATCGGCCAAAGGGCGTTTTGGACTTGCCCTATGGCCCAGCGCCGCGCAACCGATTTGATCTGTTCTTTCCCGATAAAACGCCACAGGGCCTGTTTGTCTTTATCCATGGCGGCTATTGGTTGGAAACAGATCGCAGCGATTGGTCGCATCTGGCGGCGGGGGCTGTGGCGCGGGGGTGGGCTTGCGTTTTGCCGTCCTATACTTTGGCACCAGATGCGCGCATCCATCAGATCACGCATGAAATCGACGCTGCCATCTGCGTAGCCGCCCTGCAGGTTGCAGGCCCGATTGTGGTGGCGGGCCATTCGGCAGGGGGGCATTTGGCGGCGCGTATGGGCAATCCTGACCGCAGTCAGATTGTCCAATCCCGCGTCACCCGTGTGATCCCGATTTCACCCTTGGCCGATCTCACCCCGTTGATGCACACCAAAATGAACACCGACTTGGGCCTTGACGATATCGAATGCGCGTCTGAGAGCCCCGCGCGCCATCCCCTGACCTGCGCGGCGCATATCTGGGTCGGCGCGCAGGAACGCCCCGCGTTTCTGTGGCAGGCACGCACCCTGTCGGAAAATTGGTCCGCGCCGTGGACTGTCGCCCCCGACAAACATCATTTCAATGTCATTGACGATCTGTGCGATCCCAATTCCGCCTTGATGAATATCTGCATAAGCGGTCTTTGACTTCTCTTTTTCCCAAATATCCTTTGGGGGGAAGATTTTTCTTCGAAAAATCTTGGGCGGAAAGCCCCCTGGCAACCTTGTGGCCAAAGCGGCTTAGGAATTCGCGTGCATTCGCTCGATATAGGCGCGCATTTCTTCGGCCTCGTGGCGGGCATCGCGCAGACCTTCCATTGCGGCGCGCAGTTCCGCCTCGGTCTGCGAGATTTGGTTCATCAGCTCTGCCTCGCGCTGTTCCAAATAGATCAGCGCCTGATCGCGCAATTCTTCCGCCTCGTGCAGGGATTGCGCCAGACTGTCCATTTCCGCCATATCGCCGCCTGCAACGCGGGTAAAGCGGTGCAGCAGCCAATAGGTAAACCAGCCCAAAGCAAAGGCCAAAAGCAAGATGATCGCAGTCACAAGGATAAATTCAGTGCGGTTCATGGGGACGCTCTGCCTTTGGCATTAGGGTTGCATTAGGGTTTGGCGGGACGTTTTTTCGGCTTTAAGGTCACAGTCGCCGGGGCAACAGAGGGCGCATCCTCTACAGCCTTCGGATCGGCAACAATCGAGGCATCTACCGCCGCCGCGGCATCGGTGGCGTTTGTGGCGGTCTGATCCAGTTTTGCCGCCAAATCTGGTGCTGGTGCAGCGTCGGCCAGTTTGAATTCAATGCGCCGGTTGGATTCGCGGCCCGCGTCAGTTTCATTGTCACCCAAGGGCTGGGATTCACCATATCCTTTGGCGCGAAAGCCCGTTACATCCACGCTTCGCGCGCTTAGCGCTGCAAGGACGGCATCCGCGCGGGCTTGGCTGAGCGACAGATTGCCCGCTTCAGAACCCTGACCATCGGTATGACCGCCAATTTCAATTTTGACCGCCGCGCAGCCCTTTAGCGCCTTGGCCAAAGCATCCATCACCTTATCGGCGGAACTGTCGATATCGGACGAGCTGGGCGGAAAGGCGATCTTTTGTGATGTCAGCACCTTGGTCACTTTGTCGATACATTCCTGCGGGGTCGGCAAAGACGCAATCGGATCCAAGGCCTTGTCATAGGTCACATCCACCCGAAACGCCTGACCCTGACCCAATTTATCCGACAAAATCTGTGAAATCCGTGCCTTGGCGGCGGTGGATCCTGTCACACCTTTGACAACGACAATATCGGCCTGCGCGCTGAGGCTGCCGCCGTCCAATTCTGCAAGTGCCTCAAGCCCCGCCATAACCCGCACGGGCCATCCGTTGGGCAGATTTGGGTCCAAAACGGTGGCCTGATACACATTTGCAACGCCAAACTCGGCCTTGGCGAAATTATCGACGGCAACGCGCAATATATCATCCGTTAGGCGCCCACGCATTTCCACACGATGGGTTTTTTGATCTAGGGCGGCGGTGAATTCGGCGGGGCCTTCGACGCGCCCCTCGGCGCGCGGCTCTAGCGTGGCGTTCAGGGAAAATACTTGGGGCAAGCCCGCCTGCAAATCACCGACTATACGGTCAAAATCGGCCTGCGAAACATCGCTGCCCGCCTGCAACGTCACATCGGCATCCTTAAAGGTGATCGTGCCGCTGGCGAGTTGCGACACCGCCGAAATTCCCGCTTTGGCGGCCTGTGCCCAACTGGGACTGGGCACGCCCAAACCGATGGTGCAATCTGCGCCCAGACTGCCCGCATCTTGGGCGGCGGTCAGAATGATATCCCGCGCGGACTCGGTATCGGCGGCACAGGCATCGAACCGCTGACCTTGGACATCTTTGACGTAGCGCAAGGTAAAGGGCGTGATGACGGGACGCGGCGCGGATACATCGATTGTGGTGATCAAACCCTGCGGGATCGCTGCCGTCAAATCCGCATCAAAGGCACGTTTTTCACTGGCAGATGTGGAAATAGCCGTGATTTCAACGCGGTTATCGGAAATAGAAATCTTCGACCTTGGCAGCATCTCAAAGGCCTTGGTGCCAAAGGCAAGCGCCGCCTCCCATCCTGGAGTTGCGGGATAGGCGGCGGTTTCGATCATTTCAGAAAAGGGGGCGTCGCTGGCCAAATCCTTGGCCAAAGTCACCAGCGCAGTTTCTTGATCGGCACTGGGCAAAAGGCCGATGATCTGAATACCATCATCGTTGCGTAAAATTTCCAGACTAAAGCGCGGCGCATCAATCGCCTTGACCGCCATGACCTCTAGATCATCACGCACGCGGGCGGAATCGACTGAACTGCCCACAAGATTGACCACGCGGTACCGCGCCGCCTCGTTCGGGGCAGTGCCTGTAAGATGCACTTGCAAACCATCCGTTGTGACATCGGCCCAAGTGATGCCCTCGGACAAAAGCATTGATTTCACCGCGCGCGCCGACAGCGTTTCAATCAAGGCCGCCGCAGCATAGGCGGTCAAAACAGCCAAAAGGGCCGCGCCAATAAACGCAATCGGGGCAGACAACGCCGCTTTGCGCAGCGATGGCAGATACAGGGCAGGGCGTTTGACCATCTGGGGGTATTCACTCACTCGTCAGGCCCATAGGGCATTTGTCTGCATAAGACGCGACGGACAAAGGATCAATCAAACTAAGGCCGCAAAGGCGAAAATCAGCCCAAGGATCAGGCCCGCATCACGATTTGCCCTGAAAACCACCAGACAAGAGGCGGGATCATCCAAATTCAGACGCCGCATTTGCCACACCAAATGCCAGCCAAAGGCCCAGATGCCCGCGATTGCAACGCCCGATTGCAACAACGCCGTTTCGCGAATCGGCAGCAAAACAACCGCAATCAGCAACAAGATCAGACACAGGCCCATAAACCCCTGCAACCAGACCCGTGTGCTGTCGCCAAACAGGCGCGCGGTGGATTTCACGCCGATCAGCGCGTCATCCTCGCGGTCTTGGTGGGCATAGATCGTATCGTAAAACAGCGTCCAGGCAATGCCCGCCAGATACAGCATCACCGCCGACAGATCGACGCGGCCTGTGTGGGCGGCGTAGGCCAATATGGCCCCCCAATTAAACGCCAATCCCAAGAATATCTGCGGCCACCACGTAAACCGCTTGGCAAAGGGATAGATCATCACCAGCGCCAGACTGGCCACGCCCAGACCGACCGCAAGCCAGTTGTAGGTGAACAGGATCAGCGCCGCCGCCAGCGCCTGCGTCCCCATCCAGATTACCGCGCCACGCGGACTGACCTGACCCGAGGGCAGGGGACGGCTGCGCGTGCGGGCCACTTGGGCATCAATATCGCTGTCGGCCAGATCGTTCCATGTGCATCCTGCCCCGCGCATCAAAAACGCGCCCAGACCGCAAGACAGGATCAACCAGATATCCCACAGGCGTGGCCCATCCACCATCGTCGCCAGTGCAATGCCCCAAAGGCAGGGCGCAAACAGCAGCCATGTGCCAATCGGGCGATCCGCCCGCGACAGGCGCAGATAGGGACGCCATGTGGCGGGCGCATAAACATCCACCCAATTGCCGCGCGGCGCATCGGCGACCTGACCCATCGGCGCTTCAGCCTCTGGCAATTTACGATCGTCGGACATAAGTTCGCTTTCATGACAGAGGCCAAAATCAGACTCTTTGTAGATCAGCCCCTTGGGGCAGGGCAAGCGGTTGCGCTGAATGTGGATCAGGCGCATTATTTGTTCAACGTCATGCGGCAGGGCAAGTGCAGTTTTGTCACCCTGTTCAATGGCCGCGATGGCGCATGGCGCGCCGAGGTGGCCGAGGCGGGACGGCGCGGCGGTATCCTGATTTGCGAGACGCAGACCGCACCCCAGCAAATGCCCCCCGATCTGTGGCTGTTGTTTGCGCCAATCAAAAAGGCACGGACAGATTTCATTGTGGAAAAGGCAACCGAAATGGGGGCAGCGCGGATCACGCCTGTGCAAACGCAACATACCCATGCCGACCGCATCCGCGTTGAGAAATTACACGCCCATGCGGTCGAGGCGGCAGAACAATGCGGCGCAACCTTTGTCCCCCAAGTCGATGATCTGACCAGTTTGGACCGCCTGTTGCGCGATTGGCCCGAAAGGCGGCGCTTGCTGTGGTGCGATGAGGCGATGATTGGTCAAGCGCCTGTTTTAACAGGCGCGCGCGGTCAGGCATGGGCGATTTTAATCGGCCCCGAAGGCGGGTTTTCCACCACCGAGCAATCCCGTCTGCGCGCCCTGCCCTTTGTCCATCCCATATCCCTTGGCCCCCGCATCCTGCGCGCCGATACGGCGGCGGTGGCGGCGTTGACCCTATGGCAAGCCGCCTTGGGGGATTGGGCATGATTCGCCCCGAAGTTTGGGCCTTGGTGCAGCGCGGCCAAGAGGTGATTTTGGCAACACTTCTGGCCCTATTTGGCCTGTGGCTGATGATTTTGGGGGGATATATTTTATTGCCCATCGGCGCTGCGATCACGGCACTTTCTGCATCTATGGCCGTCTTGGCCCTGCGCCGTTTGCGATTCTCGCGCAGGCGGGGCGCGATTGGCATGGTCGAGGTGGACGAGGCACAGATCGGCTATTTCGGCCCGACCGAAGGCGGCTTTATCAGCCTGCAAGATATGTCAGAGCTCCGCCTGTTGCGCGTGAATGGTGTCGATATGTGGCGGTTGAAACAATCGGATGGTCAAACCCTGCTAATCCCCGTGGCCGCAACGGGGGCGGAGCGGCTGTTTGATGCCTTTGCCACCCTGCCCGATATGAACTCTGCCGATTTGGCCCAGCCCCTGGCGGGGTCCGATATGCGGATGATCTGGCGGCGGGCAAGGATCACCGATCACTCTTGACTTCGGCCCCTGCCCGCGACACCTGTAGCGCAGAAGCTGCAACAGAAAGTCATCCGATGTCTATTCCACAATCTGGCGGCGGTCCCATCGAAGATTTCGCGCAATTGGCGCAGATGATGGCCGATGGCTGCAAGCCGAAATCAGATTGGCGCATCGGAACCGAGCATGAAAAATTTGGGTTTCTAACCGATACCCGCGCGCCGTTGCCCTATGCGGGGGATCGTTCCATTTCGGCGCTGTTTCAGGGTCTGACTGCCTTTGGCTGGACCCCTGTAACTGAGGGTGGAAATATCATCGGCATGACGCGGGATGGGGCAAATATCTCGCTGGAACCGGGCGGGCAGTTTGAACTATCGGGTGCTGCAGTTGCGAATTTGAACGAAACCGCGGCCGAATTGCAAAACCACCTGACCGAGGTGAAATCCATCGCCGACCCCTTGGGGATTGGGTTCATGGGAATCGGGGCCGCCCCCGAATGGTCAAATGACACGATGCCCGTGATGCCCAAGGGGCGTTACCGCTTGATGACCGATTATATGGGCCGCGTCGGCACGCATGGCACGCAGATGATGTATCGCACCTGCACCGTGCAGGTGAATTTGGACTATGGGTCCGAACAAGATATGGTCAAAAAACTGCGCGTGGCCTTGGCGCTGCAACCCGTGGCGACGGCGTTGTTTGCCAGCAGTCCGTTTTTTGATGGTCAGATCAATGGCCATAAATCCTGGCGCTCGCGGATTTGGCGGGGCTTGGATAACAGCCGCACGGGGATGCTGCCCTTTGCGTTTCAAGGCGATTTCGGGTTCCAAGCCTATGTTGATTGGGTCTTGGATGTGCCGATGTATTTCGTCTATCGCGACGGCAAATATATCAACGCCTTGGGCCAATCGTTTCGTGATTTTCTGCGCGGGGAATTGCCCGCCCTGCCCGGGGAAAAGCCCACCCTGTCCGATTGGGCCGACCATATGACGACCGTATTCCCCGAGGCGCGGGTGAAAAAATATATCGAAATGCGCGGCGCAGATATGGGCAATCAGGCCTATGTCAACGCCTTGCCTGCCTTTTGGGTGGGGTTGATGTATGACCAAACCGCGCTGGATGCGGCATGGGATTTGGTCAAAGGGCTGGATACGGAAACCCGCGAAGATTTGCGCGTGCAAGCATCGGTCAAGGGTCTGCAAGCCGAGGCGGGGGGCGTGAAGATGATCGACCTTGCCCGCGCGGCGGTGGGTCTGTCGCACGCGGGCCTAGCGGGGCGGGGATTGAATGAGGAAACCTATCTGAAACCGCTGGTTCATTCGTTGAAATCCGGCACGACCCAAGCCGATACATGGCTGCGCAAATATCACGGCGAATGGGGTGGCAGCCTGACACCGATCTATCAGGCCACCACTTTGTAATCAGGCCACAGGATCCGCACCAAAGCGGTTCTCGCCCGCCGTGCCCTTGGTCGCCAAAACATAAAGCACATAAAAGTTGACCAGCGGGATCAGAACCAACAGATAGAACCAGCCCGAACGATCTGTGTCATGCAAACGACGGATGGCCGCCGCGATCAATGGGATGATGTTGCCGATGATCCATATCGCCGCCAAGGGGCCTGCATTATAGCTGACATTCATACCATCGCTTGTGTCCATGGTCGTCTGACCGCCGCCAAACATGGATTTATCCACAATCGCCAAAATAACGACGACAATCACATATCCCAATATATACCACCAATAGCCACCCCGTGACGTACGGCCCGAAAAATTCACGTAATTCTTCAAGGCAGCGATGACTGACTGAACCAAAATCATTTTGTTCCCTCTTGTTTTATCTGGCCTGTTTCGACCGCAGCAAACCTGTTCCGAAAGACCCCTTTAAATCAAGAGCAATTCCGCAGCGTTTTTTGGGGCAAAGGTGCTTTGATATCTTATATCATCGCGGATTTGGGGTGCTTTGGTATCTTTGGATTGACTGACCACCGCCAAAACCTGCGCTTGGATCGGGATTTAGGTATTTAGACCAGTATGAAAGCGCTTTCATACTGACACAAATACCTATGTCCCGCCATATCAACCAAAAATCAGGGTGTTATTTCGCGCCGATCTTCGGCTCGGTTCCTGATTTCAGGCGTGCAATATTGGCGCTGTGGCGCAGATAGACCAAGACCATCATCACAAAGACCACGATCACCATGCGCCCTTGGGCAAAGACCATCAGCCAAATGCCAGATGAGGCAGCGGCCGTCAGCGCCGCAAGAGAGGAAATCCGAAACACCGCCGCCGTCACCGCCCAAACCGCGCAACAGGCCAGACCAACGGGCGGCGACAGGGCGATCAATGTGCCCAGAAATGTGGCGACACCTTTGCCACCCTTGAACCCCAACCAGATCGGAAACAGATGGCCCAAAAAGGCCGAGAGGCCTGCCAATTGCGCCGCATCCTCGCCCAAGGTGGCGCGGGCAATCAGAACGGCAACAGCACCTTTGGCGGCATCTAGGATCAACGTGGCGGCCGCCGCCCCTTTGTTGCCAGTGCGCAGCACATTGGTCGCCCCAATATTGCCCGACCCAATGGCGCGTAAATCCCCCAAGCCCAAGGCGCGTGTGATGACCATCCCAAACGGCACCGATCCCAGCAAATAGGCCAAAACCGCGACAATCGCCAAAATCAACGGGGCAGAGGTAAAGTCTGGCATGGTCTATCCTGTGAAAACAACGCGGCCTGCAACATAAGTTGCTTTAACCTTACCCTCCATTCGGCATCCGTCAAAGGGGGTGTTTTTCGATTTCGACTGTAATTTCGCGCGGTCCAGCAGATAGGGCGCATCGGGATCAAACAGCACCAGATCGGCGGGGGCACCAATGGCAAGACGTCCTTGCGGCAGGCCCAAGCGATTGGCGGGGTTCAACGACAGCGCGCGCCACAGGGCGGGCAGGCTGATATCGCCCGCATGAACCAGACGCAGGGCGGCAGGCAGCAGCGTTTCCAGACCCACCGCGCCTGCCGCCGCCTCTTCAAACGGCAGGCGCTTGGATTCCTCATCCGCGGGGGTGTGGAAACTGCCCAAGACATCAATCAGCCCATCGGCAAGGGCCTGAACCATGGCAAGACGGTCTTCTTCGGATCGCAAAGGCGGAGTGAATTTGAAAAAGGTGCGGTAATCGCCCACGTCGATTTCGTTCAAGGTGAGGTGGTGGATGCTGATCCCCGCCGTCACATCCAGCCCGTTTTTCTTGGCGCGTTCTAACGCGGGCAAGGCGCGGGCGGTGGTAATCTGATCGGCGTGATAGCGGGCATTTGTCATCTCTATCAGGCCCAGATCGCGATCCAGTCCAATACGTTCGGCCATGGCAGGCACAGCGGGAATACCGCGCAGACTGGCGAATTTGCCGCTGGTGGCAGAGGCCCCTGCCGATAGGCCAGGTTCTTGGGGATGACCGATGACCAGGGCACCCAAGGAGCGCGCATAGATCAGCGCACGCGACAGGGATTTTGCTTCAGTGGCGACGTTGAAAACGTCTGAGAATGCCACGGCCCCCGCGTCCAACAGAAAGCCGATCTCGGTCATTTCATGGCCAGCGCGGCCTTTGGTCAGCGCCGCCATATGACGGATGCGCACCACAGATTCGGCGGCGCGGCGGGTCACAAACTCTAACGCTTCGGGGGTATCAATCGCGGGGTTTGTGTCGGGGCGCACGATCATCGTGGTGACACCCCCCGCCGCCGCCGCAAGACCCGCAGAGCGGAAAGACTCCTTGTGCCGTTCTCCTGGCTCGCCGATTTTCACGCCCCAATCGATGATCCCGGGGGCAAGACAATTGCCCCCGCAGTCGATGATTTCCGCGCCGTCAGGGGCGGGGGTGTTCATCGCGGTGATGATGCCCTCTGCAGCCGTTAGGTTGCCGATGTCATCTGTCGTTGTTTCAGGATTGATCAAACGCGCGTTGATGAAATGCAGGGTCATGTTAGGACATCCAGACAAAGGCGATTGTGAAAAGGAAAATCACCACCAGCACAACTGTGGCGACAATGCCCCCAATACGGGCGTCGGACATTTCAGGCCGCCTCATGATGCACAAGTAGGGTGCGTGATTTCACGCACCATTCGCCCGCGGTGCGTGGAAACCACGCACCCTACTTCGCTCAATCTCATACCATAACCCCCCCAGACGTGCTTAGGGCTTGTCGACCCCGCTCGGCCCGTAAATTCCGTGCCAACAAATCCATACAGGCCATCCGCACTGCGACGCCCATTTCGACCTGTTCTTGGATCACAGAGCGGTTGATGTCATCGGCCAGATCGCCATCAATTTCGACGCCGCGATTCATGGGCCCTGGATGCATCACAATCGCATCGGGTTTCGCGTGGGACAGTTTTTCCGCGTCCAGACCGTAGCGGTGGTAATATTCGCGCTCGGATGGAATGAAGCCCCCGTCCATTCGTTCCTTTTGCAGGCGCAACATCATCACCACATCTGCGCCCTGCAAACCCGCGCGCATATCGTCAAACAGCTCGCATCCAAAATCGCCCACGCCTGCGGGCATCAGGGTCGGCGGCGCGATCAAACGAATGCGGTTTTCCATTTTATTTAGCAAAATCAGATTGCTGCGCGCCACACGGGAATGCGCAATATCGCCGCAAATCGCCACAGTCAGGCGTTGAATCCGCCCCTTGGCACGGCGAATTGTCAGCGCATCCAGCAGCGCCTGCGTGGGGTGTTCGTGTCGCCCATCGCCCGCGTTCAGCACGGCGCAGTTCACCTTGGACGCAAGCAGATTCACCGCCCCCGACGAGGGATGACGCACCACCAGCAAATCTGGATGCATCGCGTTCAGCGTCATCGCGGTGTCAATCAGCGTCTCGCCCTTTTTCACGCTCGATTGCGCGACGGCCATGTTCATCACATCCGCCCCCATCCGTTTGCCTGCCAGTTCAAAACTGGCCTGCGTGCGGGTGGAGTTTTCAAAGAACATATTGATCAAGGTCAGCCCTGACAGGGCATCCGATTGTTTCACGGTGCGGCGGTTCAGGTCCACATACCGATCCGCCAGATCTAGGATCGTCACAATCTCGGACGGTGATAGATCCTCGATCCCCAGAAGGTGGCGCGCACGAAAGCTCATCGGCATCTCCTATTTTCTGCCTTATAGAAAGCTGTCTTCAAATGGACAAGCGGCTTGTGGGTCCAGGCAGGCGGCCCTAGTTTGGGGCATGGGAATCACGACAGATATTTTAGCAGATTGGGATGCGGCGCTGGCGGCGCTGGCGTGGCAATTTGACATGGGCGTTGGGGAGACCCTGACGGATGCCCCGATCAACGCCTATGAATTGCCAGAACGTGCGGATTGGCAAAACGCAGCAATCGCGCCAATCGTTGTGCCTGTTACGGGGCAGCAGGTCGCCACCGCGCCGCTCGCACCCCCGTCGTTCGCGCCAGTGCAGTCGGCCAAGGCCGCGATCGCTGCGGCACAATCGGCGGCGGACAGATGCCAAAATCTGGACGATCTGCGCGCCGCTTTGGCGCAGTTCGATCATCTGGATATCAAAAAAGGCGCGCGCGATATGGTTTTTGGCGCGGGCGATTCGGCGGCGGATGTGCTGGTGCTGTCCGATCCCCCCCAGCGCGAGGATGAGCGCGCAAAATCGCCCTATTCAGGGGATGCGGCGCAATTGTTGGAAAAAATGTTTGCCGCGATTGGTCTGTCGCAAAGCAATCCTGATCCGAGAAAGGCGCTGTATTTGATGCCCGCTTTGCCGTGGCGGGCGCCGCAAGACCGTGCGCCAACACCCGATGAACTGGCCATCATCCGCCCCTTTGTGGCGCGCCATGTCGCGTTGATCGCGCCCAAAGTGGTGATTTTGATGGGCAATGCAGCGCTGCAATTGGGGATGAACACCACGGGCATTTTACGCGCGCGCGGGGTTTGGGGGCAGGCGTTTGGTCTGCGGGCCTTGGCCATGTTGACGCCGCAGCATTTGTTGCAAAACCCTGCCGCAAAGCGCGAGGCTTGGGCAGATTTGTTGACCCTAAAGGCGGCGCTATTGTAACGGACAGCCCTTTATTTCCACGGCGCGGGATTTGCCTAAGATGGTCACAGTCAGATCATCGCCGTTCAGATCAAAGGGTTCTGCATCCGACGGCACCAGATCCACAACCGCGATCAACCGCCCCTTTTGCCGCGTCATTTCTGGATCGGAAATCCAGATGTGGGGGTTACGATGTTCTAGGATCACAAAATCATCTTGCAACGCATTGGGCAAATCGATCTGCGCCGTTACGCGCAAACCATCGCTGATCGGGGTGATTTGACAGGTCAGGCCCGCGACGCCTGCTGCTGGTCCAGACAACGCGGGATCGGCCAAGGCAGCGGCGATCACGGGGTCTTGTATAGTCGCATTTGTCAGTATGCCCGTCAGGGTCAGGCTCACTGGAACACAAATATCCTTACAAATGCCCAAGGTGATGCGCGCGCGCAATGTGACGGGCAGGGTCGGGTCTTGGGCTGTGACCTTGATCGGCAAGATAAGACTGTCGTGATAGCCAAAGCTTGTGACATCGTCTAAAACAAACGCGATGGGCCGCGGCCAGACCAAGGACAGCGTCTGCACGTTTTGCGACCCTGTCCAGTCAAACTCGGGCGGGATACCCCCCGAACCGGGCGCGCGCCAATAGGTTTTCCAGTCGGGTTGCAGCACCAAATCCAAGGCGGCGATATGGTTGCCGCCTGAGTCTTGCCAGCCCGACAAAAGCTGCGCGGTTTCAATACCTTCGGGCGCGGCAAACGCGCCTGAAGGGAACAGCAGAAACGCACATATGGCCAAAATATATTTCATCCTAGTCTTTTAACGCCTGTGTAAGTGATGGCAAATCACCATTCGGTTAACGATGAATTAACATAGGGGCTTGAGCGCGCACCGCGTTTTGCCCATTCTATTCTTAGGGCTAGGGGAAGGCACCAAATGGATTTGACGGGGAAATTGCTTGCGGCCATGCCTGGGATGGGGGATGCGCGGTTTGAACGGGCCCTGGTGATGGTCTGCTCGCACTCGGCTGACGGCGCGATGGGGTTGATCATCAACCGCATCATGCCCGATTTTTCCTTTCCCACGTTGCTGGATCAATTGGGCATCCAACAGGGCGGCGCCCCCGCCATCGAGGTGCATTATGGCGGTCCTGTCGAACGCAGTCGCGGGTTCGTGTTGCACAGGGGCCGTTACAGGGGCGGGCCAGAGATGATGCAGATCCAAGGCGGGTTTCAAATGAGTGCGACCGTCAATGTGGTCGAGGATATCGCCGCAGGCAAAGGCCCGCGCCAGGCCCTGTTGGCGCTGGGATATGCGGGTTGGGGGCCAAGCCAATTGGAAAAGGAAATCGTTGAAAACGCTTGGCTGACCTTGGACGCGGAACCCGATGTGATCTTTGATCGGCCCAACGCGCAAAAATGGGCGGCTGCGCTGAAGGTGTTGGGTGTGGACCCTGTGATGTTGTCGGGGGCTGCGGGTCACGCGTGACAGGTTTGCGTGGTGGGCTTGCGTGGTGGGCATTCGCTGCCTATTCTTTCGTAGGGAGCTAAAATGACGGACGCGAACCTGACCTTTAAGGAAATGTGCGCCAAGTTCGCGGTCACACCGCGCACGCTGCGCTATTACGAATACATCGAATTGCTGGCCCCAACCAAACAGGGCCGCGCGCGATTTTACAGCGCGCGCGACGTGGCACGGATGACCTTGATCCTACGCGGTCGCAGGTTTGGTCTGTCTTTGGAGGAAATCCGCCAATGGCTGCTGATCTATCACAAAAAGGGCACGCAAACGCAGTTGCAGGAATGGCTGCGCATTGCGGATCGTCAATTGCTGGAATTGGCCCGTCAAAGCGACGAAATCGCGACAGCAATTCATGATCTGCGCGCCTTGCGCGCGACTGCCGCCGACGAATTGGCGCAATTTGACGGCGCAAACCTGCCGCAGGATTGATCGGCCAAATCTGGCCTAGGATCAAAAACAATCCTGACGCCACGTCACATTTACGTTAACGTAAGGTTCTACTGTATAGCAGAATAATCACTTCCTATATCTGTCGGAACACCTGTGATGAGTAATGCTGAAATCATGACAATCTCTGAAATGTGCAGCGCTTATGATGTGACGCCCCGCGCCCTGCGGTTTTATGAGGATAAGGAGCTGATTGCCCCCGAACGGCGCGGCACACAGCGGCTGTATCGTCATCGCGAGCGGGCACGGTTGCAGTTGATTCTGCGCGGCAAACGCTTTGGGTTTTCCTTGGAAGATATCCGCCAATTGCTGGATATGTATGACCGCGAGGGCAGCAATGTCGCGCAATTGGCCCGCACTTTGACCTTGGCGCAGGACCGATTGGCGCAGATGCAGGCCCAGCGCGCCGAGTTGGACATCGCGATTACCGAATTACAGACCGAAATTGATCTGGGCAGCGCACGTTTGCAGACCCTTGAGGAGAAATAAGATGACCGTTTATAACGCCCCCGTCCAAGATATGCAGTTCGTGATGCATGATGTGCTGAACCTTAGCCAGTTGGACATTCGCGGTTACGCTGATTTGGATGCGGGTTTCACAGGCGCGGTGTTGGATGAGGCGGGTAAGATCGCCCGCGATGTGCTGCATCCCCTGAACGCAACGGGCGACCGCGAAGGCTGTCATTTGGAAAACGGGGTCGTG
Source organism: Cypionkella sp. (assembly GCA_040398785.1). Taxonomy (GTDB): domain Bacteria; phylum Pseudomonadota; class Alphaproteobacteria; order Rhodobacterales; family Rhodobacteraceae; genus Cypionkella. Next base: position 281,095 of record JBBATJ010000005.1, on the reverse strand, counting down.
CGAACGCCGCAGGGGTTCAAAGCGGCGTTTGACGCGATGAAACAGGGCGGCTGGACCGCGCTGGATTGTGATCCAGATTATGGCGGCCAGGGTCTGCCCTATGTGATGGGCACGGCTGTGGGCGAGATTTTTGTATCCGCCAATATGGCGTTCAATATGTATCAGGGCCTGACGCATGGCGCCTATTCGGCCATTCACACGCATGGCACGGCGGCGCAAAAGGCGATGTATCTGCCAAAAATGGTGTCTTGCGATTGGACTGGCACGATGAACCTGACGGAACCGCATTGCGGCACCGATCTGGGCCTGATGCGCACCCGCGCCGAACCTGCGGGGGATGGCAGCTATGCCATTACGGGCACCAAGATTTTCATTTCCGCAGGCGAACATGATCTGTCGCAAAACATCATTCATCTGGTGCTGGCCAAGGCCCCTGGCGGCGGTGAGGGCAGCAAGGGGATATCGCTGTTCATCGTGCCAAAGTTTTTGGTAAATGACGATGGCAGTTTGGGCGCACGCAATGGCGTAAGTGTTGGCAGCATTGAAAACAAGATGGGCATTCACGGCAATGCCACTTGCGTGATGAATTACGACGGGGCCAAGGGCTGGCTTTTGGGTGATCTGCACAAGGGGATGCGCGCCATGTTCACCATGATGAATGAGGCGCGTTTGGGCGTCGGTCTGCAAGGTTACGCAGTGGCCGAAACCGCCTATCAAAACGCGGTGGTCTATGCGCGCGAACGCCTGCAAGGCCGCGATGTGACGGGGGTGAAAAACCCGAACGGTCCCGCCGATCCCTTGATCGTGCATCCCGATATTCGCCGCAATCTGATGGAACAGAAATCCTTTGTCGAAGGGGCGCGGGCGCTGACCTTTTGGGCCGCGCATTTGATTGATCGTTCCGTGCGCAACGGTGACGCGGATGCCGAGGGGCTGGTGTCCCTGCTGATCCCCGTGATCAAAGGGTTCTTGACCGATAAGGGGTTCGATACGGCGGTGCAGGCGCAACAGGTCTGGGGCGGGCATGGTTACATTGAGGATAACGGTATGGCGCAATTTGCCCGTGACGCGCGGATTGCCCAGATTTATGAGGGGGCGAATGGCATTCAGGCGCTGGACCTTGTTGGGCGCAAATTGGCGGCGGATGGCGGCAAGCCTGTGATGGCCTTCTTTGAGATGATTAAGACTTTCGTCAAGGAAAATCAGGAGGATGCGCGCCTGACCCCATTTTTGGAACCGCTGAAAAAGGCGTCCAAAGATGTGCAGGCGGCGGCGATGTTTTTCATGGAAAACGCGATGAAAAACCCCAATGTCGCGCTGGCGGGGGCCTATGATTTTATGACGATGATGGGGCATACGGCGATGGGGTTCATGTGGGCGCGGATGGCCAAGGCCGCGCTGGCGGGCCTTGACGCAGGCACGGGGGACGCGGCGTTTTTGAACGCGAAACTCACCACGGGGGCGTTTTACATGGCACGCTGCCTGCCCGCGACGGCGCTGCATCTGGCGCGGATTCAATCGGGGGCCGCGCCTGTCATGGACCTGCCAGAGGCGGCGTTTTAGGATGCCCAAACGCTTTCGCCTAACGCGGCATTTCCCCGTTGCGATGACCGAAGACGGCTATCGCGCCTTGCGGAAATTCGCCGCCGAAGCGGGTTTGAATGAGGGCGAGGCGCTGTCCTTTTTGTTTGAAAATTTCACCTCTGTCACCGATCAAGATAACCTGACCCACCGCCTACGCCTGTTTAACGCGGAACTCGAATCTCGGCGCTAGCGCCAGAAAGGCCGATATGAAACTGTATTGCTTTGGCGAAAGTGGCAGCGCCTATAAGGTGGCGCTGGCGCTGACCTTTACGGGTCAGGAATGGGAGCCGATCTTTGTCGATTTCTTTAACGGCGAGGCGCGCAGCCCCGCCTTTCGCGCGATCAATGAAATGGGCGAAGTGCCTGTGCTGGTCGACGGCGACACCACACTGACGCAATCAGGTGTGATTTTGGACTATATCAGCAGCAAATCGGGCAAGCTGGGTGGCAAATCAGCGGCCGAGCGGCGCGAGATTTTGCGGTGGATGTTTTGGGACAATCACAAATTTTCCACTCAGATCGGCACGACACGGTATTTGGCGAATTTTCTGGCCGAGGATAAACGCCCCACTGGCGTGATCCCGTTTCAACAAGGCCGCCTTAAGGCTGCCTATAAGGTGCTGGATGACCACCTTGCATCGCGGACTTGGGTCGCGGGGGCGGCGATGACCATCGCAGACCTCTCACTCTGCGGCTATTTGTATTATCCAGAACCCTATGGGTTCACCCGTGCGGATTGGCCGCATATTGATGCTTGGCTGGACCGCATTGCGGCCACGCCCGGTTGGAAACATCCCTATGATTTGATGCCCGGCAACCCATCTGACCGCGCCTAAGGAGAACACGATGACCGACGCCTTTATCTATGATGCCATTCGCACCCCACGCGGTAAGGGCCGCCCTGATGGTGCGCTGCACGAGGTGACTTCGGTCACGCTCTCGGCGGGGATGCTGAACGCGGTGGCGGACCGCAACGGGTTGACGGGCCATGCCGTCGAGGATGTGATTTGGGGCAATGTGACCCAAGTGGGCGAGCAGGGGGGATGTCTGGCGCGCTCTGCCGTGCTGGCGTCGCGGTTGGATCAATCGATCCCCGGCCTTGCGATCAACCGATTTTGCGCGAGCGGGATTGAAGCGGTTAATCTGGCCGCCAATCAGGTGCGGGGGGGCGCGGGTCAGGCCTATATCGCAGGCGGGGTTGAGATGATGAGCCGCGTTGCGATGGGATCGGACGGGGCCGCGATTGCCGTTGATCCGACATTGGCGATGGGGACATATTTTGTGCCGCAGGGGATTTCGGCAGATATTATTGCGACGAAATATGGGTTTACCCGTGATATGGTCGATGCCTTGGCTGTTGAAAGCCAGCGGCGGGCGGCGGTGGCATGGGCTGAGGGGAGATTTGCCAAATCGATCGTGCCCGTGCGCGATATGAATGGGCTAATGATCCTAGACCGTGACGAATATATGCGCCCCAGCACGGATTTGGCGGCATTGGCGGCGTTGAAACCTGCCTTTGCCGAAATGGGCGAAACCCTGCCTGGATTTGATAAAATCGCGCTGATGAAATATCCGGGATTGGAACGGGTGAACCATGTGCATCACGCGGGCAATTCCAGCGGGATTGTGGATGGGGCGGCCGCGATCCTGATCGGCAATGCCGAATTTGGGGCGGCGCATGGGCTAAAACCCCGCGCCCGCATTCGCGCCACGGCGAAAATCGGCACCGATCCCACGATCATGCTGACAGGCCCCGTGCCTGTGACGGAAAAGATCCTGCAAGATGCGGGCATGAAGATCGGCGATATTGATCTGTTTGAGGTGAATGAGGCCTTTGCCTCTGTCGTTTTGCGGTTCCAGCAGGCGTTCAACGTCGATCCTGCCTTGGTCAACGTGAATGGAGGTTCGATTGCGATGGGGCACCCGTTGGGGGCCACAGGGGCGATCATCATCGGCACATTGCTGGACGAATTGGAACGCACGGGGCGCGGCACGGGTCTGGCGACGCTGTGTATCGCAAGCGGCATGGGCGTTGCCACCATTATTGAAAGGGTCTGAAGATGAGCGATTTTTCCTATAATTTGGATGCAGATGGCGTGGCCACCATCACTTGGGATACTGTCGGCAAATCGATGAATGTCATGCAGATGGAAGGCTTTGCCGATCTGGATGCTTTAGTGGCGCAGGGGCTGTCGGACCCCACGTGTAAAGGGATCATCATCACCTCGGGCAAAAAGGATTTTGCGGGGGGGATGGATTTAAAGGTCATCGCCACCATGCGCGAGGGGGGCGCACAGGCGATTTTTGACGGCGTGATGAATATGCACGCCGTTTTGCGCCGTATTGAGCGCGCGGGAATGGACCCGAAAACCCTAAAGGGGGGCAAGCCGATTGTTTGCGCGGTGCCCGGCACGGCGCTGGGCATTGGGTTTGAAATCCCGCTGGCCTGTCATCGGATCATTGCCGCCGACAATCCGCGCGCCAAGATTGGCCTGCCCGAAATTCTGGTCGGTATTTTCCCAGGCGCGGGCGGCACAACCCGTCTGGTGCGCAAAATGGGCGCGATGATGGCGGCCCCGTTTTTGCTGGAGGGGAAGCTGTCTGATCCTAAGGCCGCAAAGGCGGCAGGTCTGATCGACGAAGTTGTGGCCCCCGATCAATTGCAGGCCCGCGCCAAGGAATGGGTTCTGGCCGCGACCGAGGCGGACATTGTCAAGGCTTGGGATGCTAAGGGATATAAAATGCCCGGCGGCGCGCCCTATACGCCCAGCGGGTTTCAGACCTATGTCGGTGCCTCTGCGATGATCAATGGCAAGACTCAAGGCGTGTTTCCAGCCGCCCGCAACCTGCTGGCTGCGGCCTATGAGGGGGCACTTGTGCCCTTTGATACCGCGCTGAAAATTGAGGCGCGGCATTTTACCGCGACGTTGCTGAATCCCTCCAGCAGCGCCATGATCCGCAGCCTGTTTATCAACAAAGAGGCCTTGGAAAAGGGGGCGAACCGCCCCAATCAGCCCCCCCAAACTGTCCAGACCCTTGGCGTGATTGGCGCGGGCATGATGGGGGCGGGGATCGCCTATGTCGCGGCCAATGCAGGGGTGAATGTGATCTTGATTGATGCCAATCAAGAGGCGGCAGATCGCGGCAAATCCCATGCGGCCGATATTCTGGACAAGGGCATTGCGCGGCGCAAAGTGACGGCGGACCAAAAGGAACAGGTTTTGGGCCGTATTCTGGCCACGACAGATTACGCGGCGCTAGCCCCTTGTGATCTGGTGATAGAGGCCGTGTTTGAAGATATGAAGATCAAGGCAGATGTCACCGCCCGCGTTGAAGCGGCGGTTGGGGCAGAGTGTATCTATGCGTCGAATACCTCAACCTTGCCGATCAGCGAATTGGCCAAGGCCAGCAAAAACGCCGATCAGTTCATTGGGATCCACTTTTTCAGCCCCGTCGATAAGATGAACCTTGTGGAAATCATTCGCGGCAAAGAAACGGGCGATCGCGCCGTGGCCAAGGCGTTGGATTTCGTGCGCCAAATCCGCAAAACGCCGATTGTGGTGCATGATGCGCGGTTCTTTTATGCCAATCGCTGCATCATCCCCTATATCAACGAAGGTATTCGGATGGTGGCCGAAGGGGTCGCGCCCGCGCTGGTGGAAAATGCGGCGAAATTGCTGGGGATGCCACTGGGGCCGCTGCAATTGGTGGATGAAACCTCGATTGATCTGGGGGTGAAAATCGCCAAGGCGACCAAGGCGGCGATGGGCGATGCCTATCCCGATGCGGCGGTCGATGTGGTGTTGTTTGCGATGGCGGATCAGGGACGTTTGGGCAAAAAGTCGAAATCAGGGTTCTATTCCTATGACGACGCGGGCCAGCGTTTGGGTCTGTGGGACGGCCTTGCCGCGGCCTATTCTGTGGCCGCCGATCAACCCGATCTGGTCACGGTGCAGCACCGCCTGCTGATGGCCCAAGTCCTAGAGGCGGTGCGCGCCCTGCAAGACGGCGTTCTGACCGACATCCGCGAAGGCGATGTGGGTGCGATCCTTGGCTGGGGCTTTGCGCCTTGGTCGGGAGGGCCGTTTTCTTGGCTGGACATCACGGGGGCGGCACAGGCCGTGGCGATCTGTGATGATCTGACCAAGCGGTTCGGCGCGCGGTTCACCACGCCGCAGATGTTGCGCGATATGGCGGCCAAAGGCGAAACCTTTTACGGCGGCGCGGCGCGTCAGAAAACTGCGGCCTAAGGCCCGTCAGAAAACAGCCTGAGGGCGTAGATTGCGCAAGGCAATGCCTGCATCTTGCGCAATCAAACAGGCAAGCAATTGTTGCGCCGAAGGCAGCGACAGGCTGGGCACGGGGGGCAACCCCGCCCAGCCAATGTCATCCATACCTTGGCAGGCCAAAAATGCCCCAGCGCCGACCATAATCAAACTGGGCCTAACCAAACGCAGACTGACCGCATGACGCGGCGCAGCACAACTGTGAATCCCGCGCCAACCTAGCAAGGCAATCGCAGGCACGGCCACCGCCGCCTCGCCGGTCAAGGCGCGGATATATTCGGATTGCAGCAAAACGCCCTGCCCTTGGCCCACCACAAAGGGGCGGCGATTGCCCAAGGCACGGATGGGAAAGCGTAACCAGCCTATCGTCGTGGTCGGTTGCGCGGCGCACAGGGCTGTCGGCGCCCCATTCAAATTTCGCAAAACATCCCCTAGATGCAAATCAGCAACCGCACGCCAGCCCAACGGTGTCGCAACCACGACATCGCCCGCGATACCTTGTCCCGCAACGGCGTCTGGCCAAGACCCCATGATTGAAAAACTGCGCGCCATTCGCGATGATCCACTGATACCCCGATGGCCTTATGCACCAACTGCGGCACTAAAGTCAGGGTTGAATCGCGGCAGAATTGTGACAAATGGTTAAGGTTTTATCAAATCGAAAACATAACCAAAGCGGGCAATATCCTGTGCACACAGCGCTGCGATCAGGGCGGCATCTGCATCCGAATAATAGACGCGCCAATCGCGGTCGCGGTCCGAAGTATTGACCCGCGCGATGGTCAGTTTGAACCCTAAATGCGCCTCGAATGGGGTAAGATCATCGTGCAAATGTTCCAGCCGCGCATAAAGATCGGCGCGGTCTATACCAAATCGGTCGCGCATATGCGCCGCTGCGGGCCATGCCTGCAGGGCGGCTTGGGTTGCGGGTGTGTTCAAAAACGCCGAGAAATCGGTCGATTTCGCCAAGGTCACAGCGGGATGATCAAAGGTCTGAACCCGTAAAAAATGGTAATAGCTTACCATGCGGTCCCAAGGATTGCGCACAAGGGTCAGGGTGAAATAGCTGTCCAAATCGGGCACAAGCCCTTCGATATCGGCGCGGGTCGAGTGTTTCCACAGCCGACCCGCCGCCTGCAAACCCTGTTGCCGATGCTGGCGTGACTTGGCCTTGGGCGTGTTGTCGAACAGGATGTCGTCCTTCATTGCCCGCGCCTCAAGTGCCAAGGTCAGCGCCGTGCCACCCGTTTTCGGGATATGGATAAAGACATATTTGCGCCCCCGTGACAGGATCATCGTGACAGGATCATAGGGCGTTCGGGGGCGCGCGTCCCGCGTCAAAGGCAATCAGATTGTCCAGCGCCATCATCCCCATCGCCTCGCGCACGCGCAAAACGGCGGTGCCCAGATGCGGCAAAAGGGTGACGTTTTCCAAGGCGGTCAGCCCTGCGGTGATCTGCGGCTCGCGCTCGTATACATCCAGACCCGCGCCTGCGATTTGGCCCTTGGTCATGGCCGCCAGCAAAGCCGCCTCATCCACCACATCACCGCGCGCGATGTTGATGAAAATCCCATCGGGGCGCATATGGGACAGGGTATTGGCGTTGATCAAATGATGGGTATCCGCCCCCCCTGGCACGGCGACCACGACAAAATCCGCCGCCATCGCCTGTTCCATCGTGACCTGAGTGGCTGGGAATTCCAAATCACGGGCACTGCGATTGTGATAGATCACCGACATCCCGAACCCAAAATGACAGCGCCGCGCAATGGCCTGCCCGATGCGGCCCATCCCAATAACCGCAACTGTGGCCCCCGTCACCTGTGCGCCCAGCATCTGCGTCGGCGTCCAGCCGTGCCAGTCGCCCGCGCGCAAAATCCGTTCACCCTCGCCCGCGCGCCGCGCCGTCATAAGGATCAGCGTCATCGCAATATCCGCCGTGGCATCCGTCACAGCGCCGGGTGTGTTGGTGACAACCACCCCAGCGGCGCGGGCCGCCGCAACGTCGATATGATTATAGCCAACCCCGAAATTGGCCAATATCCGCGCACGGGGGGCGGGCACATCGGCAAAGACATCAGCGCGGAATTGATCGCCCAAAGTGGGCAAGATCAGATCATAATCACGCAAAGCCCCGCGCAATTCGCCCCCGTCCAAAGGCGCGGCCCTGTCGCGCAGGGTCACATCGAAATGCTGACGCGCCCTGTCCAAAACAGCATCAGGCAAGCGGCGGGTAATCAACAGTTTCTGCATCAAAACATCCTTCCGCCCAAGGGAACATCATGGTCGGGCGCAATCAAAACCACCTCGCCGTCCCTGTCAGGCAGGCCCAAAACCAGCACTTCAGACATGACTTTGCCGATCTGACGGGGTGGAAAATTGACCACCGCCAAGACCTTTCGCCCGATCAGCGCCTCGGGCGTATAATGGCGGGTGATCTGGGCGCTGGAGCGTTTCTCACCAATCTCGCCGCCGAAATCGACCCACAGTTTGATCGCAGGCTTGCGCGCCTCGGGAAAGGGTTCGGCGCGGGTGATGCGGCCCACGCGGATATCGACGGCGGCAAAATCGTCATAGCTGATCATGCGCCCAACTCCCGCCCACGATCTGCGGCGGCCTGCACGGCGCGGCGCATCAAGGGCGCAAGACCCGTATCCGCATCCATCAACTGCGCCAAAGCGGCGGCCGTTGTCCCCCCAGGTGAGGTGACGTTGATCCGCAACTGACTGGCGGCGTCATTGGATTGATAGGCCAACTCTCCTGCCCCACACACTGTTGCACGGGCCAATTGCATGGCAACATCAGGGGACAGCCCCTGTTCCACCCCCGCGGCCGCCATCGCCTCGATCATATAAAACACATAGGCGGGACCAGAGCCTGACACGGCGGTCACCGCGTCAATCTGATGCTCGCCCTCCAGCGTCACCACCTGCCCCACAGCCTGCATCAATATCCGCGCCAAATCCAGATCAGCATCGCTGGCGAACCCATTGCGGCAAATTCCCGTAATGCCGCGACCCACCATCGCAGGCGTATTCGGCATAGAGCGCACAATCGGCGTGTTTGCCCCCAAAGCCGCCTCAAATGTCGCAATCGACGTGCCCGCCGCGATGGAAATAAACAAAGTCGCCCCATTGCCCAAGGCCTGCAAGGCAGGCAACGCCGCCCCCATCATCTGCGGCTTAACCGCCAGAACCGCCACGGCGGGGGCACGGGGCAGGCCTACATTCAAATGCACACCGCTGGACTTTAGCCAATCACTCGGATTGGGTTCGATCACCCAGACCGACGCGGCAGGCAGGCCCGCCGCCAACCATCCCGTCAAAAGCGCCGTGCCCATCTTGCCACATCCCAGCAAGACCAACCCATCCCGTGCCACGCGTTCCATCACAAATCCCCCATATGTCGCGATAGGTTAGGCACAGTCCGCAACAGGTTCAAGCCGCCTAAACAGGCGCAAACGCTTTCATACTGACCCAAATACCTGCGCCGCAGGCACATCAGGGCCGCACATCGCCCGTTAGGCGCGGCCATAAGCCTCGGTCATGGCGATATTCATCGCCTCGGCAGGGGATTGATCCGACCACGCCACCAGTTGAAAGGCAGGATAGAACCGTTCCGCCGCCATAACAGCGCTTGAGATCAGATAATCAATCTGTTCCGCCCCCGCGACCTGACCGCCTGCCAAACACAGACCATAGCGCCACACCATCAGCTTTTGCTCGGCCCAATAGGTAAACGCGCCTGTCCAGACCAAATCGTTGCAGCGGTTGATCAGATCATAAATCTGCGGCATCCGCGCAGCAGGGGGGTCCATTTCAAAGGTGCAAATCAACCGCAGGGTTTCATCCTGCGCCGACCACGCCAGCGTCAACGAATAGGTGCGCCACTGTCCCTCAACGGCCATAGCGATCTGATCATCGGTGACGCGATCAAATTCCCAAGCATGATTGGCGGCAATATCTTCAACAATATCAATGGGGTGAAGATCATCATAGGCGGCGATCTCGGAATTCAATGACATATTCACCCTCATCATAAGGCATTTGCGGTCGTAATTGCCACAAACTACAGTATACACAGCAACCGCAAGCGGTGGGTTACACTTTACTTACTAAATATAGTGTCCGACCGGCGAAACCCTGTAAAGCAAAATCTGCGAAATCTTCTGTGGGTAAGTTTTGTGTGGCCCAGCACAAGAGTTTGCAGTAACTTTCCTGCCATTTGGGGAACGGATGCGTGGTCTTGTTTTATCATCGATGCTGGCCCTTGTGATGGGGGCTTCGGTCTGTTCGGGCGATCCTTTGCCGTGGCAGGCGGCGGACGGCAAATGGGGTTATGTGGACGCGGATCAATGCTGGGTGATCGCGCCGCAGTTTGATCGGGCCAAGGACTTTGAAGAGGGTCTGGCGCATGTGCTGCTTGGCAATAAATTTGGCTATGTGGACCCCGCAGGCGTGATGAAAATCGCACCGCAGTTTGACGATGCTTGGGGCTTTTCGCAGGGCCTCGCCGTGATCGCGGTGGGCTATAAATATGGATTTGTGAATAAGGCTGGGGCATTGGTCATTGCGCCGCAGTTTGAAGACGCTTGGCGGTTTACCGAAGGTTTGGCGCGGGTGCAGATCGACGGCAAATATGGGTTTATCGACCAGACGGGCGCGGTGGTGATCGCAGCGCAATATGCGGATGCACAGTGGTTTACCGAAGGTCTGGCCAAAGTTCAGATTGATGGCAAATATGGGTTCATCGACCCTAAAGGCGCGGTGGTGATCGCGCCGCAATATGACTATGCGCTGCCGTTTTCCGATGGGCTGGCCTTGGCCGAGGTGGGCGGCAAATTGGGCTTTATCGACAAGTCTGGAAAAATGGTCATAGCACCCCAATATCCGAATGCTTGGTGGTTTTCCGAAGGTCTTGCAGGGGTGCAAATCGGCGACAAGAACGGCTTTATCGACCAGACGGGCGCGGTGGTGATCGCGCCTCAGTATGACTATGTGGTTTTGTTTTCCGAAGGGTTGGCGGCGGTGCTGACGCGGGGCAAATACGGCTTTATCGACAAAAAGGGGGCGATGGTGATCGCGCCACAGTTTGACGCCCCTTTTGGTCCCAAGCCGAGGTTTCAAAATGGTCGGGCACGGGTGGAACGGGACGGTAAAGTGATTTGGATCGACAAGACAGGGCGCATTTTAGGCGATCCTGTTTGCCGCAAACTGCCCTAGGTGCGCCACCGCATTCTTCAGCCTGAGTGACCGTCCAACCAAGTGCGGATGATCTGACGGTGGCGATTCAGGCCATAGCTGGGAAAATGGCCGCCGTGGACCACGCGAACGGGCAGATCAAAGAGACGCACCATCGAGCGGTAATAATCGGCGGCGTTGGCGTGGTAAGTGTCCTCGATCAAAGGGCCGTCATAGACGATATCGCCCGAAAACAAGATGCCCGATGCCGCCTCCCACAGGGCAATGCCGCCGGGGGAATGGCCGGGAGTGTGGATCACCTCAAAATGCCGATCGCCCAAATCGATCACATCGCCATCCACCAGCAAACGTGTGGCAGGGGCGGATTTGACGCTGTAGGTCGCGGATTGATAGGGCGCGGGGGGCAAAGCGTCGAAAATATCATCTGTCACATAGGGATCGGCCAGAATGCCCGCACGGGTGGGGTTTTCCAGAAAATGCGCCTCGGCCTCATGGCACAGACGGCAGGGGAATTCGTGATGCGCGCCGATATGGTCGAAATGGGTATGGCTGGCCACGGCGTCCAAGGGGCGCTCTGACAGCAAAGGCACCCATTGCCGCAAGGGCACCACCCCCATGCCGCTGTCGACCATCATATCACGGTCGCGGCCACGGATATGCCAGATGTTGCAGCGGTAAAATTCTTGGATATAGGGCTCGTCTATCCATGTGACACCATCCGACTGCGGGCGAATGCGATACCAGTTTTCGGGGCGGATCATATCAGGACCACATAAGCGCTGGCAAACAGGGGATGGATACTGCCAACCTCGGGGGCAGGTTGTTGCGGCAGATGCGCGATCAGGGTCAGATCGGGCGCGGCAATTGGCGCAAAATGGCAGCGATGATGCGTGCCAAAGAACGCAGCATCGGTCAGGCGCGCAGGGCCAAGGGCGATATCCCCCGACAGGCCAATGCTTTCGGGGCGCAGACCCAGCGTTTGCGCGCCATCCGTCACAGGTGCAATCGGCAATTCGCCCAAGGGCGTGGCCAATCCCTGCCCCTGCGCCGTGGCGGGGATCAGCGTAATTTCCCCCATGAATTGCGCCGAAAACAGCGAGGCGGGGCGCAAATACACCGACTGCGGCGGGCCAAGATCGGCAATGCGGCCTTGGTTCATCACGACGATTCGGTCGGCCACGGCCATCGCCTCTTCTTGGTCATGGGTCACATGGACAAAGGTTGTGCCAAGGCGGCGCTGGATCGATTTCAACTCATCCTGCATTTGGCGGCGCAGTTTTAGATCCAAGGCCCCCAAAGGTTCATCCAGAAGCAGAACTTCGGGGTCGACGGCCAAGGCACGGGCCAAGGCCACGCGTTGACGCTGACCGCCCGACAACTCATGCGGCCGCGCCTGCGATTTGCCGTCCAGCCCCACCATGTCCAGCATCTGATGCGCCTTGGCGTCGCGGTCACGGCGGGTTTGACCGCGCATCCGTAACCCGAACCCCACATTGTCCAGCAGCGTCATATGTGGAAACAGCGCGTAGTCTTGGAACATGGTGGTCGTGGGGCGGTCCTTGGCAGCGATGTTTGTCACATCGCGGTCCCCGATAAACACCCGCCCCGCAGTCGGCGTCACAAACCCACCAAGGATCGACAAAAGCGTGGTCTTGCCACAGCCCGATGGACCCAAGAGCACAATAAACTCACCCGCCTTGATCGTCAGATCAATCTCGGTCAGCGCGGTGAATGTGCCAAAGTCATGGCTGATTTGGTCAATACGGACATCAGCGGTCATCGGCGGGCCTTTCGAAACACGGTCAATTCCATCACCAACAAAAGGGTGATTGAGACAAGAAACACCAAGGCGCCAATCGCATTGGTCTTGGGCGACAGGCCTGATCGCAGCATCGACCAGATTTCCACAGGCAAAGTGACGTCAAAACGGGTCAGCAGAAAGGCGATGATGAACTCATCCCAGCTAAACGTCACCGACAGGAAAAACGCGGCCAGCAGGGATGGGCGCAGCATAGGCGCGGTGATCAGCCACAAAACCCGCGCCTCGGACGCGCCCAGATCGCGTGCGGCGCGTTCAGCGTTGATTTGTTGCGCGCCCATCGCGGCATAGATGATCGCAAAGCACAGGGGCAAGTTGATAACAACATGGCCGATCCCCGTGGCAAGCAGTGACGGCGGCAGGCCGATAGTGTTGAACACGGTCAACAGGCCCAGCGCGATGATCAGATAGGACACGGTCATAGGTGCTATGATCAGCCCGCGCAGCCAGACCGATCCTGGCAGATGATAGCGCGCCAATCCTTGGGCGGCCATAAACCCCAAAAACAGCGCCATCGCCGAGGAGAGCATCGCGACGATAAACGAATTGCCCAAGGCGGCCATCAGATCACTGTCTGTCAGCACCGCCTGATACCATTTCAGCGTCAAGCCGCGCAAAGGTGGCACGGGCAAGCGGCCATCTTGAAATGAGAAAAGCACCAGCACTGCCACAGGCAAAAAGATAAACGCGTATAGCAGCGCCATATAGGCCCAAGTGATCAGCCGCCCCATCACACCCGATCCAATCGCAGCCATTTGGCGGATGCAAAATAGGCCAGCGTCACCACCGCCATCAGAACAATCGACAGGGCCGAAGCCATCGGAAAGTCGCCCCGCCGCCCCAATTGCAGCATGATCAGTTGCGGCAGGGTCAATTCATTATTCCCGCCCAAAATCTGCGGCGTGATATAATCGCCAATGCACAAAACAAAGGTCAAAAACGCCCCCGTTACCACACCCGGCAGGGTCAGCGGCAGGATAATATGACGAAAGGTGGCAAAGGCACTTGCCCCCAAATCCGCTGCCGCACGGGCATAGTTGGGCGGCAGTTGGATCAGACTGGCATAGATCGTCAGCGTCAGCAGCATGACAAAGAAATGCACGAAACCCACCACAGTGGCCAATCTTGTGGACGCCAGGTGCAGCGGCTCCGCAATCAGCCCCACCGACATCAACGCCTTATTGATCACCCCATTTTGCCCCAAAACCAAAAGCCAAGCATAGGACCGCACCACATAGGATGTCCAAAACGGCAGCACCGCCAGAATCAGCGCCAAACGCTGATAACGGGCAGGCACGCGCATCGCGATGATCCACGCCAAGGGATAGGCCAGCAGCACCGATACGACCGTCACCGTGATTGTGATTTCCAGCGATACGATCAGGCTTTTGAACAGGGCGGCTTCGGAAAAAAACCGAATGTAATTGTCGAAAAACAGGCCGGTGACGACTGTCCGCCCCTGCAACCGCGCGAAACTTAACGCGCCCATGACCACAAACGGGCCGACAAAAAATGCCAGCACCCACAGGATGGCTGGGGCCACATAGGCCGCAGAGCGGGTGCTGGACTTCATCAGTTTTGCAACATTTCGGTCCAAAGATCCTGCATGGCCGTGTCCAGCGCCGCATCTGGCACGGGATACAACTGACTGCGGGCCAGATATTCAGGCTGTTTGTCCCAACGCAGCACGGTTTTTTGTTCGGGCGTCAAAACATCCCCCGCCTTGGCATTGGCGGGCATCCCCCAATAGCAGGCCGAAGTGGCCAGTTTCGCCTGACCTGCGGGGCTGGTGATGTAATTCACAAATTGCAGCGCCGCATCCTTTTTGGTGCTGCTTTCCAACACGGCCAAGGATTGCGCCCAGCGCACCGCGCCTGTTTTCGGGATCGTCCAATCAAGGTTGGCATTGTCTGCGGCCAAAACGGCCGTCAACCATTCGCCGCCGCCCACCAGAATATCCACTTCACCCGTGGCAAGCGCGGTTTGTGACGACACCACATCGCCCACCGATTTCGACGCCTTTTTCAGCGCCATCAACGGCGCCTTTAACGCGGCCAAACTGTCCGCCGTCATATCAGCGGTTTTGCCCCCCGCCGCCGTCTGCAACAGACCCAGCACGGGCAGATAATAATCATAGATCGCAATGCGCCCATCATATTTGCCTGATGTCAGGGTCGCCATATCCTCCATATCGGCGGGATCGACCTTGGTTTTGTCATAGGCGATGGTGTTATAGCCAAACTTTTCGGTCACGGCATAGGTTTTGCCGTTGCGGGTGTTCGCATCCGCCATCACCAATTCTGGAAAGAAATCCTTTGTCGCCAGTTTATCCGCTGGCAATTCCGACAGCAGGCCCAGATCCACCGCGCGGCCCACATCCACCGCATCAATCACCAAAACGTCCCAATCGCCCGGCTTGGATTGATCCAAAATCGCCAGACCCGCCGCCGTGCCCTCATATTCTTTTAGGTTCACTTTGATCCCCGTTGCCGCCTCGAACGGGGCAATCAGGGCGGGGTCGGAATGGTCGCACCAGACCAGCGCATTGATTTCCTCGGCATTGGCGGCTTGGGCCAAAATTAGGATTAGGGCGGTAGAAGATAGTATTTTTGTCATGGCAGGCCTTTCAGTGTGGGGCTTTACCCCTAGGTTTCCAAACGATGTGCCACAGACTTTGGCAGAATACACAGCATTTCATAGAGCAAATTTGCCCCCACCAGCGCGGTTGTCCCCGCCATATCATAGGGGGGCGACACCTCAACCAGATCACAGCCGACGATATTCAACCCCGCGCAACCGCGAATAATTTCCAGCGCCTGCCACACTGTCAGACCACCAATTTCCTGCGTGCCCGTGCCCGGCGCAAAGGACGGATCCAAACTGTCGATGTCATAGGTCAGATAGACAGGCGCATTCCCCATCACAGACCGAATATGCGTCATCAAAGGCGTCAGCGATTTATACCAGCATTCTTCGGCCTGAATGACTGTCCAGCCATTTTTGCGCCCCCAGTCAAAATCATCTGGGCTGTATCCCGTGCCGCGCAGACCGATTTGGAACACTTTGTCATTTTGCAGACAGCCGTCTTCAAAGGCGCGGCGAAACGGGGTGCCGTGGGCCACTGTCTCGCCAAACATCGTGTCATTGATATCGGCATGGGCATCGACATGAATCAACGCCACTGGCCCGTGTTTTTTCTTCATCGCGCGCAGGATCGGCCATGTCAGCGTATGATCGCCGCCCAGCGTCAAAGGGATCGCGCCGTGATCCAAGATTTGGTTGTAGTGATCCGTGATGATATCGACCGATTTTTTCAGATCAAAGGTGTTGATTGCCACATCGCCAATATCCGCCACCTGCATTGCCTGAAAGGGCGCGGCCCCCGTGGCCATATTATAGGGGCGCAACATCACGCTTTCGGCGCGGATTTGGCGGGGGCCGTGGCGCGTGCCAGACCTGTTGGACGTGCCGATATCCATCGGAATTCCGACAAAACACGCATCCAATCCCGCCGCACTGGCAGCCGCAGGCAGGCGCATCATCGTGCCAGCGCCCCCAAAACGCGGCATATCATTGCCGCCAAGAGGTTGATTATAATGTGTTTTACCGGTCACTTGTGTCCACCTGCATCCAAATTTTCGCGATATTACACACTCTTGCAACGACATACATAGAAGTTTGTTGGTGTTTAGGTTGAAATTTATCCATCTATCCTTTTGCGTCGCGTTGAACGGCGCGAAAGGCGATTAAAAATTCATCAACCGCGCGCGATGGTTTACGATCCCGCAGCGTGACCAGATGAAACCCGCATTGATACCGGATCACACTGGGCGACAGCGCGCGCAACCGCCCCGCACTGACCCAAGTTTCGGCGACATGATCGGGCAGAAATCCGATATATTGCCCTGACAGAATCAGAATCAGTTGTGGGTCGATCTGATCCACCTTGGCCCCAATGTTTTCAAACCCCAAATTGCGCACAAATTCATCGCGCCAATAGGCACGACTGGCGACCAATTCTTTGCGCATATTTTGCAACGTCAAGTAATCTTGCGGCGCGTCAAACAAGGGATGAGTATCCGCGCAATAAAGAAAATTGGTTTCCGAATACAGGGATTCATAATTCAAACCAGGGATTTTGTTTGAAAAGGCACCGATCCCCAAATGATGTTCGCCGCTGTGCACCTTTTGCATCAAGATATCGGGCGGATCTTCGCGGATATCGATGCTGACAGAATTGGGGGTGGATTTGAACCGCGCTATGGCCTGCGACAGGCGTAGGTTCGGATCACTGGCCATGCTGTCCAGGATACCAATTTTCAGCGCGCCGATCATAAGATGCCCAAGGTCGCCCACCTCGGTCGCAAATTCGTCCAAGGACCGAAACAACCGCCGTGCCGCCGCAACAACAACGCTGCCTTGTTCGGTCAGATCAAAGCCTTCGCGCCCACGTTGGCACAGTTTGACGCCCAGACGATCCTCGAGCGCGCGAATATGGTTGGAAATTGTCGACGGCGCGATGTTCAATTCCGATTGTGCGGCGGCAAACCCACCATGGCGCACGACAGCGTCGAAAACCCGCAAAAGTGTTAAATCAGTCCCTGCAGTTTTCAACACACACCTCAGGTTACGGCACGCGCTGACCTTATGGCAACGTCTGCAGGATGCGTATGGATCACGTCCAAAAACGGGAAATTTAGTTGTTTTACATTGATTTACTTCATGTCAAGCTGTCGTTTAGATTGATATTTATCAAACTTATCTTTTCCCCGCGCTTAAACAGCACAAAATGTGGCACATATATTTTGGGGGCGCGGTTAAAATCCTTTTGGATGGCCGATCAAAATGCGGGTGACACAGTCGCCCACCACATCGGCCCCAATCGCCAAACGTGCCAAGGCAGGCAAGGATGTGGCCCCCGTGCGCTGCATGATCGCGGCGCGGTGGTTTTCGACTGTCCGCTGGCTGATCCCCAGATCGGCGGCAATATTTTTGCTGGGATGACCCGCCAGAACCAAATCCATCACCTCATACTGGCGTTTGGTCAGGCCTTGCAGGGGGGCGGGGGTGACCTTGATCGGCATATCCCGCGTGGGCGTGGATGTATTCAAGGGGGGGGATTCAATTTGGGAATGCATATCTGACACGGAATGTCCTTTCAGGCTGGGCCGCCGATGCGGTCGCCTTTGGTGTAACCCAAGGCCAAGGGTGCGCCATAACATCCGTTAGCGGCGCATCAGGAAACCCCAATGCGCCCTGATCGTATCAATCGACGCGGATGTCATTGGTCACAGACGTCACCCCAGGTGCCGCCCAAGCGGTGGTGCCCGCAAGCGCGCGTTCATCCCAATAATCGACAGTGCCCGTCAGGGTGACCATGCCATCACGGGTGGTGACGCTGATGTTTTCAGGGCTGAACCAAGAACGGTTTAGCGCATCTTCGATATCCGCCTTGATGTTGCTGGCATTGGCTGTGGGTTTGATGGTGACTTGGTTCGACACGCCTGTCACCCCCCACAGGGTGCGCACAGCGTCCGCCGCGGCATCATGTTGGTAATGCCAATGCACCGATCCCGACAGCGTGACCCAACCCTTGGAAACAGCCACTTTGATCGCGTCTTTTGGCACGGACACATTCCACGCCAGGCGGTTCACCGCAGCCTCGGCGATTTCTGCATCGCCATGTTGAATATGGCTGGGCAGTTTCACCTCTATTTCTTCGGCGACACCTTTGACGTCTTTGACGCGCAGCGCCGCCGTTTCGGCCCCATGCTTTTCGGCATAGGTTTCAACCGAACCCATCAGCGTCACAATCCCGTCTTTGGCAGTGACACCAATATGCGCGGAATTCACGCTTGGTTCCCATTTCAACTCGTCCAGAACGGCTTGTTTCAGATGTTTGTCGTCCAACATGGCAGTCTCCTAAATGATGTTGCAAACTGGGCCGCACGGGGCGGCTGACCTTTGATTATCATTCGATAGGGCACGGCTCGCAGAGGCGGAATTTACCTATCCGCCATTTTGCGCCGACCAAGGGAACCATCGCGACTAGGGGAAAGCCGAACCTGCCCCCCGAACAGGATAGGGCCTAAGCGGGTTAAAACCCGAAAGGATCACCAATGCCCGCCCATGTTCCCCTTGCGACACCCTTTGCGATGACTGCCGCCGAAACCCGCGTTATGGCACGTATTTTCCAGCATCCGCTGTCGCATAATTTATCATGGCGCGAAACCGTGGCGCTTTTTGACAGCTTTGGCGCGGTGGAACACGCGCATAATGGCGATTTGGTCTTGGTTCTCGGCGGTGAACATCAAACGTTCAAACCCGCGCATCACACTGATTTGACCCCCGATGATATCATGTCCCTGCGGCATTTCTTGGCGCGGGCAGGCTGGACAGAAGGCGAAGCTGCGCCGCATGACCTATCGCAAATGGTTGTTATTGATCGTTCTGAGGCACGTATCTATCCCATCCCCCCCGCAGGCCAAGCCCGTGCCGCCCTTGCCACGGATCATCTGACGCATCAGATCGACGCCACCCAGCATGACGCCAACCGCGATCAGACCTATCCCGCCGACATCGCGTTCTTTGGGTCGATTGCCAAGGCACTTGGCCCATCGGGCGGGGTGGTTTTGATCAGTCACGGCAAGGGACAAAGCAACGAATCTAGGCATTTCATCACCTATTTGGATCATCACGATCTGCCCCTGCGCGGGCGGATCATGGCCAATCTGACCGCCGACCTGTCCCATATCACGGTGGCGCAGTGTCTGGATTTGGCGCGGGGGGCGCTGGCGGATAACGCTACGATTGCAGTGATTTAGACTGATCTGCGGCAAGGCTGGGCCGCGCGGTTGCGGCTAGGATCAAAGCACGAACCCTCAATCCAAAAGGTGAGTTATGACAAAACCACAATCTGTGCTGGAATTGGCGCGCAACGACGCGCAAGAGCTGCACAAAAAGATCAGTGCAAACATTCGCAAGGCCGAACACGCAACTTGGTCGGATATCAAAGACACGCAGGCCGATGTTAAGGCCCTTGCGGTCAAGATGAAAACCTTGGCCGAGGGTCAGGCCGATAAGTCAAAGGCCGCAATCATTGCCGCGATTGGCAAAATGAACGACGCCGCGACGATTGTCGAAAATAAGGCTTTTGCCGTCAAAGACGGGATCAACCATGCAAACAATGTCATGTTAGACAGCGTTTACAAGGCCGCGCATAGCCTAAGTTCCGCCATCGCCGAGGCACGACATAACTTGGCCCGCGTCATTGAACCCAAAAAGGTGCCCGCATGAACAGCTATATCGCCGTGGTGTTCGACACCGATCATCAGGCCCATCAGGGTTTGGAAAAACTGTGGCATCTGGATGCGATTGCCGAATTGACGGTGCATGGCGCGGCGATGTTACGCCGCGATGATCTGGGCCATATCCGCGTGGCCCATCGCAGCACCGATCTGGGGATGCGCACAGCGGCAGGCGTGGGCATTGGCGCGCTGTTGGGGTTACTCGCGGGGCCAGTGGGTGCGGCCGTGGGTATTGCCGAGGCCGCAACACTTTCGGTTTTGGCGGCTACGGGTGTGGGCGCGCTGGCAGGCGGGGCGATTGGCGCAACCGCCGATGCTGTCACCGAAACACGGCGCGAAAATGCCGCGTCTGAGGCGTTTTTCACCCTGAAACAGGGGCAATCGGCATTGGTCGCCGAAATATCGGAACCCTACAGGCAGGTTCTGGATGATGCGATGACGGCTTTGGGCGGGACGGTCTATCGGCGCGCGAACAATGCCGAAAACAATGCCACCTTTGGCGAGAATTACTATAACGGTTATCTCTATCCCTATTATTCCGCGCCTGTTTACGATTGATTGGCTGGGCTTCTGAATCCTAGGCCCCAATAAAGTCGCGCACAAAGGGCGTGGCGGGACGAGCGCGGATATCGGCAGGCTTGCCGATTTGTTCGATCTTGCCGCCCCCTGCCGCGCCCGACATCACCACCACCAAATCTGCCAGACCCATCGCCTCATCTTGGTCATGCGTCACGAAAACCGTGGTCAATCCCGTGGTGTCGTGAATGTCGCGCAGACCTTGGCGCAGTTCTTTGCGCACTTTGGCATCCAGCGCGCCAAAGGGTTCGTCCAAGAGCAGCATCCTGGGTTCAATCGCCAAGGCCCGCGCCAAGGCCACGCGCTGGCGTTGCCCACCTGACAATTGGCTGGGATAACGCGCGCCGATATCGGGCAGTTGGATCAGCTCTAACAGTTTTGTCACGCGGCGCGCAATTTCCGCCTTGGCAGGCCGATTGCGCCGCGCATTCAGCCCATAGGCGATGTTGTCAAACACCGTCATATGCCGAAACAGGGCATAGGATTGAAACACAAATCCCGCACGGCGTTCTTGAACCGACAGATCGGTGGCGTCTTGACCATCAAACAAAACCCGCCCCGCCGTGGGAAATTCAAGCCCCCCCAAAATACGCAAAAGCGTTGTCTTGCCCGACCCTGATGGACCCAGCAGCGCCACCAAGGCCCCCGATGGAATGGCCAGCGATACAGGCGACAGCGCCGCCGTGGTGCCAAAGGATTTTGAAATGTCGATAATGTCGATATGCATCAATGGCTCCTGTGTGCGGCGGCAAGTTGATCGGCAAAGCGCAATTCCAGCGCGGTTTTCAGCAATAGGGTGACAAGGGCCAACAGCGCCAAAACGGCCGCAAGGCTGAAGGCCGCGACGGACATATATTCGTTATACAGCATCTCAATCGTGATCGGCATGGTTGCGGTTTGGCCACGGATCTTGCCCGACACCACCGCCACCGCGCCAAATTCCCCCATTGCACGGGCGTTGCACAGCAACACGCCATACAGCAGCGCCCAGCGGATATTGGGCAAGGTCACGGTGAAAAACACCCGCCATCCCCCCGCGCCAAGGGTCAGGGCCGCCTCTTCTTCGGCGCGGCCTTGTTCAATCATCACAGGGATCAATTCGCGGGCCACAAAGGGAAAGGTGACAAACATCGACGCAAGGATAATCGACGGCAGCGCAAAGACGATGGGAAAGCCATGTGCCACCAACCATCCGCCGATCAGCGAATTGGTGCCAAAGGTCAGGATAATGCACAGGCCCGCCACAACGGGGCTGACCGAAAACGGCAAATCAATCAGGGTGATCAAAAACGTCTTGCCGCGAAAATCGTATTTCGTGATCAGCCAAGCCGCCGCCACGCCAAAAATCGCATTTAACGGCACGGCACAAACGGCGACGATCAGGGTCAGACGGATCGCTGATGCCGCCTCGGGGTTGGCAAGGGATTGCACGGCGGCAATGGCACCATCGCGCAGCGCCTCATAGAACACGACGATCAGGGGGGCGAATAACAACCCGCCCATGCCCAAAAACGCCAAGCCAATCATTATGACGCGAAAGGGGCGCGATTCCTCAGTTGGGGGGATGAATTTAGACAAGCCCGATCCTCCTGCGGCTGTAAACTTGGATAAAGTTGATAAACAAAAGCATCACAAAGGAAATGGCCAGCATCGCCAAGGCAATCGCCGTGGCCCCAACATAGTTGAATTCCTCTAGCTTGATCACAATCAACAACGGCGCGATTTCGGTTTTCAGCGGGATATTGCCCGCAATAAAGATAACCGACCCATATTCCCCAACCGCCCGCGCCAAGGACAGCGCAAAGCCCGTCAGGGCGGCGGGCATCAGCATCGGCAAGATCACATGACGCAGCGTATACAGACGGCTTGCGCCAAGGGTGGCACTGGCCTCTTCGACCTCGCGTTCAATCTCGGCGATCACGGGTTGCACGGTGCGGGTGACAAAGGGCAGGCCGACAAAAACCAAGGCAATGAAAATACCGATGGGCGTATAGGCGATTTTAAACCCCAAATCTTTCGCAATGCCGCCAAAAGCGCCGTTTGGCGCATAAAGCGCCGTCAGCGCAATCCCCGCCACCGCAGTGGGCAGGGCAAAAGGCAAATCCACCGCCGCATCCAAAACGCGGCGAAATGGAAAGCGATAGCGCGTCAAAACCCATGCCAGCATCACGCCAAACACCAGATTGACCAGCGCCGCATAAAGCGACAGGCGGAACGAAAGATAAAGTGACCCCCAAATGCGGCGGGTGTTCACCTCAAACCACAGGGTTTCAAAACCAGCCGTGGCGCCCTTTAACAAAAGGGCGCCGATGGGCAAGATCACGACAAGGCACAGCATTGTCAGGGTTATTCCAGCACTTATCCCAAGACCCGGGATCGGGGATCGGTGGATGATGGGTCTGCCCATGGGGTTTCCTATTGGCCGGTAAAGATTTGATCGAAAATGCCGCCGTCTGCGAAATGTTTCTTCTGTGCCTCAGCCCAGCCACCAAAATGGGCAATGTCAACCAATTCCAGTTTGGAGAAACGGGCCACATCTGCGGGATCAGCCGCTGACGTGTCCCAACCGCGATAGTAGTTCTTAAAGATAATCGCCTGACCTTCGGAGGAATACAGAAAGTCGATATAATCCTTGGCCAACTGACCCTGTTCTGGGGTTTTGATATTGGCATCGACAATCGCAACGGGCGGTTCGGCCAGAACCGAGATCGACGGCACAACGATGTCAAACTTATCCGCGCCCAGTTCGCTGATTGCCAAATACGCCTCATTTTCCCATGCAAGCAGCACATCGCCAATCTCACGCTGGGCAAAGGTGGTGGTGGCATCACGCGCACCTTTGTCCAGAACAGGCACATGGGAATACAGGGATTTCACGAATTCCTGTGGATCCTTGCCGTTCTTTTCCGCCCAGGCCCATGCCGCCAGATAATTCCAACGCGCGCCGCCCGATGTTTTGGGATTTGGCGTGATCACTTCGACGCCGTCAGCGATCAGATCACCCCAATCCTTGATATTCTTGGGATTGCCCTTGCGCACCAAAAACACGATCGTCGATGTATAGGGCGAGGAATTATGCGCGAATTTCCCCTGCCAATCAGCGGGCAATTTCCCCTGTTCGGCGATTTTGTCGATGTCGGCGGCAAGGGCCAAGGTGACGACTTGCGCATCCAAACCTTCGATCACCGCGCGGGCTTGGGAACCCGAACCGCCGTGGCTTGCCTCAATCGTAGGGGCAGCTTTGCCAGCGGCGACTTGGGACGCGATAAAGGCTTCGTCAATCGCCTTATACAGCTCGCGGGTTGGGTCATAGCTGACATTCAGCAGGCTTTCGGCCTGCACCGCATGAAACGGGGTGGCAAGGGCGAACACCGCCAAGGCCAATGCCGAAAGGGTGGATTTCAGGGCAATGGGCCAACCTGTGAATTTCTGATTGCCCGCGTCAATCGTCGCGCGGCCATCTGCATGGTCGCGCAGTTTCAGCCCTTGGGCGGTAATTTTTCCTGCGATTTGGATCGTGATCAACATGGTCTATCCTTTCCCAGGGGCGCATCTTGCGTCCTTCCATGGGTTAATATCGACATAATTGATCGTGTATTGCAACGAAATAATCTCGGCTATTTTGATCGTGTTAAAAGAAAAATATTCTCTTTGGGGCGAATTAGGGTGGATTTTCTAGGGGTTCATCACCTGATCCGCCACCGCGCCCGATTGCAGCATATCGGCCAAGGTCAGCGAATCGATGATCAGCAAATAGGTGTAAAACACCTCGGCAAAAACCTTGCGGATGCGGCAGGTTGCCTCGTCTGTGCAATCTTCGCAGCGTTGATAGGCGCGGCGCGACAGGCAGGCCAGCGGCGCAATCGGCCCATCGATCAGCCGCAGCATTTCGGAAATGGAAATATCTGACGGCCTTTTCAGCAGGCTATAGCCCCCCGTCCGCCCCCGCGTCGATGTCACAATCCCCGCATTGCGCAATTCCAGCAGGATATGTTCCAAGAACCGCTTTGGCGCGTCGGCGCGTTTTGCGATGGCCTCAATCGTCAGGGCATCAGGCGTGGAGCGCGCCGCCTCATCCGCCAGGGCCAACAGCGCCTTGAGCGCGTATTTCATCTTTTGTGTGATCATGGCGGCAATCTAGCGACGTAAATCACGAGAATCAACATCGTGTATCTTGGGATCAGATCACCCAAACTTTTTTCATATATATTTGATTTTTATCAATAAAATCTATACACGATAAAAAAAGTAGACAAATATAGATTTCTGGTCATTCTGGCATCAGACAGCATAGGGGGCGATATGGATGATCTTGATCTGATAGACCGCAAAATCATTGCTGAATTGATGCACGACGCCACAATGCCTGTGGCGCAAATCGCTGATAAGGTCGGGCTGTCACAAACCCCTTGCTGGAAGCGAATTCAAAAGCTGGAATCCAGCGGCGTTTTGACGGGCCGTGTGGCCTTGGCGGATCCTGCGCGTTTGGGATTTGGGCTGACGGTTTTTGTGGGGATTGAGGCGCCCGATCATTCCGCCCAATGGCGCGATGACTTTGCCAAGGCAACCGCAACCATTCCACAAATCATGGCGGTGTATCGTATGGCGGGGGATATGGATTACCTTTTGCATATCGCCGTCGCTGACATGGCTGGATATGACGCCTTATATAAACATCTGACCAATGCCTTACCGATCAAAAACGTCACCTCGCATTTCGCGATGGAGCGGATGAAATTCACAACCGCCTATCCCATTGATACAAAGACCCGTTAACCCATCAAAGAGAAAATTCTTTTCTTTAGCACAGTAATTTTGGAATTTTGGATGCCTGCGAACATGGTAACATACATCATCAGGCGTGCGCACGCCTGACCGGCAAACAACAGCAAAAAGGTTTGCGACATGAAAACGATGTTCCGTGCCAAAACCCCCAATCGCGGGGACTTTTGGGCCTTGGGTGGGTTCTTGACGATCTACGGATTGACACTGGGAACGGTCCTGTTTGTGCTGTGACAGCCCTGAAACTGTTATAAAAAATGCGTGTTGGTTTGGCGTAATTCGGCACGGGTGCAGATATTTGCGCCGATAAGTTTTTGACATCCCCCCACGTCATCTGCAATTTTGTCTTGTTAATCATGCGCGTCGGCCTAATCTGACCCTATTCGCCTGCAACAAGACGGGCATTCAACATGGAGGTTCAGATATGAAACGCCTACTTTTAATCACAACCCTGCTCGGCACCGCCGCCTTTGCCGAAACCAACCCCAAAACGGGCGAGGAATTGGCGGCAAATCAGGCCTATAGCTATTGGATGCTGGATGCGATCAAATCGCTTGACCCCGATCTGGCCACGTCTGTCGAGGATTCCGACGCGATCCGTTCGATCTTTGAAGGCCTGTATGACGAGGATGGTTCGGGCAATTTGGTGCCTGCGGTCGCCACGGCCTTTACTGTGTCGCCCGATCTGACCACCTACACCTTTACCCTGCGCCCCGAGGCAAAATGGTCCAACGGCGATCCCGTTGTGGCGGGGGATTTCGTCTATGGCTGGCAGCGTTTGGTCGATCCGAAAACCGCGTCGGAATATGCGTGGTATATGGAATTGATGCAGGTGGTGAATGCATCCGAGATTATCGCGGGCACGAAACCCGTGACCGATCTGGGCGTCAAGGCGCTGGATGACCACACGCTAGAGGTCAAAATTCTGGCCCCTCTGCCCTATTTCACCAAAATGCTGACCCATTCGTCAACCTTTCCGATCCCCAAGGCGACTGTCGAGAAATTCGGCGCGGATTGGACAAAGCCTGAGAATATCGTCGGCAACGGCGCCTATATCCTAAAGGAACATATCCCTGGCGAGAAAGTGGTGATGGAAAAATCGCCCAGCTATTGGGATGCGGCCAATGTGATCATGTCGCCTGTGACGGCTGTGACGATCAATGACGAAAACGCGGCCCTGACCCGTTACCAAGCGGGTGAGTTGGACCGCACAAGCGTCCCATCGGGCCAATATCCGCGCCTAAAGGCAGAGTTCCCAGATGAGGCGATCTCGACCCCCTATTCCTGCTCCTATACCTATATCATAAACAACGCCCCCGATAAGGGCAACCCTGCCCTGCATGATGTGCGCGTGCGCAAGGCGCTGTCCTATGCGCTGAACCGCGACATCATCGTCGATAACATCCTGCAAGGCGGCCAAAAGCCTGCCTACAGCTGGACGCATTGGGCGATGAACGGCTTTACCATGCCGACCATTGATTATGCAGGCTGGACCCAAGATGAGCGTAATGCCAAGGCCAAGGAATTGCTGGCCGAGGCGGGATATGGACCCGACAATCCGCTGAAAATCACGCTGAACTATAACACCTCCGAGGCGCATCAAAAAATCGCCGTGGCGGTGCAGCAGATGTGGAAACAGACCTTGGGCGTCGAGCTGACCCCCAACAATTACGAATGGAAAGTGCACACCGATAAACTGCATTCGGGCGATTTTGAAATGGCGCGTTATGCATGGTGCGCCGATTACAACGAGGCGTCGACATTCCTGGATCTGTTCACCCAGTATTCGACCAACAATGACGCGAAATATGCGAACGACACCTATGACGCGCTGTTGAAAGAGGCCAAGACAATGGCCGATCCAAACCCCAACTACACCAAGGCCGAGGAATTGCTGGCGCAAGATATGCCAATGATTCCGATCTATCACTATGCCAAGGTGGATATGATCAAGCCTGATATCAAAGGTCTGCCACAGAACAACGTGCAGCAAACTTGGTATGCTAAGTTCCTCTACCGCATTCAAAAATAGCCCTTAACGGGGGCGGCCCCCGCGATGGGGGCCGTCACTGCGGAGAAGATGATGTTTTCCTATATCCTCAAGCGGCTGATGGTCGCTGTTCCCACTTTGCTGATCCTGATCGTTTTGTCGTTTCTGTTGATGCACGCCGCCCCAGGCGGACCGTTCACGTTCGATAAAAAATTGCCGCCCGAGATTATGGCAAATCTGAATGCGAAATACGGGCTGGATCAACCGCTGTGGCGGCAGATGCTGAGCTATGTCTGGGGGATTGTCGCGCATTTCGATTTTGGGCCTTCGTTTGTCTACAAAGACCGCGATGTGAATGACATTATCGGGCAGGGATTTCCCGTGACGCTGCGCTATGGGGCGGTGGCTTTTGTGGTGGCCGTGGTGGTGGGCGTCAGTCTGGGCGTGCTGGCCGCGATGTATCAAAACACGTGGATGGATTATCTGGCCGTGGGCGTAACCATCGGCGCGCAGGTTTTGCCCAATTTCGTCATGGCCCCGATCTTGGTGCTGGTGTTCACCCTATGGCTGCGTTGGCTGCCAGGTGGTGGATGGGAGGGGGGGCAATGGCAATATCTGATCATGCCCGTCACCGCCCTTGCCACATCCTATATGGCGTCAATATCGCGGATCATGCGGTCGTCCATGCTAGAGGTTCTGACATCCAACCATATCCGCACCGCCCGCGCCAAGGGATTGCCCCTGCGCAAGGTGATCTTGGATCATGCCCTAAAACCCGCGCTGATCCCCGTTATATCCTATCTTGGTCCCGCCTTTGTGGCGATGATCACGGGGTCTGTGGTGGTGGATATGTATTTTTCCACAGGGGGGATAGGCAAATCTTTTGTCGATGCGGCGCTGAACCGCGATTATGCGGTGATGATGGGCGTCACCCTGTTGGTCGGGTTTTTGACCATTGTTTTCAACCTATTGGTCGACATTCTTTATGCGTGGATTGACCCAAAGATCAGGTATTGACCATGCGGTTGATTGACAAAGACGCCTTGGCCCAGCGTTTGGCCAGTTTGCCAGAGGTGGCGGGCCGTTCCCTGTGGGCAGATGCGCGCAGGCGCTTTATCGGCAATAAGGCCGCTGTGTTTGGTGTGTTCCTGCTGGCTTTTATCACGATATTTGCGCTGATTGGGCAAATGCTCGCCACTTGGGCCTATGAGGATATCGACTGGAACCTGATGGGCAATGCGGCGCAGGTGGGGATGCCGTCTTGGGCGAATGGGCATTACTTTGGCGTTGATGATTTGGGGCGCGATCTGTTTGCCCGCACCGCCCAAGGCACGCGCATATCGCTGATGGTGGGGATTATCGGGGCGGTGATCTCGGTTGTTGTGGGCACGCTTTATGGCGCGATTTCGGGCTATGTCGGCGGGCGCACGGATCAGGTCATGATGCGGATTGTCGATATTCTGCTGGCGATCCCGTTCATGTTTGTCATCATTTTGCTGCTGGTGATGTTTGGTAAATCGCTGTTCATGCTGTTTTTGGGGATTGGGTTGCTGTCATGGCTGGGCATGGCGCGGATCGTTCGGGGCCAAACCCTGACCCTGAAAAACAAAGAGTTTATCGAGGCCGCGCGCGCCACGGGTGTTCCCACTTGGATCATCATCATGCGTCATATCGTGCCCAATCTGCTGGGGATTGTCGCGGTTTATGCGACCCTTCTCATCCCCGAAATGATCCTAACCGAAAGCTTTATCTCGTTCCTTGGCCTTGGCGTGCAAGAACCCCTGACATCGCTGGGGCGCTTAATCTCGGAAGGGGCGGGGACGATCAATTACGGCACGATCTGGCAGCTTTTGTTCCCGTTGTTTTTCTTTGTCGCCACCATGTTCGCCTTTTTCTTTGTGGGTGATGGGCTGCGTGACGCGCTTGATCCAAAGGACCGCTGACATGGCATTGTTGCAAATCAATGATCTTGGGGTCAGTTTTGAAACGCCTGATGGGGTGGTCAATGCGGTCAATGGGGTGTCTTTCACGCTGGAACGCGGCGGCACATTGGGGATTGTGGGGGAATCTGGTTCGGGGAAAAGCCAGCTTGCCTTTGCGATCATGGGGCTGTTGGCGAAAAACGGGCAGGCGCGGGGATCAGTGGCCTATGACGGCGCGCAGATTTTGAACGCGCCGCCCAGCGTGATCAACAAAATCCGCGCCAATCATATCGCGATGGTGTTCCAAGACCCGATGACGGCGCTGAACCCCTATATGCGGGTGTCGGATCAGATGGCCGAGGTGTTGATCCATCACAAGGGTATGTCAAAATCGCAGGCCGTTGCGGAATGTATCCGTATGCTGGATGCGGTCAAAATCCCCGATGCAGGCGGGCGTATTCGCCTATATCCGCATGAGTTTTCGGGCGGGATGCGGCAGCGGGTGATGATCGCCATGGCCCTTTTGTGCAAACCCCAGATCCTAATCGCGGATGAACCGACAACCGCGCTGGATGTCACGGTGCAGGCGCAGATCATGCAGTTGTTGCGTGATATTCAGGCGGATTTCGGCATGGCAACCATTTTGATCACCCATGATCTGGGGGTGATTGCGGGATTTTGTGACGAGGTGATCGTGATGTATGGCGGCCGCGTGATGGAACAGGCACCCGTCGAGCCGTTGTTTTATTCCCCCAGCCATCCCTATACGCGGGGCCTGTTGCGGGCCATTCCGCGGGTGGATCAACAGGGCGACACGCTGGACAGCATCCCCGGATCGCCGCCGAATATGACCCAAGTGCAAACGGGCTGTCCCTTTGCGCCGCGCTGTGGTTTTGCGGATCAGATGTGCCGCGACACCTTGGCCCCCCTGACCCAGTTTGACGCAGGCCGCAAACGATCCTGCCACCGCAGTATTGGGGAATTGGCATGAGCGCGCTGTTGAATGTCCGCGACCTACGGGTCAGATTCAATATCCGCCGCGAGGGCGATATGCCTTGGGTCAAGCCACGGGTTTTGCACGCCCTCAATGGGGTGAATTTCACCCTTGGCGCGGGGGAAACATTGGGCATTGTGGGCGAGTCGGGCTGCGGCAAATCCACCCTTGCCCGCGCCTTGATCCAAATGGTGCCTGCCACGGGGCAGGTGGTCTGGCACGATGGTCAGGATTTATTGGCCCTAAGCCCCCGCGCCATGTTGCCCTACCGCGCCGATATTCAAATGGTGTTCCAAGACCCGTTGGCCAGTTTGAACCCCCGCATGACAGTCGGCCAAATCATTGCGGAACCCTTGCGCACCCATCATCCGAACCTGCCCGATGTTAAGGCGCGCGTGCAGTTGATGATGGACCGCGTGGGTCTGTTGCCCAATCAAATCAACCGGTATCCGCATGAATTTTCGGGCGGCCAGTGTCAGCGCATCGGCATTGCCCGCGCGCTGATTGTGGAACCAAAGCTATTGATTTGTGATGAACCCGTCTCGGCGCTAGATGTGTCCATTCAGGCGCAAGTGATCAACCTTTTGGCCGAATTGCGCCGTGATCTGGGCCTCGCGATGATTTTCATCGCGCATGATTTGTCGGTGGTCAAACATATCTCTGACCGCGTTATGGTTTTGTATCTGGGCCGCGTGATGGAATTGGCGGCGCGCGATGATCTGTTCGCCAATCCCCGCCATCCTTACAGTCAGGCGCTGTTATCCGCCGTGCCAATTCCCGATCCGATCCGCGAGCGGGCCAAGGTCGCCATCCAATTGTACGGCGATTTGCCGTCGCCCATGGCGCCGCCTTCGGGATGTGTGTTTCGAACGCGTTGCCCCAAGGCAACGGCGATTTGCGCATCAGATGTGCCTGCCCTTTTGGGGGCAGGCCATCAAACTGCGTGTCATCATATCTAAGGGGGCCATTGGCCCCCTTGGGGTTACAAAATCGCGTCACCCGTGGTCAGATCCAACAACGGCGTCGTGTCCTGCCAGACAAAGCTATCGTCGCCATAGCTGACCGGATCCGAGATCGGATTTTGCACAAGGTTCAGATCTGGCCCCGAATCTGCTGGCGAATCTGCTGGCGAATCTGCTGGCGCATTGAACACAAAGGCATCTGCCATCATGCTGAAATCGGCAGGGTTCACAATGGTGAAGGTTAAGGTTTTCTCAACCGACCCAAGCCCCAGCGCATCCGTCACGATAAAGGAGGCAACCACATCCTGGGTTTCGCCAATTGCCACGGGGCCGTAAACCGACGCATCAAAACTATAGCTGCCATCGGCGTTCAACGTCAGACCTAGAACCGATGATGTTTGCTCGAATGTCAGAACATCGCCGGGTGCGGCATCTGCATCAACTGCGGTCAATTGGCCCAACGCGACCTGATCTTGCGCCACAATATCGACCTGTTCCACCGCCACAGCCGCATCATTGCTGCCGGTGATGGTGATCGTTACCGTTTCGGTCACAAACGCCCCAGCCGCGTCTTGCAGTTTCAGCGTGTAGGTCTGGGTCAAGGTTTCACCTTGGGCAAGGAAATCCACCGCGGCATTGTCTACGTTGAACGACCACGCCAAGTTCCCCGTGCCAAAGTCCGTGCTGTCGCCCAAAATGAACGCCGTCATCGTCCCCAAATAGCCCGCAGACGTTGGCGTGATGTCAACACTGTGGGTATCGCTTAGGTCCACATCGCTAAAGTCCAAGACACCAGAGGCGCTGCTGGTGCCATCCGACGCAGAACCGTCCCCTGGCGCATCAAAAATGCCGCCGCTCAGGAACGGACTTTTTGCAGGCCAACCGTCCTGATCGCCGGTCTGGAATTGGGGATCGCCTTCGACTGACAAGAACTGACCAAAGGTCAAATCCACCGCGATATTATTTGCCCCGCCGTTAAAGTTCCAAGCCGCTGCAAGGTTAGGCTCGGACCCATCGACGAAGCGCGATAGATTGTTTGCAATCGTGGTTTGATCCAGCGCTGCTGCCCAAACATGGATTTCGGCAACATCGCCCGTGAAATGCTCATCGCCCCATTGATTGACCCCAACAAGGAAAACACCATTGCCCGTTGCGCCATTCGGAACGGTGGCGCTGTTGTCCACCGAAACAGCCTGCCCATTAAGATATAGGTTAAAGCTGCCATCCCGCGTCAGCGCGATGTGATACCAAATGTCAGCTTGCAAACTTGCCGATGTGGGCAAAATTGCGACGCCGCCCGCCAAAACCTGCAAGTCCAAGGCACCGTTCACAACCGAGCCAATCACCCCGAAACCTTCGTTACTGGTATTGCCGTTATACAGCAAAACTTCGTAGCCCGTCGTCGCAGTGCCATCCCATTTGAACCAACCTTCATATGTCACCTGATCGGTTTGGAACGTCACGGGTGCTTGCGTCACAAAGCCGTCGTTGCCATCAAGATTTGCAAAAGGCGCAGGGGTAGGCGCGAATACTGGCGCATCATTTACCCCAGCAACAGTCAAGGTCACCACATTCACCGCGGTTGCCCCATGGCTGTCGGTCGCGGTAATTTCGATCGCGACATCACGGCTTTCTCCTTGGGCAAGGGACTGGAACGCAGGCCCCGAAACATAGGTTAGGTTCGCACCATTGATCGTTGCTGTCCCCAGGTCTGGACCAGAAGTGACCGTATAGGTCAGACTTGCGCCGTCATCATCACTGTCAACGTCATCCGCGATTTGATCCAGTTGAACGATGACGCGTGCGGTGTCCTCATCTGTGATCACTGTGGTTGCAGCAACAGTCGGCGCATCATTCGCCCCGGTGATGGTCAAAGTTGTGCTTTGCGCCACAGTTGCGCCGAACTCATCGGTAACGTCATAGTTGACCCTAAAGGTCTGCGTCTCACCCTCTGCAAGGAACGTGAACTGGCTTGGGTCCACCGACAGACTGTTGCCGACCAAGGTCAGACCATCAACCAGACCCGTGATATTGGCCACCGATAGAACCGCGCCGTTGTCTATATCCTGCGCACCATTCAACAGGTGAATATCATAAGCTGCTGACTGATCCGTGGTTGTGCTGGTCAAAGCCGCCGCAACGGTTGGGGTGTCGTTCGTGCCGGTGATGGTGATTGTCGCGGTTT
>JBBATJ010000005.1:0-247386 GCA_040398785.1 Cypionkella sp. | reverse complement strand
TCCGCCGCCCCTGCCAGCAGGTTCAGCGAAGCGGGGGCCGCATCCTCGGTCACCGCCGCCGCCAAGGCCGCCGCAACGGTTGGGGTGTCGTTCGTGCCGGTGATGGTGATTGTCGCGGTTTGGGCAACAGTCGCGCCCTGCTGATCCTTGACGTCATAGCCGACGGTGATCGTCCGCGTTTGACCCAAGGCCAGCGATTGGAACGCCGCGTTGGCGGGATCGACAGTCAGGGTCGTGCCCGACAGGGTCACCCCTGCCACCAGACCCGTGATATTGGCGACACTTAGGACCGCGCCATTGTCCACATCCGCCGCCCCTGCCAGCAGGTTCAGCGAAGCGGGGGCCGCATCCTCGGTCACCGATTTGGTCAAGGCGGTCACTGTGGGGACATCGTTGGTGCCCGTCACAGTCACGTTGATCACTTTTGACGCGGTCCCGTCAAATGAGGTGACGGTCAGGCTGTCGTTCACCTGTTGGCCCAGCGCCAAGGATTGAACGGCGGCGTTGTTGACCGCATAGGACCAGGCCCCCGTCGTCGCGTTAAAGCCAAAGCTGCCGTAGGTTGCCACAAGGTTGGCGGGCACTTGGAACACGGCTTCGCCCGTATCCACATCCGTCACGGTCAAATTGCCCGAAACGCTGTTCACAACATCCTCTGTCAGATTGCCTGTGGACAGGCCCGTGATCGTGGCCGCATCGTTCTGGCCCGTCAGTGTGAGCGTGATCGCGGCAGTTTGCACATCCCCGTCCACATCGGTCACTTGATAGGTGATGACTTCGGACACCACCTGACCCGCGCGCAGGGTTTGCGCATTGGCATTGGGGGTAAAGGTCAAGACCGCCGTTTGTGGCGTGGTCAACAGCGTATTGGCCAAAGACAGCGACCCATAGGCCGAACTGCCTAGAATTTGCACGGCCCCTGCCCGATCCTCGACGATATCATTGGCCAAGAGGTTGACCGCAACGGCAGGGCCGTCCTCGGTAAAGGCAAGGGTATCATTGGACAGCGTCAGCCCAGCATCGCGCGGATCGGTTGGAACGCCGTCGATGTTGATGCTAAAATTCTCAATGCTGCGCACAGTCAAACCCGTTGAGGCAAAGACGAAATCCGCCGCACTGCCAGACGCGATATGCGCCAAGAACCCTGCCACATCGGTTTGGAACACGGGGTTTGCCCATTCCGCCGCCGTGACGTTGATGTGCAGTGTGTCGCTGCCTGCGCCGCCGTCATAGCGATCATTGGTGGTCGGGGCCAGATTATGCACGAACAGATCGGCACCGTCACCGCCCGACAGCGTGTCATTGCCCGCCCCCCCAAAGAAGGTGTCATTGCCCGCGCCACCGTCAACACGGTCATTGCCCGCGCCGCCATTGACCAGATCATTGCCCGAGCCCAAAAGGAACGATTCCATCTGGATAAAATTCGCGGTCGAGGTGCCCGCGCTGATCGTGCCCGTCTCGGGGCCTGTAAAGGTCAGAGTGATATTGGCGCTTTGGCTGCTTGCGTCGACAGTGTCGCCCAGCGTTTCCAGATTTTCGCCACCTGCCAGAGTATCGTTGCCAAAAACGCCCGTCAGCAAGAACCGATCATCACCCGCGTCGCCCATAAGGCTGTCATTGCCCAGGCCACCGTCCATGGTGTCATTGCCGCCGTCGCCGCCCAACTGATCGTTGTCCGCGCCGCCATACAGAAGATCACCTGCAGCAGAACCCCAAAGTGTATCATTGCCCGCGTCGCCATAGACCGTATCGGCGTCAGATGTAGAATTGAACCCTGACGCATCGTCCAACAGATCAGCGCCGTCGCCACCATAGACCAGATCGCTGCCCGCGCCGTTATAGATTGTGTCCGCGCCAGCATCGCCGAACAACGAATCCACCCCATCGCCGCCGGTGATCAGGTCATCCTCAGAGCCGCCATAGATCGTGTCATTGCCCGCGCCACCATCGATGGTGTCATTGGCGAACTCACCCGCGATAAAGTCATTTCCGTCGCCGCCCGACACAGAATCGTTGCCATAGCCGCCATACATGGCATCGTTGCCCGCATCGCCCGCCATGGTGTCATTCCCAACACCGCCAAGCATAAAGTCATTGCCGTCGCCACCGACCAAACTGTCGTCGCCATCGTCGCCATAAGTGTCGTCATCGCCAAGGCCGCCGATCAGCGTGTCATTGCCATTGTCGCCGCGCATATAGTCGTTGCCATCGCCGCCCGCCAAGCTGTCATTGCCGTCGCCGCCAAAGAGTTGGTCATTGCCGGCACCGCCCGACAAAGAGTCCTGATTGCCACCGCCATAAAGAACATCAGAATCCGCGCCACCAAACAGGTTGTCATTGGTATTGGCGCCGTAAATTGTGTCGTTGCCGGCATCCCCATAAAGCAAATCGCCATAGGCCGCGTCCTCATCATTGGTGCGGATCAGATCGTTGCCGTCGCCGCCAAAAACGGTGTCAAAGGATTGGCGCACGTTGATATTGTCATCGCCCGCGCCGCCATAGACCAGATCGGTGTCAGCCACATTTTGGCCCCAGCCGACAAAGGTATCGTTGCCTGCGCCCAGATCAATCGTATCCGCACCGCCACCCGTGACGTTGCCCACTGTTTCATCGGTGACAAAATCATTGCCATCGCCTGCGTTCAGGTTGTCGTTGCCAAATCCACCATCCAACGTGTCATTGCCTGCGTCACCGAAAAAGATGTCATTGCCGTCGCCACCCAACATCGAGTCATTGCCTTCGCCGCCATAGGCAGTGTCATCGCCTGTTCCCGCGTCGATATAATCATTGCCTTGTCCCGCGACTGTGGTCACCGCTGCGGTAAGGACAGTTTGCTTTGAGGTCATCACGGCCACGCCGCTGTCATTGTCCGAGGCAGACACCAGAACGCCATCGACATAGGCCATATCCTCAGAGTCCATCAGTTCGGCACCTGGATCCCAAGCATCATCAACAATCTTGTGCCCTGCAATGTCCAAGGTGACGACCCCAGAGGCGTCGATCAGAACGCTGGCATAGCGCAATCCATCTTGCTCGCCGCCCACAACCAAAGTGCCGCTGTTGCCCGAAGGAATAAAGATCAACGAACTGATATCGCAGGTGACATCATCAATCTGGCCAACCAAGGTCAGATCAAACGTGCCATCGCCGCGTGCGTCGTTATCGATCCGAAAGATCGTGATGTCATCATCATTGCCGCCCACAAAGACATAGGTCTTGCCACCGATTTCCGCAAAGGTGGCCGCCGCGCTGTCGTTCAGACCCGTTTGCGAACAAACAGTTTGGATCAAATCACGCGACAGCGAATTGCCCTGCGCGTCAAACTCACCCGCGCCGTTTTGGTCATCGCCGCGTGCATTTTGAAACGTCAGTTGGCCCGCACTGCTGAGGGACCACAGCGAAATGCCGTTTTGCAAACCTTCGTTGCCTGCCGCCAAGACAAAGGACTGACCCGCACTGTTGGTAAATGCCTCGACAAAGCCAGTAACTTGACCTGTTTCGCCCGCAAGATAGTTTTCGCCTGTGCCGCTGCCGTCAATCTCGCGGTCAATATGCGTCAGTGCGCCCGTGGTTTGGTTGATCGCATAGCTGATCAGGCTGTCAGACGTGCCGCCCGCAATCGCAATCAAAAACGCATTGCCGCCCACCGTTGTGGTGGAAATATCAAAAACATTGTTTAGAACCGCCGTGGTCAAAGACGCGCCTTCTGTCAAAACACCATTGGCATCGACCGAGGCCACGCCAATCGTGCACTGGCTAACATCGGCCGAGTAAACAAAGGTATTGCCATTAGACAGGGTGATCCCCTCTAGGGCCTGAATACGATCAAAACCCGCGCCATTGCCAGATTCCGTCAAGCTGCTGATCTTGGCGCTAAGATCCGTGGTCCCGCCGCCCGTTGTCGCCGTTGCAATGCCGCCTGTGGGGTTGATGATTTGCCCAAAGGTGATCGAATTGGGATTACTATCAATCTGATAGGATGAAATGCCGTCCGTCCAAGTGTCCTGTTCTGAGCTGATCATGATCAGCTTGCCATTGGCCAAACGCACCAACTCTACAGCGCGGGAATTGCCTGCCTCGGTCGCGCAGGAATCTTGCAAATTGTCGACATTGGTCAAGGTAACAAGACTGCTGTAGGTCGCTGCGGTCGTGCTGTTGACGCCATCGGCATAGATCAGATCGTTGCCCGTGCCGCCATCCAGCGTGTCATTCCCACCGCCGCCATACAGCGCGTCGTGACCATCGCCACCGTTTAGGATATCATCCGACCCTGCGCCAACCTGCACCGTCCCAGAGGTGGTGATCACTTTGACATCATCCACCAAGGCGCCAAGGCTGTCATCATTGCCCAGTTCGGTAAAGCGCAGCGTGTAGGTACCGGCCGTTGGGAAATTGACCGAAAATGTATAGTTTGCCCAAGTGGTTTTCGATTGCGGCAAAACATCCAAACAGTTGACCACGGCGCCTGCGCTGTTTAGAACTTCGACGCGATAGCCATCACAGCCGATGATCGCGCGGGGATCATTGCGCAACACACCGCGAAAGCTGACCTCGGCGGTTTGTGCGCCCTGCACGGCAAAACTTTGCTGCATGACTGTGCTTTGACAT
Source organism: Cypionkella sp. (assembly GCA_040398785.1). Lineage (GTDB taxonomy): Bacteria > Pseudomonadota > Alphaproteobacteria > Rhodobacterales > Rhodobacteraceae > Cypionkella. The sequence goes on along the minus strand of JBBATJ010000005.1, from coordinate 242,778 downwards.
GCGTTGCCGTCAATTTCGGCCACGGTATTGGCCGATCCGTTCGCGAAATATGAATTTTCGGTCAGGCCCGCCTCAATATCCGTGCCCGTCCAGCCTGTGGACCCCGCCTCAAACGAGCCATTGACGATATAATTATAGCCGATGGGCGTCCCCGTTGGTGCAACCGTGGGATCGCCGCCAAAGATCGTATCGTTGCCCGCGCCGCCGCTAAGGACATCATTGCCAGCATTGCCATAGATCAAATCGTCGCCCGTGCCGCCATCGACGGTATCATTGCCAAGACCCGCATTGACGCTGTCGTTGCCACCGCCGCCGAAAATCGTGTCATTGATCCCGTCATTGCCGTCGATCTGATCGCCCTGCGCATCACGATAGCCAATGCCCATCGAATCCGCGCCCGCCGTTCCGTCCACAGGGCCCGCAATTGGCGCAACTGTCACAAATTTCTCGATGTCGGTGTAAACGATGGTGATTGGGGTGAACCCGGCCTTGGTCAGGGTCATGCGGCCATTATATCCCTCTTCGCCCAAAACAAAAATCGACGCCTGCCCATCCGTTGAGGTGATGACGTTCGAGGCCACGGTCCAGCCATCGCCAACCAAGGCCCCAACATCCAGCGTGTCAGCGTCCAGCCCCGTATATCCGCCGTAAATGGTGATATATCCGTTGTTCAGGCTTGGGTTGGTGCCTGCGCTGATTTTGAAAGCATCTGCGCCGCCATCACCATAGGCGCTGTCACCGGCAACCATGTTGATCGTGTCATTGCCGTCACCGGCATTGACCGCGTCAATCCCGCCTCCCGTGGTGATGCTGTCATCGCCCGCCCCGCCATAGTATTGGTCAGAGGCGTTCGTGCCCGTCATCGTGTCAGCGCCGTTCGTGCCGAAAAAAATTGCCATGGTGTTATTCCTTGAAAACGATAAATTTTAGCGAACGCAGAACGCGGGACGCCGACTATTGCGGGTCTGGCACAGGGCCAGTCATAAAATTCGGGTAAAACAGGGGATTAATGGCCGCCCTATGGGCAACGAAGTTCAGCCAAGAGCCGGCGACTACTTGGGGATCCAGTCGCTTTATATGGCGAAATAACAACGCAACCCAAGGCGCGCTTCCATTAACATACCGGATGTCAACTTTAACTTTTGGGTTTAGTTTTCCCAAATGGGCCGCGCAGAATTGACCGATCAAAAAAGCCTCCAGACGCAAATTATGTCAAAAATATGGCAATTCTGGCGATCCAAGCGCAGCGCAACGGGGCGACAGAACGATATTAATTTCTTGCTTTCGCATATCAAATTGATACGCGAAAGAATAGAAAAAATTAATTTCTGTTAAAAATATATGGGTATTGATGATCAGATGATTCAAATGAATCGGCGCTGTGGCGGATTGTTTCCAATTCAAGAACGGTCAAATTGCGCATCTTCGCGTCAAGATTTAAACACATCTCATTTTTAACGCTAGGGTTGCACCATAGAATCAAAACTGGAAATATGCTGGTGTTTGATCCAACAGGTCACGCCGTTAAATAAAGGCGAGAATATGGCAATCTTGCCTAGGGCGGGGATGCCTTGGCCGCCTGACCTTGACGCCACAGGGTGAATATTCCCGCACCGACCACAATCGCCCCGCCAACCACCAAATTGACCTGCAAGGTTTCGCCCAATAAGAACAATCCAATTAATGACACAAAAACCAGTTGCAGATAAGCAAAGGGCTGAATGGCGGATGCTTCGGCCACGGAATATGCACGGATCAACAGCCAATGTCCGATAAGGGCGGTCACACACAGGCCCGCCATCCAAATCCAATCCACAGACTGCATCATTTGAAAATGCGTGATCCCAAAGGGCGTGACGGCCACCGCACCAGATACACCCGTCCAAAAAAAGCTGACCGCGGCACTGTCGCGCCCCACCACCAATCGGGTCAACAAACTGTAAAGTGCAAACATAAAGGCTGACAACAACGGCAACAGCGCCATCGGAGAAAACACAGAAAACCCAGGTCGCAAGATAATCATCATTCCCAAAAATCCGACCGCAATGGCTGTCCAGCGCCGCCAACCCACACGCTCGCCCAACAACGGGCCAGACATTGCAGCGACCAACAGCGGATAGCAGGTAAACACTGCGTGACTTTCGATCAGTCCCAATTTGACAAAGGCCACGACCATAACGCAGACCTCGAACACCAACAGCACCCCGCGAAAAATCTGGACATAGGGGCGATGACTGCGGACAGCTGCGCGCAACCCACCTGGGCTGCGCGCGGCGATTGCAATCACAAAGGCCGCAAAGACCCAAAAGCGGATCATCACCACCATATAGACATTGTAATTGGCAACCAAATGCCGCGAAATCCCGTCTTGCACGGCAAAGACCATGGTCGTTGCGATCATCAGATAGATGCCAAGCCGCGTATTTTGTTCGGTTTTCATGTGCGTTCCTGCAAAAGCGCGTAGATCCCCGCAAACACAATCAACACCGCACCGATCACCACATGGGTTTGCAACACCTCGCCGTAAATGGTGATGCCGATGATGCTGACAAACACAATCTGCAAATAGGCAAAGGGCTGGACGGATGAGGCCTCGGCGACCTCATAGCATTTCAGCAAAAGCCAATGGGAAAAGACGGAAATGCTGGCATAAACCGCCAACAGCACCCAATCCCCCTGTGAAATCGCCTGCCAATGACTAAGGCCAAGGGGGGTCATCAGCGCCGCGCCAATCACACCAGGCCAAAAGAACGCGGGAAAGGTCGGCTCATTGCGGGTGGTCAGACGGGTTAGAACGGAATAGCTGGCAAACAGCACGGCGGCAGACAATGGCAACAGCGCCGCCACCGCAAAGACGCCCGAACTGGGGCGCAGAATGATCAAAACACCGATCATCCCCGCGCCAACGGCCGCCCAGCGCCGCCACGTCATCCTTTCGCCCAAAATCGGGCCAGACAGCGCCACAACCAACAGTGGGCAGATGGCAAATACCGCGTGGCTTTCGATCAGGCCGATTTGCGTATATCCGTAGACGATCAAACAAATCTCGGCCACCAGCAGCACCGCGCGCAGAAAATGCGCGGGCAGACGGGTGGATCCGATTGCGGCGCGCACACCTTCGGGGCGGCGCAAGGCCAAAAAGATGACATAGGCGGCAAAGACCCAGTAACGGATCATGATCACCATGAAAGTGTTATAGCTGCCCGCCAAATGCCGCGAAAACCCGTCTTGCGCGGCAAAAGAGGCCACGGCGGCAATCATCAGCCAAATGCCCCTGCGATTACCCTGCATCAGATTTTAACCCCTTTGCTCATATGGCGTTTTGTGCCGTGACCCTGAACGCGTTCCACCGCAAATCCGTTGTCGGACAAGGCGCGGCGCACATGACCCGCCGCCGTATAGGTGGCAAAGGTGCCGCCCCGCGCGGTATTTCTGGCCACCTGTTCCATAATCTCATCCGACCAAAGTTCGGGATTTTTGGCGGGGGAAAACCCATCCAGAAACCACGCATCCGCCCGACTGGTCCAAGCAGGCAAAGTTTCACGCGCGTCGCCGATCATCACTTGCACCGCAATTGGCCCCAGTTGAAACGACCGCGCGCCCGCCGCCCAAGCCGTCAGAAACGGGTCAGCCACGGCGCGCGCTGATGGAAAATGATCCAAGGCGCGGGCGATGTCGGGGGCGGTCAGGGGATAGGCCTCAAAACTGGTGTATTGAATGGCCAGATCAGGGGGGCAAATCAGCAAGGTCGCAAGCAGGTTCAACCCCGTGCCGAACCCCAATTCCGCAATCTGAAACCCCGTCTGCAACCGCGCAGGCAGATCATTGCCCGCTAAAAACACGTGCTGCGTTTCGGCCAGCCCGTCATTCAGCGAAAAATACGGATCGTCAAACCGTGACGAGACGGGGACGACACCATCGCGCCAAGTAATGCTGCCCTGTTCGTCGGTGATCATTTGTTCTATGCCCTGTTATCGCGGACCATGCGGGGGAAGCCCAGAAATGACAAGGCCAGATATAACAGTGCCAGATATGACAGTGCGGGGCGGTGGCATCTTTGGCCTATCGATTGCTTGGGCAGCAATCCTGCGCGGGGCCAAGGTGCGGCTGATTGAAACTGCCCATATCGGCGCGGGATCATCGGGCGGCACGGTGGGGGCGCTATCGCCGCACGTCCCCGAAAATTGGAACCCAAAAAAGGCGTTTCAATTGGAAAGTCTGCTTATGGCGGCGGATTTTTGGGCGGGGGTCGAGGCGGCCTCTGGTCTGCCAACAGGCTATGCGCGGCTGGGGCGGATACAGCCGCTTGATGCGGCGGGGATGGATTTGGCGCGTGCGCGGGGCGCGACGGCGCAAAGCCTGTGGCAGGGTCAGGCCCACTGGCGGGTGCGGCCCCGTGCGGGGGATTGGGAACCTGCAACGGATTATGTAATCGAAGACACCCTGTCGGCGCGACTGCATCCGCGTTTGGCCTGTGCGGCGCTGGTGGGGGCGTTAACGGCGCGGGGGGCCGAGGTGATTTTGGGCGAGGCCGACAATATTGGACCCGTGATCTGGGCCACGGGGGCGGCGGGGCTGATGGATTTTTCGCGCGATTTGGGCCGCAATATGGGCAGTGCGGTCAAGGGGCAAGCGATATCCGTGCGCTATGAAGCGGCTGATCTGCCGCAACTGTTTGTCGATGCTTTGCATATCGTGCCGCATATCGACGGCACTGTGGCGATTGGATCAACGTCGGAAAACACGTGGGATGATCCGCATTCCACCGACGCGCAACTGGACGCCTTGCACGCCCGCGCCGTGGCCGCCGTGCCTGCGCTGGCGGATGCGCCTGTGGTCGATCGCTGGGCAGGTCTGCGCCCCCGCGCTACAACCCGCGCGCCGATCTTGGGCGCTTGGCCCAATCGTGCAGGGCATTTTGTGGCAAATGGCGGTTTCAAAATCGGCTTTGGCATGGCCCCCAAAGTGGCGCAATGCATGGTCGATCTGGTGTTAGAGGGGCGTGATACCATCCCCGAGGGGTTCAGGCCGTAGCCCGTTCATCACGGCAACCAAGGCCTCGGATATCCCAGGTTCAGACAAGGCATGGCCCGCAATATTGATCAGCCGCAGATTGGCCGCAGGCCAGCCCAACGCCAAACGATGCGCCGAAATCGGCGGGCAGATCAGATCATAGCGGCCTTGCACAATCTCGGCGGGGATATGGGCAATTCGGTCGCGGTTTTGCAAAATCCAACCGTCATGGTCCAAAAATCCACCATTAATGAAATAATGCACCTCTAGACGGGCAAAGGCGCGGGCATAATCGGCGGGGCTGGTGCCCAAATATCCATCCGAATGGATCGATGCCAGCGCATTTTCCCAATTCGCCCACAGCTGCGCCATGCGCGTTTCCAAAACTGTGTCGCCGCAAAACAACCGCCGATGATAGGCAGCAATCAAATTGTCCCGTTCGTCCATCGGAATAGGATCTATCAGCCGCGCCCACAGTTCGGGGTAAAACGCCGCCGCCCCGCCGCCGTAAAACCAATCCAGTTCCGCCCGCGTCGACAAAAACACCCCGCGCAGAACCAATTGCCGCACCCGTGCGGGATGGCTGATCGCATAGATCAGCGCCAGTGTCGCCCCCCAACTGCCGCCAAACAGGATAAAGCGCTCAATGCCCAGCGCACTTCGGATCGCCTCAATATCGCTGACCAAATGCCATGTGGTGTTATTTTCAATCGCCGCATGAGGGCGCGACCGCCCACAACCGCGCTGATCAAACAGCACAACGCGATACACCGCAGGGTCGAAATAGCGTCGCATAGCGGGGCTGCACCCACCACCGGGACCGCCATGCAGCACCAAAACGGGAATCCCATCGGGGCGGCCGCATTGTTCGACATAGATGCGATGCCCATCGCCCATATCCATCACGCGCTGATCAAAAGGCTCGATCGGCGGATAAAGATATTCAACTGCGCGTTTTTGCCCTGATCCTTGATCCATAATCATCCTATATATGGTGACAGATTGCGACGGACAGACGCGTTGCGCAAGGAGTCACGATGAAAAATACCAACACAATCGATCCAAAAGAAGTCGCCAAGTTCCAAGCCATGGCCAGCGAATGGTGGGATCCCACGGGCAAGTTCAAACCTTTGCATCTGATGAACCCCTGCCGTCTGTCCTATATCTGCGATCAAATTGCTGCAGAATACGACCGCGATTTGACCGCCGCACTGCCCTTTGCGGGTCTGCGGATTTTGGATCTTGGCTGTGGTGGGGGGCTGCTTTCGGAACCTATGGCGCGGCTTGGGGCGGATGTGGTTGGGGCGGATGCCGCCGCCCGCAATATCCCCGTGGCGCAAGTCCACGCGGAACAATCTGGCCTGACGATTGATTACCGCCACACCACCGCCGAGGATTTGGCCAATGCAGGCGAGCAATTCGATGTGGTCCTGAATATGGAGGTGGTCGAGCACGTGTCCGACCCCCTTGCCTATCTGACCGCCTGCCATGCCTTGTTGAAACCGAATGGGTTGATGGTTTGCTCAACGCTGAACCGCAATGCAAAAAGCTTTGTTATGGCAATCATCGGCGCGGAATGGGTCATGCGCTGGTTGCCAAAAGGCACGCATGATTGGGCGAAATTCATCACGCCTGATGAATTATACGATCTTTTGCGCCGCGCAGGCATGACGCCTGTCGACAAAAAGGGTATGGTTTTCAACCCATTAGGGTGGAGTTGGTCTTTGTCCAGCCGCGATCTGTCGTGTAATTATGTCACCACCAGCACGAAAAACAGTGCATAAATTCCCTTGCAGGGGCGCGAAACTGGCGAAATACTGCCACATCATCTTTTCAGGAGAGTATCATGAAACTGACCGCCGCCCTTTTGGGCCTGACTTTGCTTGCCCCCGCTGCTTTTGCCGCTGATCTGCCCGATCTGGGCGGCAAGGAAATCACCATTGTCACCGAAAACGCCTATCCGCCGCTGCAATTTCTGGACAAGGACGGCAAGGCGGTTGGTTGGGAATATGACGCCCTTGCCGAGATTGCAAAACGGCTGAACATCACAGTGAAATATGAAAATATCTCGTGGGATGCCATGATCCCTGCGGTGTCCGAGGGTCAGTTTGACATGGGCATGACGGGCATCACCATCAAAGACGACCGCAAAGAAAAGGTTGATTTTTCCGACAGCTATATGACGTCGGAAATGGTTATGCTGGTGCGCGGCGATGAAACCCGATTTACCGATGCGAAAAGCTTTGCCGCAAATCCAGAACTATTGATGGCCGCACAACCCGGCACCACGCCGTTCTATGTCGGTGTCTATAACGTGCTGGACGGCAATGAGGCGAACCCACGGATCAAACTGCTGGAAACTTTTGGCGCGACGGTTGAGGCGCTGAAATCGGGCGATGTGGATTTGATCCTGACCGATGGCACGGCGGGCGCGGGCTATGTTGAGGCGTCAAACGGCGGACTGAAGATCATTGGCGAAAAACTGGGCACCGAAGATTTTGGGTTCATCTTCCCCAAAGGGTCGGAATGGGTCGCGCCGATGAATGCGGCGATTGCGGCGTTGAAAGCCGATGGAACCTTTGATGCCCTGAATAAGAAATGGTTCCTTGATTACAAAATGGGGCAATAAGCGCCCAAGGAACGCGTGTTGATGGACAAGGATCGTCCCTATTGGCTGATGGCGCTGGTCGCCATTGGCCTTTGGCTGTTTTATCTGGTCTGGGCGAACCAGATTTACGCCGATGTCATGGCCACCTTGGTCAAGGGCATTGGCGTCACCATCACGGTCACGGTGGTTGCCTATGGGTCGGCCTGTCTTTTGGGGCTTTTACTGGCCCTTGCAGGGATGTCGCGGTTCATCGCCCTGCGCCAAATCACGCGGTTTTACATCGAGGTGGTGCGCGGTGTGCCGATCATGGTTTTGCTGTTATACATCGCCTTTGCCGCCGCCCCCGCGCTGGTGATTGCGGTGAATTGGTTGGGGGGCTGGTTTGGCCTTGACCCGTGGAAAACCCGCGACTTTCCCCTGATTGCGCGGGCAGTGATCGCGCTGACCATCGCCTATTCCGTCTTTTTGGCCGAGGTGTTTCGCGCGGGTCTTTTATCGGTTGCGGCAGGTCAGATTGAGGCCGCCAAGGCGCTGGGTCTGAACGGCTGGCAACGCTTTCGCCATATCGTTTTCCCGCAGGCCTTTCGCACAATCCTACCGCCCTTGGGCAATGATTTCATTGCGATGGTCAAGGATTCGTCCTTGGTGTCTGTTTTGGGCGTATCGGACATCACCCAACTGGGCAAAGTCACCGCTGCGGGCAATTTTAGATATTTCGAGACGTATAATGTGGTGGCGCTGGTGTATTTGACCATGACCATCGCGCTCAGTTTGGTGTTGCGGCGCCTTGAAAAACGGCTGCGCTAACCAAATCGGGCAAAACTGCGGGCTGATGCCGCCGCATAGGCCTGCCCCATCACCGTCGTCAGATCATGCGGGCCCAGCAACTCGCCCGGCAACATCGGCTCGTATTGCTGGTCATAGGTGATGACTGTATCCGCCGTGCCGCGCCGCAGGAAATGCGCGGGCCGCAGTTCGGATGGATGCGACAGCCCAGCCGCCGCGACCAATTCCGTCAACGCAATCAGCGTATTTTGCTGGAAATTTTCCACCCGAAGCGCCTTATCTGGCACCACCAACGCGCGCTGGCGGGCGGGGTCTTGGGTCGCGACCCCCGTGGGGCATTTGTCGGTATGACAAGATTGCGCCTGAATGCAGCCCACCGCGAACATAAACCCGCGCGCCGAATTGCACCAATCCGCGCCCAGGGCCATCACCCGCGCCATGTCAAAGGCCGAAGTGATCTTGCCCGACGCGCCCAGTTTGATCCGATCCCGCAGACCCACACCGATCAGCGCATTATGCACAAAACTAAGACCATCGCGCAGCGGCATCCCCACGTGATCCATAAACTCCAAGGGGGCCGCGCCCGTGCCGCCCTCTTTCCCGTCAATGACGATGAAATCGGGGGTGATCCCCGTTTCCAACATCGCCTTGCACAGCGCCATAAATTCCCACCGATGACCGATGCACAGCTTGAACCCCGCAGGCTTACCGCCCGACAGATCGCGCATTTTGGCGACAAATTCCAACAACCCAATCGGCGTTGAAAATTCCGAATGATGCGCGGGGGACACACAATCAACACCCATCGGCACGCCCCGAATGGCCGATATTTCCGCCGAAACCTTAGCGGCAGGCAGCACGCCGCCATGCCCAGGTTTCGCGCCTTGGGATAGTTTCAATTCGACCATTTTAATCTGCGGATCGGCCGCCGCCTCGGCGAATTTCGCCGCATCAAACCCGCCGTCCGCGCGACGCGCACCAAAATATCCAGACCCCAATTCCCAGACCAAATCGCCGCCAAATTCGCGGTGATAGGGGGAAACGCCGCCCTCGCCCGTGTCATGGAAAAACCCACCCGCCTTGGCCCCTTTGTTCAGCGCGCGAATGGCATTGGCACTGATCGCACCATAGGACATCGCGGAAATATTCAACAAAGACGCCGCATAGGCCTGCGCGCCCGTGCCAATCACCGTGCGCATGGCATCCAAACTGGACGCAGGTTTGGGGGCCATCGAATGGTTCAGCCATTCAAACTGATCCTGATAGACATCATACATCGTGCCAAAAGGCCGCTTGTCCAACTGTTTCTTGGCACGCTGGTACACAATGGCGCGCTTATCGCGGGGAAAGGGTGCGCCGTCCTTTTCGCCCTCAAAGAAATACTGCCGCATTTCAGGCCGCACGGATTCCAGCAAAAACCGCATATGCGCCATGATCGGATAATTGCGCAAAATCGCGTGGCGGGTTTGGAACAGATCATGCAGACCAACCGCCGACAGCGCCAGAAATGCCAATGTGACCAGGATCAGCGCATCAGATCGGTAAATCGCGGCCAACCCGCCAAAGATCAGCATCGACAGAAATGATCCCGTCAGGGTCAGATAACGTGGCGCAATGATTTGGCGCAGCATCGAGCGTTCCTTTTCAAGATGTGCAGATCATAATCAAGTATAGTTAACAATTTCATGTCCAGAAACTGCGCGGTAGCCGTAGCATTCTAAAACGGCACGGGGGCGGAAAATGTCATCCATTCCCCAGTGGCAGGATGATGTAATCCCAAGGTTTCTGCGTGCAGCATCAATCTGGGATAATCCAACGCCGACCCCGTGGCATAGATCGGATCGCCCAAAATCGGATGCCCCAGCGCCAGCATATGCACCCGCAACTGATGACTGCGTCCCGTCAATGGCGTCAAGGCCACACGGCTGGTCAGCCCATCGCTGTCCAAAATTACCCAGTCGGTTTGGGCCGCGCGACCATTCGCATGGTCGACCATCTGGCGCGGGCGGTTTGGCCAATCGGTGCATAGGGGCAGATCGATATGCCCCTGATCGCCGTCAGGCCGCCCCCAAATCCGCGCGATATAGGCCTTGGCCGTGCGGCGTTTTTCGAATTCCTGCCCCAAAAACCCTTGGGCCTGTTTGGTGCGGGCATAGATGATGACACCCGATGTGTCACAATCCAAGCGATGCACCAACAGCGCATCCCAAAACGCCGCTTGCAAACGGGTGGTCAAACAATCCTGTCGCCCCGCCAACTTGCCAGGCACCGACAGCAGCCCCGCAGGTTTGTTCGCCACAATGATCTGCGCGTCTTGATACAGAATGTCCAAGGGCACATCTGGCGGGCGATAGTCAAACTCAGGCAATCTGATGCCCCGCAGCGCGCAAAGTATCGGCAAGATGTCGGATATGGGCAGGCCCCACCTCGCAGCAGCCACCAACAATTGTGGCACCTTGCGCGATCCAACCCATGGCAAATTCCGTATATTTTTCGGGGGTTAGATCATGGCGATGGGTCAATTCCCGCACTGTGGGGGCATTTTTCAAAAAATTCTGCGAAATATGCGTAAAGCCGTTGGCATAGGCCCCAAAGGGTTTGCCCAGCGCGCTAAGCCCCCGCATTGCATCCCCCATCGCCTCGGGGACAGAACAATTCGCCAAGATCGCCGCCACAGGATGCACTGCCAAAACGCGGGCCAGATCGGCAATCGGCTCGCCTGATCGCAACACGTTGCCGTTATGATCATCGACGCTGATCGACAGCCAAACAGGTTTCCCAGATGCCTGCCCGCCCGCCACAGCCCCCATCGCCATATCCACCGATGACATGGTTTCGCACAGAATCATATCGATATGCGGCCCCAAAATACGCGCGATTTCGGCGTATTTTTCGGTCGCATCGGCGATGGGTTGCGTCACCTCTGGGCGATAGGATGCAATCAGTGGCCCCATGGAGCCTGCAATCATGCCGTGCCCCGCCGCCCCGCGGGCCTCATGCGCCTCGGACAGGGCGCGCAGATGCAGGGCGTGGAACATCACGTCCAAGTCAAACCCAATCAGGCGGTCATGATGGATCGCATAGGTGTTGGTTGTCGCAAGGCTGGCGCCCGCATTGAAATAATCCAGATGGATGTCACGCACCATGCCCGGGTGATCCAGCATCACCCGCGTCGCCCACAGCGGCGTCGGCTCATCGCCCGAACGCGCCACAAGTTCCTGTCCCATGCCGCCGTCCAAAAGGGTGATTTTGGCCATTTCCGTCTCCTGTTTGTTTTCCCTTGTTTCCCGCCAATGCAGGGTAAGATCAAGGACATTGATCAAACGGCCTTGGCAAAGACCTGCGCCAAAAGATCGGTGAAAAAGACGACATCATCATCGGTAAAGGCGGCAGGCGTATCGCTGTCCAAATCAAAGACACCCAAAAGCTGCCCCTGACCGTTCCAAACGGGCAGAACCAATTCAGACCGCGTGCTGCTTGCACAAGCAATATGATCTGGAAAGGCATCGACATCAGGCACCAATTGCACCTGCCCCGTGCGCGCGCAGGCCCCGCAGACCCCCCGCGAAAACGGGATCACCAAACAGCCGTGCCCACCTTGATAGGGGCCGATTTTCAACAATTCAGGTGCCACAACGCGGTAAAACCCCGTCCAATCCGCAAAGGGATGGGCATGATGCACCTCGCAGGCGATGGTGGCCATTAATGCCACCGCGTCGGTTTCCCCCAGCGTCAGGGCCAGAATTGTGTCGCCTAGACTTTGCATTGGGGATCCTGTGTTGCGCGCCCTATAACATAGCCACAAAGCCGCAGAAAATCCAAGTCAGCGCGCCAAGCGAAATTGCAAAATGTTTTGATCTTGGACCCGCTGATAGTGCAAATCCTGCGTCAAACTGCGGATCAAGAACCAGCCAAATCCACCCTCTGGCGGGTCTTGTCCATCAAACATGGGGCATAATTCCCCCGATGGCAGCTTAAGGTCGGGCATAGGCCGCCCACCATCAATGATGCGAATATCCAAAAATCCACACTGACAGGTGACAGAGATTTTTATCTGACCATCGGCCCCGCAATAGGCGTGTTCGACAATGTTGTTCAAAACCTCTGCCAGAACGATTTCCGAATGGTCACGACTTTCTTCTGATAAATCCGCCAGCGGATCTTGATTGAATAAATGCTGCAACCCATGGCGCACCGATAGAAAATCTGCCGCGATGGTAACGTCTGCCAATTCGAAATCCGCGCTTCGGGCGATGTTCATCATGCGCTATCCCGCCTTGGCCAAGCCAACAGGCAGCCGTTCGTGGATTTGAAAAATCGTGTCCATTCGTGTCAGGCGAAACACCTTTTGCACCGTATGGGTCAGACCAGACAGTTCCAATTTGCGCCCAGGACCGATCGCCTTCATCACGGCAACGATGGCCCCCAAACCAGAGCTGTCGATAAACGCGATCTGCGACATATCCAGAATGACGCGTTTTGCATCACTTTGCGTCATTTCCCGCATCTTATCCTTAAATCGGATGGCACAGGCCGCATCAATCCGATCTTGCACAGCGCGGATTATCAAAACATCGTCAAATTTTTCTGCGTGCAATTCCATAAACCGTCCCCACTGCTAACCCATAGGTTTTAATTTAGGGGCGAATGGTTAGCGAATGGTGAGCTTTGCCAAAAGAAATCAATCAATTTAGCTGAAATTGCAGCGGGTATCGACCATCTTGAAAATCGCCAAACAGGTCTGGCAAATCAGGATGTGTGACGGGGCCTGCTGCAGCGTCGGGAACCAAGTTTTGTTCCGAAACATAGGCAACATAGTAAGACTGCCCATTTTCGGCCAGCAAATGGTAAAACGGCTGATCGCGGGCGGGACGGCTGTCTTCGGGAATTTGGCGATACCATTCCTCAGTATTGGAAAACAGGGCATCCACATCGAACACCACACCGCGAAATGGGTGACAGCGATGGCGAACCACCTGCCCGATATGATATTTTGCCGCAGACTTAAGCATAGAAATCCCCCGCTTTCCTTGTGATAAAGTCCGAACGACCCTGTGTCTATCACGTTAGGCGTCCGAAATGGAAACAGTCTGTCGACTGTTTTGCCCCAGTCTTTTGACGGAAATCCGCCGATAGGGCTGGGAATTCCGCCTGAGACCCCCACAGCAGAGTTGGCAAACCATCCCATTTAAGCTAATATTTCCCAAAATAAAAAGCGAGGGGCACATGAGCAGACTTCTTCGCGCCGCAGTTTGTCTTTTGCTTCTCGCTTCATGCGGGGGGGGCAACTTTTCGGCGCCACGCAATTTGGATGACGCGTGTTCCATCCTACGCCAACGCCCAACCTATCAAAAAGCAATGGCCAAGACCGAACAGCGCTGGGGCATACCCATGCAGGTTCAGATGGCGGCGATCTATCAAGAATCCAAGTTCATCGGCAATGCGAAAACCCCGCACCAATATGCGCTGGGGATCATTCCGATGGGGCGGCAATCCAGTGCTTACGGCTATGCGCAGGCGCTGGACGGAACTTGGGATGACTATCGCCGCGAGCAAGGCCGCATGGGTGCACGGCGCGACCGCATTTCGGACGCCACCGACTTTATGGGCTGGTATATGAACGGGACAACTGAAAAGCTGGGCGTATCTAAATACGACGCGCGATCGCAATATCTGGCCTATCATGAGGGCCGCACAGGTTTCGCCAACGGCAGTCACAACGGCAAAGCATGGCTGCTGGATGTGGCGGCAAATACCCAATCGCGGTCAGATATGTATGCCCAGCAATTGGCAACTTGTCGGCGTTGATCAGGGATTACGCTTGGCGATTTCCTGATCGATGCTGAACAGGCTGGGCGGATAATCGATCCCTTGGGTCAATCCGCCCAAGATCACCGTCGTTTGCTGACCCAGATCATCCGTGATCACCCATTGCCGCAAAGTGATCGGATTGGCAGTGAACATCAGGGCTATATTGCCATATTCGGGATGATTGGGGTCTTGGGCAATGACTTGGGTGGCATTGTCAACCTGCGTATAGCCAGTCACCATCCGCGCCGTTTGCAGATTGATCTTGTCATCCAAAATCAGGCTGAGCGGCGTGCGCGACAAGGGATATTGTTCGGGCGGCTGATTGGATTTCGCATCAAAAATCGCCACAGTCCCCGCCGAGGTCAGCACCAAACTGGCATCTGGCGGCGCATATTCAAACCGCATCCGCCCCGGACGGCGCAAATAAATCTTGCCCAAAGACACCGATCCATCGGCGTTGACTTGGGTAAAATCCGTCTCGGCCGTGGTGACGGAATTCATATAGGCCGACAGATCCGCCAAAGGAATAGGATCTGCAAAAGCAGGCGCGGCAATCAGGGCAAGCGGGGCCAATAGGGCGATACGGATGTTCATGCAGGGAATATAGGCGGTTTCGCGGGGGGATGCATCCCCCCAGCAATCAATAGGTGGTGAAGTGCTGCCCTAATGCTCTGGCAACAATATCTCCCGCTTGCCTACATGGTTCGCGGTGGTGACGACCAGATTTTCTTCCATCTGTTCGACCAACCGCGCAGCTTTATTATACCCAATCCCCAATTTGCGTTGGATATAAGAGGTCGAGCATTTGCGGTCTTTGGCGACGATCGCCACGGCTTGATCGTATAGGCTGTCATCGCCGCCTTCGCCCAGCATGGCGGCCACCTCGTCGGCGGCCTCTTCGGCCTCATCCACCACGCCTGACATATATTTCGGCGGCCCATAGGATTTCAGATGGTTGACGATTTCCTCAACCTCTTCATCCGATACAAACGGGCCGTGGATGCGGTTGATCCGCCCGCCGCCTGCCATGAACAGCATATCGCCCATGCCCAGCAGTTGTTCCGCCCCCTGTTCGCCCAAAATCGTGCGGCTGTCGATTTTGCTGGTGACTTGAAAGGAAATGCGTGTCGGGAAGTTTGCTTTGATCGTGCCTGTGATAACATCGACTGACGGGCGCTGTGTCGCCATAATCAAATGAATGCCCGACGCCCGCGCCATCTGCGCCAGACGTTGAATACAGGCCTCGATCTCCTTGCCCGCGACCATCATCAGATCGGCCATCTCATCGACCACCACCACGATATAGGGAATGGTGACGGGCTGGAATTCTTCGGTTTCAAAGATCGGCTCGCCCGTGTCTTCATCAAAGCCTGTCTGAATGGTGCGACGGAACATTTCATTTTTATCAAGGGCTTCGCGGACGCGGCCATTATACCCTTCGATATTCCGCACGCCCATTTTGGACATTTTGCGATAGCGATCTTCCATTTCCGAGACGACCCATTTCAGCGCCACCACGGCCTTTTTCGGGTCGGTCACAACGGGGGACAAAAGATGCGGGATGCCGTCGTAAACCGACAGTTCCAGCATTTTCGGATCAATCATAATCAGGCGGCATTCTTCGGGCGACAGTTTATACAGCAAGGACAGGATCATCGTGTTGATCGCCACCGATTTGCCCGACCCCGTGGTGCCTGCAATCAGCAAATGCGGCATCTTGGCAAGGTTGGCGATAATCGGCTCGCCGCCGATATCCTTGCCCAGTGCAAGCGGCAGGCGCATCGCACTGTCGCCAAAATCGCGGGCGGAAATAATTTCGCGCAAAACCACCTTTTCGCGGGTGGCATTTGGCAATTCAATGCCGATCACGGTGCGGCCCGGCACAGTCGACACCCGCGCAGATAGGGCCGACATAGACCGCGCGATATCATCCGACAGACCAATCACGCGGCTTGCCTTTAACCCAGGCGCGGGTTCCAATTCATACATGGTCACCACAGGCCCAGGGCGGACCGAGACAATCTCGCCCTTGACGCCGTAATCATCCAGAACCGATTCCAGCATCCGCGCGTTTTCTTCCAGCGCCTCATGCGACAGGGTATAGCGCTGCACAGTCGATGGATTGGTCAGCAAAGACAAAGGCGGAAGTTCATACTGCGGGGCCGCCTCGTCAAAGCGCAGGCGGGGTTGCGACTCGGCTATCGCTTGGCGGGATGGCGCGATAGGTTTCTTGGCGCTGGGTTGCACCACGGGGCGGCGCTCTTCGGGCATGGGGGCCATGCGCGGTGCAGGTGTCGGCGCATAATCTTGAATATCAAAGCCGCGATCATCATCTCTGTCATAGAGATGATCGGGAACCCAGTTTCCTTCATAGCCTTCGTGATCTTGCGAAATGGGGCCAAAGTCGTGCGAGGCACGGGGCATCACAGGTGGCAGCACAGGTGCCACGTCTGGTGGCATCTTGGGCATAACGCTGGACAAAGTGGGGCGCGTGTCCGCAATCAATGGACGGCGCGCCAAGGGGGGTTCAGACTTGCGTGGCAGTGGATTGGCGGCGCGGTGGCGCACCGCATCGGTGATACGCGATTTCAGCCGATCATCATCAGGGGCCGCAAGATCATCAAAGCAGGGATTTTGTTCGATCAACTCTGGCTCGGGCGTATAGTTGCGGGCGATGGGGTTTGCCAAAAGGCCGAACAAGCCTTTGGACTCGGCGGGGTGTGGTTCGGGGCGCATCATTGCAGGTTCAGGGCGCCGCGCAAACATCGGGGGAGCACTTGCCGTCATGTCAGCCGTGCCATATCGGCGGTCAGCGTCAAGGGATTTGTGACGGCCCTGCGTATCCATCGGATTGGGCGCATGACTGCGATCCTTGACATAACCGCGCGCCGTTGCGACGCCTGACGTCCCCGCCCCCACTAAGGTTGCGTAACTGCCCACGAGGCCACCCAGCAAAAATCGACGCAGCGCGGTCAGTTCACCACGATCAAACCCCATCACAAAGGCCATTGAGGCCAGCAGCATAACCCCCGTCGTCAGTGACAGAAACTTGATCGCGAAACTGGCGCTGGTGGGCATAATTCCCAAAAGAGTGCCCATAAAGGTCTCGCCAAACAAACCACCCAGACCAAATCCATGCGCCTGAACCCAAGCGTCCGAGGGGTGCAAAGTGGTCGCATAAAGACAGCTGATCGCTATGGCGATGACGGCGAACATGGCGCGTTGCACCACACGCTCTGCCCCGCGATGGGTTAAAAACCGCAGCCCCCAGACCAGCAAAATTGCAGGAATCGACCAAACACCCGTGCCGCCGATGATGATCAATGTCGAGGCAAAGGCCGCGCCGAAACGGCCCAGCATATTGGCGGCGGGGTCTTCGGTGGCGACCATCCAGCCAGGGTCAGACGCAGAATAACTGCCCAACATCATCACAAACAACAGCGCTAAGATCAACAGACCAATGCCCACCAATTCGCGACCGCGCCGTTCCAACATGGCGGCGGTGTCTTGATCCAAAAGAGGTTCGCGTTGGCGTGTTTGATAGGATGCCATCTGCTGTCCTTAACTATAAAGGCAGTCACGCAGGCGTATCAGCCCGTGCTGCATTTCTGTTATTGGGGCCACAAGGGCCACCCTGATATAAGATTTTCCTGGATTGTCGCCCGCCACGTCGCGCGACAAATAGGCGCCAGGCAAAACCCTGACCCCTGTTTGCACCCAAGCCCTGAGCGCCGCCTCTTCGCCATCTGCGACAGGCAACCACAGGAAAAAGCCGCCTTCGGGGCATGAAAAGCCCTGAAGACCTGAAAAAATCTGATCCGCCGCGCGGAATTTATCCTGATATAGCGCGCGGTTTTGCACCACATGGGCTTCATCATTCCACGCGGCTTCGGACACCTTTTGGATTGGCAAAGGCAAGGGCGCACCCGCAAAGGCCCGCAACTGTCGGATACGCGCCACGCCCAGCGCGCCGCCTGCCACAAAACCCGACCGAAGACCGGGCAGGTTGGACCGCTTGGACAGCGAATGAAAGGCAAAGACACGTTCAGGGTTCGCGCCCATCTCTGCGGCAACTTGCAAAGCGCCAACGGGTGCGGTGCTGCGCCAAATGTCGCAATAGCACTCATCCGCCAAGATGATGAAATCATGCTTTTCGGCCAACTCCAGCAGATTGACCCAATAATCACGACTGGCGACCGCGCCTTGGGGATTTGCGGGGGAACACAAATAGGCAATCGCCACGCGGTCCAATATATCTGCCGAAAGGCTGGCATAATCGGGCAAAAACCCCGTCGCTGCAGTGGCAGGCACGTAGATCGGCTCTGCCCCCACAGTCAGCGCGGCGACGGCATAAACCTGATAAAACGGATTGGGCATCAAAACCACAGGAGCTTTGCCACGCTTGGTTTCAGGACAAAGCGCGATGCAGGCGTTAAACAACCCTTCCCGCGTGCCGTTCAGCACCATCAAACGATCCTGCGAAACGCTGATATCATAGCGCCGCGCCAACCATCCCGAAATCGCCAACAGCAATTCTGGCGTGCCGTCATTGGGCGGATAAACCGCGAAACCGCCCAAGTTTTCCGACAAAATCGGACCGACAAAATCGGGCATCGCATGACGCGGTTCGCCAATGGTCATGGCAATGGGATCACCGCCTGCGGGGTGGTGATCCAACAGTTTCCGCAAACGCGGAAACGCATAATCTGGCAGGTTCGAGAACCGCTCAGGAAAAGCCATGTCTGCCTCTTATCGGGATCATTTCGCCCCGTTCTGAGACAAGATAACCAGATGCACCGCTTTGGTCCAGAAAAACCGCGCTGTGGGCCGAAATTATCAGCATAAGTTGTGGCTTTTTCGCCCCTTAGGGGGATTGATGCCCCTATTTTGGATCGATTTGCCGCATACCTGCGCAAAAGCAACCGTTTTTCCAGACGCGGCCCCGCGTTCAGGCCCTTTTGAAATGGCTAAGCAGCCAGAAAAACCTTGGCCTCATGCGATCTTAGGGTCAGGCGCGCGGCGTCATATTGGCCGAAATCATGGCCAAAGGTAATTTCGGGAAAGATCATATCCAATTCTTGGCGCTGTTCTGCGTCCAACCCAGAGATGCTGCGGTCACTTGGCTGGAAACTTTCGCTCCATGCGCCGTCACCAAGGATAATCTCGTGCTTGTCAAACATAAGATGCACATAGGTCACTTCGGTCAAGGCCATGACATCAATTCCAGGTTGCGACACCAGATGTTTTGCCTTGACCAAAACTTCGCCTGCGCCAAACAAAAGCTCCGCCCGCGCACCTGTCAACAAGATGCGATGCTGCGGTGACACCATCATGTCGCGGCTTGGACAATCTTCGCCCAGCGCGCCTGACTGGATCATAATCGGTTGCAGCGTGCGATCATCGCGCAACACCTGACCCGACATGATTTGGGTGCCAATCCAAAGGATCGGCTTATAGCCATGATCGCGCGTCCAAACGAAATCGCCTTTTTTAAGGGACTCAATTTTGGTGACGCCTGTGGGGGTAGTAATCATCGTGCCCAGCGTAAAGCAGGCCACAATCGGGGGGCAATCCGCAGGGTCAGGCACCAAAATCGGTGGCGGCGGCGCCACATTTACGATGCTTTCGATATTGGTAAACGTCGCATGCAACTGGCTGTCCAAAAACGTGACAACGCCGTTTTCGCTGTTCAGCGGGTCATAGAAAATACTGTAAGGGCCTGCACCAAACAGGTTCAGTGTATCGGTACCATCCCCGCCGTCGATGGTATCCCCCGCGTTGCCATAGATATAATCTGACCCGCCGCCGCCTTGGACAATATCGCTGCCCGTGCCAGAATTGAGGGTGTCGTTCCCGTTCCCCGTGGTGATCACATCATTGCCGCTGCCCGAGGTTATGTCGAAATTCTCGATCCCCGAAAATGTGACAGTGCCTGACGCGCCTTGCGAAATGACCCCAGCATAGCCCGTAATTTCGGTCCCCGCGAGGAGGCCCGTCACAACGGCATGGGTCGCGGACGTATAATCGACAACCAATGTGTCCGTTCCAGTCCCTGCCGTGACCGCGTCCAGACCGCCTTTGACCACAATGACATCATTGCCGCCGCCCGTGACGATGGTATCGGTATCGACGCCAGAGATGACCGTATCATTGCCCGCGCCGCTGGTGACGGTGTTGACGCCATTTCCGACGGCGATAAAGTTTGATCCGTCCGTCACAGTGACTGTGTCGGCATCAGTTCCTGTGATGATGATATTGTTGCCCGAGGTGGCGGTGATGGTGTTTACGCCATTTCCTGCATAGATCGCATTATTGCCGCCCGTGACAGTGACAGTATCCGCATCATCCCCAGTGCTAATTTGGTTGTCGCCGCCCGTGGCTGTGATCGTGTTCACACCGCCATCCGCGCAGATTGCATTGTTGCCAGAGGTGACGGTGATCGTATCAGCCGCGGCCCCCGTGCTGATATGGTTGTTGCCCGACGTCGCGGTGATGGTGTTAATCCCGTCCCCTGCGTCAATCTGATTGTTGCCGCTGGTCAAGGTGATGGTGTCTGCACCTGCGCCCGTGATGATTATTTTATCTCCTGCAAGCCCCGTGATGGTGTTGACGCCGTCGCCCAAAACAAGTGTATCATTGCCGCTGCCGACGGTGACGCCATCAGCCCCGCCCCCTGTGACGATGGTATTGTTGCCTTCGCCCGCAAGGATTGTGTTCACGCCGTGACCTGTGGCCGTGAACTTGTCGTCGCCTGCCCCCAGCGTCAGACTGTTGTTGCCCGATCCCGCAAGGATGGTAAGCTCTTCAATCCCTGCGACGGTCACGCTGCCATGGCCCGCCGCCGAAAAACCCGAGGTGGTGTCGCCGATCACCGCCGTTGTCGCCTTGCGGTAATCCACGATCAGCCGATCGATCCCCGAACCGCCGTCCACAATGTCGGTGCCACCTGTCACGGTGATGACGTTGCTGCCCGCGTTGCCTGCGATAACCGTATCGCCAACCGTGTCGAGCACGTTTATCGGGGCCGACCCGCCCAGATGCACACCTGTCACACCCACCGCCAAATGCAGGGTGATCCCAACCGAACTGCCCCCGCCATCAATGGTAATCCCATTTTTGGTCACCATCGCCGTCTCGTTGCTGTAACCTGCCCCCAAAACGATTGTATCGCCTGCCACGGCCGCAGCCATAGCGTCGCCAATCGTGGGATAGAATGTTGGGCCAACTGTCAGCGTTGTCATGTCAATTCCTTTGGCACAGACGGCAAGGGCCATGTATCAGCCCTGCTGCATATGCATATTTGATCGGTTTTCATTGGGATGGATGTCAGCACGCAAAACAGGTGCTTTTGCGATCCCCGATGTCTGTCTGCGGCGCGTATGGCGGGCGTCAGATTGATATCGTGATTGCAGACAAGCTAACGGGTGTTACCGCACCGTTTGAGCATCAGATAATAAGCAGTGGGCGCGATTCGAATTCACAGATCGAGCGCTGAATTAAGGTGCATATTCACGTTGCCCCCTAACAAAGCTATCAAGTGATTCTTTGTCGTCCATAGTCTTTGCTATCATTAAAAACAGACAAAACCCGCAACGCAAAAGCCGTAATCAGCTATCTTTCACTTGATGGTTGATCGAAAGATATCTGACGCAATCTGTCTGTTTTAAAACGATTTGGGGTTTTAACTCTCGCTCAGCGCGATCCGAAACCAGGCATCCGTGTCTTGTTGTGTGGCGATCGCTGCCTCTAACAGGACTGTCATATCAGCCTGCTGACCCGCGCGGCTCGCATCTTCTAGCGCGCATAATAACATATGCAGCCGTTTTGCGCCAATCATTGCGGCAGAACCTGCGGCTTGGTGAATTTGATCCGCTATATCTGGGCTGGGCGATGAAACCGCTGCAAGCGCAAGGCTTGCATCCCCAAGCGCTGTCCGCACAATTGAAAGAAAATCGACACGGGCCATCGCATCGCGCAAATCCTGAAAACTTTCTAACGACACAAGCGGGTGCGTTTTGTCTAATTTCGACAGGGGTTGTGGCCGTTCATTTGGCCGCATTAAATCCCGAATTTGCAGCGCCAATGCCCCAGACGTGATCGGTTTTATCAGCGTGCAGTTCAACCCCGCCACGACAAACGTCGCAAGGTCGGTCGGATGGGCATTGGCCGTGACCCCCATAATCGGCACATCCGCATTGATCCCGCCCGCCCGTATCTTTCGCGTGGCCTCAACGCCGTTCATTTCGGGCATATTGATATCCATCAAGATCAGATCATAGCGCCGCGCGCCTGCTGCATCAACCGCACCGACACCATCCGTTGCCATGTCCACCCGATGCCCCAGTCTTTCCAGCATTTGCGCCAAAAGCAAACGGTTGATTGCGTTATCATCCACCACAAGAACGGACAACGCCGGCGCCATAGCTGCTGTCGCGCCAAAGTCTGCCCGACCCTGCATGAGCAACAGGGCAGATCGTTGCGGAATGTCGAACCAGAAACAACTGCCCTGCCCGAATGTGCTGGTCAACCGCAGCACCCCCCCCATCAACCCCACGGCGCGCCGCACGATACCCAAACCCAGACCAGAGGCCTCGAAATTATGCGCCTCGGGGTCCGATACGGTTTCAAAATCCTCAAAAATCCGCGCCATTTGATGTGGTTCTATCCCAATGCCTGTATCCCGCACTTCGACACGCATACTGCCGCCTATATCGGGGGAGGGGATTAGGTTTACCGTGATATGGCCATTCTTGGTGAATTTGATCGCATTTCCAATCAGGTTCGCCAATGCACTGCGAAAAGCGCGCCGATTTCCCAGCATAGGTTCCGACAGGACGGGGTCAAAGGTCAGCACAAGCGCGGTGTGGTTCGCCGCGGCAAGGGATTGCGATTGTTCAACAATAATGCGCGCCACCTCTAGCGGAAAGAACGTCAAGATCACTTCGGACACGTCAACCGCGTCGTGCAACGCAAGTTCCAGCACCTCTTCAATCTGTTCCAACGCGGATCCCGCACAGTCGCGCGCGACCTTGCGCAGATCACTGCTGACTTTGGGTGAATTGTCGCCGTCCAACAGTTCCAGCGCTGCAATAATCCCGTGCAGCGGCGTGCGCATTTCATGGCTCATCACGGCAAGGAAACGCGCATTCGCGGCGGCGCTGCGCTCTGCCTCTAGCCTTGCGGCGTGTTCAAAGGCGTCCGCCTCAACCAATTTGGAAATATCGCGCAGAAATGCCAAAAAGATCGGCGCGCCGTCACTGTCCACATCAGAGGCAACGGCGACCTCGACAATAAACGACGCGCCATCGTTCTTTTGCAACGTCAGCCGAATACGCCCCCTGTTGGCCGAACGCGCCAAACTTGCAGCAACCTGACGGCCGCTCAGGCGCCGCCGTTTCAGCGTTGGATGACGCGAATTCAGCAAATCCTCGATCAAAACCCCTTTCACCTTGGCAAAGGTAAAGCCGAACATGGTTTCTGCCGCAGAATTATAGGTGCTGATCCTGCCTGCCTTATCCGTGATCACCACCGCATCCAAAGACGTTTCAATCGCCTTGTTCAGGTTCGAGCTGACCCGCGCAAGGTCCACTGTGCGCCGCGTCAATTGCCATGACAGCCGCCAAACCAACACGGCAATAGCGCATAAAAAGACCACAACACACCGCGTCAGGATCAAAAGCCATCCCAGAACACTGGCCCTATCCGCATAGGTCACCGCGTCAGTCTGGATAATATCTTGCAGCGAAGCCATGGTGTTACGCCGCAATTCTGGCAAAATTGAATTGGCCAACTGCAGCACGCGGCGAAAATAATCTGCATTCTGGCCTGCACTGTGATCCATCAAGGGAACCAGCGTTTTAAGATGGGCCTTAATTTTGTTCAAATTAATATTTGATGCCGTTGCAACGCCCGTCGCGTTTGACGCATTGCGCGCGCGGGCAGAAACGATCCCTATACGACTGACGTAAATATCAAAGTTTCTGCCAACCTCGGCCCGTGCATTTTGACGTATTGCATCTGTGGGGCCGTCAATCGTCACATGGAGCGACAGCAGAAATTTTTGAAAATCAACCTCAATTTGCGAAACGATCCACATCGAATTATGAAAACGTCCATCTCGCAGATCTTTCATCTTTTCGACAATTGATTGCGCCGTCAACTCTAGCCCAACAATCCCAGCGATAATCAAAACGGCTGTAATATACCCAAAACCGCGACTGGTCACTTTTTCCAGCAGCGTCTTTCCGCCCCACATCATTTAACTTTGGTCCTTGATAATATGGGGGATTGGCAAAAATCAGAAACTTGGTTGACTGTGACGGGCGGAAATGTGACGATCAGGTTGGAAACTGACCTGATCGCGATCAGATAAACATCCAGACGATTGTTCAGGGACATAAACTTAGACCCCAAAAACGATGTCGTTCCTTGCGTCCAAATCGTGATAATCCGACAGGTGGCCCCCAAGGCCGCTTGTAAATTAAGTTCAAAAAGTGCGTTTTTTTGAACTCTTTTTCGAAGTGCGTCGCTGTTGAATTGAAACATGGCCGTTCCCTTAAAATTGTCCGCTGGGCAATCCGCGGCCAAAAGTCACCCCACCAAGTTAAGGTAAGCCCCGTTTGCGTAACGCATGGGACACGCCGCTTTGGGGGAAACGGGCACAAGATGATAGCTATGCTTTCGATAGTGCGGCGCATTGCGCCAGAAAGGACGATCCCGCCACGGGGCGCAGACCGACACGGGGCGCAGACCGACACGCAGCCACAAATCGCAAAATTCGGGAAGTATAGTTTTTCATGGTTCAACCACATTCGATTGCTGAGATTTCCGTGATGATCGCGGACGATCATTGCCTGTTGCGGGATGCTTTGGTGCAGACGTTAAACGCCGACCCCAAACTTTCGGTAACAACGGCGGATAGTTACGCCTCGGCGTTTGCAGGAATTACCCGATTGGGCAAAGTGGATGTCTTGCTGTTGGATCTTGTCATGCCAGGCATGAACGGATTGCAAAGCATCGAAGATTTCGTAAATCTTAACGTGGGCGGGGCTGTCGTCGTGTTTTCGGGCAATGCCACGCCGCTATTTTCTGTTCAGGCATTGGCGCTGGGCGCGCGCGGCTTTATTCCCAAAACACTGCCTCTGCGGTCGCTGGCCACGGCTATTCATCTGATCGCCTCGGGGGAGATATTTGTTCCGATCACCACCAAAAAACAAATCATCGAACCTGTTGACGATGGATTTGATCGCCTGACACCGCGCGAACTGATCGTATTGAAATATGTTTCAGGCGGCCTGACGAACAAAGAAATCGGATGGGAGATCGGCATTGTAGAGGTGACTGTAAAAATGCATATGCGTTCTATCTGTTTGAAATTAAATGCAAAAAATCGCGCCCATGCCGTCATTCTGGCGACGCAGGTCGGTCAGGTGCGGGCCAGCAGCATTTTTGCCAGATTGGGACAACCGAATTGAAACGACCTGTCACGACACCCAACCGCACATTCTAAAAGGACGGCCGCGACCCTGCATCAAAGCCATAAATCGACTTAATTTGCAGATACTCCTCTAGCCCAAAGACCCCCATGGATCGGCCAATACCCGACTGCTTGTAACCGCCCATCGGGGTGTAGGAATTGGTGTTGGCCCCGTTAAAGCTGATACGTCCCGCACGCAGACCGCAGGCAAATTCATAGGCCCTTTGGTGATCTTCACCAAATACATAACCGCCAAGGCCAAAGATCGAGTCGTTGGCGATGTCCAACGCCTGTTCTTCGGTATCATAGGGCATAACAACCAAAACCGGCCCAAAAATTTCTTCACGCGCAAGGGTCATATCGCGTGTCACCTCTGAGAAAATGGTCGGCTTGCAGAAATATCCGTGGTTCAGCCCATCCGCCCGACCTAACCCGCCAGTGACCAATTGCGCGCCCTCATCTAAACCAATCTGGATATGGCGCTGAACGCTGTCATATTGCTGGGCATGAACCATCGGGCCATGTGTGGTCGCGGGGTCGCGGGGATCACCCATTTTCATGCGACCAATTTCGTCTTGTAAATGCACCAGCACCTCAGCCACCTGCGCGCGATGCACCAGCATCCGACTGGGCGCATGACAGGACTGGCCCGAGTTGGAAAAGCCGCGCTGAATGTTCCAATGCGCCGCCTTTTGCAAATTAGCATCCCGCAAAACGATGTTAGCGGATTTGCCGCCCAGTTCCAAACAGACGCGTTTCACGGTTTGGGCTGCGGCCTCGCCGACCTTAATCCCTGCGGTTGTCGACCCCGTAAAAGATACCATATCCACATGGCGGTGACGCGACAAAGCCTCACCCACCACGGACCCCCGCCCAATCACCAGATTGAACACGCCTGCAGGAACCCCCGCCGCGTGCATAATCTGGGCAAGGGCCACGCCACTGGCAGGCGAGGCGTCCGAAGGCTTCAAAACCATCGTGCAGCCCGCTGCGATCCCATAAATTACCTTAATCACGGATGTTTGGATCGGCCAATTCCAAGGCGAGATCAGCGCGCAGACGCCAATCGCTTCACGCCGCACAATCGTATCGGCCAAAGTGCGTTCAAACGCATAGGCGGCGATGACATCGCGGGCAACTTGCATATGGCCAATGGGTCCCGCCACTTGGGCACGAAAGCCAATGGGTATACCCACCTCTTGGGCGATCAATTGGGACAATTCACCTTCGCGGCTTTGATAGGCGGCGATGATCCGATCAATCAACGCCATGCGATCCGCAACGCTGCTGCGACTAAAACCTGCAAAGGCGCGGCGTGCCGCCATTACCGCAAGATCAACATCTGCGGCGCTGCCACCTGTGGCGACACTTGCCCAAGCTGTCTCGGTTGTGGGATCAATGAGGGGCCGCTCGCCGACTGTTTGCGGGGCGATCCATTGACCATCGATATAATGTTTGTCTAACTGCAACATTTCTGCCCCCGCCGCTAAATTCGTGCCACAGGGGCAAGTTCGCCAAGCATAGGCGCAGGCCAACGCATGGTCGAGAGGGTCAACATCACACCATATGCAAAGCTGTTTGTCGCATATAACCTGCGGCTGCACCCTGCTTGCCAAAATGTCGACCTAGGATTGACCTGATCGCCAAACGCAAAGAGCCTTTGCGCGGGCCAACGATCCTTGGCCTGACGTTGCGCCCTGCAACGCCTTATGCTGTGCCCAAGGAGATACTTATGGAAATTTATGATTATGTTGTCGTGGGCGCGGGTTCTGCGGGCTGTCCCGTTGCGCGCCGCTTGTCGGATGATCCTGCCAATCGGGTCTTGTTGATCGAGGCGGGACCACAGGCGGATCGATTTTGGGTGAACACACCTGCGGGTATGGCAAAGTTATATTTCAACGATCTGTTGAATTGGAACTATCAAACCGAATCCATCGGCAAACTGGCGGGGCGTCAGATGTATTGGCCGCGGGGCAAGTTGTTGGGCGGATCAAGCGCCATCAACGGCATGATCTTTATCCGTGGGGATCGTGCGGATTACGATTCGTGGCGCGATTTGGGCAATGTGGGCTGGGGCTATGATGACGTCCTGCCGCATTTTCGGGCTATGGAACATTTTGAACGGCGCGCGGATGCGTGGCGCGGGCAAGGTGGGCCGCTTTGGGTCAGTGATCCTGTGGTCAAATCCCCCTCTAGTTTTGATTTTATCGAGGCGGCGGCGCGGCTTGGGCATGAACGACTGGACGATATGAATGGTGCTGCCCATGACGGGGTTGGCTTTATGCAGCATACGATCAAGGGCGGGCGGCGGCATTCGGCCTATACTGCCTTTATCAAACCCGTGCTCGGTCGACCCAATTTGACGGTGCTGACAGATACTCATGTGGCGCGGGTTGTTTTCGAGGATCGTGTGGCGTCGGGCGTTGAGGTGATCACAAAGGGTCAGCGCCGCAAAATTGGCGCGGCACGTGAAGTGATCCTATCAGGCGGCGCGCTGAACACCCCACAGGTTATGATGCTGTCAGGTATCGGCCCAAGCGCCGAAATTGCGCGCCATGGCATTGATCTGGTGCTGGACAGTCCAGGTGTCGGGCAAAACCTGCAAGACCATTTTTATATGCACACGGGATGGCGGGCGACGGCCGACAGTTCTTATAACGCCAATTTGGCAGGTCTGCGCAAATATTGGGAGGGGTTTCGGTATTTGATGACGCGACGCGGTTATCTGGCCCTTGGGTCCAGCCAAGTCGCAGCCTTTGTAAAAAGCGATCCAGATCAGCCGATTTCCGACCTTCAGATCAGCTTTCGCCCTATGACCTTTCAGTATTTCCCCGATGGCACGGTGCGGGTGGAACGCCAACCTGGCATGGGGGTTTCCGTCTATCAATTACGACCCCATAGCACAGGTCAAGTGACATTACGCTCCGCGAACCCATTGGATAAAATGCAAGCCGCGCCAAACTTTTTGACCGACGCAGGCGATGTGGCGGCGATGATCAGCGGGATCAAACAAATCAGACAGATCATGGGGACCGCACCGATCAAATCCCGCGTTGTCGCCGAAGAGGTGCCAGGCCCAAGCGTGAAAACCCACGAGGACATCTATCGCTTTATGGAACAGACTGGCAATTCGGCCCACCATCAGGGCGGCACGGCGCGGATGGGGCGCGACGCGATGGCAGTGGTTGACGCGCGGTTGCGGGTGCGCGGCGTGGACCGTTTGCGCGTGGTGGACGCGTCGATTATGCCGCATCTGACTTCGGGCAACACCAACGCGCCCAGCATCATGATTGGGGTCAAGGGGGGACAGATGATCGCCGAGGATGCGACTCCTCGGCGACCCATCAGCGCTTAGACGCGCAGCAAGACCTTGATCGCGCGGCGTTCATCCATGGCGCGGTAACCTTCGGCAACCTCTTCCAGTGGGATATCCATGTCGAATACTTTGCTGGGTTGCAGGCTGCCATTCAGCACACGGTCCATCAGATTGGGCAGATAGCGGCGCACGGGGGCCGGGCCGCCCATCATGCGACGCTGACCAAAAAACATCTGCTCGCCCGAAAATGAGATGCCATGCGGAACACCGACATAGCCCACAGTTCCCCCAGGGCGGCAGCAGGCCAGGGCCTGATCCATCGCTTCTTGGGTGCCGACACATTCCAAAACCGAATGCGCACCAATACCCGAGGTTAATTCCATCACGCGTGCCAGACCTTCGGCGCCGCGTTCAGATACGATGTCCGTTGCCCCATAGCCCAAGGCAAGCGCTTGGCGCGGCGCGTGGCGGCTGAGCGCGATGATCCGTTCGGCCCCCATCTCACGCGCCGCCAGAATACCCATCAGGCCGACGGCCCCATCGCCCACCACAACCACTGTCGCACCGGGTGTAACGCCGGCTACATCGGCGGCAAACCAGCCTGTCCCCAAAACATCCGATGTCGCCAAAAGATCAGCGATTTGATTGGGCGAGGGCAGTTCTTTGGTTGCGACCAGCGTGCCATCGGCCAGCGCAACCCGCGCATAGGGTGCCTGCGCGCCCGACATGAATTCACGCTGAACACAAGAAGATTGAAACCCGTATTCACAATGTGGGCAAGTGTTGTCAGACAGACAGAACGAGCCCACAACAAACTGTCCTGCCTTTATTGTGCGCACCTCGGACCCAACTTCGACCACATAGCCACAATATTCGTGCCCCATTTGCATCGGCGCACCAATCGGCTGCAATCCGCGATAGGGCCACAGGTCAGACCCGCAAATGCAGGTTGCTGCCAGCTTAATAATGGCATCTGTCGGCTTTAGGATTTTTGGGTCTGCGACAGTTTCAAAACGAACATCATTCGGGCCGTGCATAACGGTGGCGTACATATTGGTCTCCTTTAGGGGTTAGGTAATGCGTTCGGCAGACAGCGGAAATTTTCCCCGACTGTGAAGGGGCGCAACACCCCCAATCAGTCGCCCTAAACGGATCAGGCCAGAAGAATATCGATATCTGTCATAGTAAAATACAAGATTGCCCCAAGGCGCATAATAGCACAGATCACCCACCGCTTCGCCCTGAAACGGCGCGGCGCCCAGTTCGGTTAGTTTTCGGGGCAGATAGGCTATTTTTTCGTTCGTTGCATAATCTTCAATCACCAAAGACAGCGGCAACAGCGCCAAAAGGTCGTGCGCGGACGGGGTATCGTCAAGCGCGGCATGGACATCATGCGTATGAAAGCGAAAGCGAATTTGCATCCTTGGATTGCACCCCGAATAGATCACACCCCAATATCATAGCATCTCCCTGTGACTGCCATGCGCAACATCACAGAACCTGACGAATGCGCAGATCGCACCTGTGGCGGCAAACTGGATAAAATGCAACCGACCACCTGAGGAATGCGGCATAAGATTATGATATCATACCGAAATAATTATATTGCCAATGATTTTTGGGCATATTTTCGATCGCAATCCTGCGTATTGTTGCACAATAAGTTAAGGTCTTTTCCGGCAAACTTCATACCACGACCGCAGTTTGCGGCCTAAGGTGGACCGATGCCGAATGTGCCGTCATAGGGTGCCAAATGTTATTGGCCGCTTACGGACAGCCAAATCACACAACTTACGGAAAGGATACCACGATGCCGCAATTTATGGGCAAGACTGTTTTGCTAACTGGGGCGCTGGGCACCGTTGGCCGTGCCATGGTGGCCCGTTATGCTGAAGAGGGCGCGAAAGTCATCGCGCTTGATCGCCCAGATGCAGAGAACCCACAGGCTTTGCTGGATGGGATCGTTGCAGGGGTGCGGTATTTTGGCTGCGATTTGAATGATCTTGCTGGCACAGAAAAGGCCGTAACCGCCCTTGCCGAAGAAGTGGGCGGCATTGATATTTTGATCAATAACGCGGCCTATGTGGTCAACAAGCCGCATGAAGAATTCTCGATCGCGGAGTATGAGGATGAAATCAGGATCAACTCTTCGGCGGCGTTTATTTTGATGCGCGTGTGCAGCAAACACATGAAGGCCAAAAAGGCGGGCAAGATCATCAACATGACATCGCTGACGCTGACAGGCCATTGGGACGGCTTTGTGCCCTATGTGGCGTCCAAGGGGGCGATGTATGGATTGGTTAAATCGATGGCGCGGGAATTGGGGGTGCATGGCATTAATGTGAATGGCATCAATCCAGGGGCCATCGTATCCGAGGCGGAATGGCGGCACTTTGGCGACAACCGCGAAAAATATCACCAGTGGATCTTGGAAAACCAAAGTCTCAAGCGGCGAATCGAACCCGTGGATATCGCCAATGCGGCGGTTTTCCTGTGTTCGGAACAGGCGGCGCTGATCACGGGTCAGGATATCCACGTCGACGGCGGTTGGTAAGGCTGCGGTGACACGCCCCGTTCTGGCCTTTCCTGCCCTAGAGGGAATGCGCTATCCTCGGTTGGAAGCGCAAGGTTTGGTGGCAGTTGTGGCAGGGCCTGCCGATTTGGTGGATTTGCCCTTGTCAGATCGCCAAGCCGTGCGCGTGCTGATGACCAGTGCATCGCGCGGCTGCCAGATGGCTGTGATTGAGGCCTTGCCCCGCTTGGGCTTGGTCGTCTCACAGGGGGCTGGTCAGGACAAAATCGACACGGCGGCGCTTGCCGCGCGCGGCATTGTGCTGCGCGCGGTGGGTGAAACTGCAACAGATGATGTCGCCGATCTGGCCATGGCCCTGACGCAGATGCTGTGCCGTGGGTTGGTGCGGGCGGATGCTTTTGCGCGCGGGGGGGCATGGACCGCAACCCGATTTGAAATGGGTGAAAGCTTGGTCGGCATGACAATGGGTATTGCGGGCCTAAGTGGGCGAATTGGACAGGCGATTGCGGCGCGCGCGCGGATATCGCGGATGCAGATCGCTGGTCTCAGCCGTGGGTCTAACGCGGGGCTCGGCGCCCAGCTGTATGACACTTGGGCAGAATTGGCGCAGGCCAGTGATGTGCTGATGCTTGCCCTGCCCAGCAGCCATGATCTGACCCATGTGATTGATGCTGATGTTCTGGCGGCACTGGGACTAAAGGGTCGGCTGATCAATGTCGCGCGCGGCAATCTGGTCGACACGGAGGCGCTGATCACGGCACTGGAAAGAAAAACGATTGCGGGGGCGGCCTTGGACGTGCTGGCAGACGAACCGCGCGTGCCCCCCCGTTTGGCCGCCCTGCCAAATGTGGTTCTAACGCCGCATATCGGCGCGCAAACTTGGGGGCAACGCGCGCGCGGCGCACAGGTTGCCGAGTCGGAAATACTGGCTTATTTGGGCAAAGCTTAACAGGATGTCACAAAGGGGGCGGTGTTGAAGATAGAGATCGACCCTAAGAAACTATTGTATTTTGCCTGTGTGATTGAACACGGCAGCCTGAACCGCGCGGCCAAGGTTCTGAACATATCACAACCTGCGCTGACAACGTCGATGAACCGCCTTGAGGCAGAGGTTGGAATGCACCTGATGACACGGGGTCCATCTGGGGTGGTGCCAAGCCCCCAAGGTGAGGTGTTGTATTGCCACGCGCGCCTGATCCGCGAAGAGGTGGCCCTTGCAAAGCGCGATCTGCTGACCGCGCATGACGTGACCCAAGACATGATCCGTATCGGCAGTCTGCCCAGTCTTGCGGGCAGCGTCATTCCAATGGCCATGGGCCGCTGGCGCGCCAACCATCCGACAGGTGCGCTGCAAGTGGTTGAAAACGCGCAGTTTGATCTGCTCACGGGCCTGTTACGACGTGATTTCGATTTGGTTGTAGGCTTTACCGAAGTGTTCGATATGCTGGACGGTTTGCGCCAACAGGTGCTGTTTCGCGATGTCTTGCGTGTCATTGCACGGCCAAACCATCCGTTATTGCACAGCGCGGATCTGACATGGCATGACCTTGTGAAATATCCGTGGATTTCACCCACGTCGCGGCGGTCGCACACTGTGTTAGATCATGTGATGAGCACTTTGCACGTTGGCCCACCGCCCCAGATCACCGTCTGTGGATCGGTATCGCTGATGAAATCCTTGGTTGCGCAAAGTGATCATCTGGCGCTGTTGCCCGCGCACGCTGTGATATCTGAATGCGCCGAAGGGCGGCTGATCAGCCTGCCTTTTAATGACCCAGTTCTGCACCGCGCCATCGCGATATTTTTTCGCGATGGCTATCCGTTGGATCAACCCCGCAAGGAGCTGATCGCCTTTATCAAGGAATGCGGACAAGAGTTGTCAGCCTCAGCGCCGATCAAAACCGTGGCAGAGTGACCACCAGGAACGTGCTTTCGGCCACAGCGCTAATATCCACGGCCTTGTCTGTTGGCATCAGTTCAAGGGCAGTTTTGTCACCATAGGTCGCGCCATTCACAGTGATGCTGCCCGTGGACATAAACAAAACCTCGATCTGCGATCTTGTGCCGGTATTCCAAGTTGTGCCGGCGTCCAGTTTCATCATACTGATGCCAACGGCGCGTTCGGTAAAAATACCCAATGTCTTGGAACAGACCCCTTTTGTATCCGTGGGAACCCAATCACAGGCCGCAGGTTCCATCATGACCACATCGTCATAACGCGCAGGCGCAAAGGTCAGTTTCTGGCCCGTCGCCTCTTCAAAACAGGCGGCAGAGCCGTCCATATTATGCTTTTGCCCCTTGTCATCGATCCAAGTGAAAATACCGTCCTTAAACGTTCCTTTCGCCTCTAGGCGCGCATTCGCGGCCTCACGCTCGGGGGTGGACAGAAAACCTGCGCCGCTGGCACCGCCAAATTGGATCACCATCATTTCCAAACCTTCGGGGCGGTCTTGCGGGCCGTAATGCACGCTTTCGGGAAAATAGGCGACAGAGCCTTCGCCCATCATCTTATGCGGGGATACAGGATATTTGCCCCGCAAAACATACCGAATTTGGTCAAAATTGTGACGGTGGCGCGGCGTGCCCCAGCCACCAGACCCCGTAAGTCCCACATTCAAAAGGTAATTGTTGGGCGAGCCGTCTTCCCCAGTCAAAAGAAACTTTTGCACCAGTTTCCCTGTCCGCATGGACCCAACTTGACCCGTTTCTGATGTCTCTGCCGCTGAAATACGCATACTTGCTCCTTTTGCCGAACTGATGTGTTTGGACCCAATAAAGGTCAAACTGCGCGGCAGGGGTAGATGTGGATTTTGTGGCATATAGCCTGATGTTATCATCTCGGCGCGTCAACGTCAGGGCGCGCTTGAACCCAAGGGCCTAGACCTTCAACAGTCATCCTATGATGCTTGAATTGGAAATACGATGATCACGCCGAACGCCAACCGAATGAAACAGAAAATGCAATCAGGCGGTGTGGCCGTGGGAATGATTGTGCGACTGATGCGAAATGTCGAGGTGGCCGCGATTGCCCACAGTTGCGGGTTCGATAGCGTTTATATCGATCTAGAGCATTGCAGCTTTTCGCTTGAAACAGTCAGCCAGATCAGCATGACAGCAACGGCGTTGGGCATTACGCCGATTGTGCGCGTGCCTGGGATCGATCCCGCCATGATCAGTCGCACGCTGGAATCCGGTGCACAGGGAATTATCATCCCGCATCTGGAAACCCGTGCCGAGGCGCAATTGGTGGTTCAGGCCGCCAAATTTCCGCCCTTGGGCAATCGATCCCTGTTGGGGCCAAACCCGCATACATTATTCCGCGTCGGTCCCGCTGTTGAAATGATGCAGCAAATGAATGACGCGGTGCTTGTTATCGCCATGATTGAATCTGTGACGGCGGTCGAAAACGCCGATGACATCGCATCGGTTGCGGGACTGGATATGCTGCTGATCGGCACAAACGATTTGTGCAATTCGCTGGGTGCGCCGGGCCAGTATGATCATCCCGGCGTCGCCGCCGCCTATAGAACGGTGGCCGCCGCTTGCCGCAAACACGGCAAGCATCTGGGGGTGGGCGGGCTGAATTCACGGCCTGATATCGCGCGCCAAATGATCGCGCTGGGGGCAAGCTATGTCTCGGCAGGCAGTGATACTGGATTTTTGATGAGTGCGGGGGCCGCTGCTGCTGCGGCCTATCGCGGTTAGGGGAAAGCGGATGCAAAACACGAATTATGTAAAGGCGGCACAAGATTCTGGTGTGCCAAAATGGGCGCGCGATTTCAGCGTTTCGGGGCGCGTTGTTCTGATTACGGGGGCCGGACAAGGGATCGGACGCGAATTGGCGCGGCAGTTTGCAGCGGCAGGCGCAATTGCCGTGATCGCGGATGTTAATTTGGACACGGCCCTGCAAGTGAAAGCTGAAGTTGAGGCGCAGTCAGGCCGCGCGATGGCAATTAGGGTGGATGTGACGGATGCAGCGGCGGTTCAGGCGATGGTCGATGCCGTTGTCGCGGAATATGGCAAAATCGACGTGCTGATCAACAATGCAGCAATCTTTGCCACATTGGAAAAACGCAAGTTTGATTTGATTCCCTTGGCGGAATGGGATGCAGTGATGCGCGTCAATATCAACGGCTCTATGCTGTGCGCGCGGGCCGTGGTGCCGGCGATGCGCGCGGCGGGATGGGGGCGGATTATCAATATTGCGTCCGATGCAGTTCCAAGAGGGGTGATGAATTATATGCATTATGTCACCTCGAAATCCGCGATGATTGGCATGACAAATGCGATGGCGCGGGAATTGGGCACGGATGGCATCAATGTGAATTGTGTGCGCCCTGGCCCCGTCGCGACCGAAGTGGACCGCGCCGTGAACCCAACTGTAGATCTGCGCACCACCCAGATATCGCAACAATGCATCAAACGCGGAATGGAGCCGCCCGATCTGGTGGGGCTGATGATGTTTTTGTCATCGCCTGCAGCATCCTTCATCACGGGTCAGACCATCGCCTGCGATGGCGGCTATACGCACAGTTCTTAGGGGGAAGCGCGATGAAAGTGGGCGTTGTTGGGTTGGGATCCATGGGCTTTGGGATCGCGTCGTCTTTGCTGCCCGGCGGGCATCAGGTTTGGGGCGATGATGTCAATCCTGCCGCCGTGCAGCGGTTGCAGGGCGCGTCGGGCGGGTTGGCCGATGCATTGCCTGATTTGGATGCATTGGTTGTTGTCGTCCTGAATGCCGCGCAAGTTGAGGCCGTGCTGTTTGGCGACAGCGTGGCGCAGTTGCGCAAGGGCGCGGTTGTGATCTGTTGTGTGACCGTTGCGCCAGAGTTTGCGCGCGATATGGCGGCACGCTGCGAAGCGGCAGGCGTTTTGTATTTGGACGCGCCGATTTCGGGCGGATCGGTCAAGGCGGCGGCGGGGAAGTTGTCGATCATGGCCTCTGGCACGGATGCGGCCTTTGCGGCGGCACAACCTGTCCTGCAATCGACCGCCGAAAAGGTGTTCAATTTGGGCCAAGCCGCGGGGATGGGGTCGGCGATGAAGGCGGTCAATCAGATGCTGGCAGGCACCCATATCGCCGCGATGGCCGAGGCGATCACCTTTGGCATCACCCAAGGCATTTCCCCTGAAACCTTTTTGCAAGTCATTCCAGATTGCGCGGGCACCAGTTGGATGCTGGAAAATCGGGCGCCCCATATCGTGGACGGCGATTATGCCCCGCGCTCGGCGGTGGATATTTGGCCCAAAGATTTGGGGATTGTTCTGGATGCGGCGGAGTCGGCAGGGTTTGACGCGCCGCTGACGACAGCAGCATTGCGGCAGTTTCGGGCGGCATCTGACATGGGGTTAGGCCGCGAGGATGACGCGGCGGTTGCCAAAGTCTATGCGCGGGCCGCTGGTCTGACCCTGCCAGGTAAGGGGTGATGACGACCTATTTTGGCGCAATCGCGGATGATTTCACAGGGGCTACGGACCTTGCTGCGATGTTGGCGCGGTCTGGTGTTCCGGTTTCCTTGCGTTTGGGCGTACCGATCCATCCGCCCAAAGACACCGCACAAATAGAGATCATTGCCCTGAAATGCCGCACGTCACCCGTGGCACAGGCCGTGGCCGAAACGCGGGCCGCCTTGGCATGGTTGCGCGCCGCAGGGGCGAAGCGGTTTTTCTGGAAATATTGTTCGACCTTTGATTGCACCCCGCACGGCAACATTGGGCCCGTGGCCGAGGCATTGATGGCCGATCTGGGCACAAGTCAAACCATTTACTGCCCTGCCTTTCCCGAAAATGGCCGCAGTGTTTACATGGGCAATTTGTTTGTGGGCGAACAGCCCTTGGCCGAAAGCCCGATGAAGGATCATCCCTTGACGCCGATGCGCGACAGCAATCTGATGCGTCTGCTTGCCCCACAGGTCACCCAAGCCGTTGGCCTTGCCAACCGCCAGACCCTTGCAAATTTGCGCGAACGCTTGGCCGTGCTTGCAGCAGATGGCGTCGCCCATGTCGTGGTGGATGCGGTCTGCGATGACGATTTAAAGATTATTGCCAATGCCTGCCAGTGGATGCCTTTGCTGACAGGCGGCAGTGCCGTGGCCGCACATTTGCCGCCCCTATGGCAAGCGCGAGGGTTGATGCCGCAACAATCGGACAGCAGTTTTGCACTGCCCACGGGGTCGGCGATCGTATTGTCGGGCAGTTGTTCGGCCATGACCAATGCCCAAGTTGCAAACTATATCGCGGCAGGCAATCCCGCCTTTCGATTGGATCCGCTGGCGCTTGCCGCGCACGGACCGCAGGCGGCATTGGACTGGTTGGCTTTGGGCCATGTCAGCCCGCTGATCTATGCAACTGCCGCACCCGATGCGGTTATGGCGGCGCAGGCCCAGTTGGGTGTTGCAGGTGCAGGCCATTTGGTGGAACAGGCCCTTGCGGTCTGTGCTGTGGCCGCGCGGGATCAGGGCATCAGGCGATTTGTCGTGGCGGGGGGCGAAACATCGGGGGCAGTGGCCAAGGCGCTGGGCATTGCGCAAATGAATATCGGCCCCGAAATTGCCGCAGGCGTTCCGTGGTGCGCGGCCATAAGTGGCGGGTATCCGATTGCAATCACCTTGAAATCTGGCAACTTTGGCAAGGATAGTTTCTTTGCTGATGCTTTGGGGATGCTGGATCATGACCTCTGAAAACGCCCTGCGCGAACAGATTTGCCTGCTGGCAAAGTCGATGTTTGACCGGGGTCTGACGGCCGGATCAACGGGTAATATTTCGGCGCGCACGCCCGATGGGGGGCTGCTGGTTTCACCCACCGGCACCAGCTTTGGGCGGCTCGACCCCGCCCGATTGTCACGATTTGATGCGGCGGGTGTTCACATCGGCGGCGATGCACCGACCAAGGAAATGCCCCTGCACAGCGCGTTTTATGACACGCGCCAATGCGGCGCGGTGGTGCATTTGCACTGTTGCTATGCGGTAGCCCTGTCGACCCTGCCAGATCAAGACGAAGACAGCTTTTTGCCCCCGCTGACCCCCTACAGCATCATGCAATTGGGCCGCGTGAAACTGCTGCCCTATTTCCGCCCTGGCGATCCCGCGATGGGTCAGGCCGTGCGCGGTTTGGCGGGCAAGCGCAGTGCGGTGATGCTGGCCAATCACGGCCCCGTTGTGGCGGGCCGTGACCTTGAGGCCGCCTGCAACGCGATTGAGGAACTGGAACAGACCGCACGACTGGCCCTGCTGACACGGGGCCAAAACCCCCGTCTGTTGACCGAAGATCAAATCACGGATTTGGTGACGACCTTTGATCTGGCAGGGGGCGCATGAAGTTTTCCGCCAATCTAGGCTTTTTATGGGCCGACCGCCCTCTGCCCGATGCGATCCATGCGGCCAAGTCTGCGGGGTTTGACGCCGTCGAATGTCATTGGCCTTATGGCACGCCCGCACAGGATGTTTTGTCGGCACTGAATGAGACGGGCCTAAAGATGTTGGGTCTGAACACAATGCGCGGCGATACGGGGGGCGGCGAAAACGGCCTATGTGCCCTGCCCAATCGCGAAAAGGACGCGCGGCAGGCCATAGATCAGGCCCTAGACTATGCCCGCGCCACTGGCACCCGCGCCGTTCATGTGATGGCGGGAAATGCCAGTGGCCCGCAGGCGCAGGCGACCTTTGTGGCAAACCTGACCTATGCTTGCGCGCAGGCGGGCGACAAGACGATCCTGATCGAACCCCTGAATCCCAGAAACGCCCCTGGTTATTTCCTGAACAACACGGGCCAAGCCTGCGATATCATCCGCGCGGTGGGCGCGCCCAATCTGCGCTTGATGTTCGACTGCTATCATGTCCAGATTATTGAGGGCGATGTGACCCGCAGGCTGACGGAACTGTTGCCGCTGATCGGGCATATTCAGATCGCCTCGGTCCCAGATCGTGGCACGCCCGATCATGGCGAATTGGACTATAGCTTTGTGCTGGCACATATCGCAAAACTTGGCTGGACAGCACCGATTGGGGCAGAATATCTGCCGTCGCAAGATTTGGGCTGGCTTGCCCGATACAAACACTTGAAAGGACTTGAAGAATGAACGTCAAACCCGTGATCGGCTTTATCGGTCTTGGCTTTATGGGCCATGGCATGGCCAAGAATATCCGTCTTGCGGGCTATGATCTGTGGGTGCGCGGCAGATCCAATCGTGCCCCCATCGACAGCCTGATCGCCATCGGCGCACAAGAGGCCGCCAGTCCAAAGGATATGGCCGAACGCTGTGACATCATCCATATTTGCCTATCGAACTCGCCACAGATTGAGGCGATTATGCGCGGTTCCGACGGGATTTTGGCAGGCGCGCGGGCGGGGTTGATTGTGATTGATACCTCAACCGCCAACCCCGCCTCAACCAAGGCGCTGGCGGCGGAACTGGCGGCCAAAGGCGGGCATTTTGTGGATGCGCCTTTGGGCGGCACACCGGTTCAGGCCGAAGCAGGCCAGTTGATCGCCATGATTGGTTGCGATGCGGCGGTGCTGGAGCAGGTGCGCCCCGTCATTGATTGCTGGGCCAAGACAGTGACCCATATAGGCGCTGTGGGCACGGGGCATAAGATGAAACTGTTGATGAATTTCATCAGCCTGTCTTATGGCGCGCTGTATTCCGAAGTGGTGGTTTTGGGCGAAAAGGTCGGCATTGACGCGGCCACCATCCGCACAGTCATCGCGCCCAGCCGTATGGGCTGCGGATTTTTCGACACGTTCATGTCCTATGTCGTCGATCGCAACCGCGATGCGCATAAATTCACCATCGAGAATGCCGCCAAAGATATGCGCTATCTCAATGATATGGCCTATGACGCGAATATGATGAACATCATGTCGGGGGCTGCGAAACAGTATTACACCCATGCCATCGCCACGGGAAAGGGCGGGGATTATGTGCCGATGCTCAGTGATATGGTCGCCGCAATGAACGGCGTGTCGATGGATAAGGCGTAATCATCCAAGCAGTCGGATCAGGTCCGTGGCATTGCCCAGCGTTTCCAGATGCTGGGCAATGTCTTGGGCCATTGATACCTTATCCGCCGACAAGGGCTGCGCGCTGACAGCGGCACATTCGCGGAACTTGGCGCAGATTTGATCCCATGTCAGCGGGTTATCGGCATTACCAGGCACGGCGCGCCCTTCGGCCAACCAGTGGCCGCCCGAATGGGTTGTGATTTCAACCCGCCCCAGTGGCAATTCCAGCGTCCAGTTAAGGGCGGGGTCGTTGACCAAGGTGATCTTTCGGGCAATGGACAGAACCTCAGGATCATGCAGCGCGATTTGGGAAAAATCGGTCACGGACATACCACGGCGCAGAATGGTCACGGCAACCAAAAAGGGCAGGCTGAACTTGGCATCGGCCAATGTGGCAGGCGCGCGGCGCGCGTCCAAGGGTTGGCACATCAGATCATGATAATCGCCGACGTGCAGTTTGATTTCTGCAATTGCGGCGGGGGCCAGATCATTTTCGGTCACGATATCGAGGGCGGCTTTCATATGGCTGTGGGCAGTGCCCACACAGGGCCAGCGTTTGAACAACGTGCCGCTGCCCAGAAAATCGCGGCCAAGTGCTGCAATCATCGCCGCCCTGTCATACTGCCCGCCGAAATAGCTGTTAAAAACGCCGTAGGTTCCTTCAAACAAACGATCAATGCCGCTGACACCCTGCTGGGCCATAAGCACCGCCAAAACCGCGCCCTTGGCCGAAAAGCCCGCATATAGACCGCGCAGATCACTGCCACGGCCCGCAACCATTTCCATAATGCCGCTGGATTGCAGACTGGCAATGCCCATCGCTGCCGCAATCTGTGGGGCGGTCAGACCCGCCACCCGTCCGGCCGCCGCCGTCGCGGCATAGACGGCCAGAACCGTCGACAGGTTCCAATCCTTTTTCCAACCCACGTTACAGCGCAGACGGGCAAAGATGTCTTGCCCAATCGCCACCGCCGCAATCATCTCGCGTCCCGAAACACCGCCACGCCGTTCGGCAATGGCAAAGACGGCAGGAACGATGGAACTGGCGCAATGCTGACCCCAAGGCGTTTGATCGTCATAATCCAAGCAATGCGCAAGCGATCCATTGCCCAGCGCCGCCATCATGGCAGGCCCCCTGCCGCCAAACCCCAAAAGGGTGCAGTCTGGCGCGCCGCCGCCCTCGCGCACAAGGCGCGCCACACCTTGGGCCGCGGGTTCCATCCCGCTTGCGGCCAAAATGACGCCCAATGTGTCCAAAATGCTTTGCTTGGCGACCTCGCAGGTCTGATAATCAAGCTGGTCATAAGACACCCCCGCCGCATGATCGGCAAAAAGATGAACAAGGTCGTGGCTGTCGGTCATTTTCGGTCCTGCAAATTCTAACGATATTTCGCCGCAATCTGACACAAGGATCGCCCCGCCGCCTTGTCGCCGTTCGCACAAGTCTTTCGCAGAATGTGCAGCGGCCTTGCCCGTATACAAGTGGCATATCGGGCGTTACCAAATTTAGATAAGGGACATTTGATCGGGGGGATCATATGCGCGATCATCAGGCCACAAAACTGGTCGAAGATTTTATCTTTCTTGAGGGGATCAAGTGGCGCGACGGGCATCTGTGGATGTCCGATGTGTTTGATCACAAAGTGTATCGGGTCGATCTGACGGGTGCGCGCGAAAAGATTGCTGATGTGCCACATCGGCCGTCGGGATTGGGGTTTTTGCCCGATGGCACGCCGATTGTAGCCTCTTCTATGGATTTTCGGCTGTATAAAATCATCGGCAATCAGATTGTTGAATATGTCGATTTGACGGATCATGTGGGCGGCCATGTCAACGATTTCACCATTGATCCACAGGGCCGCATTTATGTCGGTAACTTTGGCTATGATTATGATGCGGGTCATCCTGCGGTGGAAACCGTCCTGCACCGCGTCGATCCAGACGGATCGGTTCATGTGGCGGCAGAAGGGATCGAATTTCCCAATGCGATGGTGATTATCAACGGCGGCAAAACGCTTGTCGTGGCCGAGACGTGGCGCGGGAAATTGACCGCCTTTGATCGCGCGCCCGATGGCACCCTTTCGGGCAAGCGCACCTTTGCCGATCTGGGCAGCCGCCAACCCGACGGGATTTGTGCAGACGCACAGGGGGCGATCTGGACGGGTTGTTTCAATACAGGCGAATTTTTGCGGGTTTTAGACGGCGGCGAGATCACCGACCGCATTGCCTTTGACGGCTGTGGCGTGGCCTGCACGATTGGTGGGCCAACGGGCCATACGCTGTTTTGCACTGTATATTGCGGGCCTGTTGCCGACCTGATCGCAGGACAGCGCAAGGCCGCAGTCTTTTCTTTGGATGTCGAAGTTGGGGCAGCGTGACATCTTATTTTTGCACATCCTGCAAAGATCGTGACCTTACCTTGACCCTAGAGATTTCAAGCCCATCCGCGCTATGGCTAAAGACGAAGAAGAGGAGGTGCAGATGCGGTTGACCTTTACCGAGGCGCGGCAATTGGCCGTGGATGTGCTGGTTGCCCATGATATGCCCGCCGATCACGCGGGGATCGTGGCGGATCATTTGGTGGATGCAGCGGCGGCGGGTCATGCCTTTGCGGGATTGCCCCGCGTGATGGCCTTGGTGGAACATCTGCGCGATCATCCCGCAGGTGCGCCTATCACTGTGACTGACCGCAGCGCCAGTTCTGCTGTGATCGATGGCGGTGGTAACAATGGGTATGTGACCTCCTTGATCGGCATTGATAAGGCGATGGAACTGGCCCGCGCGTCGGGTGTGGGTGTTGTGGGGATCAAGAACACATGGTTCAGCGGCAGATTGGCCTATTACGTCGAACGCGCCGCACGGGCGGGTTTTATGGCCTTTCATACCGCCAGCACGCAGGCGCGTGTCGCCCCCGCAGGTGGAATTGATCGCATTTTCGGCACCAATCCCGTTGCCTTTGCCTTTCCCTGTGATCCTGAACCGCTGGTGATCGACTTTGGCACGGGGATGACAACGTGGGGCAACGTGTTGTTGCGGCGTAAATTGGGTCAGGAATTGGACGCGGGTTCGGCGGTGGACGCGCAAGGCAATCCAACGCTTGACCCTTCCGCGGCGCTAGAGGGGGCGTTTTTGCCATGGGGCGGACATCGCGGCTATGGCCTATCCTTGGTGGTGCAGGTGCTTGCCGTCATGGCGGGCGGTAAGATGGTGGCCCAAGAGGTCACCGACTCGGGGTTTTTCTTTATGGTGATTGACCCAAA
The DNA here is from genome assembly GCA_040398785.1 of Cypionkella sp. Lineage (GTDB taxonomy): Bacteria > Pseudomonadota > Alphaproteobacteria > Rhodobacterales > Rhodobacteraceae > Cypionkella. The sequence goes on along the minus strand of JBBATJ010000005.1, from coordinate 198,974 downwards.
CCTTTTGGGTGCTGCAGATGATTTCCGCGCCCATGTCGGTGAATTGGTCGCCCATATTGAGGGGTCGCGCCCCGCGCCAGGCGTTGAAAAGGTGCGGGTGCCCGGCCGTGGCAGTTTGGCCAAACGCGCCAAAGCGATGGGCAAGATAGAGGTTGACCAAGCCGTTTACGACACATTGATGGCCCTGCGAAAGGAATGACCATGCGCTTACAAGATCGGGTTGCGATTATCACGGGCGGTGCCTCGGGGATCGGATTGGCGGCGGCGGATCGGTTCGGGCAAGAGGGGGCCATTTTGGTTCTGGCCGATATCAATCAAGGCAATATTGACCGCGCTTTGGCGGAACTGGGGGCCAAAGGGTATCGCGCCCATGGCCAGATCTGCGATGTGACAGATCAGGCACAAACCCGCGAAATGGCGCGGGCTGTGGTCGCAAAATTGGGGCGGATCGATATTCTGGTGAACAATGCGGGGATCAGCCGTTACAGGCCCTTTGCCGAGGCGACCAGCGCAGATTGGGATATGGTGCTGGGTGTCGACCTTAAGGGCGTGTTCTTTTGTGCGCAGGCCGTGGCCGATACGATGCGCGCACAGAATTACGGGCGGATCGTGAATATATCCTCGGCCCTTGGCACAGGGGCCGCACCGCATGGCACGGCAGGCAGCCCTGGCGGATCGGCGGCCTATGCTGCGGCCAAGGCGGGGGTCATTATGCTGACCAAGACCTTGGCGCGGGAACTCGGCCCTGATGGCGTAACAGTGAATTGCGTGGCCCCTGGAACATTTCTGACACCCATTTCGGCCAGCAGCCGCACGCCGGAACAGGTGCACGAACATCTGGAATACCGCAAGAAAACCGTCGTGCTGAACCGTATCGGCACCCTAGAGGAATTGGCAAATACGATCCTGTTTTTTGCCAGCGACGAGTCAAGCTATGTCACGGGCCACACGCTGCACGTCGATGGCGGCCGATCTGATCGAATGTAAGGAAAGCACATGATTTATTCTGTTTATTGCCAAGATGCTGAAAACACTGCTGCCTTGCGCGAACACCATCTTGTCGCGCACCGCGCCCATCTGGACACTTGGCGCGATAAGATTTTCTTTTCGGGTCCGTTGCAATCGGATGATGCCTTGGTGGCACATGGCAGTCTGTTCATCCTGATCGTGCAGGACCGCGCCGAGGCGGAACGGTTCATCCACACCGAGACATTTTATCAAAACGGCATCTTTGCCAATGTCACCATTCGGCGGATGCGCAAGGGGCGGTATAACCCTGCGCTGATCGAATGATGCAAACTGTCGGCTATGTAGGCCTTGGGGCCATGGGCGGGGCGCTGGCGGCGCATTTGACCGCAGGGTTTAACCTGTTGGTGCTGGATCGCAATCCTGCCGCTATGGCTGCAATGTCAGGTGCGCGGGGCGTCAGCAGCGGCGCAGAATTGGCGCGGCAGGCCGATGTGATTTTCCTATGCTTGCCGCGCACATCAGACGTGCGCGAGGCGATTTTTGGCGCGGGCGGCTTGGCCGAAGGGCTGAGGCCTGGCCAATTGATTATCGATCAGACCAGCGGCGTGCCTGAACAGACCGCAGCGATTGCCTCTGAACTGGCGGCGCGTGGGGTGATGATGCTGGACGCGCCCCTTAGCGGCGGGGTGCCTGCTGCATTGGCGGGAACAGTGACGATTATCGCCTCGGGGCCAGATGCGGCATGGGAGATCGGCGCACCATTTTTGCGGGCGATGACGGCCAAAGTCTTTCGGTGCAGCGATCGGGTCGGCGATGGGCAGGCGCTGAAACTGGTCAACAATGCGATTGGCATGGGGTTTCGGGTGGCCGCGCTGGAACTGGTGGCGCTGGGGCGCAAGGCGGGTTTGGGACTTGCGCAGATAGTCGATGGGCTGAACACGTCGCCCAGCGCCAATTTCACCACGCGGGGGATGTTGCTGGGTTTGGTAGAGGGGCGATCAACCACCAATTTCGCCCTATCCTTGATGGCCAAGGATCTGGGCGAAGCATTGGCCTTGGCCAATGGGTCCGCCATGCCCTTTACGGCGGCCACCCGCAGCACGGTGCAAATCGGTTTGGCGATCTTGGGTCAGGATGCAAAGCTGGATGATATCATTGCGCTGACAGGACAGTTGGCGCAGGTCGAGATGCGCGGCACAGGTCCATCTGATCCAGAATTGCAGGGATTGATTGAAACAGGCGTGCTGGTCGGCAATGTGATTGCGGTCGCCGAATGCGTGGCGATGGGGCGGCGGTTCGGGTTGAAACCTGCGGAAATGGCGCGGATTCTGAATGTGGGTTCGGCGTGGTGCGCGGTATCAGATACCATTTTGCCCGCATTGGCCGCAGGTGACGTGCCTGATTTGCCCGTCACCTTGGGTGCTGCAGGCAGTGCCTTGTCAGAATTGGCGGCGCGATCCGCCCGCCTTGGCACGCCGTTTATCTTGCCAGGTATTGCCCTTGCCTTGGTGCAAGAGGCGGCGCGGCAGTATGGGCCGCAGGCCAGCCTTGGGCGGCTGACCTTTGGATATGAAGATTAGTCAGGATAGATATGCGCGCCATAAGACGCGCGCGCATCTGCCAAAATCTGACCCGTGGGCGGCGCATAGGTCAGGCGTTTTGATGTAAAACTGCCCGTCAAGGCCCGCATTTGCACCGCCATCTCGCCCGTCTTGACCAGCGCCGTGATGCCGTTCAGCACAGGCGCGCCCGCAACGTCACGCAAGCCTGCCTGCAACAATGCCGCCATCAGACTGCCGCCTGCGGGGATCAGCACCTCGGCCCCCTTATCCAGTGCGCGATGCGCCGTTTCAATGAACTGCGCCACGATTCCATCGCGCACGGCGGTATCTTGCAACGCCAAATCAAACACGCCGGGACGTTCGACTGTCATCATTTCCACCGAAACCATCCGCCCTGCCAGCCCTTGCAGGGTGATGCCTTCAACAATGCGGCGGTTGAATTTCGGGTTGACGTTGATCAGCGAAAACGATGGCCCCATCAAGCAAGCCATAGACACCGAACTTTCGGCCAGACCCAGCACGGGGATCGACAGCAATTCGCGCAATTCATGCAAACCAGGCTGAAAGAAATTCCCAATCAGAAAGGCGTCGTAACCCTCGGCCTGCGCGCGCAGACCATTTTCAATCACCTCGGACGTGTCCAGAAATTCAAGATAGCGGTATTGATCGGCCACGGCGCGGTGCGGGGCCAGCCCGAAAATATCGATCACTGTGCCCTGTGCCGCCGCCGCTTGGATCACTTCGGTGAGCAGTTGGCCATAATGCCCCGCCTTTGAACCGCGTGACATACCTAAGGTTTGATAGAAAAGGCGCATGGTGGTCTCCTGTCTGGTGCGCCCACTTCACCATGCCGGTATCATTCGTCAAGTGCACCATTGTTGCAAGTTCTGCCAAGATGCTTCCCCCGCCGCTTGGTATCCAAAGCGTCGCTTCTTTTCTACAGTCCCCGCAAGGCGACACGCAGGAGGGCTGTTTGATGAACGAAATCAGTATAGGACTGGGGACCGACGCGCAGGCGGTGGTCAATTGGCTGACATCGTTCGAGCAGGCCTTGTCGGCAGGCACGGATACGGCGCTGCGGCGTGTCTTGTGGGAATCCGAGACGCATTGGCGCGATCTTATGGCTTTTACATGGACCATCACTCCGCATGACACATTGGACGACACCATCGCGGATTTTCTGAAAATGCAGCCCAGCATTCAGGCGCGCAATTTTCGATTGGCCACCGACCGCACCCCCGCGCGGCGCGTGATGCGCCACGGCGTGGCCACCATCGAGGCGTTCTTTTCCTTTGAAACCGAAGCGGCGCGGTGCAGCGGTATCGTGCGCCTTGTCGCGGCCCAGCCTGACAAAGCATGGGTTTTAGCGACCCAGCTGGACGAGTTAAAAGGGCATGAAGAACCCGTGGATCTGCGCCGCCCCGCAGGATCGGCCTATAGCCGCACCTTTGGCGGTGATAATTGGAGCGATAACCGCGCCAAGGCGCAGGCCTATGCCGATCACGATCCAGCCGTTTTGATCGTGGGCGCAGGCCAAGCAGGTTTGGCCATTGCGGCACGGCTGGGATTGTTGGCGGTGGACACATTGCTGGTAGATATGCGGGCAAGGGTCGGCGATATTTGGCGCGAACGCTATCACTCATTGGCGCTGCACAATCAGGTCAAGCTGAACCATATGCCCTATCTGCCTTGGCCGCCAAACTGGCCCAAATATCTGCCCAAGGACATGATTGCAGGATGGCTGGAAACCTATGCTTGGGCGATGGAATGCAATGTCTGGAACAGCACCCAGTTTTTGGGCGGTGAATATGACGATGACAAAGGACATTGGGTCGTGCGCCTGCGCCGCGCGGACGGCACAGAGCGGGTGATGAAACCGCGTCATCTGATCATGGCAAATGGGGTGGCGGGACGTCCGATGATGGCGAAACTGCCAGGTTTGGACAGGTTCAAGGGCACGGTCATGCATACGCATGATTATCGTGAAGGCCAAAAATGGGCTGACAAAAAGGTGCTGATTGTCGGCGCGGGCACCTCGGCGCATGATGTGGCCCAAGATCTGCACGGGCGCGGCGCGCAAGTGAAAATGATCCAGCGCGGGCCCGCCACGATTGCAAGCGTCAAGGCCGCAGGGAAAGTGCATCCTGTTTACTATGAAGAGGACCTGCCCCTGCCCGATTGCGATTTGATTTCCGCAGCATCCAGTTATCCGTTGTTGGTGCGGTCTTATCAAGCGGCCGTTAAGACCATGAAAGAAATGGACAAAGACCTGCTAGACGGTCTGGCCGCGCGGGGTTTCAAACTGGATTGGGGCGATGATGAAACAGGCCATCAGATGAAATTCCGCCGCCGCCATGGGGGATATTATCTGAACTGCGGCTGTTCCGAATTGATCGTCAGCGGTGAGATCGGGCTTTTGCAGCATGAAGATACCGATGTTTACGTCGAAAACGGCCTAAAGATGAAAGACGGCACAGTTGAAGAGGCCGATTTGATAGTGCTGGCCACGGGATATCAAAGCCAAGAGTCGGTGGTGCGCGAAATGCTGGGCGATAAGGCCGCTGATCGTGTGGGTCAGATTTGGGGCATTGCGCCCAATGGCGAGATTGCGTCGATGTTTGTCGCGACCCCGCAGGCGGGTTTGTGGTTCACGGGGGGCGGTTTTGCCCATTGTCGGATTTATTCGCAGTTTATTGCAATGGGCATTAAGGTGCGTGAATTGGGTCTGATTTCCTGATGCCTCAGGACGCGAAGGGCAAAGATATGTTGGACTTTACGGGCAAAGTTGCCTTGGTCACGGGGGCGGGTTCGGTCGGCGAAGGCTGGGGCAATGGCAAGGCCACGGCGGTTTTGTTGGCACGGCTTGGCGCGCGGGTCTGCGGCGTTGATCTGGACGCCGCGGCCTTGGCCGCCACAACCGCGATTATGGACTCCGAGGGCCTTAGCGATCATTGGCTGGCCCAGACTTGCAACATGACCCTCAGCGATCAGGTGAAATCTGTCGTCGACGCCTGCTTTGCCCGATTTGGCCGCATTGATATTTTGGTCAACAATGTGGGCGGCAGTGCGCCCGGCGATCCCGTTTCCATGCCCGAAGATGTCTGGCAGGCACAGTTGGATCTGAACCTGACCACGGCCTTTTTGGCCTGCAAACACGTGCTGCCTGTGATGGAATCGCAGTTTGACGCAGGCGGGCGGGGCGGGGCGATTGTGAACATCGGTTCCGTTGGGTCGCACACATTTCAATTGGGGGGCCGCGTCAGCGCGGGCTATGCCGCCGCCAAGGCGGGTCTTGAGGCGTTTGGTCGATCAACCGCGATTGCCTATGTCCGCAAGGGCATTCGCGTGAACACTGTCGTGCCAGGGTCCATGCACACGCCTTTGGTCGAACACCGTTTGGTCAAACAACTGGGTGCCGCTGATGCCGCCGCTTTGATTGCAAAACGCCATGCCGCCGTGCCGATGGGTTTTATGGGCGACGCATGGGATGTGGCCCATGCCGTGGCCTTTTTGGCCAGCGACGCCGCACGATATATCACCGCCACGCAACTTATCGTCGATGGTGGCATGACCGCCGCCCGCTCAGCCTAAGGAAATCCCATGTCACGCCCCGTTATCATCAGTTGCGCTGTCACTGGATCAGGCGATACCACGGGGCAAAGCCAATATGTGCCGATCACCCCAGAACAGATCGCAAATGACGCCTTGGCGGCCCATGCGTCGGGGGCGGCCGTGGTGCATCTGCACGTGCGCAATCCTGCTACGGGGGGCCCAAGCCGCGAATTATCGCTTTACCGCGATGTCGTGACCCGTATCCGCGCCGCCAAGACGGATGTCATCATCAACCTGACCACGGGCATTGGCGCGCGCTTTTCCCCCGATCCAGAAAACCCCAATCAAAATGCCAGCCAAGGTATGGCCAGCCCGATGGACCGCATGAACCATGTGCTGGACTTGCGGCCCGATATTTGCAGCCTGGATGTGGCGACGATGAATTTTGGCAAACACGCCTTTGTCAACACGCCCGACCATATCGCGGAAATCGCAACTGCCGTGCGTGCCGTTGGGGTGAAACCTGAACTAGAGGTGTTCGATCTGGGCCATATCGCCCTTGCGAAAAGCCTGTATGCCAAGGGTCTATTTGCCGATCCGCCATTTTTTCAGCTGTGTCTTGGTGTGCCATGGGGTGCCCCTGCGACGACCGAGGCGATGCTTGCTATGCGCGCCATGCTGCCCCCCAATGCGCATTGGAGTTGCTTTGGCGTTGGTTCCCAACATTTCCCGACTGTTGCGATGGCAGTCGTAAATGGCGGTCACGTGCGCGTTGGGTTGGAAGACAATCTTTATATGTCAAAGGGCGTCTTGGCCGAAGGCAACGCGCCCCTTGTGGCCCGTGCGGCGCGTCTCATCCGCGAGATTGGGGCAGATGTCGCCACCCCCGCCCAAGCGCGGCAAATCTTGGGCCTGATCTGATGGCCCGCCTGTCCCTGCCAGATGCGCCCAGCCCTGAACAAGCATTGGTGATGGCCGAGGTGGTTGCGGGCAAACGCGGGCGCGTGCCCGCCCCGATGATCGGCTGGTTGCCCAATCCTGAACTGGCCCGTCGCGCGCAGCGGTTGGGGGAATTACTGCGGTTTGACACCTGCCTTGAACCTGTCCTGAGCGAATTGGCAATCTTGATTTGCGCCCGTCATTGGACGTCACATCACGAATGGACCGCGCATAAACGCATAGGGCTGGAGGCCGGGCTTGACCCCCAAACTGTGACCGATATCGCTGCGCGCAAAGACCCCTTTTTGCGCAACCCACGTGAGGCGGCGGTCTATGCCGTGGCCTCGACCCTATTGGCGCAAACCAAAATCGACGATGCGCTTTATGCCAGTGGTATCGCAACATTAGGCGAACGCGGTATGGTCGATCTGGTGGCGATCCTTGGCTATTACAGCATGGTCGCCCTGACGCTAAATGCCTTTGAACTGGGCCTGCCCGACGTTCTTGCCCCCGAACTTTAATTCAGGAAACAAAATGACCGATCTGTCCCAAACCCCCTATCCGCGCATTGGTCTTTTGATTGATGGGGTGTGGATCTATGATCGCCCGACCCTTGCGAATGTCGAAAATCCCAGCACCGAGGCGATTTTGGGCACGGTGCCGCGCGCCAGTCTGGCCGATTTGGATGCGGCACTGCAATCTTCGGCACGTGGTTTTGAAGTTTGGCGCAAAACGCCCCCCTCGGCGCGTTCGGCCTTGATGCGGCGGGCTGCGGCCTTGGTGCGGCAACGCGCCGAAGAGATCGCGCCGATTTTCGTCCAAGAATCAGGCCGAACCCTGACCGAAGTGCGCGCAGAAATTGAACGCTCTGCCACCTTTTTGGATTGGGATTCTGAGGAGTTAAAGCGCAACTATGGGCGTATCGTGCCGACCGATCCACCGATCCAACAATTTGTCATCCGTGAACCTATCGGTCCCGTTGCAGCCTTTACCCCGTGGAATGTGCCCATGTCTGCGCCGTCGCGCAAAATCAGCGCAGCGCTGGCGACGGGCTGTTCGATCATTCTGAAACCGTCTTCGGAAACCCCCGCCACCGCTTGCCTGTTCGCGCAATGTTTTCTGGATGCGGGCCTGCCGAATGGGGTCTTGAACGTGGTCTTTGGTGAGTCGGACGAGGTTTCGCGCGCGCTGGTTCTGTCGCCGATCACGCGGTTGGTGACGCTGACGGGGTCAACCCATGTTGGCAAACATCTGTCGCGCTTGGCCGTTGAAACCATGAAACCTGTCTTGATGGAGCTGGGCGGTCATGCGCCCGTTTTGATCGACGAAGGCGTGAACCCAACTGAGGTGGCAAAACTGGCCGCGAATTGGAAATTTCGTATGGCGGGACAGTTTTGCTCGGCAGCGTCGCGGTTTTTGGTGCATAAAAATGTATATCCTGAATTTGTCGCGGCCCTATCGGTCGAGGCCAAAAATTGGCCCGTGGGCGATGGATTTACCCCGGGCGTGATGATGGGCGCGCTGGCCAATCGCCGCCGCCTGTTGGCGATGGAGGAATTTGTCAAAGACGCAGTAGATCACGGCGCGCGCATTACAGCAGGCGGCGCGCGTCTGGGCAATCGCGGCTGGTTCTTTCAGCCGACAGTTCTGGCCGATGTTCCACTGGATGCCGCCATTATGACGGACGAAACCTTTGGCCCCATTGCGCCCTGCATGGCGGTCGACTCGATGGATGAGGCGTTGGCGATTGGCAACAGCCTGTCCATGGGCCTGGCAGGATTCGTCTTTACCAATGATATGGCCAAGGCGGATTATCTGACGCATGAATTGCAGGCGGGCTCGATTGCGCTGAATTGTTTCACCAGTCCGGGGGCTGATGCGCCCTTTGGCGGATACCGCGACAGTGGCATTGGCCGCGAAGGTGGGCCAGAGATGCACCAATGCTATACGATCGCAAAAACCATTGCCGAACGCCGCGTTCGTGTCTGATCAATAGGCTTTGAACAGGCGCACCAGAAAATCAATAAAGGCGCGGTTTTTGGGCGATGTGCGTTTCGACCCAGGGTAAACCGCATACAGGGCCACATCGGCATCGGTTGAGCTGGTTTGATAATCGGGAAAGACATTGATCAAGGCCCCCCTTTCCACAGCATCGCGCACAACCGCCTCTTGTAACATGACAAATCCCAGCCCGTTCAGGGCAGATGTCATCAGTGCGGCAGAACTTTCGGATTCAAGATTGCCTGATACAGCAACTGAAATCGTTTCCCCGTCTTTGTTGAAACGCCAAGAGCTGTCGTAACTTTTTGCACGATACACAATGCAATTGTGCTGACTTAGGGCGCTGGGATGGTCGGGCAGGCCATTTTTGGCGGCATAGGACGGGCTGCAACATACCAGCCGTTTGCCTTGGGTCAGTCGTCGGGCGATCAGATTAGAATCCTCTAGGCTGCCCAGCCAAACGGCCACATCAACCCCTTGGGCCACCAAATCTTCACGAGAATCCGTCAGCGTTACGTCCAATTTGATGTCAGGGTGTTTCTCCAGAAAACTGGGCAAGGCGGGGACAATAATCTGATTGCCGACCGAATGGCGCAGATGGACGCGCAGCAGGCCTTTGACGTCTTTTTGATAGGATGCCACTTCGCGTTTGACCCCGTCATAAATCCGCAAAACCTCGCGGATGCGGCCGCAATAATGCGTGCCAGGTTCAGTCAGCGATAGGGTTCGCGTCGTGCGGTGCAGCAGTTGCACGCCCAGCCGCGCCTCAAGACTGTTGACCTGACGCGCCACAGTGGCGACCGACACCCCAATTTCGGCGGCGGCGGCAGAAAAGCTGCCACTGTCCACAACCTGCAAAAACGCACGATTCGTCAGCATCTCATCCATAAGAACCCCCAAAGTTGTCAGCTTGCGAGGGTATTATCTGCATAATTTGCAAAAGTGCAACGGACTTACCCACCACAAAAGGCGGCAGTATTCGCGCAAAATGGCGCAATTATCCGAATTATAGCCAAAATTTAGGGACTTTCCAAAAGGATACTGGCGAAACCGCTGATTTTATTAGCCCCTTTTTGTGCAAAAGTAATTTTAGGGACAAATCGCCTGATATAACATTAGATTATAGTGTCGGCTGGCCGTGCGCCAGAACACGTCTTGGCGTTCCGCGTCTGATATATCCCGCAACAGCAATTTCACCGCGTTCAGCCCAACACCATAGCTGTAACTGCCTTTGTCTACGGGAAAATTGCTGCCCCACATACAGCGTTGTGGGCCGAACAAGTCCAGCGCCGTCATCATCCAAGGTTTCCACACCGCCGCCAAATCACGCGACGACGGCGGCAAACTGCCGTCTTCAAAACCGAATGCAGACAACCGCATCCCCAGACCCGATAGTTTGACGCTGACATTGGGGCAATCGGCCAATGCGGCCATGCCCTGCCGCCACAACGCAAACATATCGCGCCCTGAATGCGCGCCTGCCCTGATGACGCCGCCTAAGTGGTTGACGACCATCGGTAAATCGGGAAAGGCCCGCGCCAGTTCGGCGATTTGCGTCAGCTGCGGGTAAAAAGCCCAGACATCAAACGACAGGCCCAAATCTTGCAACACGGCCAATCCTTGGCGAAACGCATTGTTTTCGGACAAACCTTGTGACGTGCCATAGGCAGGGTTCAAAAGCGCACTGTCTGCATCCCATGCCAGCGGTTGTCGGATGGCGCGTAACCGCCCCGCGGCCGCGATATGTCGTTCCAACACCCAGCGCAGGCGATCCCCCAAGGTCAAATCAACATAGCCGACAATCGCCGCCGCGACACGGATAGGCCCATAAATCCCGCTCGCGCTCATGGCGGCTTGACCATTCAGAAACTCTGTCTCGCCCAAGGATGCCCATTCGGGCGGCCCCTCTGCGCGCAACATGGCGCGGGCCTGCACGGCAACCGTGGCCCGAATGTCATGACCGCAATTCAGATCCGCTAAGTATTCCGCGTGCAAATATTGCACGTCAGGGCGATGATACAGATGATGATGGCAGTCGATGATGATTTGCGCAGGGTCCAGCGCAGGCTCGGGCCGCAAGGCCAGCCAATCGGGGCGCAGCGCGAATCCAGTTGGCGGTTTTTGCATTTTGGGCCTTTGGGTTCACAGGTCAGCTTCACCAAAGAATGCCCGCAAAGCGTCAGCCAATCAACGCAACATTCCCCGAAAGTCCTGTTCATATCGTGATCAAACGCCCGCCTCACTTTGCACAAAGTGAGAAACTGGTTTGCAGGCTGAACGGCTTTTACCGCGACGGCAAGCTGTTAGCGTGTTGTTGGCCGCAATCAAGGTCGCTGACGGCAAGGTCGCTGCTGGATTTTAAAATTCGGCCTGACTGCAAAATATGGTGAGAGACCTTGAGGGGGGTTGGCGCACTTATTCGGACTGGTTGAGAGCGTTCCGCGTAAAGGCGCTATAATCCGTGGTTATATCAAGGGTCGGCGAATGGCGTAAAGTAGCAGCGCCACCGTAGAAGTTCGCTACAACGGGAGAGCGGCCAATCCGAAAGTGGTGGCTGCATACAAAGGGAGAGAATAATGAAATTCGCAAAGAATGTTGCGGCCAAAGTGGCCGCAGGGGCGTTGCTGTCCACTGCCATTTTTGCAGGGCAAGCCTTCGCAGAGGGCAAGACCTATGGCATGATCGTGAACAGCATGGCGTTCCCCTATGATGTGGTTTTGGCCAATGGGTTCACCGCAGCCGTAGAGGCCGCTGGCGATAAGGCAATCATCCTAGACTCGAAAATGGGCATGGATACACAAGCCAACCAGATCGACGATCTACTTGCCCAAGGCGTTGCAGGTATCGCTTTGATGCCAAACGACTCGGTTGCGATCATGGCATTGGTCGACAAAATCGCCGAAGCAGGCGTGCCAGTTGTGGCAAGCGCCGTTCCCGTGGGTGATCCAAACGTGAACGCTGTTGACTATGCCTATCCAGGGCTGAACGCACTTGTGTCGACCCAAGACGTGACAGCGGGCCACGTGGCTGGTGTCTATGCAGCTGGCGTTTTGCCAAAAGATCGCGAAGTCAAAATCGCCGTTGTCGAAGGTGCACCAGGCTTTGCCGTGGTCAAACAGCGCCAAGACGGGTTCGAAGCAGCCTTGAAAGAAGGCGGGATCAATTACAAAATCGTATCGTCGCAGCCATCCGACTGGACCCCAGATTCGGGCGAAATGATCTGCGCCAACGCTTTGACCGCGAACCCAGACCTTGACATGATCTTCAGCCACGCGGACGACATGGCGCTGGGTTGCGCCAAGGCGATTTCGGCGGCAGGTTCCAAGGCACTGCTGATTGCCACGGGCGGCGGCTCGGCTTTGGGCGCAAATGCGATCAAAGCGGGCGAGATTGTTGCCTCGGTTTGCACCCAGCCAGGTCTGATCGGCAAATTGTCGGCAGAAACCTTGGCCGAAGCCGCAAAAGATCCAGCAAACGCTAAGAAAGGCCAGTATGTCACCTATGACATGGTTGCCTTGACCAAAGACAACGTCGACAGCTGCCCTGCGTGGTAAAAATCTAACAACGCAAACGTGACGCAACGGCGCTCTTTGGGGCGCCGTTGCACTCTCAAGATATAAGAATCAAACGGCCAGACAGGTTCGACTGGCAGACCCCTGAACAGCCACAAGCCGTGGGGACAGCCGTCAAGATGTGGAATAGCTGATGCAGGCGCAATTACCAATCATGCAGTTGCATGGGGTTGAAAAGACCTTTGCAAATGGAACCACGGCGCTGCGGGGTGTCAATTTGAACATCGCGGCGGGTCGGGTTCACGGATTGCTGGGGGCCAATGGCGCCGGCAAATCTACGCTGATCAAAATCCTATCGGGCGCCTATGCCGCGTCAAAGGGTGACATGATCTGGCGGGGAAAATCTGTCCGTCTGGACAGCCCAAAGGCCGCAAACAAAATGGGGGTGGCGACCGTGCATCAGCACATTCCGCTTGTGCCCACGCTGTCTATTTTGGAAAATATATTCCTGGATGATAACGGCCTATGGCGCAACTCTGCCGATTTGCACAGACGGTTTGACGCGCTGAGCAAGCGTATGGGCTATTGGCTGGACCCTGACCTTGCGGTCAGCGATCTGTCGATCGGTCAGCGGCAAATGGTGGCGATTTTTCAGGCCTTTGGCACGGGGGCCGATCTGATCGTTTTGGACGAGCCAACGGCCTCACTTGCGCTGGACGAGCGCGAGTTGGTCTATGCGGCGGTCAAGCAACTTTCCAAAGTTGAGGGAAAGGCCGTGCTGTTCGTGTCGCACTTTTTGGACGAGGTGATGGCCCTGACAGATCAGGTGACAGTGTTGCGCGATGGCGTTGTGGTTATGACAGCCGAAACGGGCAACTTGAACGAAAGCCTGATCGCCGAAGCAATTGTCGGCAAACAAGTCGCGGCATTAGAACACGCGCCGCGCCACCATGCACGCCAAAGTGCAAGCGGCGTCACGCCACGCCTGACCACAAAAAATCTGGCCTCTGGCGGCAAACTGCATCCGATATCGCTGGAAATAGCCCCGGGTGAGGTGGTCGGTCTTGCAGGTCTTTTGGGATCAGGCCGCAGCGAAGTTTTGCACGCCATTTATCGCGCCGACCAAAACGCCACGGGCGAAGTTTTGTTGGACGGAAAACCCTTTGGGCGATCTACAGGTGCGGCAGTTGCTGCAGGAATCGGTCTGGTTCCCGAAGACCGCAATCGCCAAGGGATCGTTCCTGATTTTGAAATCTGGCGTAACATCACCCTGCCCGCACTGGACGGGATCACAAGCTTTGGCGGTGTGCTTTCGCGCAAACTAGAGCGCGCGCGCGGCTGGTCCGCGATCAGGACACTGTCCATCAAGGCCAGCTCGCCCGACATTCTTGTCACGGACCTAAGCGGTGGAAATGCCCAAAAGGTCACGATCGCGCGGTGGTTCTTTAGCGATGTTAAACTGTTCCTATTGGATGAGCCGACGGCCGGCATTGATGTTGGTGCTAAGGCAGACATCTTGCGATTGGTGCGGGAACTGTCTGATGAAGGGCGCTCTGTGATCATCGTTTCCTCAGAGTTTGAAGAGCTTTTGGCAGTTTGCGACCGCATTTTGGTTATGCGCGATGGGCGCTGCATCGCAGAGCGGTCTGCGGACAAAACATCAGAACATGAATTATTGTTGCTTGCAGGTGGCCATGGCGGCGAAGATGACACGCCGACAACGCCACAGGAATTGAACGGCGGGAGAAACGCATGAGCGTGGCCAAGAAACACAATATCGATTTGTCGCGGGTGCCGGTCACACCGACAGACAAGGTGAAACCAAACTGGCGCAAGGCACTTGGTCTGCAAGAGATGGGCGTTTATTACGCCTTGGCCTTGCTGATTGCCACATTGGCGGGGGTGACAGTCTATATCGGGCAAGACAACTATCTGAGCATTCAGAATATGTCGAATGTGATTTATCAAACCTCGCTGATCGGCATGATGGCTGTTGCCATGACTGTGGTCTTGATCAGCGGAAACTTTGATCTGTCGGTGGCCTCTGTTGCGGCGTTTTCGGCGGTCGTCTTGGTTGCCAATGCCGCCACATGGGGGTTTTGGCCGGCGGCGGGCCTTGCGATGGGGGCCGCCATGTTGTTGGGCCTGTTGAATGGGGCAATCGTGCAGTTTGTCGGCATCAACGCCTTTATCGTTACCCTTGGCACGATGACGGCCGTGCGGGGTTTGATCCTGCTGTATACCGATGGCCGTTCCGTGTCTGTCACCGCGCCAGAGGTTACAGATATCATGAAGGCGTTTGAGGGCGGACGACACGAAGGGTTTTGGTTTATTCTGATCGTCGGGTTAGTCCTATTTATCTACGGATCTTGGATCGGTCTGCGCGGTATAAAAGCAGGCGAACCCCTGCGCCCAGCTGTGGTGGGCTATTTGGCGGGCGGGCTGGTCTTGGTGTTATTGTGCTGGGCGTCGGGTGGCGAATTGCCGATCCGTAACCCCGTTCTGTATATGTCAATCTTTACCGCCACCGTTTGGTTCACGCTAAGCTTTACAAAAATCGGGCGGCGGCTTTATGCTGTTGGGGGCAACGCCGAGGCGGCGCGTCTGTCGGGCATCAACGTGACCAAATACAGGCTTATGGCGTTTGTGTTCTGCTCTATGACGGCGGGTTTCGCAGGTATTTTGTTCGCCAGCCGCTTGCGCTCGATGAACCCATCGGGTTTGCAAGGGGCAGAGCTGACCGTGATTGCAGCGGCGATCTTGGGCGGCACGTCGCTGTTTGGCGGTGCAGGCAGTGTGATCAAAACCCTGGCGGGGGCGCTGCTGCTTTATAGCCTAACCAACGGATTCAATATCTTGAACCTCGGCGCGAACTGGCAGGGGCTGATTGAGGGATGCGTTGTCGTTGCCGCGGCAGCAATCTATACAATCGGTGATAAGCGCAGCAAATCCAAAACGGGCGGCTGATGCCGCCCACTGGCAGTGGGATGTAAATCTGCAGCGCATAGATCGCATGGTCGCCTTTGGGGGAACAGGCAGGTATGATGCCTGAACGCGTCACTACGCGCGGCTTGGTGCCAGTTTCTTTGATCGCGGTGCTGAAATTCTGTCGGGATTTTAGGCTTTTTGCGCCATGATAAAATCATGCACAACCTGAACGAACGGGCCGTTCATCGTCGCAGTTTGGATGGCGTCTTGGTCGGAAATCGGCTCGAACTTGGCCATCAGACTTTGTTTGACACCGAAAACCGCATCAGACTGGATATAGGGATCATCTGGGTCAAAGATATGCGTCGTCAGCGTGTCAAAGCCGTCCGCGCTGATGATATAATGCAAATGCGCCGGTCGAAAGGGATGTCGCCCCAGACCATTTAACAGGTTGCCAACAGTGCCGTCATCTGGAATGGGATAGAATTTTGGTTTCACCCCTTTGAACCAATATTCCCCCGCCGCATTGGTGCGAAAAACCCCGCGCAGGTTAAATTCGGGCTGAATCCCCTTTTGCTGCACATCATAAAAGCCTTCATCATTGGCTTGCCAGACATCAATCTTGGCATTGGCAATAGGGGTGCCATCGGTCGACAAGATGCGGCCCTTGACCAACATCGGCAATCCTTTTTGATCCAAGCAGATATCTGACCCCAGCGGCAATTCGGGCGCATCGGCGACGTGAAACGGCCCCAGCACCGTTGATTCAGACGCGCCAGAGGGTTTGCGATTGTTGATCGCATCCACCAGCATGGAAACACCCGTCACATCGGACAACAGGATATATTCCTGCCGCCATTCGTCGCACATCTGGCCCGTTTTGGTCAGAAACATAATGGCGTTGAACCATTCTTCTTGTGTCGGCTCTATCTCTTTGACGGCCGCGTGCAAATGTTTCGTGATCACTGCCATAACTTGGGCAAGGCGTGCGTCAGGGGCATTTGCGTTGCGGGCAATGACCACCTCAGCCGAGGTGTCTTCGGTAAAATAGCCGCTTTCTTGATGTGTCATCCAAGCCCCCTTAGGCGGGTTTCAAGATTGATCGCAACACGCGCGTCAAATCCGCCGCAGGATCGTTGGACAATGCGGCACTGCGCCAAGCGACATGATGATCGGGGCGCACCAGAATGCAGCCGTCATCTTGCACTTCACTGGCGCGGGCCCAATCGCCCATATGGTCTTGGACCCCTTGGCGCGGGCCAATGAGATGCACATTTATCGTCAACCCAAGTGATGCAACAACCTTTTTGGCCGCCTCTGCCCATGCTTCACCGCCAATGCTGGTCAGCAAGGTGAAGGCACCATGTCCGCACAGATCCAGACTGGAAACCTTTGCACCATCTGCCGTGAACAGCCAAACGTGCGGCACGCGTGCACCTGGCCAAGTCGTGGGTTGATAATGCAAATCAGGGTCGCGCTGAAAGCTGGGTTCTGGCTGTCCATCCGTCACAACGGCGTCCGAGTGATACCGCTGGTTCATCTCGATCCCATGGCAGTCAAATTCGTAAACCTTCAAAGCAATCGCTTTGCGCAAGGCGTCGCGCTGTGTCGCCGCCTCTGGTGTGGCCTGCACGCGGGCATCCATGTTTTGTTGCATCTTGATCGGATCAACCGATCCCGTCAGCCCAAGTGCATCAAAGATTGGACCAAATTCGCTGATGGATTGGTTGGCGCGGGTCACGATTTGTTTGGCAATCGGGGCCCGTTCCACCGTATAGCTGTCCAACAGGCCCGCCCCTGCTTGGCCTTTTAGAACCAAGGCCAGTTTCCAGCACAGATTGAATGCGTCTTGGATCGATGTGTTCGACCCCAATCCATTCGACGGCGGATGACGATGGGCGGCGTCGCCCATGATGAAAACCCGCCCCTTTTGCATATGGGTTGCATAGGCATTGTTCACAGTCCACGTGTTGGCGCTGATCAGGTCAATTTCTAGATTGGGATCGCCCACCAATTGCCGCGCCACTTCGGTGGCATATTCTGGCGTCACTTCGGGCGCGGGCGCGTTAATGTCATAGCCCCAAACGATCAGCCATTCGTTCCAAGGACGGATCATCCGCACAAGGCCCATGCCAATACCGCCCACATTCGCCCCGGGCTGCATAACCCAATACAAAACCGAAGGGCGATGGGCGACATATTTAGAAAGATCGGCCTTGAACAGAATGTTCATCGACCCGCCCACGCCCATTTGCCCCTCTATGGGCAGGTTTTCATGCTCGGCCACCAAAGAATTGCCGCCATCTGCGCCAATCAGATATTTGCTGCGGATGGTCACATCTTTGCCCGTCAACCGATCCTTGCAAGTGGTGGTCACGCCGTCTGCGTCTTGGACATGGCTGATGTATTCCGTCGACATCCGCGCCTGCGTGCCGTGTTTGCAGGCGGTCTTGAACAGCAACGGCTCCATAAACGTCTGCGGCAGATCATTCATCAAACTGGGCGAGGACATCAGATGCTCGGCCTTTGACAGCGGGCTGGTGCCCCAACTGTGCATCCGACCAATTTCTTCGCCTGCCAGACTTTCGCAAAACACGTTATTGCCCATCAGCTCTTGTTCAGTCGCGTGCAAATAGGCTTCACCCTCCACCTCAGGCCCCAGATCGCGCAGAACCTCCATCGTGCGCTGGTTGGTGATATGCGCGCGCGGCGTATTGGCCAGCCAGCGATACCTGTTCACCGCCATGTTTTCGATGCCATAGCGCGACAACAACGCGGCACTGGCCGACCCCGCGGGGCCAGTGCCAATGATCAGCACGTCCGTAATAATATCAGCCATCGTTCGTTTCCTTTTTGACAGTCAGTCGGCGGCGGATCGGGAATAATTGCACCCCCGTGCGCGCCGAAAATAAACCCCATAGACCCCGTGGGGCAAACAACATCACCACAATCCCCAATGCGCCAAGGATCATCAAATACCAACTTCCGAAATCGGCCAATGTATTTTGCAACGCCCAAAAGATGATGACGCCGATGATCGGGCCTTCGATGGTTCCGATGCCGCCAATCACCACAATGAAAATCACATAGGCCGTCCAGTCGGTCACACTAAAGGCTGCATCTGGGCTGATACGGCTTTTTTGCAGATAAATCAGCCCGCCCGCAATTCCCGTGCCAAAGGCCGCAACCAAAAACACCAGCCATTTCAACCGCTGGGCATCAACGCCCACGGATTTTGCCGCCGCAAAATTATCCCGCAAGGCCGCAAGCGCCAACCCCCGCTTGGACCGCAGCAGGGCATAAATCCCACCTATGGTCGCGGTCACAAGCGCCAGCGCCAGCCAATAGGTGACAATATCGCGCGCGGCGGCGGGGCGGACATCGAACCATAATGCGACCTGTTCCGTGCCCCAAAAATCACTGGCACTTTTTGGCAAAGATGTGCCCGTGCCCCCCCCCAATGTTTGCCACGTGGCAAGGCCAAGGCGGACGATTTCGGCCACCACCCAAGTGCCAATAGCGAAATAGGCGCCTTGCAGTCGAAAGGCAAAAAAGGCCGTGGGCACAGCGATCATCACGGCAATGACGCCCGACAGGATCAGCGACGCCACCGGATCAAGACCAAGCAGGATCACACCGCCAAACATCGCATAGGCCCCCAGCCCAACAAAGGCCTGCTGCCCAACGCTGACCAATCCGCCATAGCCTGCCAGCAGATTCCAAAACTGGGCAAGCGTCAGCATGGACAGAATAAAGAACAAATCTTGGATCAATGATCGACTGGCAAAAGTCGGCAAAACGATGCCGAATATCAGCAAAACAACGGCAAAAATGCCTGCGGTCTGCGACGCTTTGGTGCGTATTTGGACGCTGTTCATCTGCGCCCCCTTAATCAAACGCACGTGGGAACAGGCCACGCGGCCTGACCAAAAGCACGATCAAAAATGCGATATGCCCTGCCAGAATTTGCCATTCGGGGCTGATCGCGGCCCCAACGGTCTGGGCGACCCCTATGATGATCCCGCCCGCAAGCGTCCCCCACAGCGAGCCAAGCCCGCCGATGATCACCGCCTCAAAGGCATAGATCAGCCGTGCGGGGCCGATGGTCGGATCAAAATTGGCCCGCATCCCCAGATACAATGCTGCAATCGTTACCACGATCATCGCGATCCCTGTGGCCATTGCAAAAACGCCCGCTGGTTTGATCCCCATCAAACTGGCCGTGACAGGATCATCAGAGGTGGCGCGAAACGCCCGTCCCAACGCGGTGCGATAAAACAGTTGGTTCAACGCCAAAATCACCAAAATGGCCGATGCAAAGGTCAGCAGGGGCATCACGCCCAGCGTCACAGGCCCCAAGTTCCATGACGCTGTCTCAAGCGCGCCCGCGCCCACGCGCTGACTGTCTGCGGAAAACCCCTCAAGGATTGCGTTTTGGATCACGATTTGCAGCCCGAATGTCACCAAAAGCGGCGGCAAAATATCGTCGCCCAACACGCGGTTCAGCACGACGCGCTGCAAAGCCCAGCCCAAGCCAAACATGATCGGCATTGCGATCAAAGCCGCCAGAAACGGGTTTACGCCCAAAACCGTCACGATCGTCAGGATCAAATAGGCCGCCATGACGATCAAATCACCATGGGCAAGGTTGACCAACCGCATGATCCCGAACACCAGGCTAAGCCCCGCCGCAAACAGCGCATAAAGCCCACCCAGCAAGACCCCTTGCACGATTGTATCCAACCAATTCATGTATGTTCTCCGAAATAGGCGGCATGGATCGCGTCGCGACTTAGGTCTGCGGGTGCGCCACTTAGGGTCACGCGCCCCTCCATCATGCAATAAACGCGGCTTGACACCTTCAGGGCTTGGCCGATGTCTTGCTCGACCAGAATGACCGATGCACCCGAGGCCTGAATTTCTGGCAGCGCCTGATAGATATCGCGGATTACCACGGGGGCCAGACCAAGGCTGATCTCATCGCACAAAAGCACGCGCGGGTTCGACATCAAGGCGCGGCCAATGGCGACCATTTGCTGTTGTCCGCCCGACAGCGCCGTGCTGGGCACGCGACGTTTTTCTTGCAGGATTGGAAACAACCGATAAATCGTATCCAGCGACCAATGCCCGCCCGTTTTGCGGCCATAGGTTCCGATCAACAGGTTTTCTTCGACGCTCAGCGACGGGAACAGTTTGCGCCCCTCTGGCACCATGGCAATACCCATTGCCATCACCTCATCGGCGGGCAGCGCGCCGATCTCTGCGCCATCATATCGGATCATCTGCGGCGCATTGCGCAGAACGCCCGCGATGGATCGCATCAAGGTCGTCTTGCCCGCCCCATTCGCCCCAATGATCGCGATGGTTTGGCCCGCCTCTAGGGTGATATCCACGCCAAACAGTGCCTGAAAATCCCCATAAGACGCTGTCAGGGACTGGGTTTGCAGCAATGTCATACCTCGATCCCCAGATAAATTTCGCGCACTTCGCGGCTGGCCATGATCGCATCAGGCGCACCCAGCCCAATCACCTTGCCAAAATCCAGAACCAAAAGGCGATCCACAACCGAGTTCAGCGCGTGCAAGACGTGTTCGATCCAGATGATCGTCACGCCCGACGCGTGGATCGCGCGGATTGTCTGCACCAGCGCGCGACACTCGCCTTCGGTCAGCCCGCCTGCAATTTCGTCCAACAACAACAGCCGTGGCCCCGTCGCCATTGCGCGCGCCAATTCCAGCCGTTTGCGCTGCAACAAGCTGAGAGTTCCCGCCGTATCATTCGCCCGTGGCATCAGTTCGGTTTGATCCAGTATATGCGCGCAAAGATCGGTGACCTCTGCCTCCGACTTGCCTTGGCCATGCGTTGCGGCAACAACCAGATTTTCAAACACTGTCAGATTGCCAAAGGGTTGCGGGATTTGAAACGAACGGCCCATCCCCAGCGCACAGCGGCGCATCGGCGACATATCCGTCACGTCTTGGTCCGCAAATTTTACAATCCCATGATCGGGACGCAGATTGCCCGTAATCAGGTTGAACAGCGTCGATTTGCCCGCGCCATTCGGACCGATAATGCCCAAGGCCTGCCCTTGTGGCACGTCGAACGAGAGATCGTCCGCGACGACAAGGGCCCCAAAACTTTTGGAGACATGAGACAGGGACAAAAGCGGCATCTTAAACTTTCCATGGGTGCCCCTGCCACGGCGGCAGGGGCAATTTTCACTTAGGCCAAGGCTTCCATCTTGCCAGCAGCGGGGATGTTGGGCGCAGTCGTATTGTCGACGATCACCAGATCAAAGGTGCCGTCATCCTTGCGGCGCCATTGCCCGCCCACCAAGGGCGTTTTGCACACGTTTTGCGCGGCAAACGGGGGCACACCCACGCCATCAAAGGCGATCTTGCCGACCATGGTTTCCAGATTGGTGGCGCGGATTGCGGTCACCAGATCCTGCGCATTGGTCGGATCAGCGGCGCGTTTCATCACATCTGCGGCCATTTCAAACAAGGAATGGGTATATCCAATCGGCTGAGTCCATGGCCGTTTTGTGGCGGCGGTAAAGCCGTTTGCCAAATCCATAGCGCTTTCGCCTGTCAGCGACGATTTGAACGGATGCTGGGCCGACCACCACACTTCGGACGACAGGTTATGTCCTGCTTCGCCCAGCGCTTCGACGGATTGCGGGAACAAAATCGCCTTGGCAACCGTGATTGCCTTGGGTTTCAATCCCTATTGCAGCGCCTGATTGCGGAATGTGGTAAAGTCTGGCGGGATCACAACGCCCGTGATGATATCGGCATTTGCGGCCTTGAACGCGCTGATCTGCGCGCTGAAATCATCCGTCAGGTTTTGATAACGGCCTGGGTCATTCAAAGCATAGCCCGCCGCCTTAAGCCCAGGGGCCAGACCCACATCAGGATTGCCCCAAGCATTGCCGTCCGCGTCATTGGGGAACAACCCGCCCACTTGTTTATTGGTGTCCAGTTGGTTCCACATATTGGTGAAAACGGCGATCACATCCTCTAGGCCCCAGAAATAGTGATAGGAAAACTCGAATGGTTTCCATGACGCTGGATCACCCGGATTGCCCTGTTGGCCGATGAAATAGGGCTGCCACGGGGCCACAGTCGAAATGACTGGAACACCTTCGCCTTCGCAAACTGTCGCGACGGGATTGGTGGTTTCTGGGGTCGAGGCAACCAGCATCAGATTGATTTTATCTGACACGATCAACTCATTGGCGACATCAGCGGCGCGGTTGGGGTTGGATTGGCTGTCTTTGACAACCACTTCAACATCAACGCCCTGCGCTGCCATCGTCTTGGTAAACATATCTATGGTAAAAGCATCAGCTTCGGCAAAGCCTGCCAATGGACCCGTTTGCGGGCTGACATAGCCGATCTTTATCTTTGCGCCTTGCGCAAGAGCTGGCATCGCCAAGCCGCCCGCCGTGGTCATAAAGCCTGTTGCAGCTGCTGATTTCAGCAAGGTGCGTCTGTTCATCATTTTGGTATCCTCCCGTTTGGTTGTGGTTGTCGCGCTATTGGGGCCGCGTGCCTTCCCACGCAGCCTGAAGCAAATGTCGAATATCCGCACGGTCAAAAGGCCGTGGATTGGGATAGGGCGATTGCGTTGCGATATCTGCGGCCTGGTCTAAATCGGCCTTGGTCAAACCCAAATCCCGCAGCGCAAGGGGCGCGCCGTTTTCCTTTGCAAAATCCCACAGGCCACCGCCCACGGACCCGCCGAAAATCTCGGCCACAGGGGCCAAAAGATGCGGCACCGATTGCGCATTGAATCCCGCAGTATGGGGCAACAGGATCGCGTGTGTTTCAGCGTGCGGCATATTGAAAGAACCCCCAATGACATGGGCAAGTTTGTGGTGCAGCGCCATAGAGACATAGCCCAGCGCCGTCGAACACAGCCACGCACCATACAGAACCTGCCCGCGTGCTGCCATATCCTGTGGCAAAGCGTGCAACACAGGCAAGCCCATTTTAAACGCCCGCATCGCCTCGATCGACATCAGCGATAACAGCGGATTGCCGTCGGCGGCATACAGCGCCTCGACCCCATGCGCGATTGCGTTCATCGCGGAGGTGACAGTCATCGCAGCAGGCAGGGTTAGGGTCAGCGCCACATCATAAATCACAACTTCGGGGCGGATCGCCGCATCGCGCCGCGTGGTTTTACGCCCCTCTGCGGTTTCGCCCAAAATATCAGTCATCTCTGATCCGGCATAGGACGTTGGGATCGCGATTTGGTCGGCCCCTGTGCGCAGCGCGATGGCTTTGCCCAGCCCAATGCTGGTGCCCCCGCCCAAAGCAATAACGCAGGTCGCCCCGCTTGCGTGATAGGCTGCAATAGCGGCTTCGGTGACCTCAATCGGGGTGTGCATCGTGGCGTTGCTGAACACTCCGCGCGACATATCGCCCAGATCAGCGGCGAGTGCTTGCGCCTCGGCGGCCTGATTGGGGGAGCATACGATCAGGGCGGCGTGATGCCCCAACCTGCGCACCTCATCCCCCGTTTGCGCAATTGTTCCCACACCAAAGACAACGCGGGAAGGGATGCCCGCAAACACAAATCCATCGGAACGCATCACTTGGGTGCCCCCACGAATGGGGTCAACATATGGCAATCGGCCAAGGAACCATCCTGCGCCATTGTGATCAATTCCCGTGCAATTTTAGGCAGTTGGGCATTGCCACAAAATCAATTGCGAAAAACGTCAAACAGTGCGCCATGCGCCGAATTCCCCTGTCCAGAGGATAAGGATCGAATTTTGCACTGCTCCCGACCATCTGCCCCCACATATTTCACCGACCCCCCCCTTGCACAGTTTAACACCTAAAATTTGATGCTGGATGATTTTAAAATGGTATGGCATAGCATATTGCTATGAAGTTTGATGAAAAACACCTTGCGCAATTGGCCGCCGTTGTCGAATCGGGCGGCGTGACGGAAGGCGCAAATTTGTTGGGGATGACACAGTCGGCCGTGTCGCGGACGCTGTCGACAATGGAAAAACGTTTGGGCGAGCCGCTGTTTCTGCCGGGGCGTCGACCCTTGATCCCAACCTTGATCGGGCGGCAATTGGCGGCGTATGGCAAAGTGATTTTGGACGCCTCGCGCAAAGCGTCTGAAACTGTCGTCGGCTTTCGCGCGGGCAGCATTGGCACGGTCCGCATTGGCGGTGTGCCATTTTTTATGGATGCCTTTATATCACGCATGATTGGTCGGTTTCAAATCACCGAACCCGATATCCGCGTGGATCAATCCTATGGCAATGTTCCTGAACTTTATGCGGGCCTCAGATCTGGGCAGCTTGATCTTGCGATATGTCCGATTGGTCTGGTGCAATCGGGCTCTGGTATAGATTTCACCGAAATTTTGCCAGGCCGCAACGTCATTGCCGCCTCGACGCGGCATCCTTTGTTGAAAAAGCAGCGCCTCACCTCGGCGGATTTGATCGATTACCCGTGGATATCGCCGCTTCCAGGATCGCCCTTGGTGTCTGATTTACATTCAATCTTATTGTCCATCGGCATGAGAGAAGTTGAGGTGCGCTATTCAGGCGGCAATCTGCTTTCGGTGATGAATTATCTGCAAGAAACCAACGCCCTGACTGTGTTGCCTCAAAGTGTGGTCTTTGCCTACAAGACCTTGGGCCAAATCCAGACTGTCCCGATCAAGATCCCCCAGCCAGAACGGGCCTTGGGCATTCTGCAAATGTCAACAGCGCCGCGGCTTCCCGCAACCGACAATCTAAAGCGCTTTATTCTGTCGGGATTTGAGGATCTGAAAACATTAATCTTTCGTCACGAAAATGATGTCGTCTGGCGTGGTTAGCCTTGATTGACAATCTGATCGTCCCTGGAAAGATCACAACCCTAGGCGGGCCAAACGCAGTGTGCGATCAAACCAGCGCCCCAGAAATACCATGCCACGCAGTGCAGGATCACATGAACCTCAATCGAAGGGTCTGCAGATCAGACGGCCTTTTGGCCGCAAAAACCGCCAACTGATGTTACCCCAAATTGTATCCGTGCTAGACCTCGAACCAAAGGACCGATCCGCGCTGATCCCATTGTCCAGCTGCAACCCCACGCTCAGACCCAGCCGAACCTGATGCGACCCATTCTGGGGCAGGTTCAGCAGATAATGTGGACCCCGCGTCAAATCAGCATAAGACAAAGCGGTGTCATCGCCATTCTGGATCAGTCGGTGATATTCAGCATTAAAGCTGGACCTGATCGTGCCATAGCTGGTTTTTTGCTATAAGAAACGCGCAGGCCCAGATCAATCTCGGCGCTGTGGTAACGTTCTTGGCCATAGGACAATGCGTTGCTGGCAATCGTTGCCGTCTCTTTCAAGGCGTTCAGCTTGCCCGAGACAAGGGTGAGGCGAGAATAAGGCGACCATTGCCAATCGTCTTGGCTGATTTGCACCCCCGCCTTAATCTGACCAAACACATGGGATCCGTCGCGTTGCCCACAGGCGATATCGCTGGACCCCGTCACAGGACGGGCCGAGTCAAACTGCAACTTGCCGCTGCCCAGCAGAACGTCAACATATCCTGTCTCTGCGAATTTAATTCTGCCATAGACAGCACCGCTGATCGCCGTGCCCTTTGTCGAACCCGTGCCAGAGATGGTGGAATTGCCCCGATCATAGCCAAGGCCAAATATGCGCCCGTTGCCCCCCGCAAAATCCCAGCCCCCGCTGAGGCCAGAGACATCGATTTGCAAATCTCCGCTCTCGGTCACACTCAGCCCCCCAGCCGTCCAAGCCGCCACATTGGGACCAAAGACATTGACCTTTTGTTCGTTCGTGCTGGACATGGTCGTCAGGGTGCTGGCCGTATTGGTCGCGGTCTCGAATCCCAGACCCATGACCATCCCCGTGGCTGTGGCCACTTGGGGGGGCGTGGCTCGCATGGTGCGATCGGCAAGGTTACTTGGATGTTGAAACGGTCTTGGGCAAAGCTGCCCAAACGCAGATCATCCAAATGCGATGAAATGGTTTGCACCTGCCCCGTCGCAAAGTTTTGCGCCATGACCTGTTGCGCCTGAACCACCGCAATCATGCTTTGATTTTGGGTCGGGTCTGGCCGCTGATCGACTGTTATGGTCAAGGTCGCCTGTGCAGCGGCATAGGCGGTATTGCCCGCTGTGCTGCCTTGAATAAGACAGTTGCCTTGTGCCAAGGGCGTCACCATCGCGCCGGACAGGCTGCAAATCGTCGGGGATAGGCTGGACAAGGAAATGCTCTGACCAGCGACCGCCGTTGCCGAAACAGGGAGTGTTGCCCCGCCCACGACGGCTGTGGCGACAGGACCAAAGGTAATTAAATCCCCAAGGGGGGCCCGCGTCACCGTGACCGTATAGGTCTGGGTCGTGGTGCCGTCTTGCGCCGTGACCGCGACGCTGATCGTATGGGGGCCAACGCTCAGCGGGATTGCGCCAGACGCCACCGCCGTGCCGTTCACTTGGACCGTCGCGCTTGCATCCGTCATCGTCAGGTTGACCACCGCATGGGCGACCGAGGCGGTATCGCTGCTGGTGCTGGCGTCAAAACTGGGGCTGAGGGTGCCTTGGCTCAGGCTTTGCCCCAACAAGGTCGCGACATTCGACTGATTTGTATAATCATCTTGCGCCGTATTTGCCGTTGTCCCGCCCGACGTGGCCACATTGACATCGACCTTGCCTGAAGTGCCGCCCGAATCTGGAACTGTGACGGTGACGCTATCTGCATTGCCGTTAAAGGCGGTGATCAGCGCTGTCTTGTCCCCAAACTTCACGACAGTGCTGCCAAACAAATTCCTGCCGCTAATCGTGACAGAGTTGCCGCCGGCGACGGGCCCAAGGTTGGGGTGAGAGAGCAGATTGTGGGGATATCGGTGACGCCAATGGTCACAGTTTGCGAAGATGTGACACCGCGCGCGTCGGTTACGGTAATTGTATAATCCGCCGGCAGTGTTGCCGTTGAAAGAGTTCCATAGACCGCGCCCGTATCTGGATCCAACAACAAATTCGATGGCAGGGTTTTGTCAACCGACCATGTGAAAGGGGATGTTCCGCCAATGATACGCGTGACAGGTGTAAAGCTTGTGGCGACATTCACGGGTTTAAGAGTATAGGGCAGGGATATGCGCGGGCTGGGTGGGGGATTGACGATCACAGAGTTGGCCATTGCCGTGGTGGCAGATGCCGCCCCGCCACCCGTCAGGGTGAATTGCTGCACAAATCCTGAATTCACGCGGTCAGGCCTAACGTTCACCGTCACCGCATAGCCATTGCTTTCCGCTGCAATCACACTTGTGGTGGTGCAATTGATCGTCACACCGGCAGACGCCGAACAATCCCAACCGATGCCGCTTATGGTGCTGATATTCTGCCCTATGGGCAAAGTTCCCGTAAGGGTCGGCACCCCCGACGTATTTAGAATCGTCGCCGAGGGAGTCAGCGTAAAGGTAAAAGTTTTCCCCCTCGTTACTTGGTGTCCGAGGGGGTGGCGGTTAGGCCCAGAACCGGGGTTGGGTTGGCCACTGTGACCGATCCGCCGCATCCCAGCCGCGTGCGGCCCAAAGGCGTCGAAATTTGGTGCGCAAGGGGGCGCGCAGACTGTCTGACCCGGCGCTGATCCCAATCAGATGCCCCGCCACTTCGACAAAAACCGCCACCCTCCCCCACGCACCGCCTGCCCCCAAGGCACGCGACACGGCGGCCAAAGGCAGATCGTCGCAGTCAGTTGGCAGGCAAATCGCTTCTGTGAACAGCGCCCGGGCTTTCTGCGACTGATAAATTAAAGCGTTTTATTGTTGCGGACTTTGACGATCTGAAGACATTGATCTTTCGGCACGAAAATGAGGTGGTTTGGCGCGGTTAGCAGATGTCCAATGGTGCCTAGCCCGCAGATTTTGCCCGCCAAAGACGTTTTTCCGTGTCGCCTTCGTACCCCAAGGATGAAAAGCTGGCGATTTCCAAAGATTGGCCCCAAGGCGCATTGAAATAAACCCAAGAGAACCCTGCCAACGGACCATCGGTCACAGTGTTCGGCCCTTCCAGCAAGTCGATCCCTTGGGCCTTCAATCGCTCTGCCGAGGCGAATACATCTTCGACTTCGAAACAAAGATGGGTGCCACCAACTTCGGAATTGCGTCTTGGCAGGGCTGTCTTGTCTTCGCCCGTATATTCGAACAGCTCGACATTGGTGCTGTCACCACAGCGCAGGAAAACCAGATCGCGAATGCGGGTATGCGCGGGCGTTCCCAATTTATGCTGCATAAACGCGTCGTCTACATCAAACGCGCCCGTGCGAAACACCTCAACCGCGCCAAAGACCGCCTTGAAAAAGGCGATGCCTTCTTCGATGTCTGGCACTGTGATGCCGATATGATGCATTCCGAATACGTGTTCAGCCATTTTGTTTCTTCCTTTGCGACCTGTTATCGTTGGACTTAAACCCGTTCCAGCGCGATTGAAATTCCCTGACCAACGCCGATACACATCGTGGACAAGGAACGCTTGCCGCCTGTCAACGCCAATTCCAGCGCGGCCGTGCCCGTTATCCGCGCGCCTGACATCCCCAAAGGATGCCCCAGCGCAATCGCACCGCCGTTGCGGTTCACGCGGGGATCATCGTCTGCGACACCCAACTGGCGCAGGGTGGCGATGCCTTGGGCGGCAAAGGCCTCATTCAATTCAATCACATCGAAATCGGCAATGGTCAGGCCCAATCGCGCCATCAGTTTTTCACTGGCGGGCGCAGGGCCGATGCCCATAACGCGCGGCAGCACCCCCGCCGTGGCCCCGCCCAAGACCCGTGCAATCGGGGTCAGCCCGTAACGCGCCGCCGTTTCGGCATTGGCAAGGATCAGCGCCGCCGCACCATCGTTGACGCCGCTGGCGTTGCCTGCCGTGACCGATCCATTTGCAAAGATCGGCCGCAGTTTTGCCAACGCCTCGGGCGTCGTGGCGCGCGGGTGTTCGTCCTGCGCCACGATCAGCGCCTCGCCTTTGCGTTGTGGGATCGTCACGGCGGTAATCTCTTGGGCCAGTCGGCCGTTTGATTGTGCGATTGCCGCCTTGACCTGAGAGGCCAGCGCCATTGCGTCTTGCGCGGCGCGGTCAATGCCATAATCATCCGCCACATTCTGCCCAGTTTGCGGCATAGACTCGGTGCCATAGGCTGCATCCATCAACGGGTTGATAAACCGCCAGCCAATGGTCGTGTCGTAAATCTCGGCTTGGCGCGCAAAGGCCGTATCGGCCTTGGGCATCACAAAGGGCGCACGTGACATCGATTCCACACCGCCCGCGATCATCAGACCCGCCTCACCCGCCGCAATTGTCCGCGCCGCCATCAGCACCGCGTCCATACCAGACCCGCACAGTCGGTTGATCGTGGTGCCTGTCACCGCGTGCGGCATGCCTGCCAGCAGCGCAGACATCCGCGCCACGTTGCGATTGTCTTCCCCCGCCTGATTGGCGCAGCCAAAGACAACGTCATCCACCGCCGCCCAATCAACCCCCAGATTGCGCGCCATCAGCGCCCGCAAGGGGATCGCGCCCAGATCGTCAGGACGCACGGATGAAAGTGCGCCGCCATAGCGACCAATGGGCGTGCGAATATAGTCGCAGATGAACACATCGGTCATATCACATCTCCGGGACAATAAGATCGGCAACAGGACCATCCAAATGCAAAGTGGCCCCCGTCATGGTCTGCAAGGCGTCCAGTGACAGCGCCGCCAGTTTTTCGCGCAGCACAAAATGGCCCGCGACAATGTCGACCACTGCAAGGCTGGAGTATATACGCGTCACGCAGGCAACACCTGTCAGCGGCAAAGAACAGCGCTGCAACAGTTTGGGCTGACCGTCTTTGGTCACGTGATCCATCATGACAGCCACCCGCTTGGCCCCGTGCACCAGATCCATCGCGCCGCCCACCGCAGGCACGCCTTTTGGCCCCGTAGACCAATTCGCCAGATCACCCGTTTCGGCCACCTCATAGGCACCCAAAATCGCCACATCCAGATGCCCACCGCGCACCATGGCAAAGCTGTCGGCATGATGGAAAAACGCCGTGCCAGGTTTCAGCGTCACGGCCTTTTTGCCGGCGTTGATCAAATCCCAATCCTCGGCCCCCAATTCAGGCGCTTTGCCAAAGCCAAGAATACCGTTTTCGGTGTGGAAAATCGCCTCGCGGCCAGGGGGTTGAAACTTGGCCACCATTTCGGGAAACCCGATGCCAAGGTTGACATAGGCCCCATCTTCGATGTCTTGCGCCGCGCGCCATGCCATTTGTGTCGACGACAGTTTCATGCGGTCACCTCTGGATAGACCGCACCTGCGCGGTTCAGATCTTCTTCTTGTGCGGGATTTGGCACGGCGACGACGCCTTGCACAAAGATGCCTGGGGTTATGACAGTTTCAGGGTCAATCGCGCCTGCTGGCACAATTTCGCTGACCTGCACGATCGTAACCGCCGCCGCCATGCACATCAGCGGGTTAAAATTCCGCGCCGCCATCCGATAGGTCAGATTGCCCAAAGGATCGCCCAAATGCGCCTTGATCAGGGCAAAATCCGCCTTAAGCCAACGCTCTTGCACATAAGACCGCCCGTCAAACACCTCAACGGGTTTGCCCTTGGCAAGGTCTGTGCCAAAACTTGTCGGCGTATAAAATGCGGGTATCCCCGCGCCGCCCGCACGGATGCGTTCGGCCAAAGTGCCCTGCGGCACCAATTCCAATTCCAATTTGCCCGCCATATACATCTGCGTGAACACCACAGGGTCAGCAGATCGTGGGAAGGAACAGATCATCTTTGTCACCATCCCAGCCTCGATCAGCGCCGCAAGGCCGACATGACCGTTGCCTGCGTTGTTGTTGACCACTGTCAGACCAACGGGATGCCCCGTGGCAAGAAAGCGGTCGATCAAGGCATGGATCAATTCAATCGGTGAGCCTGACCCTCCAAAGCCGCCAATCATCACCGTCGCGCCATCTGGAATTCCCGCGACAGCGGCGGCAAGATTGGGAAGAGTCTTATCCATATGTCGCTCCTATTTCAGCGCAATGTATGTTTCAGGGTCCAACGCGATCACGCGGATCGCAACATGGGTGTCGGTTGCGGCCTGTATCATGCGGCGCAGATTGGCGCAAACGGCCAGAACCACATCTCGGCTGCGTTCCGATCTGGGCATGATCTGCATCTCAACATTCACCCTTGGCAAGTCAGGCATGGCGCAAACGGGAATGACCGCAAACTGACAGGCGGGCACATCGACCAGCAGATCACGGCAAAGCATTTCGCGGATTGGACTGAGCGCGGTCAAAAGTCTTTCCCGGCAATCAGGATATAGCGCATCATCAACATAGATTTTTACGTTTGGCACGGCGGCCCTCGTTGCGTTCAGGGCTGCGGGGGTTCACAAAGCAGACGCGTATTGTCGGGATGTGCCGCCAATGTCCCCGCCTCGATCTGCAAGGCAACCTCGACCACGCGTTGATTGACGGGGGCGCTGCGGCCATGTTCGGCCAATATCTTGACCACCCAGCCATTCACCTCGTCCACTTCGGCGCGCCGTCCCTTGCGCCAATCTTGCAGCGATGTCGTCAATGTGTCTTCGCGCGAAAAGGTCGACAGCACTTTTTCAAAAATCTCATCAACATAGCGTTCGGGATCATTGCTCATGGTGGGGGGCATCCCGATGATCGGCATGATGGTCGCCCCATCGGCAAGGGCTGCCTGCATCGCCTCATAACCCGCGGCGCGCATCACCTCCAGCATTCCAGGCGCACGGGCCGCGTCATTTAACGCCGTGTCGATAATGGCCGATGGGATCAGTTCGGCGGCATTGACCACCAGTTTCATCCATTTGGCAGATCGAATATCCGTCGTCACCTCAACATGGCCCGCGTGGCGCAACAGATCGGCCACGCCCTCGACGCGGTGTTGTTGGGCAGGGTCCAGCGCCCCCATTGCAAACCACGATTCGTCGTGATCGTTTTGGCGGTTGGTGACACCTGGAACCCACATATTCGACGCAATTTCAATCACCGCGCCAAGGGTGCGGTGGCGGCCCACAACGGCGGCGATATCCTCGTGTGTCATGCCGTTTTGCAGGCCGATCACAAAACCATCATCAGCAAGAACGGGTTTGATCAACTGTGTCGCCCATGTGGTGTCATAGGCCTTAACCACCAAAAAGATCAGATCAAACGGCTGCTTGACCTCGGCCACCTGACACAGATGCAAGGCAGGCACCCGCACGTTGATCTGGCGTGTGGGCAGGTTTACAGTGATTCCATTGGCGCGGATCGCCTCAATATGGGCGGGCCATTGATCGATAAAGGTCACATCCAACCCTGCCAGTGCAAAATCAGCCGCAATCGATGCACCTTGCGCGCCTGTGCCCAGAAACGCGATGCGCGGGCCAGCAGGTTGGGAACCATTGATTTGGGGGTTATTCATACTGCACCTTTGTTCATGACGAAATCAAACTTGGACCGCCATTTCGTTTCACCGCCCGCCACAGCGTGAAAGGCCGCGATCAAGGATTGTTTGACACCAAAGACGGCATCCGATTGCAGATATGCATCCCCAGCGACAAACGTATGTGTGACGATGGTTTCAAAACCCGCACAGCTGACGATGAAATGCATATGCGCAGGGCGATAAGGGTGGCGGCCCAGATGACCCAGCATCTGCCCCACAGGGCCATCATCTGGAATGGGATAGGCCACAGGCTTGATCCCCCGAAACCAATAGCGCCCGTCAGGGCCCGTCACAAAGACCCCGCGATTGTTGTGCGCAGGCTGTATCTCTGGCTGCTGAACGTCATAAAAGCCGTCTTCGTTATCGGACCAGACATCGATGCGAACGCCCTGCAAGGGGGTGCCGTCAAGATCGGTCACAATGCCCTCGAACAAACAGGTTTCCGTGCCGCCCTGTTGGGTAATCGTCGCGCCCATCGGATATTCTGGCACGCCGTCCACATGGAACGGCCCCAAAACGGTGTTTTCCGTGGCTCCGCTGGGGCGGCGATTGTTGATCGCGTCGACCAACATCGACACGCCCAGAACGTCCGACAGCAGGATGTATTCCTGCCGATTGCCGTCGCAAATCTGGCCTGTGCGGGTCAGAAACCCAATGGCATTGGCCCATTCATCCTGCGTCAGTTCTACATCTTTGACAAAGGCGTGCAGATGCGTGACCAGTCGCGCCATGACATGGGCAAGACGGGCATCCGTGGCCGCGCCCATGCGGCCGTTCACCGCCTCGACCGAATGGCTTTCGGTGAAATAATCTATTGCGGTCATGGTCTTATCCTTTCGGGGTCAGTGTCATGCTGGCCGCGCGCCGGCCCATGCGGCCTGCAACACTGCCAACACACCATCGCGCGTAACATCACGTGGGTTGGCATAGGGATTCTTTATGGCCAAATCGGCAATGCGTTCCAGATCAGGCTGACTTACGCCCAATTCTTTCAGCGCCATCGGCGCGCCCAAGCCCAGCGCAAAATCATACAGGCCGCCGCCCAGATCGCCACCAAACAGCGCGGCCGCAGGACCCAAGGCGGATTGCGCAGCAACGGCGTTAAAGGCCACAGTATGCGGCAACAAGATCGCATGGGTCTCGGCATGGGGCAAATCCAGCGCGCCCCCCAGCGTGTGGCACAGCTTGTGGTGCAGCGCCATCGCCACCGAACCCAGCACGGTGCCGCACAGCCATGACCCATACAGCGCGTCACTGCGCGCCGCCAAATCTGCGGGATCGCGGCAGATCGCGGGCAAAGCCCGTTGCAAGGCGGCAATACCTTCGACCGCCAAAAGCGATGTCACGGGGTTGGCATCAGTCGCATATAGCCCCTCGATCGCGTGCGCCATGGCGTTCAGGCCGCTGGACACACTCATCCCCACGGGCAAGCCAAGGGTCAGTTCGGGATCATAGATCACAGCCTCTGGACGGATGCGCGGATCGCGACGGGTGGTTTTGATACCGCCTTCGGTTTCGCCCAAAATATCGGTCACCTCGGACCCTGCATAGGTCGTCGCAATCACCAGATGCGCTGCATCATTGCGCCAAGCAATCGCTTTGCCCAAGCCGATTGTGGACCCCCCGCCCAAGGATAGGATGCAATCCGCCCCCGTTCGATCATAGGCTGCCAAGGCGCGGGCAGTGACGTCAACAGGCGTGTGCATCTTAGCCTCGGCAAAGACGCCCGCTGCCATGTTGCCCAGACGTGCCGCCAACCGGTCTGCGTCATCCTTTTGAAATGGCGTCGACAGGACCAAGGCGCGACTGCCCCCTATGGCTGCAATCTCATCGGCAACATGGCGCAGTGACCCCGCGCCAAACCGCACCCTTATCGGCGCGGCATGATAGATAAAGGCCTGCGCCACCGTCACGCCTCGGCCTGTTTGCGGGCAGTTGAATAGATCAGTGCCGCCGCAAGGATCAGCGCGCCTTGAAACAAGAACTGATAGGTCTGCGACAATCCCAGAAAGGACACAGCGTTTAGAACCTCGGTCAGCAGCACGGCCCCCATCACGGTGCCAATAAATGTGCCCCGCCCGCCTCGCAGGCTGGTGCCGCCCAGAACCACCGCCGTGATGCTGCCCAATGTGTAATTGACGCCCTGTGCGGGATCACCCACACCAATTTGCACCATCAGCATAATCGCGCCCAGTGCGGTGAACAAAGACACCGCGATATAGCCGCCGATGATCACGCGGTTCACCCGAATGCCCATCCTGCGTGCCGATTCCTCATGCGAGCCGACGGCGCGGAACTGCCAGCCCAAGCGACGCTTGCGCAGGATATATTCCGCCAACAGCGCCACAATTACCAGCACGATAAACGCCACAGGCAACGGCCCCAGCTTCCATCCAATCGTATCCATCACGGCAAAGTTGATATAGCCCCCTGGCCCATCGCGCAGAACAAAACTTAGGCCCTGCAAACCGATATACATGGCAAGCGTGGCAGCAATCGGGGTGAAATTGGCAAATCGGATCAAAAATCCATTGATCGTGCCCACCACCAACGCCGCCAAAAACATCAACGCAAATCCAAGGGCAAAGGTTTGCACCGATTGTCCATCATTGATAAAGAAAGAGGCAATCACCACCAAAAATCCCGCCAGCGGCCCGACCGACAGATCGATCCCCCCCATCAAAAGCGCAATCGTTTGCCCCAGCGCAATAAACCCCAGCGCGGTTGCCAACAAAAGAATGTTCGACAGGTTAAAGGCCGAAAGATAATTCGCGTTTTGCCCAAACACATACAGCCCCAGCATCACGATAACGGCAGCCAACGGGACGACAGTTGCATTGTCGCTTTGGATGAATTGACGCAAACCGCGCCGCGCGGTCTGGGCGACCTTTGACCCCACGCCGTCAACATGGGATTGCGCATTGACGGCAGCGCCCACAATGCGACCTTCGGTGATATCGTCACCGCTGAGGGTTTCAACCACCCGACCGCGCGACATCACGATCACCACGTCGCAAAGACCTTCCAACTCGGCCGCATCGGATGAATTGACGATCACGGGCGTGCCTGATTGCGACACTTCGCGCAGGATGCGGTAAATCTCAAACCGCGCGCCGACGTCTACGCCTTGGGTCGGCTCGTCTGCCAGAATAAAGCCAGGTTTTGACATCAGCGCCCGCGCCATCACTACCTTTTGCTGATTGCCCCCCGACAGCGACAAAATACCAGCATCAAGCCCTGGCGTTTTGACAGCCAAAGCGGCGAACACGTCGCCAACCGCGCCCAACTCCTTGCGCCGACTTAGAATGCCCAGCGTGCTAAACTGATCCAGCGCTGAAAATGTCGCGTTTTCGCGCACAGTCAGATCGGCAATGATGCCCTCTGAATGGCGATCTGACGGCATATAGGCTGTGTTGGCCTTGACCTCGACTGCCGTCAAAGACGTGCCCTTCAGGCGCACCTCACCTTTCCACGGCTCCAGCCCTGCAAGGGCCCGCATGACATCAGATTGTCCGTTGCCCTCAACGCCGGCAATGCCGATGATCTGACCACGCCCCACCGCAAAGCTGACATCGCGAAAGGCACCGCCTGACAGGCCTGAGACCGCAAAGTTAATCGCGGGGGCCGCCTCGGAGCATTTCGGCGGAAAAGCTGATGCAAGGCTGCGCCCCACAATCATGCCCAACAAATCATGATCGGTCACGTCGCTGACCAACGCGCCGCCCTCCAGCCTGCCATCACGCAACACAGTCACGCGATGCGCGATCTGGCGCAATTCGGCCAGACGGTGCGTGATGTAAATCACCGCTGTGCCATTCGCGACCACGTTTCGGATACGGGCAAACAGCATTTCTGTGGCGTCTTGATCCAGCGCGGCGGTCGGCTCATCAAGGATCAGCACGGGCGGGCGCGTCGCCAGCGCCTTGGCAATTTCCAGCAAATGTTTTTGCGCGACTGTCAGGCTGTCTGCCCGTGCGTTCAGGGCGACGTGCAGACCGACATCATCCAACATGGCGCGGGCCGTTTCTGCGGGATTTTCTGTTTCAAACACACGCGGCGGCAGCGCCACACGCAGGTTTTCCAAAACGGACAGATCATCCAGCACGGAGGGGTGCTGAAAGGAAATTGAAATGCCCAGCGCGGCCGCGCGTTCGGGCGTCATTGCGGCGATCACTTCGCCGTTAAATTCGATCGTCCCTGAGGTCGGGCGAAACACACCTGAGATAATGTTCATCAGGGTCGACTTACCCGCACCATTCTCGCCCAAAATCGCGTGAACTTCACCAGGATGGATATCAACAGACACATCGGTCAGCGCCACAATACCGCCAAAACGTTTGGTGATATTTGACAGACGAATGATGGGCTGGGCCGCCGTCTTGCCTGCAAGCCGATCCGTGTCTTGGTCTTTCATCGCAGATACCTCGGGCATATCTTGTCCTTGCGGGCAATTTAGGGGATAGACCCCGGACACAAACCGCCCGGGGCCCAAGTTTTCTTTATTGACCGACAGCTTTTGCCTGTGCGTCATCTGCCATTTCAGCTGACAGATAGATCGAGCCTGGCAGGTCTGCACGGCAGGTTACAGGGTTTGGCTTGCCCGAAACCGAGTTTTCATACACGGGTGCCTTAAAGATATTGTCCGCAGGCGGTGTGCCATCGGTTGCCAAGGCAACAGCCCACTGCACGGCAAGGCGGACGTTGTCGTTGCCAGTCGCGACAGTGAACAGTTTGAAATCAGGGTTGGCTTCGTGGTTCTGCTCCCAGAAGCAGGACAAAGAGTTGCCGTCAGATGTTGCCAGCGCAGGGATGGACCGCTTGAATTCGGCAAATACGGGCAGCGCGCCAACCAAGGACGGACCAAAGTCAGACACGATCACGTCGATCTTGTCGTTCTTGGCGATTTCAGCCGACAGAACCTGCTGGGTCAAGGATGGATCCCAGTTGGTGACGTCAAACGGTGCTTGGTTGATGAACACGTATTTGTCGTCCAACACCTGCTTCATGCCTGCCAATTCGTCGGTGCCTTGGCTGTTGCCCGCAGGACCGCTCAGGAACAAAACATTGCCGCCTTCTGGCAGAACTTCTTTGATCCAATTGCCCCAGCTTACGCCATCCTCAACAAACGAAGAACCGATGAATTTAGCATAGTTTTCACCCTCAACACCGCCGACGTTGACGCGGTAAGGCACAACGATCGTGCCGGCGCGATGTGCGCTGGTCAGGGCAGGCAGAACGGCAGGGCCAGCGTCGCCAAACACGACCATTGCGTTGATCCCACGCGCGGCCATCGAGTTGATGTCCGAAATCGCCTTTTGGGTGTCGCCTTGACCATCCGCATATTCATACTGGGTGATCGAAGGGCATTTTGCAGCCTCTTCAGCACCAGACGCGGTGGTCACCAAACGCCAGCTGTTGCCGCCAAAACCATCCAGCAGCGCCAACGACGCTTGCTTTGGCCCGCACCATGAAGGGGTATCCGCCAGCGCGGTTGTCCCAGTAAGCGCCATGGTCAGCGTTGCTGCAGCAAATGCCGCAGTCATCATTTTAGATTTAAACATTGTCCTTTTCCTCCGATTTGGACTTCTTTGCAGTCTTGTTTGCCGACTGTTTCCAGTGCAGCGAGTAGACACCGATCCCAAAGACCAAGGCCAAAGCCTGAATAATGGTCTGAGCCGAGAACGGCACACCGACAGCCAGCGCAAACTGACTTAACTGGTTCAGAAAAAACGCCGCTATGACGGTCGAGACAGGAAATCCGCGCCCTCCCAGCAGGGACGTCCCCGCCAACACAACCACTGCTACCGATGGCAACAGCAGACTATCCCCCTGAAACGCGGTGGGTTCACGGGTGATTCCAGAAATCAAAATGCCCGCTATGCAATAGTGCAGTTGGGCGAAAACATAGGCCATCGCCTGATAGCGCCGCACGTGCAGCCCCGCCGCATGGGCCGCCGCAGGATTTGCGCCGATCGCCTCAAACCGGCGGCCAACCACAGTTTTCTTCAACACAAAGCTGACCAGCAACAGGATCGCAATCGCAAACAAGACCGCGTTCGAGATGCCCATGATTTTGCCGCCCGCGATCTGCGCCATCAAAGGCGTTGTGACCCGTGGCACCCCGCCTGATACCGCAAAAACTGCGCCATACATCAGCGCGTTCATCCCAATCGTGGCGACAATCGCGTTCAGCCGCAGCACGCCGACAAGAATGCCATTGGCCAACCCTGCCACCACGGCGCAGCCAAAGGCGAACCCAATGGCCCCCAAAAGTTGCGCATCATTGCCGCCGGACATATGCGTTGTGATCACCACCGCCAGCGACACGCCCCCCGCAAGCGACAGATCAAACCCGCCTTGCTGCACGACCAGCATCTGGCCCAATCCCACAATCGCAATGATCGCGGCAAAGGGCAGACTGCCCGCCAACCCGCCCGCCGAAATTGCCGAGGGCGCAAAAAAGGCACAGACAATTATCAGCGCAATGGTTGAGACCACGACGGTGACAAAACCCCGCGCGGGCTTTAACGAGCTTAGGCTTAGCGCAAACCTAGGTTGGCCTGCCGTTTGGTCATATTGTGACATGGTCCCCCCTGAGTGCAAAAATGGTTTAGGCGATTTCCAGCGTTATTTTGACGGCGCGGGTCGGGTCTTTGCCCAGCTCATACGCCGTGATTGCATCATCCAAGCCAAAGCTGTGGGTTTGGATCGGCGACAAATCGATCCCCGTGCGTTCTAAAAACCGAATGGCGGCAGGCCATACGCCGGGCGATCCGATACATCCGCGCACTGTCAAATCCTTGATCTGGATCTTGCCCAATTCGACAGGGAATTTCTGGCCGATGTTGATGCCAACCATCGACACGAATCCCTCAGGCCGCGCATAGTCAAACACATTGGCCAGCGATGACGGATGCCCCGCCGCCTCGACCACCAGATCAGCGCCGCCTTTGGTGATCTCTGCCACTGCCTCCACAGCGTTGCCATCCGACGGGTCGACAGTGCCATAAGCGCCCAGCTTCATCGCGATTTCGCGGCGCAACGGCACGGGATCAACCACGATCACCTTTGCCCCCATGCCAATCGCTGCCGCTGCTGATACCAGCCCGATCGTGCCGCCACCCGACACCACCACAGTTTGCGATGCATCCACGCCGCCATGGCGCAGCACCGCATAATAACCGCAGGTAAAGGGTTCAATCAGTGCGCCCTTGGCGTCATCCACCCCGTCGGGCAATTTGTGCAACCATTCTGGGCGGGCGGCGAAATACTCGCGGTTGGCGCCGTCCATCGAAAAGCCGAAATGATGGATGCGTTCTGGCGTGCGGATCACACATTCCCCCACCACACGATCGCCGCGCACCAAACCTTTGACGTTGCGGCCCACTTCAACCACCTCGCCCACCCATTCATGACCAGGTGTCACGGGATAAGAAATTGGGATGATGTAATTGCCCGACAGCAGTTCATAATCCGAATGGCAAATCCCCACGCGCCGCGAGCGGATCATAACCTCGTTGTCATTGATGGTGGCCATCTGAATATCGGTGACAACAGGCTTGTTCGGTTGATCGAAGATAAGGGCTTTCATCTTGGTCCTCGTAAGTTTGCAGGTTCAGGCAACGGGTTCTATGCGGCCACTGAGGGCCGAGGCAAACACAGCCTCAAGCAGGGCAATGTTGTTGACCAGATGGTCCGCCGTGATGGGATAATCTGCG
Source organism: Cypionkella sp. (assembly GCA_040398785.1). GTDB lineage: Bacteria > Pseudomonadota > Alphaproteobacteria > Rhodobacterales > Rhodobacteraceae > Cypionkella. The sequence goes on along the minus strand of JBBATJ010000005.1, from coordinate 158,291 downwards.
CCACGCACCGCACGGGCAAAGCCCACAAGATTGTCTTTCACAGGTTCGGCCTTGGCGATTTCGGTGGTGATGATGGGACCGCCTGCCATCGCAGATGTGACGATCCAGCCGTCCGGGGATTCGACATGGGCCTTATCGCGAATGTCGATCCAGCCTTTGGAACCAAACACCGCAAACCGCGAGATGAACGGATTGGCCAGCGACGCCGAGACATAAGACGTGCCACCGCCCTTGAACTTGATGAACGCGGCCACTGTATCGCCTTGGGGCAGATCAGATGACAACTGCTCGCAGATACACAGCACCGATTCTGCCGCCCCCAAAAGCCGCACAGACAAGTCCAGCAGATGAATGCCCGTTGCTGTCATGCCGCCTGCTGGGGCTTGATCGGCCTTTAAACGCCAGTTATCGCGCGCCAGAGACAGGAATTTATCATGGCTAAAGTTCGCCTCAATCTGGTGAATTCGGCCCAGCGATCCCGCATCCGCCATTGCCAGCATATCCGCCACAGGGGGTTCAAACCGCCGCTCGTGGCCCATGCCCAGAACCAAACCTGCCGCGCGGCACAATGCGACGGAACGTTCCGCCTCGGCCTTGGTCAGCGCCAATGGTTTTTCACAGAAAATATGCTTGCCCGCCGCCACGGCTGCCGCAATCTGATCGGTGTGCAGCGAATGCGGCGTTGCCAGAACCACCGCCTCGACATTCGGATCGTTCAGCGCGTCGGCGTAATCTGCCGATAGGGCAATGCTCCTGTCAGCGCACAGTTGGCGCACGCTTTCAACGTTTGGCTCAACGGCGCGGACAACCTGAATGTCATCTGGTGCCGATTGCAGAACCGCCAGCATTTTCTGGCCCCACCAGCCCATGCCGACCAGTGCGATTTTGACGGGATGTGCCATCAGCGGTTATCCACACGCTTGGCAAAGGGACGAATGGACACGGTTCTCCACAGGCCCGCCTTGGCAAAAGGATCATTGCTGTTGAACGCCTCAACCTCATGCAGGTTCGCGGCCTCAATAATAAAACAACTGCCGATCATCGTCGCCTCGTCATCGGCCAAAAGCGGGCCAGAGATCACGGTTTTAACAGTAGCGGCGGCTAAATAGGCCTTGTGCGCCTCATAGTGGGACAGTCGCAAATCGACCGCGCCATCGTGGTCAAGGCAGTGAACAACGTAATGCATTTCTGCCTCCTTATGCGGGGATGATACGACGAGCGCGCAGTTCGTCGAACACATCGGTGAAGCTGGTGCGGCTGGATTGATAGGCGTCAAAGCCCAGCGTGCGGCTGTTGGTCATATCGGTGAAACATTCCAACGTGCGGCCCAAATCGGCGTCGCTATGCCACCAAGAAGCCAAGGCGCTTACGGGAATATCCTGCAAGCCATGCTGTGCCACGATCTGCGACCAGACAGTTTGTGCATCCGCCATCTGGCCTTCCAGTGGGGTCGGCTGACCTGGATAGGGCGCTGCTTCGATCCCGAAATAATTGGCGATTTGCTGCCACAACCAATACCAACGGAACACATCCCCATTCGCGGTGTTAAAGGGCGTATCCGCCGCCTGCGGCGTGGTTGCGGCCCAGTGCAATTGCTTGGCCAACAGGCGCGCGTCGGTCACATCGGCCACGGCATTCAACTGCTCTGGCGAGCCAGGATACACAAAAGGCCGCCCCGTGTGTTTGCAAATACTGGCATAAACGGCCAAGGTCACGGCCATATTCATCGCATTGCCGATAACAAAGCCGATCATCGTGTGGGGGCGGTGCACCGACCATGTAAATCCGCGCTTTTGCGCCATTTCAAACAAAACGTCTTCTTGGGCGTAATAGAAATTCAGGCCCGGCAGACGTGGGCTGCTTTCCAAAAACGGGGTATAGGGTTTGACCTTGGCGTAATCGTCAAACGATCCAAGATAATGCTTTAGCCCCGTCACAAGCGCCGCATGGCGGATGGGGGCCGCAGATAGGCCGTCAAAAAGATTGCGGATCATCAGCGCATTGACGCGCACATTTTCGGACTCGTTCGCCTGACGCGACCACGTGCAAAAGAACACATGGGTCACATCGCCGGCCGCCAGCAGCGCAGTGGCCGAGGCCGCTGCATCTTGCAAATCCGCCACGATATGGCGATCTGAAAACGCCAAATCAGCGGCACCGCGTGACAGGGTGACAACAGTCCAGCCCTGTTCTTTCAATAATTGGCCCGTGTAGCTGCCAGACAGCCCCGTGGCACCGACCACGAGGGCAACGTTGTTCTTATTCATATTTTGTCTTTCTTGCTGGGTCAGGTCGTGACCAGAATTTTTAGATGTTCGCCTGCTGGGTCCAGCAGCGCCTCAAATCCCTTGGACACCACATCGGCGGCGTCGATACGGGCGGTAATAACCTTTTCGACAGGAAAGGTGCCTGAGGCGATCATACGGGCAATGCGCGGCCACATTTGGGTGGGATAGCACCATGTGGCCTCGACTGTGATATCTTTCAGCGCCCACAGCATGGCGTCAATGCTGGCAGGTTTCATGTGCAAGCCGACCTGAACGACGCGGCCTTGACGGCGCACGGCTTGAACGCAGGCGTTCAGGGATGCCTCTAGCCCGACACATTCCAACGCCACATCTACGCCCACGCCTTCTTCGGTCAAATCGCCCACCACCTGCGCCAAATCGGCGCTGCGCGGATCCACCACAACCGCATAGGGCGCGATCTCTGCAATGATACGGCGGCGGTTTGGGTTGGGTTCCGATACGATGATAATCGCCGCCCCTGCCGCTTTGGCCGCCAACACTGTCAGCGCCCCAATGGGCCCCGCGCCAGACACCAAAACCGTCGATCCCGCTGTGATCCCGCCGCGATCAACGCCATACAAGGCGACCGCCGCAGGCTCGATCATCGCGGCTTGATCATCGGTGATGCTGTCAGGCACGGGTTGGGCGTTGTAATCTTTGATCACGGCCTTTTCCGCCATGCCGCCCCAAGCCCAACTTAGACCCACACAGCCCATCGATGGCGACAAATGATAAAGCCCACGCTTGCCATAATAATCATTACGCGGCGACAAAAGTGGTTGGATCGAAATGCGATCCCCAACGGACACATGGGACACCGCATCCCCAACCGCCAAAACGCGGGCAGAAAATTCATGGCCCAGGATTTGTGGATTGGTGGCACCGGTGTAAATATGCGGCTCTTTTGGGGTCACAATGGGGCCTGCGATATATTCGTGCAGGTCTGTGCCGCAGATGCCCGTCACGGCAGGCGCAATCAACACATCATCTGGCGCAAGCACGCCTGACGGCTCTGCCACGTCTTCGACACGGATATCTTTTGCCCCGTGAAACCGAACTGCTCTCATTCGCATTCTCCCTTAGTTGCGCGCGGCTTTGCCTGTGGCAAGCCCCCTGCGCGCATCGTCAGCCCCCAAGACCGCGCCGGCCTAACGATTGACGACACAGTCAGAAAAGCACCCTCACCAGTTGCACAGTCTTACCTTGTCGTCAGGGCGCAGTCCCCATCTGGGACAAAGCAATAACAAATCCTGCGCCGATCGAATGGTCTAATTTATCCATTTTGAACAAATTATCGCAAACATAGTCATTTCAAAGTTTTACACACAATCCGAAGTTAGGTCGGGGTGCACGATGAACAAAGATGCAGCAGAAATTTCGCGCTTGGGTGTTGCGGGTATGCAGATCGGATGGATTGGTGGCGGCAAAATGGGCGCGCCAATGATCCGCAATCTGTTGGCCGCGGGCGCAAAGCTGTTTGTAAGCGAGCCTGACGACCGCGCCCGCGATGCTTTGGTGCACGATGGCGCGACCGCTGTGACAAGCCTGTCAGGGCACAAAAACAACAACGTCGTTTTTGCCACTTTGCCCAATGACAAGGTGTTACGGGATGTTGTGCTGGGCAGCGCGGGACTTGCACAACATATGGCCCCTGGGTCTGTCCTGGTCGAGATGAGCACGGTATCGCCAGAATGCTCTGCGGAAATCGCTTTCGCTTTGAAAGATAACGGAATTCTTTATCTACGCGCCCCACTTTCGGGCAGCACGGCCATGGCAGAAAAGGCCACTTTGACGGTTCTGGCCTCTGGCGATCAGCAGGGCTGGGATGCGGCAATTCCCGCAATTCGACTGTTATCTTCGCGTCAGTTCTACCTTGGCCAAGGCGAAGAGGCCCGTTACATGAAGCTGGTGATCAACACTTTGGTAGGTGCCACATCTGCGATTTTGGCCGAGGCTATTGCCCTTGGGGCCAGCGGTGGTCTGAGTGCAACCAGCATGATGGAGGTGATTTGCGAAAGCGCGGTCGCGTCGCCCTTGTTGAAATACAAAACCGCCGCAGTCGTTTCGCAGGACTATGCACCTGCGTTTACAGTGCAACAAATGATAAAGGATTTCAGCCTGATCAGTGACGCGGGCCGCGCCAATGGCGTGCCCTTGTTGACAACGGGTCTTATCCTTGAATTATATCGCGCGGCGGCAAATTCGGGCTTGCGGGATCAGGATTTCTTCGCTTTGGTGAAATGGCAGTCCGAAATCTCCGCTTAGGTTAGGTCCATCCTTGCAGCAGATTAACATATCCACGGCCCCCACGTCGGAACTGACCAGTCACGAGCTGTCGCGGATCGTGGACTTTTTGCGCAAACTGCGCGCACCCTTTGATACCAATATGCCTGGGGCAACCAAGGATGTGTTCTGGAATGTGGTGCTGGAACTGGTGGATGCCCACCTGCGCCGTCGGCCGATCGACAAATCGGGTTTGGTGACGCTGGCGGGTGTGCCTTACAGCACGGGAAACCGACTGATCACGCATATGATTGCAGACAACCTGATCCTTCAGGTGCCACGTGGTGGCGGACTAAAGACCCATTTTCTGGAACCAACGGATGTCTTACTGCACAGTTTTGTCGACTATGCCACCCATGTAAAGGGCCATTTGGCCAAAACATTCGGCCTGCGCCAAGGGTCAGAGGCCAACGAATACTATTTCGGTGGCAGCTATTTTGCAGCGCAAATCATTTCCCCTGTGCGGGGCGACGACATTTCGTCAAAGGTGCTGGGCGATATTCGGTTTCTTTTGAACGATGACAACTATTTCTCGGCGATGCGGAATATGTGGTCTGACTTTCGCAATGATCTTGGCCGCAAAAGCAGCTTTCAGTTGCTGCGCCTGCCCGATCTTTATACGGCGGCACACACTGTTTTTGCCGCGCCAGTGCCTGACCATGATGTGGTCGCGCTAAATATGCCGTGGCTGGGCGAATTCGTGGAAAAGGGCTGTCTTGCGCCGCTGGACGGGCTGTTGACCGATGCCGCCATCAACCCGCTGGATTTCCACCCCTCCGTGTGGGGCACGGGAAATTGGAAAGGCACGCAATACGGTATTCCCCTGTATTGCACCGTTGAGATTTTGGCGGCGCGCAGTGATTTATTTGAGGAAAAGCGGCTATCCTATCCGAAAACTTTTGATGAAACCATTCGGGCCGCACGGGCGCTGCACAATCCCGCGAAAGAGTTTTATGGGATTGCATGGAATGGCCAAAGGGGAATGCCGATTGCAAATTCTTTCATGTTTTTTCTGGCAGCTTGTCAAAAAACGATCATCGAAATGCCGATGCATAACCATGAAAATTTAGATACGCATAAGTTTGAAAAGTTAAAACTGCAAATCGATACGACAGATTCGATCGACGCCATTGAATATATGCGCCAACTGGCCGAGGTATCGCCGCCCGACATTGCCGAAGTGGATTGGGAACGTGGCCTGTCTTATTTTATGTATGGACAGGTGGGGCTTGCCTATTGCTGGACGATGCGCGCTGCACGTTTTGAACATGAACTCAGCTCAAAAGTGGCGCGCCGCGTGGCATATCTGCCGCCCCCATCGCGGCGGATGCGCAAAATCGCGGCGCCGATCGGTGGCTTTTTGTTGACTATCCCTGCCAATGTCCACCCTGAACGCCAACGCCAGATCATGAACGCCATTGCGTGGATGGTCTCGCCCGAGGCGATGAAGGCCCATGTCAAGAATGGCTTCCCCGTCGCCCCTCGCTTTTCCGTTTGTGCCGACCCAGAGGCGCTGGCCTCATCCCCAATCGTCAGCATGGTCGATCAAATGGCGCGCAGGAATGAATTGGTGACATGGGCGCGGCCCCCAATTCCAGAGTTTAATTTGATCGAGACCATTCTCGGCACTGAAATACACGATGCTGTTTTTGGCAAAAAAACTGCGCGGCAAGCGCTGAAAGACGCGGAAAACCGCATCCATCGTGAATTGCTGAACCGTGGCCGATGACAATCCCTGAACCTGATCCACACAGGCGATCATTTTGGGATGTATTTGTGAAAATTGACCGCGCATTGACGATATCATCGCTTGAACTGGGGGGCGTTGCGAAAACCGACCAAAGACCGAAGCTGTGATCTAAACTTTGTTGATCCTTCAAATGCGGGGATCAGAAGATGAAGAAACCCAAGGGTCGTGTCGCGGGTTTCAGGACTTGCATTGCACCTATGGCATTGAACGATGTGCGGACGATTTCGGAACAAGATCGCAGGGCGGGTCGTCGCCAATAATGTTGTGATCTTTGACGGGGGAGCAGTCGGATGGCACAAGCCCCTATCATCGCTTAAACGCCGAGGGGGTATCAAATGCCCGATACCAGCAGACCCACAAAGGGGCCAAAACCTAACGTCTGGGCGGGCGGCGCATGATCAAGCCGACCACCTAAAGTGCAAGACATCTGATAAGCAGCGCCTTTTACCTGTTTGAACGCCCGTTAGATGCTGGATCGAACGATAAGGCGCGGGTTGATTGTGACGTGTTCTGCAATGCTCCTGCCAGCAATACGGCTGAACAGGGCCTCTGCCGACAGTCGCCCCAGCCGCGGTCCGTCCTGATCGACGGACGCAAGATCAACCATCGGCAGCGCTGCAATCGCCGAATTGTCATAGCCGACAATGGCCAAGTCCTGCGGTATTTTTACGCCCAACCGAAATGCAGCGGCGACAAGCGGCACCGCATCAAGGTCTGACCAGCACAGCACCGCGCGAGGGCGGGCGGGATCCTGTAGAAATTTTTCGAACATCTGCCCGCGTTCGTCCTCGGCTTGGGGGATACCGAAAACACGAGTTTGCTCGGCCAAGCCCGCATCCTTCATCGCTTGGCGATATCCAAGTTCGCGCTGTGGCCCGACATCAGACAGTTCATCTTGCAAACGCAATTGGGTAAGGAATGCAATATCGCGATAGCCCCTGTCGACCAAGGCGCGCACGACCAAAGCAGCCCCCGCTTGGTCGCCGTTATTGACAGTATCAAAGCCAATTGCATTTGGTTCATGATGCCCGATTACCACAATCGGGATTTGAAGGGCAAAATGCTCCAATGTCTTTCCCGCGATTTGACTGGCAACCAAAATGATGCCATCCATGCGATTGTCGATCATCTGCTCAATCAGTTGCACCTCTGTCGGCATACGGGCAGCACCGACCCCAACCATGATCTTATATCCTGCGGCTGAGGCGACACTTTCGATTCCCTCATAAACGCCCGGAAGAAAAGGGTTGTCGATCCCGATCAACATGACCCCCAAGGTGAATGTTCGCCCCCGCATTCCACGCGCCGCCACCGACGGACGATAGCCCAGCTTTTCAATGCTGGCCGCGACTTTCAGGCGCAAGACGTCTGATACCCCATAAGCATTGCGCATAACTTTTGACACGGCGGCCACCGAAACACCTGCATCCGCGGCAACTGTGCGGATGGTCACGCGCCCACCCGTGACACGCGCCGCAGCGGCATGAATTGCGATATCGTCCATAACATTCTCCTGTCTAAATCAGACTAACAGAAAAGTGTTGCACTGCAAACCGTTCTGTAGAATGATTTACGTAGAACGGTGCACGAATCAGCGGGAGATCTGATTCGACACCATAGGGGGGATATCTAAATGGGCCTTGAGGGGCAGGTGCGCGGTAAAAGCGCGGCAAGTAACGCATTGTCATCTCTAGCATTTTCGGCCGAAATGATCGCGCCAAAATGTGACGCTGGCACGGGCGGCGCGGGCAGTTTTGTGGCCCGTGACTTTGATCTGAGCACGATCGATGCAGGCACAGTGTTGCATCTATCGGCGCAGGGTCTTTACCGCGCTTTTCTGAATGGTCACCAAGTGGGGCACGATCTGCTGACCCCCGGTTGGACCTGTTATGATGATCGGATCGCCTATCAAACCTATGACGTAACCACCCTGCTGCAACAGGGTGCGAACCGCCTGGAAATTTGGCTGGGCGATGGGTGGTATCGGTCGCGCCTGATGTGGGCACTGAACCCTATTCCGAACACTTGGGGCAATCGGATTGGCGCCTTTGCCGAACTGGTGGCAGGCGGGGAAACGATCCTAAAGACCGATGAAACATGGACATCGGGCCTGACCCCGATCACCGGCAACGGGATTTATTACGGCGAAGATTTCGATGCGCGGATCGCAATTGCCGACACGGATGGCGTCGAAGTTTTGCCCTTTGACCGCAATCTGTTGGTCCCTCACGAAGCAGAACCTGTTCGCGAAATGGCCCCTGTCGATCCCGTGGATCACTGGCAAGACGGGCAATGCACGCTTTATGATTTTGGCCAAAACTGCGGTGCCTATGCGCGGATCAGCGTTTCGGGTCCAGCAGGCGCAAATGTTCGGATAGAGTTTTCCGAAGTGCTTGGCCCAAACCGTGCCTTTGACAACCGCAACTTTCGGTCCGCCCGCGCCGAGCAGCACTATATCCTCAACGGCGAGGGCATAGAAACCTATGCGCCGATGTTCACCTTTTTCGGCTTTCGCTATGCCCGTGTGACGCTGTCAGGCGGGGCGCAATTGCACAGGATTGTGCAGGTGCCTGTCACATCGGTTCCCGTTCAGGCGGGGGGGTTTACCTGTGGCGAGGCGTCGGTCAACCGCTTGGTTTTGAACACGATTTGGTCGCAGCGGTCAAACTTTATCGAAATCCCGACGGATTGCCCGCAACGCGATGAGCGACTGGGTTGGACGGGCGATGCGCAGGTCTTTGCGGGCACCGCCTGTTGGTTGGCCGATTGCGAGCGGTTCTTGACCAAATATCTGCGCGATGTGCGCCATGATCAGCGCGCCGATGGGGCCGTGCCGCATTTCTCGCCCGACCCGACACGCCTGCACCCGATTGACGCGCGCGGCGATTGGGCAGGATCAACGGGTTGGGGCGATGCCATCGTCATCATCCCGTGGCAGTTGTATTTGCATTATGGCGACACCGCCGTTTTGTTGGAAAACTTTCCGGCCATGGTGAAATGGCTGGATTATCTGTGGGCTATATCTGACGGGCCTGTGATCCGACCTGCGGCGGAATGGGGCGGCAAAGGCTTTACCTTTGGCGATTGGATTCAGCCCGTGGGCGACAACCGCAAACCACGGCCGACCATCGCCGATGATTGCGCGGCAACGATTTATCATTTCATCTCGACCGATCTTGCGGCGACGATCGCGGGGCTGATCCACGATCCCGCAGAATCCGCCCTGCGTGCGCGGGCCGAAGACATCCGCGCCGCGTTTAAGAATGAATTTTTTTCCCCATCAGGCCGCATTGCCCATAACGATCAAACGTCATGGAGCCTTGCGTTTCTATATGGCCTTGTGCCCCCTGAATATTATGAGGCTGGCAAAGCCTATTTCCGCCGCGTGGTCGAGGATGCGGATGGTCTAATCGGCACAGGCTTTATCGGCACGCCTGCCATCCTGCCCGCGCTGACCCTGCATGGCATGGCGGATTTGGCCGAAAAGATTTTCCTGAACCGCAAAGTTCCAGGGTGGCTCTATCAAGTGGATCGTGGCGCGACCAGCATCTGGGAACGCTGGGATGCCTTGGGCGAAGATGGTACAATCTATGATCCCGATATGAACAGCTATAACCACTACGCTTATGGCGCCGTCTGCCAATGGCTGTTTGAGGGCGTGGCAGGCGTGGCCCCCGTGGCAACCGCGCCAGGATTCGACGAAGTCACCCTTGATCCGCTGATCCTGCCCGCTTTGTCCCCTGTGGCCGCATGGCACACCTGCCGTCACGGTCGAATTGCGGCGGGCTGGGTGCTGAATGGACAGTCTGTGACCTATACTGTCACCCTGCCCCAAAACTGCATCGGGCGACTGGTAGCCCGCGACAGCAGACAGAACCTGCGTATCGACGGACAGGCCGTTTTAAACCCCGATCAGGAAACGCGCCTATCCGCAGGAACGCACGTGATTACCTTTGATTTGAAAAATTGACAAACTCTGGGAGGAGACCACAATGAAGACCTTTAACTACAGCGCAGCCCTTGCGACGGCGATTGCCCTGATGGCGGGGATGGCCGATGCTGAGGTGACATTGAGCATTTTGATCGACAACAACCCCGAAACCATCACATCCATGGATGCCGTCACCGCGGCCTATTCGGCGGCGCATCCCGATGTCAAATTCGATATCGAGCAGCGCGCGGGCGGGGCCGATGGGGATAATATCGTCAAGACCCGCCTTGCGACGGGGGAAATGGCGGATGTTTTCAACTATAATTCGGGGTCATTGTTTCAGGCCCTGCGCCCTCAAGAAACGCTTGCCGATTTGACTGGCCTTGCAGGGCAAGCCAATGTTTTGGACAGTTTCAAACAGGTTGTCACCGCCCCTGATGGCACTGTGCGCGGCGTGCCCTTTGGCCCTGCGATGGGGGGTGGCATTTTTTATAACCGCAAGATTTATGCCGATCTGGGCCTGACCATTCCCAAAACTTGGGACGAATTCATGGCCAACAATGCCAAAATCGCCGCTGCGGGCAAGGTTCCCGTGATCACCACCTTTGGCGACACTTGGACAAGCCAGCTTTTTGTTCTGGCTGACTTTTTCAACGTGCAGGCGGCGGATCCAAACTTTGCCGCCGACTATACCGACAATAAGGCGAAATATGCCACGACACCGGCCGCGTCCAAGGGATTTGAATACCTAGAGGCGGTTTTCAAAGCCAATTATATGAACAAAGATTTCGGCGTCGCCAAGTTTGAAGATGGGATGCGCATGGTCGCCACAGGCGAAGGCGCGCATTATCCGATGCTGACCTTTGGCATTGGCACCGTCAAACAGAACAACCCCGACAGCCTGCCTGATCTGGGATTCTTTGCCCAACCTGGGACGGATGCGGCTAAGAACGGTCTGACGGTTTGGATGCCTGCCGCGCTCTATATGCCAAAAGACGGGCCGAACGCCGAAGAAGCCAGTAAATTCCTGGATTTTGTCGCCTCGATCGACGGCTGTAACGCGATGATCAAAGGCAGCGGCGCATCAGGCCCCTATCTGATCAAAGGCTGTGAATTGCCCGCTGATGTGCCCCAAGCTGTGTCCGATATGCTGCCTTATTTCCAAACCGAAGGTATGACGGCCCCCGCCTTGGAATTCTTGTCGCCGATCAAGGGCCCCGCGCTGGAACAGATCACGGTTGAGGTGGGTTCAGGTATTCGCCCCGCCGCCGAGGCTGCCGCCCTGTATGACCAAGACGTCGAAAAGCAGGCCAAGCAACTTGGCTTGCCGAACTGGTAATACTCCCTGCCAGTTCCTGCCCTTGCCCCTCTGGGCAAGGGCATTCTTGCAAATTTGACCCTGCGTGAGGCCCAAATGGTATCAAGGCGCCCGTCACCCTATCCTTATTGGTTCGTCCTGCCCGCCGCAGTGATTTTTGTCACGTTGTTCCTTGTGCCGACGATCACCAGTTTCTGGTTCAGCATGACACGCTGGGATCTTTTCAAGGCAGACTTTATTGGCCTAGACAATTATCGTCAGTTTTTCAAAGAACCATTTCTGATCCAAGGACTGCGAAATACATTGATCTATGCGTTCATCACCTCTGGGGCAAAAACCGTTCTGGGGCTGTTATTGGCCGTATTGCTGACCAGCGGCATTTGGATGCAAGGTTTCCTGCGGTCTGTGGTGTTCTTTCCCGTGCTTGTGTCAACCATTGGGATTGGCATCGCATTCTCGGCCTTAATGCATCCGACACGCGGGGTGATCAACCTTGGCTTAGCGACCCTAGGGATTGAGGGGCCTTCATGGCTGTCAGACCCCGCGCTTGCATTGTATTCGGTGGCCTTTATCGACATCTGGAAAGGGGTCGGTCTGGCCACGCTGATCTATATCGCGGGACTTGCCGCGATTTCCCCCGAATACTATGAGGCCAGTCGCATCGACGGGGCCACGCGGATGCAGCAGTTTTGGCGCGTGACTGTGCCCCTTGTGCGCCCCGCCACGGTGACCGTGGTCACCCTGTCGCTGATCGGGGGATTGCGGTCCTTTGACATCATCTGGGCCACGACACGCGGCGGCCCTGGATTTTCGTCCGATGTCCTTGCCTCGGTGATCTATAAACAATATCAGGCGGGATTTTACGGCCTTGCCACGGCGGGGAATGTGATCTTATTCGCGCTGATCGCGATCATCATCCTGCCGCTGACCTTGTGGTTCAACCGAAACGAGGTTGACGTATGAACCCACGTCACATTCGACAGCGCAATATCGGCCTGATCGCCCTTGGCTTTGCGCTGGTGATTTTCATCATGCCTTTTGCTTATATCTTTTTGATGGCGGTAAAAACCAAACAAGAGGCGGCGCTGTTTTTGTTCAACTGGCCGTCCCATTGGCAGCTTTGGGCCAATTTGGTCGATGTTGTTCAGACGCGTAACTATATGCTGCTCTTGGCCTATTTCAATTCTACAATCATCACTGTGGGCGCGGTCAGCCTGTTGGTGATGTTTGGCGCGATGGTGGGTTATGTATTGCAGCGGCGCCCTTCGGGGTGGAACAGGCTGATCTATGCCTGCATCCTGATCGGTCTGATGGTGCCGCCCGCCGTGGTTCCGACGATCTGGGTGCTGCAGGGTCTGGGATTGTTCAAGACGATCTATGGCATGATCCTGATCCAAGTGGCCTATGGCCTTGCCTTTTCGGTGCTGCTGTTTCGCAGTTTTATCGGCACAATCCCCCGCGATCTGGACGAGGCCGCGATTATTGACGGTGCAAAGCCGTGGCAGATTTTCTATCGCGTGATCCTGCCCTTGTTAAAACCCGTTACCGTCACGCTGATCGTCGTCCAAGCCATTGCTATCTTTAATGATTTCACAAATCCCTTGTATTATTTGCCTGGCAAGGAAAACGTGACAGTGCAACTGACCTTGTTTAATTTCCAAAGCCAATTTCAAAGCCAGTATAATTTACTGTTCATGAACATCCTGCTGGTGACGATCCCGCCCCTGTTGGTGTTCATTTTCTTTAACCGCCAGATCGTGGCAGGCATGACCGCCGGTGCCGTGAAAGGATAAGCGATGGTTTCGACATCTTCCGTTGTTCTGAAAAACATCCGCAAAAGTTTCGGCGCGGTTGAGGTAATCAAAGGCATTGATCTAACCATCTCGCCGGGCGAATTCTGCGTTTTTGTGGGCCCGTCGGGCTGTGGCAAGTCGACGCTTTTGCGGATTATCGCAGGGTTAGAAGAGGCAAGCACAGGTGCGATTGAAATCGGCGGGCAAGATGTGACCCAAGCCGAACCCTCATCACGTGGGATTGCCATGGTGTTTCAAAGCTATGCGCTTTATCCTCATTTGACAGTGCGCGATAACATCGGCTTTGGCCTGTCACTCGCAAAACGCCCCAAGGCCGAGATCGCCCAAAGGGTCGGTGCCGCCGCCGAGGCGCTGCAACTGACCCCGCTGTTGGACCGCAAACCCAAGGCCTTGTCAGGCGGCCAACGCCAGCGCGTTGCCATTGGCCGCGCCATCGTGCGCGATCCCAAAGTGTTCCTGTTTGACGAGCCTTTGTCGAACCTTGACGCGGCCCTGCGTGCCCAGATGCGGATCGAACTGTCGGATCTGCACCGCAAACTGGGGGCCACGATGATTTATGTGACCCATGACCAAGTCGAGGCGATGACAATGGCCGACAAAATCGTGGTCCTGAACGGGGGTCGCATCGAACAGGTCGGCAGCCCCATGGATCTGTATCACGCGCCCGTTTCTGCCTTTGTCGCGGGCTTTATCGGCAGTCCCAAAATGAACCTTTATGACGGCGCATCTATCGGCGAGGCTTGCACCACCTATGGCATCCGCCCCGAACATCTGCGCCTGACCGATGAAGGCCCGCGCTGGATCGGCACAGTCCGACACGTCGAACGGCTTGGGGCAGATACGGTGATTTATCTGAATGTCCCAAATCTGGGCGAAATGGTTGTCCGCACCGATGGGGATAGCAATCCAGCCATCGGCGCGACCCAAGGGGTGTCGCCCGTTGCGGGCCGCGCGTTTCACTTTACCTAAGGGCTGGACCCGCCGCGCGCTTTGTGCCGAGAGTGCGGCGCTGTTAGGGGTGGCAGAATGACCGCGCCAACCGATCAAGAACCTTTCGACTTCAAGGCATGGGTAAAACCGCTATCAGAAGTGGAATATGGGGCGTTGTATTTTTGCCTGCTGAAAGGCAAGGCCAGCAACGCGGCGGGATAAAGCGTGCCATAAATGTCTTTGGGACATGGTTTCGGGCACATCGCGCCAAAGCAGATGTTGTCGATAACTCCCAGCAGATAGCACCGCCAACCGCTGGAAAGGTGATTTTCTTGCGCCGTAAAGGGGGCGTTTTTAACGGTGCCAAAACAATCAACGAAAGGGGCCTAGCAAGCGTGCGAGGGTGGATCATTGGGGCCATAGAAATTCAGTCAGTCCGAAAAACTGTTTTATATTATATGTTTGTCTGATTGAAATGGTGCCCCAAGACGGACTCGAACCGCCGACCCATTGCTTACGAAGCAATTGCTCTACCATCTGAGCTATTGGGGCAATGCGCCTGTCTCTACATCATGACAGGGGGAATGCCTAGACCCGATGTGTCGCTGTGGGTTCATTTTTCTTCAATTTTTGACTGTTTTGGACGGGGTTCGCGCGTCCGGGCACTGGCCTATGCGGCAGGGTCTGCATCCAGCTTGGCGCTCTTGGCCTTCTGCTTCGGCGCGGTTTCGTTGCTTTCGTCATCGACCGAGGGCCGCTTTGCCTTGCACGGGCGTTACGGGCAAGGGTCAGATTGGCCGCGTTTAACGTCGGAACATAAGGGCGTTGTGGCACAGGCGATAGAGCGTGCCCGTCCTTCTTGGGGTCAGCCAGGATCAGGTCGAACTGACGTTGCAAGCGCGTGCCTATCATCTTTGGGCTTAAGGGTTCGGAACGCCGTAGGCGATGTTATCGCGCCAATCTATGTTTTTGGATCAGACTGCAGGCAATAAATTCGGCTTAGCGAACGCCCAAAGGCCGAATGCTTAGCATCGCTTTTTGGGGGCGGTCGGCCTAATTTGCACCGCGTGCGACGGCGGCAAGGTCTTGGATCGGATCGGCCTTGGGGGAATTGACCAAAAGCGGCAACAATTCAGACCCCGTGGCGCTGGGGCCAGATGTCTCGGAGGGGCGGCGCCAAGACAGCGTGTCAAACCCGTTGCAATTGCTGCAAATCGGACCCCATTCGGAATGGATCGCCTGACAGGTATCACAGCACCATTGCGGTCCGCGTGGCGCGGTCAACGCACGCGACAGCCAACCGCGCACCACCGCGTCATCGCTGCCCTCGCCCCGCTCAATCGCGGCCATAATGACCAGACTGCGTTGCGTAGGATCCGCTGTTACCAAATCGCCCAAGGCGCGGCGGGCGGCGGGAAAGTCCTCGGCGGCGATGTTC
This sequence comes from Cypionkella sp., assembly GCA_040398785.1. GTDB lineage: Bacteria > Pseudomonadota > Alphaproteobacteria > Rhodobacterales > Rhodobacteraceae > Cypionkella. The sequence goes on along the minus strand of JBBATJ010000005.1, from coordinate 142,539 downwards.
AATTCAGCCAAAAGCTGTTTGGTTTCGGGATCATTGGGTTTTTGATCGGTCAGCGCGCGAAAGCGTTTCAGCCGCGCGGCGGGTGTCTCATCCGCATGGATTTCGGCAAAGGCGGCGGCAAGATCGGGATGGGGTTGCGCGGCCCATGCCTTTTTCAAAATACGTTCAGCGGTTTTTCCGTCATTCTTGTCGATCAAGGCGCGCGCGGCCATTGCGGCGGCAGGGATCAGATCAGGCGATTTTTTGTTGGCATCAATTGCCGCCTCGCGCGCCTCAATGCTTGCGTCCGCATCCAAAACCCCTTTGGCCAGTTGCAAGGCCATCACGGCATCGCGACGGCGAAACACATCCTTGGGCAGGCTGCCATCACGCAGTTTTGCACCCAATGTGGCCCGCGCCCCCGACCAATCCGCGGCCCCCGATTGCAATTGCAACAGAATATCTTGGGTTTCGCGATGTTTGGGCCGTAGGGCAAAGGCCTTTTCCGCCAGTTGCAGCGCGGTGGCTGTATCCCCCTCGGCCAGTTTTTGTTTCAACAATCCGCGCACACCAACAAAGCGGGTTTTATCGTTTGCAAGCAGTGTCTTATACGCCGATGTTGCCTTGGCCGTATCCCCCGCCACTTCGGCGGCTTGGGCGATCAACAGGCTGGTGATTTCGGGTTTGCGCAGATATTTTTCCGCCCGTTGGGCGCGCAACAGCGCCAAACGCCCCTCACCTGACGCCAAGGCGATCAAGCCATCGTTCAACGCCTGATACCCCTTTTGTTCGCGGTTGCGATCAAAATAGCGCGATAGGGCGGTTTCATCCCCCGTCACAAAGCGCAAAGTTGCAACGATCAGCCCGATCACCCGCATCAACACCCACATGGCCGCCAAAATCAGCAGCAACAAAATTGCCGCCTGTAATGGCCCCAAATTAAACTCCCACCCCGCAAAGGCAATCTGGAACCCTTGTTGACTGTGCATCAACTGATCCGCGCCAAAACTTAGACCCGCGATTAGGGCGACAAACAGGGTGACTTTCAACAGGGACCACAGCATCGATTATTCCTTTGTCGCGGCAAGCGCCGTCAGGGCGTCAAGGGCGGATTGGCGCAGGGTGGCGTTGATTGTCCAATCTTGCAGGGCCGTTTGCGCCTCGGTCGGAAGGGATTTGATTTCCGTTAAGGCGCTGGTCAAATCAGCCGCATTCAGCGCCGCCTCAGCCCGCGACAGGATCGCATCGGGATCATGACCATCGCGCGGGGTTAGGGCACGGGCACCCGTCTGCGCCCGCAGGAAATTCGTCACGCGCTCGGCCCAAGTGCCGCCCATATTGGCCTGCAAAGCCGCCTCAAGTGCGCGTCGCGCGGCATCAGGAAAGCTGTCTTTCAACGCGGTCAGGCTGGGCAGACCCGTTTCGGCATGATCGGCCAAAACGGGGGGCAGATCAGCCAGAGACTTGGCCGAAGCAAAGGGCGCGCCCGTGTCCAAAGCGGCCCGCAACAGGGCGATTTCGGCCGTGCGCATCGCCTGTTGGGCGGCCGCCTGCGCGTCAGCCTGCATGGCAGCAGCAGATTTTTTGACCGCATCCATCTCTGCGGCAATTGCGGCCTGAACGGCGGGGGTAGGATCAAAGGGTTTCGATTGCGCCTGAAGTGCCGCAATATCGTTTTGCATTTGCGCCGAGACCCCGCTTGGCCGCGCCTCAAGCGCCACAAGCCGTGCGGTGATCTGCCCCAAATCGGGGGCGGATTTGATCGCCTGTTCCATCTGGTCCAGCCGAGCAGTCGGGTCAGGAATGGCGGCCACTTGCGCCCTAAGGTCGTCAATTTGCGCCAACAGAGGGGCAGTGTCTGCGGATTTTTTTTGCAACGGATAGAATGTCGCCACCCCATAGCCAGCCCCCGCCGCCACAATGCCCACAAGGACACCCGCCAAGAATCCCGATCGACTGGGTTTAGAGGTGCGGTTTTCAGGCGCTGATACCACCTCTGCCTCAACGATCTGGGGCTGAACAGGGGCCTCTTCGGGTGCCGCGCTGGTGCTTGTCTTTCTCGCCATACCCAAATCCTAATCCGTTTTTTTAAACCTATGCTGTGCTGCCCCCCTGTTCAAGCCGCACAGACCCAGATCAGCACAAGCCCGCCAATTCTGTCACTGCGTCCACCATCGCCCGTGCGTCGGGTCGGGCGGCGATCCGCAATTGCGCGGCGACGATATGGGCGGCCACTTGCGCACTTAGGGCGGCGGCGAAAATGGGCGCTGTGGCCGCAATACGTTTATATTCATTGTCAAATAACACCGCCGATCGCGCCGAAAACAGCGGCACGATCACGGGGCTATCTTGGCAAAGAATCTGGGTTGCCTGTTCGGTCAGCGCTTGGGCGTTTTGGCGATAAACTTGGACAGAAACAGTCTCTGATCCTGCTAAATTTAACGCATTTGGTAAATCTTGTGCCGCCTCTGCTGCGTGTAAAAACAGCAACCTGCCCTGCGGTGGATCAGCAAGGATCAGATCACATAATGCCCGCCAATCGCCCTGCGCGGATCGCGTCGTAAACCCCGCCGCACGCGCCACATCAGCGGTGCGTTTCCCTACACAATAGGCGCGTTTTGGCAAATCCTGCATCTGCGCCAAAACGGCGGTTTCCGAGGTAAAGATGACAGCCGCGAAGGCGCCGCTTGGGCGCGGCGCAGGCAGCATCTGAACCGCCATCAAAGGCGACAAAACAATCTGCCGCCCCAAACCCGCCAATTGATCCGCAAAGCGCTGGCTTTGCGGCAAGGGTCGGGTCAGCACAATGGGGGCATGGGATTGTCGCATCATCCCCAAAGTGTTACCTGCGACTTGGATAATGTAAAGGAACAGGGCATTGGGCCTGACATTTTTGGGGATCGAATCCAGTTGCGACGATTCTGCGGCGGCGGTCGTGTCCTATGACGGGGGTGTCGCGCATATTCTGTCGTCCGTGGTTGAGGGGCAAACCGCCCTGCACGCCAATTTCGGCGGCGTTGTTCCCGAAATCGCCGCCCGCGCCCATGCCGAACGGTTGGATCACTGCGTTGAGGCGGCGCTGTCACAGGCGGGGATGGCTTTGCACGATCTGGATGGCATCGCGGTCACCGCAGGGCCAGGGTTGATTGGCGGGGTTTTGTCGGGTGTGATGCTGGCCAAGGGCTTGGCCGCGGGGGCGGGTTTGCCGTTGATTGGTGTGAACCACCTTGCGGGCCATGCGCTGACGCCGCGCCTGACGGATGGACTGGCCTTTCCCTATCTAATGCTGCTGATTTCGGGGGGGCATTGCCAATTTCTGATCGCGCATGGGCCTGACCGATTTGAACGTTTGGGTGGCACAATCGACGACGCCCCGGGCGAAGCCTTTGACAAAATCGCCAAGCTGTTGGCCCTGCCACAACCGGGCGGCCCCGCCGTTGAGTCAGAGGCGCGATTGGGGGATCCAAAACGCTTTTCCTTTCCGCGCCCCCTGCTGGATCGCGCCGGTTGTGATCTGTCCTTTTCGGGTTTGAAAACCGCCGTTCTGCGGGCGCGGGATGCGATTATCGCGGAAAAATCGGGTCTAACATTGCAAGATCGCCGTGATTTATGCGCCGGTTTTCAAATGGCTGTATCAGAGGTTTTGGCAGAAAAGACCAAACGCGCTTTGATGCTGTATATGGATCTTCATCCTCCAAGCCCCAGCTTTGCCGTGGCGGGTGGCGTTTCGGCAAATCAGACTCTAAGGGCAAGGTTAGAGACTGTTTGTGGCGATATGGCTGTCGCATTCTATGCCCCCCCCCTGCGGCTGTGCACCGATAATGCGGCGATGATTGCTTGGGCGGGGATAGAGCGCCATCTTGCGGGTGTCGTTCAACCCGATGACCTGATCGCACGTCCCAGATGGCCCTTGGACGCGCGCGCATCCCCGATGATCGGGTCGGGCAAAAAGGGGGCCAAGGCATGATCGGCGTTTTGGGCGCGGGGGCCTTTGGAACCGCGCTTGCCGTGGTCTTGGCGCGCGAGGGGCGGGACGTGATCCTGTGGGGCCGCAAGCCGGTTGATCTGCGCACAGCGAACCTCGCGGTCACGCAAAATGCCTATGATCTGCATGACGCTGATGTGATCTTGATTGCCCTGCCGATGCAGGTCTTGTCGCAGGTCATGGCAGAACAGGCGGCTGCCTTTGGGGACCAGCCGTTGATTGCCTGCTGCAAGGGCGTTGATTTGACCACCCTGACGGGACCAACTGCGGTGATCGCGCGGGCCATGCCCAAGTCACCGATCGGCGTTCTGACCGGCCCCAGTTTCGCCGCCGATATTCTGCGCGGAATGCCCACGGCGCTGACCCTTGCCTATCAAGGCGCGGATGCGGCAGATTTACAGATAATGCTGTCGACCAAAAACCTGCGGCTTTATCACAGCACGGATATCATCGGCGCAGAACTGGGCGGAGCGCTGAAGAACGTTATCGCCATCGCAGCAGGGATTGTGATGGGCGCGGGTCTGGGTGCCTCGGCGCGGGCGGCATTGATGACGCGCGGCTTTGCGGAAATGCAGCGTATGGCGCTGGCGCATGGTGCGCGGGCAGAAACGTTGGCGGGCCTGTCGGGTCTTGGCGATTTGGTGCTGACCTGCGGGGACGGATCGCGCAATTATCAATTCGGTTTCGCGCGGGGCGCAGGCCGCCCGTTTGATCCCAAAATCACTGTCGAGGGGGTCGCCACAGCAAAAGCAGTCTCTAACATGGCCAAAATCATGGGCATAGAAATGCCCATCACCCAGATGGTTGCGGCTTTGTTGGACGGGGAAATTGAATTAGACTTGGCCATATCGGCACTAATGTCGCGCCCACTGAAAAAGGAATAATCATGCGTGTTGCCCTTATCTGTATCGACAAAGCGGGGGCATTGCAGACCCGACTAGACAATCGTGCCGCACATTTGGCGCATATCGAATCGTCAGGTGTGGTCGAAATGGCTGGGCCATTTTTGCAAGATGGCGCGATGATCGGCAGTCTGATCATTTTGGACGTGGCCGATATGGCGGCGGCCGAGGCTTGGGCCGGTAATGATCCCTATGCACGGGCGGGGTTGTTTCAATCGGTCGATATCCGTGAATGGAAAAAGGTGATCGGGTGAACCGCTGGCTGCTGAAATCCGAACCCGACACATTCGGCTGGTCGCATTTGTTGGCGGCAGGGGAATCAGAATGGACAGGTATTCGCAATTATCAGGCGCGCAACTATCTGCGGGCGATGGCGGTGGGCGATCTGGCGTTTTTCTATCATTCCAATATTGGCAAGGCGATTGTGGGGATTGCCGAGATCACCAAAACCGCAGGCCCTGACAGCACAACAGATGATCCGCGCTGGGAGTCAGTGTGGCTGCGACCTTTGCGGGCGTTGACCCCCGTGACATTAGAAACCTGCAAAAATACCGCCAGTCTGGCCGATATGGCGCTGGTGAAAAGCCCGCGCTTATCCGTGCAACCTGTTTCGCTGACGGAATGGGATATCATCTGCGCCTTGGGCGAAAGTATTTGATTGCGCAATGCGAACGTCCTAGCCTGTCACAAAACAGGAGGGAACAATGGGATTTCTAAGTGTCATCGCGGCGGCCTTTGGATCATGGGCCTTTGGGGCGATTTGGTATATGGTTTTATCAAAACCGTGGATGCGGGCGGCGGGCATCCAATGCGACGAAAATGGACGGCCGATCAACGGCGCGGGCGCCCTGCCCTTTGCCTTGTCGGCGCTGTGCATGGTGATTGTGGCAGGCTTTATGCGGCATATTTTCGCGACCTCTGGCATAAATACCGCAGGTGCGGGCGCGATTTCAGGGCTTGGCGTTGGCGCATTTTTCATCGCGCCTTGGACGATGATCAACAATGCCTATGTGAACCGTCCGTTTATGCTGACGCTGATCGACGGCGGTTATGCGATTATTGGCTGCGGGATTATTGGCTTGGTGCTGACACTGGTTTAAAAATGGGGGGCCCTTACCCCTAAAGACCCCCCATCCACCCCACGTGTTCCCCTAGCACCACACGTGTTCTGTTCAAAAGGGTCTTGGGCCTACTGCCCATATCTTTGTATATCGCAAAACGGCGCTTGGCACAAAGACCAAGCGCCTAAAGCTTGATCTATCCAAACACCGATTCTTTGCGGAAATGCACTGTCAGCAGATAATAGACGACCGCGCGGTATTTTTGACTCTCGCTGCGGCCATAGGTGTCGATAACGGCGTCTATCGCCTCGGTCAGGGCGGGGCTGTCGGGCAGGCCCAATTTCTTGATCAAAAAGTTTTTGCGCACGCGGTCCAATTCTGCCGCGTCAGATGCGGCGATGGTTTCGCCGTCCGCGCTGTAGATAGACGGGCCACAACCGATCGTCACCTTGGTCAAAAGATCAATCTTTGGATCGACCTTACATTTGGTTTTCAAGTCTTCTGCGTATTTTTGGATCAATGCGTCGCGTTTGCTCATAATACCCTCGTTTGAAAATGCCTAAATAAAGTATCGAATTTTCTATTTCCCAGAAAAAAGGCCCCGACACTGCGGGGCCTTATGATGGTCAATAGCGGTAATGTTCCGCCTTGAACGGACCCTCAATCTTGACGCCGATATAATCGGCCTGATCCTTGCGCAGTTCGGTCAGTTTCACGCCGATCTTTTTCAGATGCAGGCGGGCGACCTTTTCATCCAGCGCCTTGGGCAGGATGTAAACGCCAGGTTGATATTCTGAACCTTTGGTCCACAGTTCAATCTGCGCCAAAACTTGGTTGGTAAAGCTGGCCGACATCACGAAACTGGGGTGACCCGTGGCATTGCCAAGGTTCAACAGGCGGCCTTCGGACAGCAGGATAATGCGATTGCCCGACGGCATTTCGATCATATCCACCTGTTCTTTGATATTGGTCCATTTGTGGTTGCGCAGCGCTGCCACTTGGATTTCATTGTCAAAGTGGCCGATATTGCCGACGATCGCCATATCCTTCATTTCGCGAATATGTTCGATACGGATCACGTCTTTGTTGCCTGTGGTTGTGATAAAGATATCGGCCGAAGCAACTTCATCCTCAAGCAACGTCACCTCGAACCCGTCCATCGCGGCCTGCAGTGCGCAGATCGGATCGACTTCGGTCACCTTCACCCGCGCACCAGCCCCGCGCAAGGATGCAGCCGAACCTTTGCCCACATCACCATAACCGCAGACCACGGCCACCTTGCCCGCCATCATCGTATCGGTGGCGCGGCGGATGCCGTCAACCAGCGATTCCTTGCAGCCGTATTTGTTGTCGAATTTCGATTTCGTGACCGAATCGTTGACGTTGATCGCAGGAAAGGGCAGTTGCCCCGCCTTGTGCAGTTCATACAAACGGTGCACGCCTGTGGTGGTTTCTTCAGACACGCCTTTGATCGCTGCCTTGGTTTTGGTAAACCAGCCGGGGGATTCTTTCATGCGTTTGTGGATTTGCAGTTTGATGACTTCTTCTTCTTCGGATTGCGGGACGGGAATGATTTCCTCACCCGCTTCGGCGCGGGCGCCCAGCAGGACATACAGCGTCGCATCGCCGCCATCATCTAGGATCATATTCGCGCCTTCTGGGAACATGAACGATTTGTCCAGATAATCCCAATGTTCGGTCAGGGTCTGGCCCTTGACCGCGAAAACCGGAATGCCAGCGGCGGCGATTGCGGCGGCAGCGTGATCTTGGGTAGAGAAAATGTTGCACGAGGCCCAGCGCACATCCGCGCCCAGCGCCACCAGCGTTTCAATCAGCGCGGCGGTTTGGATCGTCATGTGCAAACTGCCGACGATCCGCGCGCCTTTCAGCGGCTGGGTTGGGCCGAATTCCTCGCGGCAGGACATCAGGCCTGGCATTTCGGTCTCTGCAATAACCAATTCTTTGCGGCCATATTCAGCCAAGCCGATATCTTTGATAACATAATCCATTGCCGCACTCCTTTGTGTTGGTGGCCACTTAGCACGATTGCCCCCTCTCGACAACCTAGGCGACAAATGTCAGTAAAATGCGATAAAGATTGAGGATCGGATGAAACAACCCCGCGCATGGCAAAGGATGTTATCGGGCCGCAGGCTGGATCTGCTGGACCCGACCCCGATGGATATCGAGGTTGCGGATATCGCCCATGGTCTGGCCTTTGTGGCGCGCTGGAATGGGCAGACGCGGGGGGATTATCCCTATTCGGTGGCGGAACATTCCTTGTTGGTGGAACAGATTTTTACGCGGCAAACGGGTTTGGCGGCGAAATGGCAATTGGCCGCCCTGCTGCATGATGCGCCTGAATATGTGATTGGTGATATGATCAGCCCCGTCAAATCCGCCGTGGGGCCAGGCTATGGCGAATTAGATTTGCGTCTGACGGCGGCGGTGCATTTGCGATTTGGCCTGCCTGCGGTTTTACCCGTCGCTATTAAGCAGGCGATTAAATCGGCGGATAAAATATCCGCTTGGGCCGAGGCGGTTGAGATTGCAGGCTTTGACCGCGCCGAGGCGGATCGTTTGTTCGGCGCCCCAGACCCTGCGGTCTTGCGTGGCCTGTCGATACAACTGCGCCCGCCCGTGCAGGTGCGCGCGGATTTTATCGCGCGGCACAATGCCCTATTGGCCCAGTTTTAAACCGATCTTGTAATCCCACCATCGACGCGCAAATTCTGCCCCGTGATATAGCCCGCCGCGTCCGACGCCAGAAAGCTGACTGTTCCCGCAATTTCCGCAACTTTGCCATAGCGGCCCATCGGAATGCGGGCGCGAAACGCCTCACGCTCGGGCAGGCTGTCGATGAAACCTGGCAGGATATTGTTCATCCTGATCCCTTCGGACGCATATTGATCCGCGAACAGTTTGGTAAAGGCCGCAAGGCCCGCCCGCGCCACGCCTGATGTCGGAAAGGCGGGATCGGGTTCAAAGGTGGCGAATGTGGTGATGTTGATAATGCTTCCGCCCCAACCTTGGGCTTGCAGGATGGGCGTGACCAACCGAATGGGGCGCACGGCAGATAGAAAATAAATATCAATGCCCTGATGCCAGCCCTCGTCGGTGATGTCCAACAAGGGCGCACGCGGGCCATGCCCCGCCGAATTGACCAATACATCAATGCGGCCAAAGCGGTCCATCGTGGCATCTATCAGCCGCGCCACATCGTCATTGGATTGGTTCGATCCTGTAACGCCCACGCCGCCCAAACTTTCGGCCAGTGCCGCGCCCTTGCCCGACGACGATAGGATCGCAATGCGGTATCCATCCTCGGCCAGCCTGCGTGCGGCGGCCGCGCCCATGCCCGACCCGCCTGCGGTGATCACGGCTACTTTTTCCATCATTTCCCCCAACGGCGTAACGCTGCCTCATCCTGTGGTTTCGCTTGCACCCAAGTGGCGCCCGTGGCCGTGATTTCCTGTTTCCAGAAAGGCGCGCGGGATTTCAGATAATCCATCAAAAATTCCGCCGCCTCGAATGCCGCAACGCGGTGCAGGGCGGCGGTGGCGACCATCATGATCGGCGCACCCACGGGCAGATAGCCATGGCGGTGGATCACCAAAACATTGACCAAATCCCAGCGCGCACGCGCCTGATCCATCATTGCTGCAATCGCCTTTTCCGTCATGGCAGGGTAATGTTCGATCTGCATCCCGATCAACAGCCCGCCATTATCGCGCACGATACCCGAAAACGTAACCACAGCCCCCGCGCCCGTGGCGTCAAAGGCATTCGCCTCGGCCCCCAGATCAAACGCCGCCTCTTGAATGCGCAGCATATCAGCCGCCTGTCATGGGGGGGAAAAACGCAATTTCCCGCACCCCTGCCAAGGGCGCATCAAAGTCCGATAATGTTTGATCCAAGGCGACGCGCACCGCAGAAATATCGGCAAATGCCAGACCATAGCGCGCGTCTTTCTCGCATAATTCTGCGATCAAATCCCGCGCAGTTGCGGCGCTGGTTTGCACCGTTTCGCGCGGCAGTCCAATGCGTTCGCGCAGCCATGCGAAATACAAAACCTCAATCATGGTTCATCCCGCAAATAGGGTTTGGATTTTTGAAAATAATCCAAACCCGTCAGCGCCGTCAAAACCGCCGCGATCCACATCAATGTCAGCCCAACATAGCCCGCCACAGATGCGCAATCTGATTTTCCACAGGCCCGCACAGGATCAGCAAGCCCCGCCGCGACCGCCAAAGTATATTGATCGGGCGTCATTCCCGCCATTTTGACGCCGTTCAGATATTCCAACCCCGTGCCCAGAAACAGCACCGCAAGCGCGACCATCTGCATCGTGGTCTTCCATTTCGCCAGTTTGGTCACTTGCAACAATCCCGCCTTATCGCCCAGATATTCGCGCAGACCAGACACGAACACTTCACGGAACAGAATGATCGTCGCGGGCAGAATCAGCCAAGGGTTCATCCCCGAATATCCCGTCAAAACCATAATCGCGATCACCACCATCGCCTTATCGGCAATCGGGTCCATCATCGCGCCGAATTTGCTTTCTTGTTTCCACAGACGCGCCAAATAGCCGTCAAAGTAATCCGTAATCGCCGCACCAATGAACAGGGCCAGCGCGAACCAATCGGCCCAAGGTCGATGAAAATACAAAAACATCAGCGGCACACCAGGGGCGGCCAGCAATCGAACAAGGGTCAAAGTATTGGGCAGGTTCCATTTCATAAGGTCAGTCTAGTCATTGGCAACCCCATGCGAAAGGGGGGAAAACCGCTATTCTGGAACGGGTGCCCAAATCACATCATCAATGCGCGGCGCGCCAAGGGCCAGCATCACCACGCGCTCAAACCCCATGGCAATCCCCGCAGAGGGCGGCATTTGTGAAAGCGCGCTCAGGAAATCCTCATCCACCGGATAGGTTTCGCCATAAACCCGCTGTTTTTCGTCCATCTCCAGGGCAAATCGGCGGCGCTGTTCGGCAGGGTCGGTCAATTCCCCAAACCCATTGGCAAGTTCAACGCCGCAAGCATACACCTCGAATCGTTCGGCCAAACGCGGATCATCGGGCAGTTTGCGCGCCAGCGCCGCCTCATGCGCAGGGTATTGATCTAGGATCGTGATACGGCCCATGCCCAGATGCGGCTCTACAATACCCAGAACCCGCGACAGCATATCCGACCACGTGTCATCAGGTGCGGTGCGCAGACCAATCAGGGCACAGGCCTGCGCCAAGGCAGGGGCGCTGACAGTGCCATCGGCGTCCATTGTCGCCATCAGGTCAATGTCCGCATAGGTCAAAAACGCCTGCGCCACCGACAAGCGTTCCACGGGCGCAAAGGGATCACAGGTCTTATCGCGAAACCGCAATTGATCCACGCCCACAGTCTGCGCCGCCAGACGGATCAGACCCACCACATCTTCCATCAAATCGCTATAATCCGCCCCAACCCGATACCATTCCAGCATGGTAAATTCAGGACTGTGCAGCGCCCCCCTTTCGCGATTGCGAAAGACATGGGCAAAGGCGGCGATTTGGGTTTCCCCCGCCGCAAGCAGCTTTTTCATCGCAAATTCGGGGCTGGTGTGCAGATACATCCGCCGCGCCAAACCATCATTGCCAATCGCATCCGTGGCAAATCCGTGCAAATGCGCCTCATTTCCAGGACTGATCGCAAGGGAGGCGGGGTCCACCTCGGTAAACCCCTGATCGCCCAACCAAACCCGCATGGCCGATTGAATACGATTGCGGGCAATCAGCAAAGGCCGCCGCTCGCTATGTCTGGTCCACCACGCGTTTGTCATTTCAGCTTTCGATTTCCGTTTCAATGCGGTAAAGGCAATTCCAATCCTGCGCGGCAATAGGCCCGCAATCGTCTGAACACAAGGAAAACGCCCGTGAAAGTCATCGCGTCCAGCCTGCGTAAAGGCAATGTTGTCGAAATGGATGGCAAATTATATGCCGTTCTTAAGGCCGAAAATTTCCATCCCGGCAAAGGCACGCCAACGACTTCGGTCGATATGCGCCGCATTTCCGACGGGGTAAAGGTGGCCGAACGCTGGCGCACCACGGAAATGGTCGAAAAGGCCAATGTGGACGACCGCGAATATGATTTCCTGTATGAAGACGGCGAAGGGTTCCATTTCATGGAGCCGAACACATATGAACAAATTGCCGTGCATCCCGATGTGATTGGCGATGATAAGGTGTTTTTGGTAGATGGAATCAAAGTCTATCTGAAAACCTTTGACGGCTTGGCGATTGCGCTGGAATTGCCGATGCGCGTCACAGTAGAAATTGCCGAGACCGAGCCTGTGACCAAAGGGCAAACGGCGTCTTCGTCCTATAAGCCTGCGATTTGCACCAATGGCGTTCGGATCATGGTCCCACCACATATTGGGCCCGAGACCCGTGTTATCATCAACACTGATGATTTGTCCTATCAGGGCCGCGCACAGGATTAAGTTTGGGGCGGTCTTTTGCCCCAAATCCGCCCCCGAAATCATTTCTTGCACGCCCCCCTTGTTTTTTAGCACAAAAAGGTGCATATCGGGCAGGCGAACAACGCTATTACTCGAAAAACCTGTCTCCTTGCGGCTTCAGCGATCGATACTAACGTCTGAGCCAAGTCATCGCACAACGCGGATGGCATCTAAAACAGGAGATCTCACGATGGCTAATGGCACCGTGAAGTGGTTTAACGCAACCAAGGGCTTCGGCTTTATTGCACCAGCAAATGGCAACAAGGACGTTTTCGTCCACGTTTCCGCAATGGAACGCGCAGGCATCCGCCAGTTGAATGACGGCCAAGCTGTCACCTTTGACATCGAAGCAGGCCGTGATGGCCGCGAGTCGGCGATCAATCTGGCGCTGGCATAATTTGCCAACGGGTTCAAATTGGACCTTATGAAATAGAAAACGGGGAAAGCTGATGCTTTCCCCGTTTTTCATTTTCTAAACGATATTAGATTGCAAAATCATCGGGCTTTTTGCCGGATTTCAACGCATCGGCAAACCAGCGCGGCTTGCGGCCACGGCCCGACCATGTGTCACTTGCATCCGTAGGATTGGCATATTTCGCAACCGCAGGCGCGCGCTTGCGGGTTTTCACAGAGCCCGTCAATTCAGCCAAAGAAAATCCCAAAGCGCGGGCTTTTTCTTCAAGTTCCGCCAGCGCGTGGCGCTTTGTGCGATCATGAAACCCTTCAATTTCTTTAACTATACGTGTTTGCAAACCCTTCAACTCTTTGAGTGAAAGCGCAGATAAATCGATCGACATTTGAAGATTCCTTAATTGAGGATGCAGATAGCATACGCTCTCATAATAAAATTTTCAAGTATGTCAATATTAACTGATTTTATGTGATTGACATCACTTTGGACTGCGCTTTGCCAATATCCGCTGCAACGTGCGCCGATGCATTGAAAGTCGGCGCGCAGTTTCGGACACGTTGCGATTGCACATCTCGTATACGCGTTGAATATGTTCCCAGCGCACACGATCCGCTGACATTGGATTTTCTTGCAATGTTGGAATTGCATTCGACTTTAATAGCAGCGCGTTAACCACATCATTTGCATCTGCGGGTTTCGACAAATAATCTGTAGCCCCTATTTTTACCGCGGCCACGGCGGTGGCAATCGCCCCATAACCCGTCAAAACGACAATGCGGCAATCTGGGCGAATATCCCGCAACACCTCAACCACATCCAGCCCATTGCCATCTTCTAGGCGCAGATCAATCACGGCATAGGCGGGCGGGCGGGCAAGGGCGATACTGCGCCCTGCGGCCACACTGCTGGCGATTTCAGGCAGGAAACCGCGCTTTTCCATGGCCTTACCCAGACGCTTCACAAAGGCCTCGTCATCATCCACCAGCAAAAGGCTGACATCAGGTCCAAGATCAAGATGGGTATCTTCCAATGTTCTTCTCCTGTTATTTTGACCACAGCTAGCCCAAACTGTGGTCAGGTCAAACGTGCCTTTATTTCAGGTGGTCAAGATAGCATTCGGTGCGCTTTGCCATCGTTTCCGCCGTGGCATCGCGATCAAAGAAATCTAGAAATCCAATTTTGGGCATCATCAAATAGGTAAAGGTCGAATGATCCATCATATAGTATTTCGGATCACCTTCTTGCTTTTGATAATAGGTCTTATAGGCGGTTGAAACGGCCTTAATCTGTGCATCCGTGCCCGTAAGGCCAATCATTTTTGGGTGCAGACTGTCGGTAAAGGCGCGCAGCACCTCTGGCGTGTCGCGGGCGGGATCAATTGTGATAAAGACCGGCGTGACATCATACCCCGCCGCATCCAAAAGATCGACCGCCGCCGCGTTGCGTGCGCCGTCCATTGGGCAGACATCGGGGCAAAACGTATAGCCGAAATAAACCAAGGTCGGTTTGGTGATAATATCAGCATCTGTCACGGTCTTGGCGTTTTCGTCCGTTAGGGTAAATGGCCCCCCAATCGCCCCGCCCGCCACAGCCCCGCCCCCACAATCCGCAAAAGGATCGGTGTTGGATTTTGACATCACCGTATACAATGTCCCAGACAATAGCCCGACCACCGCAACTGCGCCTAAAATTGCATAAATTCCACGCAATGTCATTTTTCGTCCTATATTGAAAATTGCAAACTCACACTACGCGGGCCGCATATGTTAGACCATAGTAGAACATAGGACAGAATGACACATCCAGGACCAGACGCACGTATTCGTTACCATCGCACAGATTGGTTGCCGTTGCGGACCCTGATCTTGTTGCGCTGGATGGCAATTGTCGGGCAATCCAGCGCGCTGGCCGTGGCACGGCTGTATCTGGACTTTGATCTGCCAATGGGCCTGTGTTTGATGACGGTGGCGGCGGCGATCTTGGTCAATTTGGTGACCAACAACATTTTTCCCCGCAACAAACGCCTGTCCGAAACGCAATCGATGGCGCTGTTGTTATTTGATACGCTGCAATTGGCGGTTTTGCTGTATTTTACGGGCGGGCTTACCAATCCGTTTTCACTTTTGCTGTTGGCGCCTGTGGTGGTGTCGGCCAGTGCGCTGGACTTGCGGGCGACGGTGATCATCGGCGCGGCTGCCGCCAGTTGCACCACAGTCATTGCCCTGTTTCGCGTGCCGTTGCACACACTGTCGGGTCAGGTTTTTGGCATTCCGAAACTGTTCGAGTTTGGATTTTGGTTGTCTATTCTTGTGGGGATTGCATTTCTGGGCCTGTATGCGCGGCGCATTTCTACCGAAATTCACGCAATGTCAGACGCGCTTTTGGCAACGCAACTGGCCCTTGCCCGCGAACAGAAACTAACCGATCTGGGCGGGGTTGTGGCGGCGGCGGCCCATGAATTGGGCACGCCCCTCGCCACAATCAAATTGGTCAGCAGCGAATTGCTGGACGAATTGCGCGCGCATCCCAGTTGGTATGAGGATGCTGTCTTGATCCGTGATCAGGCAGATCGGTGCCGCGATATTTTGCGGCAAATGGGCAAAGCGGGGAATGATGATCTGCACCTGCGTCGCGCGCCCTATAGCGCCACGATCCACGAGGCCGCAGAACCCCATGCCCAGCGCGGCAAATCCCTGATCTTTTCTTTTGACTCTGCGGGCGAAGAACCCACCATTTTACGCCGTCCTGAATTGATCCACGGCGTGCGCAATCTGGTGCAAAACGCCGTTGATTTTGCCCAAAAAAGCGTTTGGATTGACGGAACTTGGACCGCCGATCATCTGATTTTGCGCATCTGTGACGATGGTGCAGGCTTTGCCCAACAGATCCTGCCGCGCATCGGCGATCCATTTTTGCGCAACAAGCGGGATTTTCCGCAGACCCGGCCTGGCTATGAAGGAATGGGCACGGGTCTGTTCATTGCCAAGACACTGCTGGAACGCACGGGCGCTCAGCTTAGCTTTGCCAATGGGACGGACCCGTTCCTAAACGCCGAAGAGCGTCCCCCCCGTTGCGGCGCCATCGTCGAGGTGGTTTGGCCCTTGGCCGCACTGCGGACAGATCGGGGCGGGGTCTTGGGGCAAAATATGGCGCTAGAATAGGCAATATCGCATTGATTTTATATGAATTTTAAATTTTATTAACCCTTCGTTAATAAAATCACCCCTAAGCTGCACCAACGCAGGTGCTATTTGGGGTTGAAAAATGTCGTTTAACCTAACCGCAGAAATTATCGGATCCGTGTTGATGACGACGGCGGTTTTGTTGTTGTTGGTGAATGTATGGCGGCAGAAACCCAAGGCGGCACCCAGCCCGATCTTGGCGCAAACCCCCAGCGGGCCAGTATTTTTATTTGATGAAACACGTCTGATCGATTGCAGTCCGTCGGGCCGCGCCCTGTTGGCGCAGGCGCTGGACCTTGGCGATGACTGGGCCTGTCTTATGGCATTTTTGAAACCCCGTTTCCCCAAGATCGAAGACAATCTGACAAAAATCGCTGAACTGGGCAGTTTTTCCAATGTGTATCACACGCAAAACGGTCTCGCGACTTTGGTTGATGTGTCCTACAGTGGCGGGTTGACCAAAATTGTTCTGTCGGATCCTGATATTTTGGACGGCCCCAATGTTGCCATCGCTGTCGCCCACCACGCCGCCACCGAGGAGGTGGCTATTTTGCGCGACACAATTTCAAAAGCACCGATTTTGGCGTGGCGCGAAAATAGCGCGGGCGATGTAATTTGGGCCAACACCCGCTATTTGGTCATGGCCGCGGCCATGGCCCCTGGCAGCGGGACGCAGCTTTCGTGGCCGCTACCGCGTTTGTTTGATCGCGCACTTAATGCGCAAACTGGCGACCGCCAACGCCAATCGATTGTCATTTCTGGCAAGGGCCCTGCTTGGTTTGACCTAGAGTCAGACCCCAGCGGATCCGAGATATTATGTTTTGCAACGCCGGCGGATCGGACAGTGACTGCAGAAACGTCGCTGCACGAATTTATGCAAACCTTGTCGAAAACCTTTGCGCAATTGCCCATTGGCCTTGCGATTTTTGACAAGGATCGCAAATTGCAAATGTTCAATCCTGCCTTGCTGGACCTGACCAATTTGCCGCCTGATTTTTTGTCGATGCGGCCCAGCCTGCTTTCGGTTTTGGACGCCATGCGCGAACGCAATCTTTTGCCAGAGCCAAAGGATTTCATCGGCTGGCGGCGGCAAATCATAGAAATGGAAAAGGCGGCATCTTCGGGGGTTTTCCAAGAAAACTGGGCCTTGGCGGACGGGCAGACCTTCCGCGTCACGGGCCGGCCTCATCCGAACGGGGCGCTTGCCTTGATGATCGAAGATATCTCAACGGAAATGCAGCGCACGCGCCGCTATCGGTCTGATCTGGAATTGGGCCATTCCGTCATCGACCAAATGGCCGAGGCGATTGTTGTCTTTGGTCAAGCGGGGCAACTGATGTGGTCGAACATGGCCTATAGTCAATTGTGGGGGCATGATCCAAACGCCACCTTGGGCGAAGCAAGCATTCGCAATCTGGGCGACCATTGGAAAAGCCTGTCCGCCCCCAGCAAGATTTGGATCGAAATTGACGAATTTGTTCAAACCATCGGCGACCGCCAACCTTGGATCGGAGAGTTGCGGCTGTCGGACGGGCGGTTGATCCGCTGTCGTATCGCCCCAGTCGCAGGGGGCGCAACGATGATCGCCTTTGCTCCAATCGCAGGACCACAGATGGTCGCGCTCAGCGCGCGCCAAAAGGTGCGGCCAAGGTTGCAATAATCGCTTCAAACCTTGGGTTAAGGCGGGTTATGCTAGGGCATGACAGATACGATATTCCTGCCCGACCCAGATGCCACCGACCGCTTTGCCCGCCTGATAGCGCAGCATTTGCAGGCGGGGGATACGGTATTGTTGTCCGGTCACGTCGGCGCCGGTAAAAGCCATTTCGCCCGCGCCGTTATCCGCAGCCATTTCGGCCCCAGCCAAGAGGTTCCCTCGCCCAGCTTTACCTTGGTGCAAACCTATCAAAATGACGCGGTTGAGATTTGGCACGCCGATCTGTATCGCCTCACTCATCCCGATGAGACCCAAGAATTGGGCCTTGCTGACGCCATGGAAACCGCGGTCTGTCTGATCGAATGGCCCGACCGCTTGGGCGCTATGCAGCCTATGCGCCCCATTCATCTGCGCCTAACCAGCCACGGCGACGGCCGCATCGCCGAAATCATGGCGCCGCACCATCCCGACTTGCGGGCGGCCTTGCGCGCGCAAGGTTTGGAGGATTTCTTAATCGGCGCAGGTTGGGAAATGGCATCACGACAGGCTTTGGCAGGTGATGCCTCGGGGCGTCGGTATTTGCGCCTCAGGCGCGGCGTGCAAACCGCCGTTTTGATGGACGCCCCCCATGGTCAGCCCGACGACCCCGCCCAGTTTTTGCGGATCTCGAATCATCTGGCGGCATTGGGCCTGTCGCCGCCGCAATGTTTGGCACAAGACCTTGTGCAGGGGTTTTTACTGCTAGAGGATTTGGGCGACGATCTGTTGGCGCGGTTGATCGAAACCGATCCCCGTCGCGAACTGTCGTTCATGCAATCCGCCATCGATGTTCTGATCCATCTGCAATCCCACCCCGCACCCCCAAACTTGCCTGATCTGACTGCGGATGAATGGGCCGCGTCTGCCATGCTGGGGATTATCGGTGATACGACCCCTTTGAAATCGGCCCTCGCGGCGGCCTTGCGCGCCCATGCCAATGGTCCCCGCGTGTTAATCTTGCGGGACTATCACTGCGAAAACCTGCTGTTTTTGCCCGAACGGCAGGGACTTGCACAGATGGGACTTTTGGATTTTCAAACGGCACAGATGGGGCAACCGGCCTATGATCTGGTGTCCTTGCTGCAAGACGCGCGCCGCGATGTCACCCCTGCGATCGCGGCGCAACTGCAGCTGTATTTCATCCAAAAAACCGGTCAGTCCGCGGCCGATTTTTCAGCGCAATATGCAACATTAGGGGTGCTGCGGGCCTTGCGTATTTTGGGCGTTTTCACGCAATTGAATCGCAACGGCAAACCGCAATATCTACGCCTGATGCCAAGGGTGCGTGACCACCTTCAACGCAATCTGGCACATCCGATGCTGGCGGATTTGCAGGCGGTTTTTGCCCAATATGCGCCGATTTAGAAAGACAAAGCGATGCCACCCCTCATGATCTTTGCGGCAGGATTTGGCACTCGTATGGGCGCATTGACCAAGGACACCCCGAAACCGCTGATCCGCGTCGGCGGTCGGGCGTTGATCGACCACGCTTTGGCCCTGCGCGGTCCTGCACAGATCGAAAAAACCGTGATTAATTTGCATTATCTGGGCGAACAGATTGAACAGCATTTGGCGGGGCAAGATGTGGTTTTTTCGTGGGAGCGTGATCAGATTCTGGAGACGGGCGGGGGCCTTAGGGCGGCCTTGCCTTTGTTGGGCGATGACACAGTTTTGCTGCTAAACTCGGATGCGGTTTGGACAGGTGCCAACCCGTTGACCCAATTGTTGGCGGCTTGGCAACCAGATCGCATGGACAGCCTGCTGTTGCTGCTTGCGCGCAAGGATGTCTTGGGCCACACAGGGGTAGGGGATTTTATTCTGGCCCCCGATGGTCGGATTTCGCGCGCCAAGGGTCAGGTTGCGCCGATTTATCTGGGTGCACAAATTCAAAAGGTTTCATCGGTTTTGGCGATACCAGAGACTGTTTTTTCCATCGGGCAGGTTTGGGATGTCCAAATTGCGGCTGGCCGCGCCTTTGGGATTATCCATCAAGGCGGTTGGTGTGATGTGGGCACCGCCGCAGGGATCGCTATTGCCCAAGGGTTGTTGAATGTTTGATCCTGACCAGCCCAACGTTTTTGCCATTCCCCCTGGGTGTGATTTTCCCGCCGAATTGGTGGCAGGCTTGCAGCGGCGTCTGATGGGCCGCCCGCCACAGGATATCGCCAAGGTGACGCTTTATGTGAACACCGCGCGGATGCGGCGGCGGATCACCGAAATTTTCACCGAGGGCGGCGCGGGGTTTTTGCCAAAACTGCGCCTGATCACTGAAATTGAATCTGACCCCGCCGTTGAAATATCCGCGCCGATGTCCAGTCTGCGGCGCAGGTTGGAACTGGCCAATTTGATTGCGGCCTTATTGTCCGCGCAGCCCGAACTTGCGCCCCGCAGTGCGATTTTCGATCTGGCGCAGTCCTTGGCAAATCTGATGAACGAAATGCAGAGCGAAGGCGTCGCACCTTCCGTCTTGGCGGGACTGGATGTTAAGGACCATTCTCAGCATTGGGAAAGATCACAAACATTTCTTAAGATCATCGCGCCGCTGTTTGGCGACAGGGCGGGCGCGCGCGCCGCGGTGCTGCAAATTGCCGAAATTTGGCAGACAAAGGCCCCCGCTGATCCGATAATCATCGCTGGGTCAACAGGATCACGGGGCGCGACCGCGCTGTTCATGCAGGCGGTTGCAAAACTGCCCCAAGGGGCGATCGTTCTGCCAGGATATGATTTTGATCTGCCCACAAACGTTTGGGACCAAATGGACGACGCGCTGACCGCCGAAGATCACCCGCAATTTCGGTTTCGTCGGCTGATGGATGGGCTGGGGATTGGGCCAACCGATGTGCAAAAATGGACAGATACGCCCCCCCCTGCGCCAGACCGCAACCAGTTGATTTCGCTATCCATGCGCCCCGCTCCGATCACCGATCAATGGTTGTCCGAGGGGCCGAAACTGCCTGATCTGATCCATGCCACCCAAGATATCACCCTGATTGAGGCGATGACCCCCCGCGCCGAAGCACTGGCGATTGCACTGATCCTGCGGCGTGCGGCGGAACAGGGGCAAAAGGCGGCGCTGATTTCGCCCGATCGTAACCTGACACGCCAAGTCACCGCCGCCTTGGATCGTTGGGCGCTGATCCCAGACGATTCTGCGGGACGGCCCTTGGCCTTGTCTGCCCCAGGCCGTTATTTGCGCCAAATCGCGGGACTGTTTACGGAACGGCTGACGCCTGATCGGCTGCTTGCTTTGCTGAAACATCCCTTAACCGCGTCGGGCGGGGATCGTGGACTGCATCTGAAACTGACGCGTGATTTGGAATTGAAACTGCGCCGTTATGGGCCGGCTTTTCCGACCGATTTGGATATCACGGCATGGGCCGACACCCAAAGAACCGAGGGCGCGGCACAGTGGGCGGATTCCCTTTCACCGATTTTCACGGCACTTCGGGGGGGGGAAACCACCCCCTTGGCAGACCATGTGGCGCGGCACCGCGATTTGGCTGAACGTTTGGCGGGCGCGGACAGTGGCGGTTTATGGCACAAGGATGCGGGTCTTAAGGCGCTTGCTTTGATGCAGGATTTGGCGACCGAGGCCCCCTTTGGCGGCGCGATATCAGCCAGCGAATATCGCAATCTGTTCGACAATCTGATCCAATCACAAGAGGTGCGCGACGCCATTCTGCCCCATCCTCATATCATGATCTGGGGCACGATTGAGGCGCGCGTTCAAGGCGCAGATTTGGTTATCTTGGGTGGGTTGAATGATGCGATCTGGCCCAAATTGCCCGAACCTGATCCATGGTTGAATCGCCAAATGCGAAAAGATGCGGGTCTGTTATTGCCGGAACGGCAAATTGGATTGTCTGCGCATGATTACCAACAGGCGATGGGGGCATCTTGTGTGGTGATCACCCGCGCCCTGCGCAATGCCGAGGCAGAGACAGTTCCCTCACGCTGGTTGAACCGATTGATGAACCTAATGGGTGGCTTGCACAACGGTACCGAGGCCTTTGCGCAAATGCAGCAGCGCGGCAACATTTGGTTGCGTCTGGCTGAGGGGTTGGATGCACCCAGCGCCGAAATGCGCGCAGATCCACAGCTTGCACCCGCGTTGCGACCTGCGCCGCAACCGCCTGTGACCGCGCGGCCCCGTGAATTGGCCCTGACCGCTATTGAGAAATTGATCCGCGACCCCTATGAGATTTACGCGCGCTATATCTTGCGTTTGTTCCCGCTGGACCCTTTGCGCCCCGAGGCGACAGCCCAAGATCGCGGCATAGTGATCCATAAAATCCTGCAACGATTCGTGCAAGATCGCCCCGAAACAGACGCGCGCGCGCATCTCATGCAATTGACGCGTGACATCATGCGCGCGGAAATCCCCTTTCCCGCCGCGCGCGCCCTGTGGATCGCGAAAATGGACCGCGCGGCCAATCACTTTTTGACCCAAGATGGTCGGCATGGTGGCATATCACTTGCGGTCGAATCCAAGGGCCGTCAGCCGCTTGATGGTCTGCCCTTTACCTTGACAGGCACCCCTGACCGCATTGACTGTTTGCCCGATGGTCGATTGCATTTGATTGATTACAAAACGGGCGCTCCGCCCACACAAGCCATGCAGAAAAGCTTTTCCAAACAACTGCTTTTGGCCGCGGCTATGGCGGAACGCGGCGGTTTTGCAGAACTCGCCGCAATTGAAGTGGCCTTGATCACCTATATCGGCCTTGGTGCGGGGCAAAAGGTTGAAGAAACCAAAATCACATCAGACCTGTTGGCGCTGGAATGGGCGAAACTGACCACTTTGATTGGCCGCTATATGGAACGCGATACCTTTTACGCTGCCCGACGCGCCCTCTTTGAACAGCGTTACGCGCGCAGCTATGATCACCTTGCGCGGTTTGGGGAATGGCAAATGACAGATCGCGCCATGCCCGTTCGGGTGGGCGCGCCATGATCCGCGATGAGGCAACCCAGCGGCAGGTTGACGCCGCCACCCCCACCGCCAGCACATGGCTTTCGGCGAATGCGGGATCTGGCAAGACGCGGGTTTTGACAGATCGCGTTGCGCGGTTGTTGCTGTCGGGCGTGCAGCCGCAACATATCCTATGCTTGACCTATACCAAGGCCGCCGCGACCGAGATGCAAAACCGACTGTTCAAACGCCTAGGCGCATGGGCGATGAAGCCCGACCGCGACTTGTTGGCCGATCTGGCACAGTTGGGCGACGAGGAGCGGTTGAAACCTGGTGCGCTGCCCAAGGCGCGGCAGTTGTTTGCCCGCGCGATTGAAACGCCTGGCGGCTTGCGGATTCAGACAATTCACAGTTTTTGCGCGACCCTTTTGCGCCGTTTTCCCCTAGAGGCGGGAATTTCCCCCCAGTTCACCGAAATGGACGACCGCGCGGCACGTTTGATGCGGGAACAGATCATAAACGAACTGGCCGATCACCTTGACCCTAATCTGATGGCAGAGGTGGCCGCCCAATACACCGGCGAAGATTTCTTTGCCCTCATGGAACAGGTTGCGCGGCATCAAAGCGCGTTTTCAGTGCCAAAAACATGGGATCAGATTGCAGAAATGTTTGGCCTGCAGCCGGGGGAAAGCGGCGATAAAATCTGCGCCGATGTATTTTTGGGACATGAGACGGCCTTGGTGGCGGCGATTATGCCACAATTACAGGCAGGTCTGGTCACCGATCAAAAACTGGCAACGCGCTTGGCACAAGTCAATTTTGCCGATCCAAATCTGCCAGATTTAGCGGCATTAGAGACGTTTTTACTGTTTGGTGAGACAGCAAAAACGCCCTTTGGTGCAAAAGTCGACACCCTTCCGACCAAGGATATAAGGCTTGCGCTTGGCGCGCATCTCGCGCCGTTTAATCACCTGATGCAGCGCGTTGAATTGGCGCGGCCGCGCCGCCTGGCCCTTGTCGCCGCGCAAAAGACGGCGCTGCTGCACCGCTTTGCCAATGCATTCCTGCCGCTTTATGCAACGGCCAAATCTCAGCGCGGGTTTCTGGATTTCGACGATCTGATCCTGCGAGCGCGGGATTTGTTGACAGATCGCGATGTAGCGGCTTGGGTTTTGTTTCGACTGGATGGCGGCATAGATCACATTCTTGTCGATGAGGCGCAAGACACCAGCCCCACGCAATGGCAGGTCATCAAACTGCTGACCGAAGAATTCAGTGCAGGTATCGGCGCGCGTCAAGGCCAGCGCACCTTGTTCGTTGTGGGCGATAAGAAACAATCAATCTATTCCTTTCAGGGCGCGGATGTCGCCGCCTTTGACGAAAACCATCTGTATTTCAAAGACCGTTTTCAGGCGGCCGATCTGCAGTTTCAAACCAGCGAATTGAAATATTCGTTCCGATCTTCGCCCGCGATTTTGCGCTTGGTGGACAATGTCTTTGGATCGCGCTTTCCGCAGGCGATGGGTGACGTGGTCGAGCATATCGCCGCCAAATCGCAAATGCCGGGGCGGGTGGATCTGTGGGCGCTGGAACAGCCTGTAAAGGACGATCAAGATGAAGAGTGGGAAAACCCGATTGATCTGATCGCGGCGTCGCATCACACCGCGCGCTTGGCAAATCGGATTGCCGCCGAAATTCATGCGATGATTGCAGACGGCGTTCATATCCCCGATGACAAAGGCGATCGCGCCGTGCACGCGGGTGATTTCCTGATTTTGGTGCAGCGGCGATCCGCCCTGTTTCACGAAATTATCCGTGCCTGCAAACAGGCCGATTTGCCAATTGCAGGCGCGGATCGGCTGAATTTGGGCGGGGAACTGGCGGTCAAGGATTTGGCAGCACTGTTATCATTCCTTGCCACGCCCGAGGATGACTTGTCGTTGGCCGCGTTCCTGCGTTCGCCCTTGGGTGGGTGGAGCGAGGGTGAACTGTATGATCTTGCCACCCTGCGTAAGGGCTATTTATGGGAGGCGTTGCGCGCCCACACAACACGCCCCGACACCCTGGCGATGCTGATCGATTTGCGCGATCAGACAGATTTTTTGCGGCCCTATGATCTGTTAGAGCGTATTTTGACGCGGCATGATGGCCGCCGCCGTCTGATCACCCGACTGGGGGTTGAAGCCGAGGATGGGATCGACGCGCTTTTGTCCCAAGCGCTTGCCTTTGAACGCAGTGAAATTCCCAGTCTGACAGGGTTTTTGAATTGGCTGATCAGCGATGACATCACTGTCAAACGCCAGATGGACAGCGCAGGGGATCGCATTCGCGTGATGACGGTGCACGGCGCCAAGGGACTAGAGGCGCCGATTGTCATATTGCCAGATACCTGCGACCGCACACCCCCCGAACGCGACGAGGTGTTTGTGATGCCCGACGGCACACCGATCTGGAAAACGCCCAAAGATGCAACACCCGCGATAATTGACAGTTTGCGGGCATCTCGGGGGGAAAAGACGGATCAAGAGGCGCTGCGGTTGCTGTATGTTGCGCTGACGCGGGCGCAATCTTGGCTGATCGTCGCGGGCGCGGGCGAGGCCAAGGACGACGGGATGTCGTGGTATCGTTTGGTTGCCGCTGGGATGCAGGCGGTAGGCGCAGTGGACCTGATCGACGGGATGCAACGCTATGCCTTTGGCGATTGGCCCATGAACGGGGCCGCGGCGGATCTTGGTGACATATCAGCACCGCAATTGCCGATTTGGGCAATGCGGCCTGTCCCAATGACCCCACCCGCGCCGATCATGATCAACCCGTCGAATTTGGGCGGCGACAAAGTGGTGTCGGGCATGACGAATGACATGGCACTGTTGCGCGGCACGGCCCTGCATCTGCTGTTGGAACATCTGCCGCGCTTTGATGCCCCAGATTGGCCGCGCGTTGCGGGGCGGTTGGTTCCAGATGCCGCGCTGTGCGCCGATGTCTTGACCGAGGCGACGACAATCTTGCACCATCTCGAACTGCGCCATATTTTCGCGCAGGGCACCCTAAGTGAGGTCGCGATCACTGCGCCTGTTGCGCAGGGTCAGATTATCGGTGCAATCGATCGATTGGTTGTCACCGCAGACCGCGTTTTGGCCGTGGATTTCAAATCGAATCAGATCGTGCCTGCGACTGCCGCCGACATTCCCGATGGTTTGTTGCGGCAAATGGGGGCCTATGGGGCATCGCTGGAATTGATCTATCCTAATCATCAGATCGATCTGGCGATTTTATGGACTGTTACCGCGCAACTGATGCCCCTTGATCGCGATATTGTGAGGGTGGCATTTGAACGGGCCACAATATCTTGACCTGACACCTTCGGATGCTTAGGTATCTTTCATAGAATTGTCAGGAGATATCGCCATGGGTGCAAATACCGTTGCCGTCACGGATGCCACATTCGACGCCGAAGTTCGCAAATCAGCGATTCCCGTTGTTGTGGATTTTTGGGCTGAATGGTGCGGCCCTTGCCGCCAAATCGGTCCTGCCCTTGAAGAGTTGGCGGCGGAATATGCGGGCCGCGTCAAAATCGTCAAGGTGAATGTGGATGAAAATCCAAACAGCCCCGCCGCCTTGGGCGTGCGCGGTATTCCCGCTCTGTTCATGTTCAAAGATGGCGAAGTGATTTCCAACAAGGTTGGTGCCGCCCCAAAGGCCGCTTTGGCCACATGGATCGCCTCAGCCGTCTAAGCCCCTATATCGGCCAACCGTGGGCGCGAAACCGCGCCTGCAGTTGGCCAATGATATCGTCAGACCGCATTGACAGCGCCTGTTCACGAAAAAACCAATGCAGATAATTGCCCCAATGGCGATCCTTGTGCAAATTGCGATAGGCCGCCTCTAGGCCTTGTTTGGGAACAGATGCGGCGATGTGGTGAAAATCTATGTTCGCAAACAAAATTGGGGATTTTTGGGCGAACATTCCAATCAGCGCCATGCTGGAATTTTGCGTCACCACATAATCGCAATCGGCCAGCAACGCCAAGGATGGCGTATCAACCAACGCAAAATTCCCCTTGATGGTGGCCAGTGCCGCCATATCCGTTGTGTTATAGGTTTCGCGGGGGTGCAAGGTTGCCAAAATTTGGCGGTTCGGATCATTGGCAAGCGCCGCCTTGATCATGTCAATCGGGCTCATCGATTGAAAATGACGCCTTTCGCACAACCGCCCCTGCAGCGGCATAAAAACGAAACCCTGCTTTCGGATCGGATGATCTTTGAACATCCGTTCGGCCCAATATTTGCGAAACCAGTCACCCCCCTTGACCTCGGTATAATTATGCCGCGCCACCTGCCAATCCCAACGGTCATTCGTGGATTCGATGCGGTAGAACGGATCAAAATAACAGCGCCGCAAGGACAGCGCCAAAGGATGCGTCACAGGCCGATTGTATACCAGATGATAGCCTGCTCCCTCCACGGGCGCATTCTCATCTTTGATCACAATGCGCCAATCGGCATCCAAGACAGCAGCGGCAATTTTGCCAAAAACCGAGGCAGGCTGCGCCACCTCGGCGCGCCGCCAATCAGGGACATGAAAATTCAAGATCGCAGTTGTCATGGGATGAACTTATGCGTCTTGGGACCAAATCGCCAGATACAGGCCGGACTTTTCATCTTGCCGCGAAACGCCTAGGCTGATCTTGCCGCTATTTGAGAGCACCAATGAAAAAACGCCCCCACCAATTTCGCGACTCTGTCCAAGATATCGCAACCGCCCAAAGCCTGCCCGACACCCCGCAAACCCGCGCACCCGCCTATCGTTTGGCATTTGCCGACCGCGATTTCATGACGCGCGAAGAATTGCGTCCCGTGCGCCTGCAATTAGAATTACTTAAGCCGCAGATGATTTTGGATGAACTGGGCATCAAATCGACGATTGTTTTGTTTGGGGGGGCACGAATTCCCGCCGATGCGCATGACGCAAAAACCCCAGAAATGGCCAAGTTAGTGCCGTATTACGATCAGGCGCGCCGCTTTGCGCGGGTCATTACTGAACGCAGTTTGACAACCCAAGGCCTTGAGGATGTCATTTGCACAGGCGGCGGACCTGGCGTGATGGAGGCGGGAAATCGCGGCGCCTATGAGGCGGGGGGTCATTCCATTGGGCTGAACATCGTTTTGCCGCATGAACAGGCCCCGAACCCCTATGTGACGCCAGATCTGTCCTTTAATTTCCACTATTTCGCCATTCGCAAAATGCATTTTCTGATGCGAGCCAAGGCGATTTGCGTTTTCCCTGGCGGCTTTGGCACCCTTGATGAAATGTTCGAAGCCCTGACCCTGATCCAAACGGGCCGCATGAAATCGATACCATTTCTGTTGTTTGGCCGCGATTGGTGGGAAAAGATCATCAACTGGCAAGCCTTGGCCGATGCTGGGGTGATCGCGCTGCGGGATATGGACCTGTTTCGAATAGTTGAAACCGCAGAAGAGGCGATTGCCGCCATCGATGGTTGGCCGAAATGATCCGCTGGATTTGTCCCGATCAGGTGTTCGACGGGCAAAATTTGCGGTCGGGTATGTGCGTCGGGTTTCAAGACGGGGTTGCGGTGCATACTGCAACGGATATGCCCACTGCGACCCGTGTGCGGGGATGTTTGACGGCGGGCTTTGTCGATTTGCAGGTCAACGGCGGCGGTGGGGTTTTGTTGAATAACGCGCCCCAAGATGTGGCGCAGATCATCGCGGCACATCGCCGCCTTGGCACAGTGGCGATGCTGCCCACGTTGATCTCCGACACATCTGCGATGATGGTGCGCGCTGTCGATGCCATATTGGCCGATCCTGATATCTTGGGCCTGCATCTAGAGGGGCCGCATATCGCGCGGGCGGGAACACATGATTTACGCCATATTAGACCCTTGGACGATTTGACCATCACCCAAATCGCCCGCCTGACAGCGGCGGGCCGCGTTGCAAAAATCACCCTCGCACCCGAAGCGGTGACAGCGGGTCAGGTTCGCCACCTTGTCGATATGGGCGCGGTTGTCGCAATCGGTCATTCCGATGCAACGGCGGAACAGGTTTGGCCGCTGCTGAACGAAGGGGCGCATTGCTTTACCCATCTTTACAACGCCATGTCGCCAATGTTGGGACGTGCGGCAGGGGTGACGGGGGCTGCGATCCTGTCGGACGCCTATTTGGGGCTGATCTGTGACGGGCATCATGTGTCGGATGATATGATCCGCCTTGCCCTGCGCGCCTGCCCTGATCGGATTTTTCTGATCTCGGACGCGATGGCAACCGTCGGCGGGCCGGATTCTTTTCATCTGTATGGGCGCAAGATTGCCTTGAAAGACGGGCGCTTGATTAACAGTGACGGGGTCTTGGCAGGGGCGCATTTGACGATGGGGCAGGCAATGCGGCGGATGATTTGCGAATGTCGCGTTGATCCATCGCGTGCCTTACGCATGGCCGTGACGATTCCATCACAGGTGATCCACCGCCCGTCATTGGCGAAGATCACGGGTCGGCAGGCCCGCGATATCATTTTGCTTGACGAAGATTGGCATCTGACAGGCACCTGCGCGGATATTTTATCCGACTTGCCCCAAGACAATCACTTGGTTTAACTGCAATTGGGGGGAAACATGACAGCAATTTATCCAGATTTGCGGGGCGCATCCGTATTTATCACAGGGGGCGGGTCGGGTATTGGGGCCGCAATCACCGAATCCTTTTTGCGTCAAGGGGCCAAGGTCGCCTTTTGCCAACGCAGTGACGCGCGCGACTTTTGCGTCGAGATGAGGGAAAAAACGGGTCTAACACCGCTGTTTTTGCCCTGCGACATCACCGATATGAACGCGTTGAAATCCGCGATTGATCAGGCCGCTGCTGCCCATGGGCCGATCACGGTATTGGTCAACAACGCCGCCAATGACAAACGCCATGATACCTTGACCGTGGACAGCGCCTTTTGGGATTGGTCGATTGCGATCAACCTCAAGGCCTATTTCTTTGCCGCCCAAGCGGTCATTCCCGGAATGAAGGCGGCTGGCGGCGGGTCGATCATCAATTTTTCGTCGATCAGCTATATGATGGCGACCGTAGGCTATGCGATTTACATCGCGGCGAATTCGGGGATCAACGGGCTGACGCGGACCTTGGCGCGGGAATTTGGGCCTGACCGCATTCGTGTCAACGCGCTGGCCCCTGGTTGGGTTTTGACGCAAAAGCAGCGCGATCTGTGGGTCACGCCCGAAGGCTTGGCCGCACATCTGGACCGCCAATGCCTGAAAGACACCTTGGCCCCCGAAGATATCACGGGCGGCGTTTTGTTTTTGGCGTCACAGTCGTCGAAAATGATGACAGGACAGGCGATGGTGATTGATGGCGGCGTGGTGGTGACGGGATGAACTGGATTGCAGTCGATTGGGGCACGTCGAACCTGCGCGCGTGGTTGATGGCGTCGGATGGCGTGCAGGATCACGCCGCGTCGCCCGACGGCATGGGCACGCTGGCACCAGATCAGTTTGAAGGCGCGCTGTTGCGGCTGATCGATCCTTGGTTGACCGATCGGCCCATTCCTGTGATCGCTTGCGGCATGGTCGGCGCGCGACAAGGTTGGCGCGAGGCCCCCTATCGGGCCGTGCCATGCCTGCCCACGGGCGGGTTGATGGCCGTAGCAACCCAAGACGCGCGCATTTCGGTGCATATTGTGCCTGGATTGTCGCAGGCCAAACCCGCCGATGTCATGCGCGGCGAGGAAACGCAGATTGCGGGCGTGATTGCGCTGAACCCGCATTTTGACGGCGTGATCTGCCTGCCCGGCACCCATTCGAAATGGGCGCATATTTCGGCGGGCGAAGTGGTTAGTTTCCAAACCTTTATGACGGGTGAGATGTTTGCGCTGCTGTCCAAACAATCGGTTTTGCGTCATGGGATGGTCGATGGAAAAATGGATTTAGCTGCCTTTGACGATGGCGTGGCCGAGGGGATCGCCCGCCCTGAAAAGATCATGGCGCGCTTGTTTTCTTTGCGCGCCGAAGGGTTGTTGAACGCATTGGGCGCAGACAGTGCCTATTCTCGCCTGTCGGGTCTGTTGATTGGGGCGGAACTGGCGGCGGCAAAACCCTATTGGTTGGGCCAAGCCGTGCGCTTGGTTGGCGCGCCGAATCTGTCGGCCAACTATGCCCGCGCCTTGCAAGCACAGGGTGTGACGGCCCAGATTTTGGATGACACCGCCTGTTCGATTGCGGGTCTGACCGCAGCAAAGGAGACTGCATGACACGCCCCCTGATCGCCATTTTGCGCGGCATCACCCCAAAGGACGCGGTTTCCGTATCGGAGGCGCTGATTTTGGCTGGCATCACCCAGATCGAAGTGCCGCTGAACTCGCCCAATCCTTTGGACTCGATTGGATTGATGGTGCAGGCGCTGGGGGATCGCGCCTTGATCGGGGCGGGCACTGTTTTATCTGTGGCGGATGTGAATGCAGTGGCGGCTGTGGGCGGTAAACTGATCGTCTCGCCCAATTGTAATCCTGATGTCATCCGCGCCACGAAATCGGCAGGTCTGCAAAGTTGGCCTGGCGTGATGACGCCCACGGAATGTTTCGCGGCGCTGGCGGCGGGGGCAGATGGGCTGAAAATATTCCCTGCAAATCTGGTCGGTCCCGAAGGGATCAAGGCGATTCGCGCCGTTCTGCCAAAGGGCACGCAGGTCTTTGCTGTTGGCGGTGCGGGCGCGTCGAATTTCGCGCAATGGATTGCGGCGGGGGCGGATGGGTTTGGCATGGGCACGGCGATTTACACGCCAGGCCTGACCGCCGAACAGGTGGCGACCCGCGCCCGTGAGATTGTGGCAGCCTATGATGAGGCCATCAGATGATTTTCGATAATCGGCCCTGTGATCTGGGCGAAGGCGCGTTTTGGCATCCCACACGGGGGCAGTTTTTCTGGTTCGACATTTTGAACCGCAAATTGCTGACCCAAGACAATGGGGCGCGGGAATATGTGTTTGATGAAATGGCTTCGGCTGCGGGCTGGCTGGACCGTGACACGCTGTTAATCGCGACCGAGCGGCGGTTATTGCGGCTGGATTTGAACACAGGCGGGCAGACGGATATCGCCGCCTTGGACGCGGATAATCCTGTGACGCGGTCGAACGATGGACGCGCGGATCCCAAAGGCGGGTTTTGGATCGGCACGATGGGCAAATCGGCGCAGTTTCAGGCGGGGTCGATCTATCGGCTCTATCAAGGCGAGGTTCGCAAGATTTTTGACAAGATCACCATCAGCAATTCAATCTGTTTTTCCGCCGATGGCACATTCGCGCATTTTTCAGATACCGCCCTTGGGCAGGTATATAAGGTTGCGCTAGACTCCCAAGGTTGGCCAATGGGTCAACCGCAGGTCTTTCTCGACCTTACCAAAGACGGTCTGAACCCCGATGGCGCGGTGCTGGACGCCAGCGGTCTGTTTTGGGTGGCACAATGGGGCGCGGGGCGGGTTGCGGCCTATGCGCCCGATGGCAGTTTCGTGCGGGCGGTCGATGTGGGCGGGCCGCATTCGTCCTGTCCCGCCTTTGGTGGCGCGGATTTGACGACGCTGTTTTGCACGACCGCGCTGCAGGATATGGACGCGCAGGCCCGCGCGGCGTTCCTCGACGCGGGCAAAGTATTCGCCCTGCCCAATGTGTCCAAAGGGCAGGCCGAACATCAGATCAAACTATAAAGGCAAACCCATTCGGCCCCAAGGTCAGGCTATTGCCCATCAATGTCGCATTGGTGCTGGGGCCGATCAGGGTGTTTCCTGCAGCAACAGTGACGCTTTTGGCGGATAGGTTGAAATAACAGGCCAAGTTCCCCCGCATAAACCCAAGGGCCGGTTCGGGCAGATCCAGAAAACGCGTCTTGCCTGTGATCAATTCAGGCGTGGCACGGCGAAAGGCCAGCATCTGGCGATAGAACTCCAGAACAGACCCCGCAACGCCCTTTTGCCCCGCGACATTGCGCGCCTGTTGCGGCGGTTTCACAGGCAACCAAGGTTTCACGGCAGAAAACCCCGCGTTCGCGCTGTCATCCCAAACCATTGGCGTGCGGGTGTTGTCGCGGCCAATCGGTTCAGGCCAGAAATTGATGCCTTGGGGGTCGGTTAATTCTTCAAAACCCAAGACGGTATCGGTCTGGCCCAACTCTTCGCCCTGCCACAGGCAAATCGACCCCTCGAATGACAACAGCATCGCGGCGGACAGTTTCGCCAGCGCGTCCTGCGATGCCCCATGTTTCGCCCAACGGCTGACATGGCGCACGACATCATGGTTCGAGAATGCCCACATCGGCCAGCCGTTCGGCGCGCCTGTATAAAACTCGGACAGTTTATCGCGGAAAAACGCGGCGGTAAAATCATAGCCCATCAGTTCAAAGCTGTAACATTGATGCAAACGACCAGGGGCGGTGTATTCGCCCATCATGCGGATGGCGTGATGCGCCTCGCCCATTTCGCCTACGGATGCACGATCTGCATAAGTGTCTAACAAGGCCCGAATGCGTTCAATCCACGGCAGGTTCTCGGGCTGGTTTTTGGAAAACAGGTGGTATTGCATGGCATAGGGATTGGCCTCGGGCGATGTTTTCACCCGATAATCGGCGGCATTGTCGCGGAACTGGCGGTCGTGGAAAAAGTAATTCACCGTATCAAAGCGGAACCCATCCACCCCACGATCCAACCAGAACCGCATATTTTCGATCATCCAATCCTGCACGGCGGGGTTATGGAAATTCCAATCGGGCTGTTGCGGCAAAAAGTTGTGCAAATAATACTGTTTGCGCCGCGCATCCCATTGCCAGCATGACCCCCCAAAAACCGAAATCCAATTGCTGGGCGGGGTGCCATCGGGCCTAGGGTCCGCCCAAACGAACCAATCGGATTTTGGGTTGTCACGGCTGGAACGGCTTTCCTTAAAGTAAGGATGTTGATCCGAACAATGCGACAGCACTTGGTCAATAATCACCTTTAGACCCAGCGCGTGCGCCCGTGCGACCAGTGCATCAAAATCGGCCAAAGTGCCAAAAACAGGGTCTATATCGGTGTAATTGGATACATCATATCCCATGTCCAACATGGGCGAGGTGAACACGGGCGACAGCCAAACGCAATCCACCCCCAGATAGGCCAGATGATCCAAGCGCCGCGTGATCCCCGCCAGATCCCCCACGCCATCACCGCTGTCGTCCTGAAAAGACCTTGGGTAAACTTGATAGGTTACTGAGCCGCGCCACCATTCTGTCATTTTATCCCCCCCGAAATATAACGAATCGTCGGGCAAAGTCGCGACAAAGGCAAGGGGCGGCGAAAACGGATTGGACATTGCGATTAATATAGATCAGCAAGACGTTATGACCCAATCCAAGATATTCACCCCCGTCCTCATCGCTGGCTGCATCATTTTGATGCTGGGCTTTTCCATTCGTGCCAGTTTCGGCGTGTTCCAAATCCCGATTGCTGCTGAATTCGGCTGGGCGCGAGCGGATTTTTCGCTGGCGATTGCGGTGCAAAACTTGGCTTGGGGGATTGGACAGCCGATTTTTGGGGCACTTGCGGAACGCTTTGGCGACCGTAAAGCGATCATCGCTGGCGCGCTATTTTACGCGGCAGGGCTGGTTCTGTCCAGTTTTGCCGTCACCCCCGCGCAACATCAATTGCTGGAAATTTTGGTCGGATTTGGGATTGCAGGCACAGGCTTTGGTGTGATCTTGGCCGTGGTTGGTCGCGCCGCCGCCCCCGAAAGCCGCAGTTTGGTTCTGGGCATCGCCACGGCGGCAGGATCGGCGGGCCAAGTGTTCGGCGCGCCTGTGGCCGAATTATTGTTGCAGCACTATCCTTGGCAAACCGTTTTCCTAATCTTTGCCGCTGTGATTTTATGCGCGTTGTTTGCACTGCCATTCATCCGCAGTCCCAAAATCGCAACCCGCGCCGAATTAGAAGAGTCTATGGGCACTGTCCTGATCCGCGCCTTCAAAGACCCGTCCTATGTAATGATCTTTTTGGGGTTCTTTTCCTGCGGCTATCAATTGGCCTTTATCACCGCACATTTTCCCGCCTTTGTGACGGAACGTTGTGGCCCGATTGATCCTGCGGGGATGCTGGCGGGTATGGGGATTACCACCACATCGGCACTGGGGGCGATATCCATATCGGTCATTGGTCTGGCGAATATCGGCGGCAGTATCCTTGCGGGCTGGCTGGGCCGCAAATATTCCAAGAAATATTTGCTGTCGGGCGTCTATGTCGCACGGACCATCACGGCGGCCTTGTTTATCCTAACGCCGATGACCCCCGCCACGGTTCTGTTGTTCTCGCTTGTCATGGGGTTTTTGTGGCTGGCCACAGTGCCGCTGACCAGCGGTCTGGTCGCGCATATTTTCGGGCTGCGCTATATGGGCACGCTGTATGGGTTTGTGTTTTTGTCGCATCAAATCGGCAGCTTTCTGGGCGTTTGGCTGGGCGGAAAAATGTATGATCTGACGGGCGGTTATACGATGGTTTGGTGGATTGGCGTGGGGGTTGGAGCCTTTTCCGCGCTGATCCATCTGCCCATCCGCGAAGCACCTTGGGCCGCGAAACCCGCCTGATATGACGATTCCCCTTTCGCCCGCCCGCGCCTTGGGCTAAGTCGCGGCGTCCCTGATGGTCAGGGACCTAACAGGAGAACCCCGATGGGCTATAAGGTCGTCGTCGCGGGTGCCACGGGTAACGTGGGCCGCGAAATGCTGAATATCCTCGCCGAGCGCGAGTTTCCCGTGGATGAGATTGCCGCATTGGCCAGCCGAAAATCCTTGGGCACTGAAATCAGCTTTGGGAATAAGACCTTAAAGACTAAGGATCTGGACACATTTGACTTTACGGGCTGGGATATTGCCCTGTTCGCCGTGGGGTCAGAGGCCACCAAGATTTACGCGCCCAAGGCCGCCGCTGCGGGCTGTATCGTGATCGATAACTCATCTTTATATCGCTATGACCCCGCCGTGCCGCTGATCGTGCCAGAGGTGAACGCGGATGCGATCATGGGCTATAAGAACAAAAACATCATCGCGAACCCGAATTGTTCCACCGCGCAAATGGTTGTGGCGCTGAAACCGCTGCATGACCGCGCACGGATCAAGCGGGTGGTTGTCTCCACCTATCAATCCGTGTCGGGCGCTGGCAAAGAAGGTATAGACGAGCTGTGGGATCAAACCAAAGCCATCTATAACCCCACCGACAACGTCCCCCCGCGCAAGTTTTCCAAGCAAATTGCGTTCAACGTCATTCCGCATATTGATGTGTTTTTGGATGACGGATCGACCAAAGAAGAATGGAAAATGGTCGCCGAGACGAAAAAGATTTTGGACCCGAAAATCAAAGTCACCGCGACCTGCGTGCGCGTGCCTGTGTTCGTTGGCCATTCGGAATCGATCAATATTGAATTCGAAGAATTCTTAGATGAGCATGAGGCCCGCGATATTCTGCGCGAGGCCCCTGGCATCATGGTGATCGATAAGCGCGAACCAGGCGGCTATATCACCCCCATCGAATGCGTGGGCGATTATGCGACCTATATCAGCCGCATTCGCCAAGACAGCACGATTGATAACGGCATCAACCTGTGGTGCGTGTCGGATAACCTGCGCAAAGGTGCCGCGCTGAACGCGGTGCAAATCGCCGAAGTGCTGGGCAATCGGGTTTTGAAAAAGGGCTAACGGAGCGTTAGGCCGCCGTGGTGGATCAGAAAATCCACCACGGCATCCACCCCATGATTGGCCCGCAGACGCGCCATGACATAGGGTCTGGTGCCGCGTGCTGTTTTGGTATCCGTCTCTAACATTGCCAAATCGACGCCCACATAGGGCGCAAGATCGGTTTTGTTGACCACCAACAAATCGCTGCGTGTCACCCCTGGCCCCTTTTTGCGGGGAATGTCTTGGCCTGCGGCGGTATCAATCACATAGATCGACACGTCGGCCAATTCTGGGGAAAATGTCGCGGCCAGATTGTCGCCGCCCGATTCGATTAGGATCAAATCCAGATCTGGGAAGTTGGCGCGCAGATCGGCTACGGCGGCCAGATTGATGCTGGCATCTTCGCGAATTGCTGTATGGGGGCAACCGCCGGTTTCCACGCCCCTGATCCGCGCGGCGGGGATCACTTGGGCGCGGGTCAGGTAATCGGCATCTTCGCGGGTATAAATATCATTTGTAATCACCGCCATAGAACAGCGGTGGGCCAAAGCGGCGCAAAGTTTTTCCGTCAGCGTGGTTTTGCCCGCGCCGACAGGGCCACCGATACCAACGCGCAGGGGTCCGTTCATGTGCGATATATCCTTATGTCTTGGACTTCGTGCTGCATCGTCGCCAAATCAGCACCCAACGCGGTGGAATGGATCGCTGTCAGCGGCACAGTCGCCGCCTCGGTTGCGACCTGCAGTATTGGTGCCCCAAGCAGTGCCAGAACCTCTTGCCCTGCAGTTTGGCCCAAGGGGATAAACCGCACACCCACGGAAACCAACTGCCCCGCCAACCCTTGCAGCCACAGCGTCAGGACCGTCTGCGTGTCCACAGCCAAATCGCGCGTGGCCAGACCCACGGCCACGGGCAGGGGATAGGTTTTCGTCAAACCCGTCAGCGCCCCAAAGGCACGGCCTTGTTCAAGGGTTTCCAAACTGCGCTCTAAACTCGGCGAAAGGGACAGCGCAAGGTCGGACAGATAGTCAATATCGCCGCCCCGTGCATGGGCCAACAGAATGGCGTCAGATCGGCCTGATCCATGCTCTAACATGGCGGAAATCCAGTTTTTCAGACTGCCCGCATCCCAGATCAACCCATCATTGATCGCAGTTTCCAACCCTTGGGAATAGGCGAAACTGCCAATGGGAAAGGCGGGCGATAGGATTTGCACCAGCCGCAGATGATCGGCGTCAAGCATGGGAATGCCCCATCGTTCTACCAAAGCCATAGGCCCCGCCTTCGGGTCGGAACGGCGCAATCGCGGTCGTCACTGTGCCGCCCAATCCCGCCACCATTTGTTCCAAAACAGGATCACGGCGAATCACCAGATGAGTCGCCGTCACCTCGCAGGGCGTATGGCGATTGCCGATATGCCATGCCAAACGCGGCAGATTGCCTGTGATCACCGCCACCAATTCATCGGCCGCCACAACGGCAATCACCCGTCCGTCGATCAGTTCAAACGCATCGCCTTCATTCAGGGATATCGTTTCCGCAAGGTCCACCATAAACCCCGCGCCGCCCGATGTTTCCAAGCGTTTGCGCCGCAGCATCCGCCCGTCATAATCCAAGATCACTTGATCTGTGCAGACGCGCCCATGACCTGCCCGCAGGATTTTGTTGCAAATGGGCATGATCAGAACAGGAAATAGCGTTGGGCAAGGGGCAGCTCAACGGCGGGTTCGCAGGTCAGCAAAACGCCGTCTGCCCGCACCTCATAGGTTTCGGGATGCACGTCGATTTGGGGCCGCGCGTTGTTCAACAGCATATCCTTTTTGCCGATATTGCGTGTCCCTGAAACGGCCAGAACATCCTTGGACAGACCCAGTCGCGCCTTAACCCCATTCGCCAAGGCCGCGGCCGACACAAATGTCGCCTGACTGCCGCGCACCATGGCCCCAAACATCGGGCGCGAATACATCGGCTGCACGGGGATAGACCCGTTCGGATCGCCCATTTGTGCCACAGTAATCATCCCACCCATTAGGATCATCTCGGGCTTGGCGCCGAAAAACGCTGGATTCCACAGCACCAGATCGGCGCGCTTGCCCACCGAAATCGACCCTATATAGGCCGAAATGCCATGCGCAATCGCGGGATTGATCGTATATTTCGCGATATAGCGGCGCACGCGCATATTGTCATTGTCGCCCGTTTCGTCCTGCAAGCGCCCCCGCTGCACCTTCATCTTATGCGCGGTTTGCCAAGTGCGGGTAATCACCTCACCCACACGGCCCATGGCCTGACTGTCAGATGACAGGATCGACAGCGCGCCCATGTCGTGCAGAATATCCTCGGCCGCAATCGTCTCGCGGCGAATACGGCTTTCGGCAAAGGCGACGTCTTCGGGGATACTGCGATCCAGATGATGGCAGACCATCAGCATATCCAGATGTTCTTCAACCGTGTTGCGGGTATAGGGCATGGTTGGGTTGGTCGATGACGGGATGATATTTTCCGACCCCACGACTTTCAGGATATCAGGTGCATGACCGCCGCCCGCGCCTTCGGTGTGAAAGGCATGGATGGTGCGCCCGCCAATCGCGGCCAAGGTATTTTCGACAAAGCCTGATTCGTTCAGCGTGTCGGTATGGATCATCACCTGCACATCCATATCATCCGCGACCGACAGACAGCAATCAATCGCGGCGGGGGTGGTTCCCCAATCCTCGTGCAGTTTCAACGCGCAGGCCCCCGCGTTGACCATTTCAACCAATCCCGCAGGCAGGCTGGCATTGCCCTTGCCTGAAATCCCGAAATTCATTGGAATGGCGTCTAATGCCTGCAACATCCGCTCTATATGCCAAGGGCCAGGCGTGCAGGTGGTGGCCAAAGTGCCATGCGCGGGGCCAGTGCCGCCGCCCAGCATCGTGGTCACGCCCGAATGCAGCGCATCCTCGGCCTGCTGAGGGGCGATGAAATGGATATGGGCATCCATTCCGCCCGCCGTCAGAATACGGCCTTCGCCTGCGATAATCTCGGTGCTGGGACCGATGATGATATCGACATTCGATTGGATATCGGGATTGCCCGCCTTACCAATACGATAAATCAGCCCATCGCGCAGACCAACATCGGCCTTATAGATCCCAGAATGATCGACGATCAACGCGTTGGTGATGACGGTATCCACCGCCCCACCCGCGCGGGAAATCTGCGATTGTCCCATACCATCGCGAATCACCTTACCGCCGCCAAATTTCACCTCTTCGCCATAAGTGGTCAGATCGCGCTCGACCTCAATAATCAGATCGGTGTCACCCAGACGGACGCGGTCGCCCACAGTCGGCCCGTAAAGCGCCGCATAATCGGCGCGTGCAATGCGCGTTGCCATTTACAGATCCCCCATCACTTTGGCGTTAAAGCCGAACACACGCCGCAAACCACCATAGGGGGTCAAACGCACTTCGCGCGATTGCCCAGGTTCAAACCGCACAGCGGTGCCAGCGGCGATATCCAGTCGCATCCCATGCGCCAAGGCGCGGTCAAAGGACAATCCCGCATTGGTTTCCGCAAAATGGTAATGACTGCCCACCTGAATCGGGCGGTCGCCCGTATTGGCGACCATCAGGGTGACAGTCGCACCGCCTGCATTAATCTCAATGGAACCCGCTGCGGGGAAAACTTGGCCTGGGATCA
Source organism: Cypionkella sp. (assembly GCA_040398785.1). Lineage (GTDB taxonomy): Bacteria > Pseudomonadota > Alphaproteobacteria > Rhodobacterales > Rhodobacteraceae > Cypionkella. The sequence continues at coordinate 102,519 of JBBATJ010000005.1, read as the reverse complement.
TTTTTTTCCAGCCTTTTGTTTGGCGCGTTTGCGATACAACGCAATACCCACGACAGACACTGCCAAGGCAATCATCATCAAATGGTCAGGTTCTGTCAAAAGATGCACCAGCACATTCACATGACTATGATCGCCCGCATGGGCAAGCGCGGCGTTTGGCAAAAGGATCAGGGCAAAGGTCTTTTTCATGTTAGCCTCTTATGGGGTGATGAACTGTGACAAGTTTGGTGCCATCGGGAAAGGTGGCCTCAACTTGGACGGAATGGATCATTTCGGAGATGCCCGGCATACATTGATCGGCAGTGATGACATGACCCCCCGCCTGCATCAGATCGGCAACGGTGCGGCCATCGCGGGCGCCTTCGACGACGAAATCGGTGATGAGGGCAATCGCCTCGGGGTGGTTCAGTTTCACCCCCCGCGCCAAACGGCCCCGCGCCACCATTGCAGCGACAGAGATCAGTAATTTTTCACGCTCTCGCGGGGTAAGGTTCATAATTCCCTCTCTAACATTGCCAAACACGGGGCAAAGGCGCGTCTCGCAGCGCCGTTAGAACCCGTGCGATTTGTTTTCGCAGCGGCCATCCATCCGCCGCCATAATGCGGATCAACAGCCGCCCATCCCAACCGCTTGCCGCGGACCGACAGGCGGGTTCATCCAAAATCGCGCGAACCCGCGCCAGATAATCCTGCGCCCCATCGGCGATTAGGGCGATAATGGCAAAGGCGCGTGCATCGCCCAAAATCGCGGGATCCGTGGCACGTGCGAAAATCTGCGGATTAAAATGTAAGCGTTCCGTCCAGACAGGACGCCCCATACGGCGGATCACACGCGTGTCGGTGAACCGCGCCCGAACGGGCCGCTCGCCCATCGCATGACGGCCCAAAACAACCGCCTCAGACAGCAAACAACTTGCCCCCTCGGCCAGATCAATTTCCGTGTTGCGGTGCAAATGTGCGTCTTCATAGATCAGGGTTTCTTGTGGCAACCAATCCAGCCGCCCGCCCTGCCCCACATTGGCGCGCACTGACACATCGGCGGCCAATCCCGTGCTGGCATAGGCACGTTCCGCCGTTTGGGTCGTCGCGGTGATCCGCGCCTCCGCACCGATGTCCATCTGATAGGACAGGCTATCGCCCCCCGTCAGGCCGCCCGATGTGTTCAAAAATACCACTTCGGGCACTGCACCCCAAACACGGGGCAGCATCGCCTTGGCCGATCCAGATTGCGCCAGATCGCGCAGACGCACCTGACCGCCGCGCAGGGCAAAGCTGACCATGGCCTTGCCATGACTGCGCTGCATTGTTGCCTGTGCCGATTGATCGAACATTTTCTCCACCTTTGCGCCGATCAAAGGCGCGGCGGCGTTCGGGTTCAATATTGGACGATGTGCAATCCGACCCGCGGCCATGATCCGCTGTGGATATGATCAAACATTCATCATATCGCCCAAATTTTATGCGTTCGACAAAAGGTTATTTTCACATCCAGATGTCGCATTTTTGCAGGTGATCGCCGCCCAACCCGCTAGGCTGAGCAAAACAGGAGAAACCCTATGGATCCCTTGCTGCAACCGTATCAGCTGAAACATCTGACGCTGCGCAATCGCGTCATGACCACCAGCCACGAACCCGCCTATCCCGAAGACGGTATGCCCAAGGATCGCTATCGCCTGTATCATCTAGAGCGCGCCAAGGCGGGCGTTGCCCTGACCATGACGGCGGGATCCGCGGCGGTGTCAAAAGACAGCCCGCCCGTGTTCAACAACATTCTGGCCTATAAGGACGAGGTGGTGCCATGGATGCGCCGTATCGCCGATGATTGCCACGAGGCAGGTGCGGCGGTGATGATCCAACTGACCCATCTGGGTCGGCGCACCCGTTGGGACAAAGGCGATTGGCTGCCCACTGTTGCCGCCAGTCATGCCCGCGAACCCAGCCACCGCGCCTTTCCCAAATTGATCGAGGATTGGGACATCGCCCGTATCATCACCGATTACGCCGATGCGGCGGAACGCATGAAAGAGGCAGGTTTGGATGGGGTGGAATTTGAATGTTACGGCCATTTGATGGACCAATTCATGTCGCCCTTTACCAATACCCTGCCCGCCCCTTACGGCGGCAGTCTGGAAAATCGAGCGCGGTTTACGATGGAAATCCTGGCCGCTTGCCGCAAACGCGTGGGGTCTGATTTCCTGCTGGGCGTGCGCTATACGGCGGATGAGGATGAAAAGGGCGGTATTAGTGCCGATGAAGGCATTGCGATTGGCAAAATGCTGCGCGATTCTGGTAATGTCGATTTTCTGAATATCATCAAAGGCCGCATTCACACCGACCCCGCGATGACCGATGTGATCCCGATCCAAGGCATGACATCCGCGCCGCATTTGAATTTCGCAGGGCGCGTGCGGGCCGAGGTTGGGATGCCCACCTTTCACGCCGCCCGAATTGCGGATGTGGCAACGGCGCGCTATGCGATTTCGTCTGGCCAATTGGATATGGTCGGCATGACCCGCGCCCATATGGCCGATCCGCATATCATGCGTAAGATTATGGAAGGCCGCGAACAGGACATTCGCCCCTGTGTCGGCGCGACCTATTGCCTTGACCGCATCTATCAAGGCGGCATGGCCCTGTGCATCCACAACCCCGCCACGGGCCGCGAAGAAACCATGCCGCATGATATTTCGCCTGCTGCTGTGGCGCGTCATTTGGTGGTTGTCGGCGCGGGCCCAGCAGGGCTGGAGGCGGCGCGGGTCGCCGCAGAGCGCGGGCATCGCGTGACTGTGTTCGAGGCAGCGGCAGACCCAGGCGGCCAAATCCGTCTGACCGCCAAAACCAAACGCCGCGCCGAGATGATTGGGATCATTGATTGGCGCATGGCACAATGTGCGGCGCGGGGGGTGGAATTTCACTTTAATACTTGGGCAGAAGTGGCTGATATTACTGCCCTTTCGCCAGATGTGGTGATCGTCGCCACAGGCGGTTTGCCGCAAAAGGATATTTTGGATTTTGGCAATGAACTGACGATTTCGGCGTGGGATATTTTGTCGGGTGACGCAAAATGTGGATCTAACGTCCTGATCTTTGATGATGCGGGCGATCATACCGCAATGCAGGCCGCGCAGGCCTTGGCCGAATCGGGTGCCCATGTCGAGGTGATGACCCCAGATCGAACCTTTGCCCCTGATGTCATGGCGATGAACCTTGTGCCCTATATGCGCGCACTTCAGGGGCGGGATGTGACGTTTACCGTGACCCATCGTTTGACGGGGGTGGAACGCGACGGCAACCAGCTGCGCGCCACGATTGGATCGGATTATATGGCGCTGGCGAACACCGCTGTTTACGATCAGATCGTGGTCAATCACGGCACCTTGCCGCTGGATGATCTGTATTTCGCACTGAAGCCGCTGTCGGTCAATCTTGGCGCGGTGGATTACGACGCGCTGATTTCGGGCGCGCCGCAGACCCTGTCAGGCGGCCCAAGCGGGTTTCAGTTGTTCCGCATTGGCGACGCCGTTGAGGCGCGAAATACCCACGCCGCGATTTATGATGCGCTGCGGTTGGTCAAAGACCTATAGTCCCCCGCACCCCGCCCGTCTGACCGCGATCCTGCAAAAGGTGGTCTAACAGAATACAGGCCATCATCGCCTCGCCCACGGGGACGGCGCGGATGCCGACGCAAGGATCGTGGCGGCCTTTTGTAATCAGGTCAATCTCGTCGCCTGACACGGTGATCGTCTGGCGGGGGGTTAGGATGCTGGAGGTCGGCTTGACCGCGAAGCGGACGACCACGGGCTGACCGCTGGAAATCCCGCCCAAGATACCGCCCGCATGGTTCGACAGAAATTCAGGGCCGTTTGGCCCCATGCGAATCTCATCGGCATTTTCCACGCCTGTCAGACCCGCCACCGCCATGCCGTCGCCAATCTCAACCGCCTTGACCGCGTTGATCGACATCATGCCTGCGGCCAAATCACTGTCTAACTTGGCATATAGGGGGGCACCCAGACCTGCGGGAACACCATGCGCCACCACCTCGATCACCGCACCCACAGAATTATGCGACAGGCGCAGATCGTCCAAATACGCCTCCCATTCCACAGCCGCGACAGGATCTGGGCACCAAAACGGGTTGTTGTCGACTGTGGTCAGATCGTAACGGCTGGGATCAGCGCGCCGAACGCCCATCTGCACCATATAGCCGGTAATCGCCAAATCAGGCACTAAACTGGCCAAAACCTGCCGCGCCACGCCCCCTGCCGCCACACGGCAGGCAGTTTCACGGGCACTGGAGCGCCCACCCCCACGCGGATCGCGCAGCCCATATTTCTGATGATAGGTGATGTCGGCATGACCGGGACGAAAGCTGTTGGCGATGTCGCCGTAATCCTTGGACCGCTGATCGGTGTTTTCGATCAGCAATTGAATTGGCGTGCCCGTCGTGCGCCCCTCATACACACCTGACAGGATTTTCACCTCATCAGGTTCTTTGCGCTGGGTGGTGAATTTGTTCTGGCCAGGCTTGCGACGATCCAACCATGGCTGAATATTGGCTTCGGTCAACGGCACGCCTGGCGGGCAGCCATCCACAGTGCAGCCAATCGCTGGCCCGTGGCTCTCGCCCCAAGTGGTGACGCGGAAAAGATGTCCGAATGTGTTCATCGCAGGCTCCTTTTCCCTGTGCATATGCGATGGCGCGATTGGGATAAACCGAAAATTTCATCACCTCTTGCACGTCGCCCAAATTGCCCTATCCTTATCCGTACCTCGGGGTGCCTAAGTCGGCTGAGATGCGCAAGCGGACCCGTTGAACCTGAACCGGATCATACCGGCGGAGGGAAGGTCATGGAAATCTCCATTCCCGATCCCCGTCGCACCATGGAGACTATAATGAAAACCACACTCCTTGCTGCGGGCCTGACTGTTGTTGCCACCTGTGCGATGGCGGAAAAACCCGTTCTTACCGTTTTGACCTATGACAGCTTTGTCTCTGAATGGGGGCCTGGCCCCTTAATCGAAAAGGAATTTGAGGCGGTCTGTGCCTGTGATGTCCAATTTGAAACGGCTGTCGATGGCACCGCGATTTTGGCGCGGTTGCAGTTAGAGGGCGCAGCATCCAAAGCCGATGTTGTTGTCGGTCTGGACACCAATCTGACAGCGGCGGCGCGGCCCCTGTTTGCGCCTGTTGCGGCACAGGCGAACACATTGCCCGTCGCCTTTACGGATGCGAATTTCATTCCCTATGATTGGGGCTGGTTCGCCTTTGTGTATGATAAGACCAAGGTGAAAGCGCCGCCGAAATCCTTTGTCGAATTGGCAGCATCCGATTTGAAAATCGTGATTGAGGATCCGCGCGCCTCTACCCCGGGTCTTGGCTTGCTGATGTGGGTCAAGGCCGCCTATGGCGATCAATCCGCCAAGATATGGGCGGATCTGGCGGATAACATCGTTACCGTCACCCCTGGATGGTCCGAAGCCTATGGTATGTTCCTGTCGGGCGAAGCGGATATGGTGCTGTCCTATACCACATCCCCCGCCTATCACCTGATTTCGGAATCGGATAACACCAAGTCTGCGGCACCGTTTGAGGAGGGGCATTATCTGCAAATTGAGGTGGCGGGGAAGTTGGCGACAGCCAAGCAACCCGCCCTTGCCGATCAGTTTTTGGCCTATTTAGGGTCTGATTCTGCGCAATCAGCCCTGATTACGACCAATTGGATGTATCCAGCCAGGACGCCTGCTGCGGGTCTGCCCAAGGGATTTGAAACCCTGATCCAGCCCGCAAAATCGCTAATTTATTCCGCCGAGGAAGCAGAAGCTTTGCGCGCCGATGCGATCAGCGAATGGCAGACTGCGCTGAGTAAATGAAGCTGGCCACCGCCCTTGCCATCGGGATTGCCGCGCTAATTTTTGGCAGCGCGGCAATGTTGTTGACACGGGCCGACGCATGGCGGCTTGCCCCGTCAGACGGGGCGGCGATTCAGTTTACGATTCTACAGGCAGGCCTGTCGGCGGGGATTGCGACCTTGCTTGCGATTCCCCTTTCGCGGGCACTGTTTCGCCGTTCCTTTTGGGGGCGGGATCTGTTGATCCAGATTCTGTCTGCGCCGTTTGTTTTGCCTGTCATTGTGGCGGTCTTGGGATTGCTCAGTATTTTTGGCCGCAATGGGCCGATCAATGCGGCCTTGGCATTTTTGCACCTGCCCCGCTTTTCGATTTTTGGGCTGCATGGCGTGGTCATGGCGAATGTGTTTTTCAACCTGCCCTTGGCGACGCGGATTTTGCTGCAAGGCTGGCAGGCGATTCCGTCAGAGCGATTCATGCTGGCGCGGTCCCTGAATATGCCGCCCAGCGCCCTGTTTCGACATCTGGAATTGCCGATGCTGCGCAGTCAAATCATGGGTATCTTTGCCGCGATTTTCTTGATCTGCTTGACCAGCTTTGCGATTGCCTTGACCTTAGGCGGCGGGCCGCGCGCCAGTACGATTGAACTGTCGATCTATCAGGCCCTGCGGTTCGAATTTGATTTGGGGCGCGCGGCGGTTCTGGCCTTTGTGCAATTTGGCCTGTGCTTTGTGGTCACAGTGTTCGTGCTGCGGTTCACCAAAGACAGCGGCCTAGGCTGGGGTTTGCGCCGCTTGGGTGGGGTGGTTGCGCCCAGAAACTGGGGAATTGATATGATGGTAATTTTACTTGCCAGTTCGTTTTTGATTTTACCGATGGTGGCGGCAATGGTTCGCGGTATCGGCGGCTTACAGCAACTGCCCGCCTCTGTTTGGCCTGCGTTGGGTAGGTCGGTTATGGTGGCGATATTGGCGATGATCTTGTCAGTGTCAGCAGGCCTGATCCTTGCGCTTGGGCGCGGCAGATGGCCCGCCTTTGGTGCGATGTTGCCTTTTACGACATCGGGGCTGGTGCTGGGGACCGGATTGTTTTTGATCTTGCGCCCCCACGCCCTGCCCATGGCGATTTTGGTCAATGCGCTGATGAGCTTGCCGTTTTTATACCGAATTCTTTCCCCCGAGGCGCAACGATTGAACGCCGATTATGGGCGTCTTAGCGCGTCTTTGGGGCTGACGGGCTCGATATGGTTGCGCTATATCGCGCTGCCGCGATTGGCGCGGCCTTTGGGATATGGGGCGGGGTTGGCGGCGGCCCTGTCGATGGGGGATTTGGGGGTGATTGCGCTGTTTGGCGATGAACGTTCTGCCACCCTGCCCCTTTTGGTGCAACGCCTGATGGGGGCTTACCGCATGGAGGCGGCGTCTGGTGTCGCGCTGATCCTTGTTCTGGTCAGTGCTGGGATGTTTTTTTTACTGGATGCTTGGGGGCGACACTATGCTGCACCTTGATCATCTGTGCCTGCACCAAGACGGGTTTCGCCTGCGCGCCGATTGGTCGGTGGGAGCGGGCGAAAAGATTGCCATCATCGGCCCGTCAGGTGCAGGAAAATCCACGTTGTTGATGGGCATTGCAGGGTTTTTGGCCGCAGACTCGGGTCGTATCCTGTGGGATGGGAATGATTTAGCGACCCAAGCCGTGGGCGGGCGGCCGATGACGATTTTGTTCCAAGATCACAATCTGTTTGCACATTTAACAGTTGCCGACAATTTGGGGTTGGGCCTGTCGCCACGCCTGCGGTTGGGCGATCACCAACGCCGTCAGATTGAGTCGGTTTTGGCGCGGGTCGGTCTGACGGGGTTTGGCTTGCGCAAACCGGCGGATCTGTCAGGTGGGCAACAAAGCCGTGTGGCCTTGGCGCGGGCCTTGCTGCGGGCGCGGCCTGTTTTGCTGTTGGACGAGCCGTTTTCCGCGCTTGGCCCCGCGTTGCGTCACGAAATGTTGGATTTAACCACAGAATTGGCACGGGGCGCGGCCGTTTTGATGGTAACGCATGATCCACAAGACGCCCAGCGCTTTGCCGATAGGACAGTTTTTGTCAACGAAGGTTTGGCCTATCCACCGATCAAAACAGCAGATTTGTTTGCCAACCCGCCACCCGATTTGCGCGCATATCTGGGATAAAAACCCCGCATTTCTGCGGGGTTTCTAAGGTGTTAGATTTTTGGTCCCTTGACCGACGACCAAAGCCGCTTGTTCGTTAGATACAACAGGCTTGCCAGCAGACCCAACAAAATAACCGCCTTAAATCCCGCCTGTTTGCGGGCATTCAGATGCGGTTCTGCCGTCCACATCAAGAATGCCGCGGCATCCTCGGACATATTATGCACAGTCGATTCGCGACCATCGGCAAAGGTCACCTGACCATCCGACAAGGGCGGTGGCATTTTGATCCAGCCGCCTGGATAGGCGACGTTTTCATAGAACGTTTCGCCAAACTCGGTTTTATCCTTGCCTGTATAGCCGTTCACGATGGAAACGATATGCTCGGCCCCACCCATGCCGTTGATCAATTGGCTGATCCCGGTGCCGTATGGTCCCGAATAGCCTGCCCGCCCCTTGGCCAGCAAAGACATATCGGGCGCACCCGCCATCGTATTTGCAGCAAAGTTATCGGTTGGCAGCGCTGCGCGATCCTCGCCCGTGTCTTTGTCGGTCACAGTGAATTGCGCGGCATAGGCCCGCACTTGGTCTTCGGGCAGATGTGGTCCACCTTCATCACCCAAGGTGCGATATGGCACAAACTTTAGCCCGTGGCAGGCAGAGCACACTTCGGTAAACACCTGAAGTCCGCGCTGAAGCTGGTGCTCATCATAGGATCCAAAGGGGCCTTCAAAGCTAAAGGCGACATCCTCGGTGTGACCACCCTCGCCCGACGCCAAGGCGAAGGTCGTTGTCAGTGCCAGTGCCGAGACAGCGCTGATTGTGATTTTGCGAAACATCTCAGTCAGTTCCTTTCTCTCACTCGGCCGGTTTGGCGTAGTGCGAATTAAAGTCTTCTTCGATCGTGGCAGGCATTGGGGACGCCTTTTCAAACACACCCAACAGGGGCAGGATGATCAGGAAATAGGCGAACCAATAGGTCGCAGCGATCAGCGAAATCCATGACATCAGCGCGTTTGGCACCTGCGCACCCACCCATGTCAAAATGACAAAGTCGATGACCAACAGCGCGAACCACCCCTTGAACTTGGGACGGAAGCGGCCCGAGCGCACCGAGGATGTGTCCAGCCAAGGTGCCAATCCCATGACGGCAATCGCACCAAACATCGCCAGAACACCAAAGAATTTTGCGTCGACGATGCCAAAGGTGACGAACTGCACCAGTTGAACGATCCAAACATCCGCCGTAAAGGCCCGCAAAATCGCGTAGAAGGGCAAGAAATACCACTCGGGCACGATATGGGCGGGGGTCGCCAGCGGGTTCGCCTCAACATAGTTGACGGGGTCGCCCAGATAGTTGGGCATAAAGGCCACGACCGCAAAAAAGACCAACATGATCAGGGCCAAGGCGAACAAATCCTTGATCACGAAATAGGGCCAGAACGGCAATGTATCCTTGGCCGCGTCTTCTTTCGAGGTGCGGCGCACTTCGATGCCCGTGGGGTTGTTGTTGCCCGTGGTGTGGAACGCCCAAATATGGACGATGACCAGACCCAAGATAACAAACGGCAATAGATAGTGCAGGCTAAAGAAGCGGTTCAAGGTGGCATTGTCCACGGCAGGACCGCCCAGCAGCAGTGTCTGGATCGAATCGCCAATCCCAGGAATTGCGCCAAACAGGCCAGTGATCACGGTGGCGCCCCAGAACGACATCTGACCCCAAGGCAAAACATAGCCCATAAAGCCCGTTGCCATCATCAGCAGATAAATCAACATCCCAATGATCCACGTCACTTCGCGCGGAGCCTTATAGCTGCCATAGTAAAGACCGCGGAAAATATGCAGATAGACCGCAAAGAAAAACAGCGACGCGCCGTTCATGTGCAAATAACGCAACATATAGCCGCCGTTCACATCGCGCATGATGTGTTCAATGGATTTGAACGCCATGTCGACGTGCGGCGTGTAGTGCATGGCCAAAACGATGCCCGTGACAATCTGCATCACCAGACAGAAGGTCAGAACAATGCCCCAGATCCACATCCAGTTCAGGTTCTTGGGCGTGGGCAACATCAGCGTGTCATACAGAACACTGACAATCGGCAAACGGTTGTGAAGCCATGTTTGAAAGCCTGGCTTTGGCTCGTAGTGGTCGTGCGGAATTCCGGCCATGATTTGTCCTTACCCGAGCTTGATGGTTGTAGCGTCCACGAAAGACGCGATTGGCACTGGCAGATTGCGCGGCGCTGGACCTTTGCGGATACGGCCTGCTGTGTCGTAATGCGAGCCGTGGCAAGGGCAGAACCAGCCGCCAAAATCGCCCGCATTGCCCAAGGGCACACAGCCCAAATGGGTGCAAACGCCCATCATCACCAGCCATTCGCCCGCCTCATCCAGGGTGCGGTTGGCGTCCAACGCATCCGACTCGGGTTTGTTGGCATTTTCACCTTTGGTATCAACCAAATCGGTCAACACAACCTTGCGGCCTGCGTCGATTTCTTCGGGTGTGCGGCGGCGGATGAACACGGGCTTGCCGCGCCATTTCACTGTCAACTGTGAACCCGCCTCAACTGCTGAAACATCGACTTGGATCGAGGCCAAGGCGCGGGTATCGGCCGAAGGGTTCATCTGATTGACCAAAGGCCAAACTGCAGCACCCGTCACCACAGCACCAGTGCCGGCGGTTGCGTAATACAGGAAATCCCGACGGGTTCCTGCGGTATCGTCTGCGTGGGACACGGACCTTCTCCCTTTTGGCGCGGCTGTTGCCGCCGAATGATTTGAACGCGGTGCAACCGCTTCGGCGGTGCTTTTATCCAAGGAAAGCGGGGCCGTCCAGCGGACAAAGCCGCGCAGGGGGGCGATACCCATAATTTTCACGACGATCTATCTTGAATTGACAGAAAATATCCCCATGAGGGCCAACCTAGGTTACAGGTTGCGCCGTTAAAACCATCGATTGCCGCGCGGATTGGGTTTGATACCACGCCGCCAGATTGGGCCGACCAATGCGCCAGCCCCGCGCGTCGTGGCGGAAATCCAGATAGGACAGCGCACAGGCAAGGGCGATTTGCGGCATATCGAAATCACCCGACAGGGGCGCGGTTTCCAACATATCCAGCGCGCGGGTGATTTTCGACCATTGCGCGTCGATCCAGGGGGCGAATTGGCGATCATCGGGGCGCAGGCGCACCTCATAGGCCATCAAAACCGCCGCTTCGATAATCCCGTCAACGGCGGCCTCAAATGTCAGTGCCGCCCACAGCGCCGCCCCTTTGGGATAGATACCCAAATCAAAGTGATCGTCCAAATAGCGGGTAATCACCCGACTGTCATAAATCGCCGTGCCGCCATCCAAAACCAGCACGGGGATTTTGCCCAAGGGATTGTGCACGACAGGCATGGTGCCAGGGTCCAAAGGCGTGCCAGAGGCCAGCGTCAGCGCCACCCGATCCAGCAGGGATTTTTCGTGCAACAAGACCGCGATTTTGCGACCAAAGGGTGTGGTGGGCGAGGTGTAAAGCTGCATCATATCTCTTTCATCAATCTGGCCAAATCCGACAGGCCCAGCGCCTCTGCCGCCGCCAACCGCGCCGCGTCAGGTTTGTTTTGGCCCAGTTTCCATGTGCCCTCCACTGTGGTGATTTGCAGACGATAAGGCAAGATCATCCGCATCATGCGCGGCATCACGCCTTGGGCCATCTTTGCACTGCGCCAGATGGGTTTTGGGGCAAGGTGGGCCTCAAACATATCGGAAATGGCATTAAGATGCGGCTCTAGCATATCTTCGGGCAGGGGATGAATTGTGCCGCGCAGATGCACGGCGACATAGTTCCATGTTGGCACCTGATCGGCCATGCCATACCAATCGGGCGAGATATAGGCGTCTGGCCCCGCCACCGCCAAAACCGCGCCTGCAGGCACGCCATTTTGGATCACCGCGTTCGACCGCGCCAAATGAAAATCGGCAAAGCTGCCATCGGCGGACAGGATAAACGGGATATGCGCCAAAATAGGCCCCATCGGGCCGTTGACGGCCAGCGCGCCAAATCCGCGCGACCTTGCGAAATCTAGATTGCGATCCATTGGGGTTTGGCGAAAGGCGGGGTTTGGGTGCATATGATTTTTCCAATGAAAAAGCCGCCGAAGGGAACCCTTGGCGGCCTATTCTATGCTGCTGAACGTCAGGCCAGCCAAGATCAACCTTGGCGCGCCTTATAACGTTTTTGCGTCTTGTTGATCACGTAAACGCGGCCTTTACGGCGCACGATTTGGCAATCGCGATGACGCGACTTCAGCGAGCGGAGTGAGTTTGCAACCTTCATGGCTGTCTCCTTCGCGGCGCGTCTTGGCGCCTGTTAAATTGCGTTACCCCTTGCGGGGTGGTGAATGGTGGGCGGTACTGGGATCGAACCAGTGGCCACTACGATGTCAACGTAGTGCTCTACCGCTGAGCTAACCGCCCACTGCCGTGACAATCCGCCCTTGCCCAAAAGGCACGGGCGAAACCGTGTTGGTCTGCGCGGCTATAAACAGAGTTGCTGGGCGGATCAAGGGGTATCCGCGCGCAATCGTTTGCGTTTATAGTGGTTTATCAACTGGAGAGAGTTTTGCACGATCATTTTCAAATTCTGCGGCCCGAACGGCAGACGAATGCGGTGGTTTTTGCATCCCCACATTCTGGGCGCGCTTATCCAGCGGCGTTTTTGGCGCAGACGATTTTGAACGCACAGATGATTCGATCCTCGGAAGATGCCTATGTGGATCAACTGTTTGGCGACGCGACGCGCTATGGATCGCCGATTTTGAATGCGGTTTATCCGCGCGCCTATATCGATCTAAACCGCGCCGCCGATGAATTAGACCCCGCCTTAATCATGGACGCGCCGCGCACGCCGCACAATCCGCGCGTTGCCTCTGGTCTGGGGGTGATTCCGCGCGTTGTATCGGGGGGGCGGCTGATTTATTCGGGCAAAATACCGCTGGAACAGGCGCAGGCGCGGATTGCGCAGGCGTGGTTGCCCTATCATGCGGCGCTGAAATTATTGCTGGACGAAACGCACCGCTGCTTTGGTCAGGCGATTTTGATTGATTGCCATTCTATGCCGCATGAGGCGATAGAAATGCATATGCGCCATGGTCAACGGCGGGCGGATATCGTTTTGGGCGACCGCCACGGGGCCGCCGCGCGCGGCGAGGTCAGCGATATGATTGAGGCCGCCTTTCAAAGCGCCGGTTTCAAGGTGGCGCGCAATGCCCCCTTTGCTGGCGCCTATATCGCCCAAAGCTATGGCCGCCCCTTTGCGCGGCGCGATGTCGTGCAGATCGAAATCGACCGCAGCCTGTATATGGACGAGGCGCGGATTATCCCCTTGGCCGAATTTGCGTCTGTGCAACGGCGTATTTCAAAGGCGATTGGGCAGATCACAGAATGGGGCCGCGATCAGATATCCGTCGCTGCCGAGTAATCAGCGCAGGGCACGGCCCTTTACAATCGCGTCCTTACCGAACCTAGCGCGAATGGCGTCTGTGGCGCGTTCCGTGGCCGCCCGTTTGGTCGCATCTGGGTCCAAAAGATCGGCGTTTTGATCTGCGTTCGCGTCGGGGCCAAGATCGGAAATACCCACCCCGATCAGGCGAAACGGGCCCATATGCACCGCATGGTCAAACATGGCTTTCGCATGGCGATAAATGCGGTCGGTCAGTTGGCTGGGGTCTGACAGGGCCTGACGGCGGCTGATCTGGGTGAAATCACTGCGTTTGAGTTTCAAGGTCACCGTGCGGCCCGCCAATCCCTTGGCCTTGGCGCGGTCGGCGACCTGTTCGGACAATCGCCACAAATGCCCGTCCAAAAGGTCGGGGTCAGAGGTATCCTCAAAGAACGTCGTTTCCTTGCTGATGGATTTCACGGCCGCGTCGCGCATCACAGGGCGGCTGTCTGAACCACGCGATAGTTTGAACAGACGTTCCCCCATGCTGCCGAAACGGGCAGACAGATCATCCCGCCCCCAACGGCGCAGATCGGCAATCGTTCTGATCCCCGCTTTTTCCAGCGCGCCTTGGGTCGCGGCCCCCACCCCCCAGATGATTTTCACCGATTTGGGGGCAAGGAAATCCTGCGTCTCGGCCCGACCAATCACCGAAAACCCGCGCGGTTTGTCCAGATCCGACGCGATCTTAGCCAGAAATTTGTTATGCGACAGACCGATTGATCCCGTCAGACCCAGTTGGTCCTGCATATCCCGCACAAGGCCGGCCAGCATCACCGCAGGCGGCGCGCCATGCAGCCGCGCCGTGCCCGTCAGATCCAAAAATGCCTCGTCCAAGGACAGGGGTTCGATCAAGGGCGTCAGTTTTTCCATCATGAACCGAATGGCGCGCGAGGCCTCTACATAGGCCGCCATGCGCGGTGGGACGACAATCGCCTGCGGGCACAATTTCAGCGCCTGAAACATCGGCATGGCGGATCGCACGCCATGGATCCGCGCCAGATAACAGGCGGTCGAGACCACGCCGCGATGGCCGCCGCCCACGATCAAGGGATGGTCGCGCAGATCGGGATTGTCGCGCTTTTCGACCGATGCATAAAACGCGTCGCAATCCATATGGGCGATGGTCAGATCGAACAGTTCGGGATGGGACAATATCCTTGGCGAGCGGCAAGATGGGCATCTTGCGCCCCTCTCAAATCGGGTCAGGCAATCGCGGCACAGCATGGGGCGATTATGGCCCCCTGTCCGCGGCCTGTCTATCTTGCAATTTCCCGCAAGACCGCAAGGGCCGCCGCGCGTGGATCGTCCGCCGCCCAAATCGGGCGTCCGATGACAATATGATCGGCCCCATCGATCAGCGCCTGCGCCGGCGTTGCCACCCGTTTTTGATCGCCCAGCGCCGCACCCATGGGCCGCACCCCAGGGGTGACAATCAACTTGCCAACCGCTTGCGGTAGGGCACGAATGCGGGCGGCTTCTTGGGGGCTGGCAATCACACCATCCGCACCCGCCTCTAACGCGCGGGCCGCGCGTTCAATCGTCAGTTCCGCCAGATCCCCCGCCTTTATTAGATTGGCATCCAGATCGTTGCGGTCCAAACTGGTCAGGATGGTCACGGCCAAAATCTTGGTCTGCGCCGCCCCTTTGCCCATTGCCGCCGCCGCGACAACTTGGGGATCGCCGTGCACCGTCAGAAAATCCAGATCATATTGCACCAGACCCCGCACCGCCGCCTGAACGGTCGCGCCGATGTCAAACAGCTTCATATCCAGAAAAATCCGCTTGCCGTGTTCTTGTTTCAGCTCATTAGCAAGCGCAAGTCCGCCGCCCGTCAGCATCCCCAAACCTATTTTGTAAAACGACACCGAATCGCCCAAGGTTTTGGCGATTTCCATCCCTTGCAGCAGGTTCGGCACATCAAGGGCAACGATAAGGCGATCATCAGGCATTGCGCGGCTTTCTGTTTTCGGGCGTGATGGGGCAGGATGACGCTTGTGTCAAGAAAGGGTTGGCGATGATCTTGTGTTTTGACATCGGCGGGTCGCGGATCAAGGCGGCTTTGTCGCAGGGGGATGCGTTGATTTCGCTGGGCGAGGTTGCCACCCCCGTCGACGATTTGGGGCAGTTGCTGGCGGCCTTGGTTGGGTTTTCCCAGCCCAATATGATCGGGGTGGCCGTGTCGATTGCGGGCGCGATTGGGCCTGTCAGCAAAATCGCCAATATCCCCTGTTTGAATGGCACGGATGTGAGGGCGGTTTTTGCGGCGGCCTTTGCCTGTCCTGTTTTGGTTTTGAACGATGCCGATGCCTTTGCCTTGGCCGAGGCGGGGCATGGCGCGGGGCAGGGGTTTTCCCGCGTCTTTGCGATTATTCTGGGCAGCGGCGTTGGCGGTGGGGTTGTTCTGAACGGCGAGGTGATCGCGGGGGCGGGGGAATGGGGGCATGGGCCGATTGTGCAAAATCCTGCATGGCCCTGTGGCTGTGGACAGGTGGGGTGTTTGGATACCGTTGGCTCTGCCCGTGGGTTGGAACGACTGGGCACGGGACAGGCCGCGAACATCGTGCGCGATTGGGAACAGGGCGGAACGGATCCCGCCGTGCCCCGCTGGTTGGATTTGGTCGCTGGCCCCTTGGCGATGGCGATCAATTTGTTGAACGCCGATATCGTGCCTGTGGGCGGGGGTCTGGCCAATGCGCCGAAATTGATTGCAGCCTTGGATCGTGCCGTGCGCGGGAAAATTCTGCGGGAAACGCACGCGCCCGTCGTCGTCTGTGCGCAAACATCCGTCGATGCGGGTCTGCTAGGTGCTGCCATGGCAGGGCGGCGACAGTTTGGGCACATTGACAGCGGGCAAATTTATGCCGACTCTGTTCGCAAAGTTTGAAAGGTGCGATATGGAAATCAACGTCAATTTTGACCGCCCCGAGGATGGGCCAGACTCTGGCCCCGTCACAGTCGGCTGGTTTTTGACCAGTGACAAGGGCGCGGTGATGTATGATCCGCCAGAACGCGTGATGTTTCGCCAAACCAACAAGACACACTCGAAAAGCGCAAGCCGCTGCCCCGCCGTGATCCAGCTGGAAAGCCGCTATTTCATGGTCAAATGCCCGTTTGATCTGCACATCGGATTTGGGCGCGACGATAAGGGCAAGCCGATCTTGGTCAATCGCGCGGGTGCGGCGTCGCCCATTCGCGCCAATAAGATGGGCGAGGTTTTGACACTGGTGTCCGAGACCGAGTGGCGCTTTCCCGACCGCCCCACCATTCAGTTGCAACTGCCTTATTGTTTCATCGCGGATGAATTGGTCTATATCTCCCAGCTTTCGGCGTTTTTGCATTACCGCGCTGATGCATTGCCTGGCACGATCTTTGGCGGGCGCTTTCCGCTGAACGCTTGGCCGCGTCCGTTGATGTGGGCGTTTGAATGGCACGATGTGAAAAAGGATATCATCCTGAAACGTGGCGAGCCGTTGTTTTATTGCCAGTTCGAATCGACAGGCCCCGAACGCCCCGTGCAGATTGTCGAATGTGAACGCACGCCCGAATTGCAAAAATATATGGAACAGATCGGCGGGGTGGTGAATTACGTCAACCAAACCTTTGGCCTGTTCAAGGCTGCCGAGGCGTTGCGGCCCAAAAAACTGCTGACCCCAAAGGCGCGGGAATGACATCCTATCTGCAGATCTGGAATATGGCGCGGGGTCAGGCGCGGCAAGTTTTGCAGACAGAGATGCTGATTGAGGCCCCGAATTGGTCGCCTGATGGCAGTTACCTGGTGGTCAATGGCGAGGGGCGATTGTTTCGCGTGCCCTTGGACGCGCCGCGCCTTGTCCCCGTGCCGATGGACATTCCCGCCGATGTCGCGCGCGGGTGCAACAACGATCACGGCATTTCACCCGATGGGCAGACCTATATCCTCTCGTCTCATCATCTGGGGCAGGGATCGCAGATTTTTACCATTCCTGCGGTGGGGGGAAATGTGACCCTTATCACGCCAAAAGCCCCGTCTTGGTGGCATGGGATTTCGGGCGACGAGATCGCCTTTGTCGCGGCGCGGGGCACAGGGCCAATTGATGTTTATGTGCAAAAATTTGGGCAGGCTGAACGCCGCCTAACCAATGGCGAAGGCCACTGCGATGGGCCTGATTATTCCGCCGATGGCAGCCTGATTTATTACAACTGCGACCGCGATGGTCATGCCCAGATTTGGGTGATGAACGCGGATGGATCGGATCAGCGCAAGCTGTTCGCCGATGATTATGTGAATTGGTTTCCGCATCCGTCACCCGATGGCAAACATATCCTATACCTTGCCTACCCCAGCGGCACGCTTGGTCATCCGCGCGATTTGCCCGTGGCGCTGTGCCTGATGAACCCAGACGGGTCCAACCGCCGCCGCCTGATCGAATTCATCGGCGGGCAAGGCAGCATCAATGTGCCAAACTGGTCGCCTGATGGATCGGCCTTTGCCTTTGTGCGGTATGATTAAGCAATCATATTGCAAATCAGCCCGAGGCCCCCCAAATCTAGCATAAGGTCGTTGGATGTGCTGCGGGCATCAAAACGGCGCTTATCAGGAGAAGATCATGAATATGGAAAAACTGACCGAACGCGCGCGCGGTTTCATTCAGGCGGCACAAACCATTGCCATTCGCGAAAACCATCAGCGCCTCGCGCCGGAACATCTGCTGAAGGCATTTATGGATGACGAACAGGGCCTTGCCAGCAATTTGATTCGCCGTGCGGGCGGTGCGCCTGAACTGGTGATGTCGGGTCTGGCGCTTGCCTTGGGGAAAATTCCCAAAGTAACGGGCAATGCGCAACCCTTTATGGACCCCGCCTTGGTCAAAGTGCTGGATGAAGCGGAAAATTTGGCGAAAAAGGCGGGCGATAGTTTTGTTCCTGTGGAACGGATTTTGATGGGTTTTGGCATGGTTGCGGGACCATGCAAGGATATCTTGGCCAGCGCATCTGTGACGCCGCAAAACCTGAACGCCGCGATCAATGAAATTCGCAAGGGCCGCACGGCAGATACGGCGTCCGCCGAAGACGGCTATGACGCACTGAAAAAATATGCCCGCGATCTGACCGAGGCGGCCGAGCAAGGCAAAATCGATCCCATCATTGGCCGCGACGAAGAAATCCGCCGCGCCATGCAGGTTCTGTCGCGGCGCACGAAAAATAACCCCGTGCTGATCGGCGAACCTGGTGTTGGCAAAACCGCCATTGCCGAAGGCTTGGCCCTGCGGATCGTTAACGGCGATGTGCCTGAATCCTTGCGGAATAAAAAACTGATGGCGCTGGATATGGGCGCGCTGATTGCAGGCGCGAAATATCGCGGCGATTTTGAAGAACGCCTAAAGGCCGTGCTGAATGAGGTCACGAACGCCGATGGCAATATCATCCTATTTATCGATGAGATGCACACGCTGGTTGGCGCGGGCAAATCCGATGGCGCGATGGATGCGGCGAACCTGATCAAACCCGCCCTTGCGCGGGGGGAATTGCTTTGCGTGGGTGCGACGACTTTGGATGAATACCGCAAATATGTCGAAAAAGATGCGGCCTTGGCGCGGCGGTTTCAGCCTGTTTTGGTGTCTGAACCCACTGTCGAGGATACGATTTCCATCCTGCGCGGAATTAAGGAAAAATACGAATTGCACCACGGCGTGCGGATTTCCGACTCCGCCTTGGTCGCGGCGGCAACCCTTAGCCACCGCTATATCACCGATCGTTTTCTGCCCGACAAAGCGATTGATTTGATCGACGAGGCGGCGTCGCGTCTGCGCATGGAAGTGGACAGCAAGCCCGAAGAATTGGACCAATTGGATCGCCAAATCCTGCAATTGCAGATCGAGGCCGAGGCGCTGAAAAAAGAAGACGACGCGGCAAGCAAGGATCGTTTGGACAAACTGGAACGCGAACTGGGCAATCTGTTGGAACAATCCGATGAGATGACCGCGAAATGGCAATCCGAGCGGGATCGCCTTGAGGCGTCGCGCACCCTTAAGGAATCGTTGGATCGGGCGCGGGCGGAATTGGATCAGGCCAAGCGCGACGGAAATTTGGCGCGGGCGGGGGAATTGTCCTATGGCATTATCCCCAGTTTGGAAAAGAAACTGGCGGAATCCGAGGCGCGTGAAGGCGATGCTTTGGTGTCCGAGGCGGTGCGCCCCGAACAAATCGCCGAAGTGGTCGAGCGGTGGACAGGCATTCCCACCAGCAAAATGCTGGAGGGTGAGCGCGACAAACTGCTGCGGATGGAAGAAGAAATTGGCAAGCGGGTGATCGGTCAGGCGGCAGCGGTGATGGCCGTGGCCAATGCCGTGCGCCGTGCGCGGGCAGGGTTGAACGATGAAAACAGGCCTTTGGGCAGCTTCCTGTTTTTGGGACCAACGGGCGTGGGTAAGACTGAACTGACCAAGGCGGTCGCGCAGTATCTGTTTGATGATGACAGCGCGATGGTGCGGATTGATATGTCGGAATTTATGGAAAAACATTCCGTTGCCCGTCTGATCGGCGCACCGCCTGGATATGTCGGCTATGACGAGGGCGGGGTTTTGACCGAATCCGTGCGCCGTCGCCCCTATCAGGTGGTGTTGTTCGATGAGGTGGAAAAGGCGCATCCCGATGTGTTCAACGTTTTGTTGCAAGTCTTGGATGACGGTATCCTAACCGATGGTCAGGGCCGCCGCGTCGATTTCAAACAAACGCTGATTATCCTGACCAGCAATCTGGGCGCGCGTGCGCTGTCAGAATTGCCCGAAGGGGCCAATCCCGCTGCGGCCCGCGCCGAGGTGTTCGACGCCGTGCGGAATCATTTCCGCCCAGAATTCCTGAATCGTCTGGACGAGCAGGTGATCTTTGAACGGCTGGACCGCAGCGATATGGGGGCGATTGTCGATATCCAACTGCGCTTGCTTGAGGCGCGGCTTGCGGGCCGCAAGATCACGCTGGATCTGGACGAATTGGCGAAAAAATGGCTGGCGGATGAGGGATATGATCCCGTGTTTGGCGCGCGTCCGTTGAAACGGGTGATCCAAAATCATCTGCAAAACCAACTGGCCGAGATGATTTTGGCAGGCGAGGTCTTGGACGGCGCCACCGTGAAAATCAGCGCGGGTGTGGGCGGGTTAATGATCGGCAATCGCACATCGGCGTCGCGCAAACCCGTCGCCGTGGTCGTGCATTAACCGCGCCGCAGATACACATAAATCGCGCCCGCGCCACCGTGTTTGGCGTGGGCTTCGGTCACCTGCAAAACGGCAGGGGCAAGGGGCATTTGTCGCAACCACAACGGCACATTGTGGCGCAAAATTCCCATCGGTTGCGGGATCGGCCCATAATCATCGCGCAATTTCCCCTTGCCTGTAATCACCAAGACCAACCTTAACTGGTCGGATTGGGCGTTCAGGATGAACCGAATCAGTTCGGGATGTGCCTCGGCCATGGTCATTCCATGCAGGTCAATTCGCGCCTCAGGGGCCAATTTACCACGGGTCATTTTCGCGTGTTTTTTGGCATCCATCTGCAGCACAGGTGGTTTCGCCTTGGCGGGTTTCAAAACCGCCTTTTCCCCCAAACGAAAGGGTATGATCGGCTGGGGCGCGTCGATTGCCGTCTCTGTTTTCAGGAGTATAGGCGTTTTCGGCGGTTGCAACACAAAGGCATGACCATGCAGCGGATTGGCCGTGCGGGCGACCGCGTGCCAAATTTCCTGCTCGTCTGGGCGAAGGGTGCGGTGACGTGCCATCAGCCGCCAACCATAAAGGCGCGGTCAATCGGCAATAACTGCACCATGCGCCCACCATCTTTGATATTGCCCGCCGCGTCGCCTGCGGCCTGACCTGTGCCAAAGAAAATATCGGCCCGTTGCGCGCCTTTGATTGCCCCGCCAGTATCTTGGGCAATCATAAGGCGTTGGATCGGATTTGCACCGTCCTTATCAATCCAAACGGGCGTTCCAAGTGTCGTAAAGCTGGGATCAACCGCGATGGATCGTAGGGTGGTGATAGACCTATTCATCGCCCCGATTGGCCCCATATCGGCAGTCAGTTCAGGAATGACGCGAAAAAACACATAGGACGGATTAACGTTCAACAACTCTTTGCCCAGACGCGGGTTGTTGCGCACATAGGATTGGATCACTTGGGCCGAAACCTGATCCGCCGTCAACGTGCCGCGCGCGATCATTTCCTGCCCGACAGAGCGGTAGGTATAACCATTCGCTGCCGCAAACCCGACCCGCAGAGTTTTGCCATTGCTCAGCTTAATCCGTCCAGACCCTTGGACTTGCAAAAAGAACGCTTCAACAGGATCTTGCAGATAGACGATTTCCAAGCCCTTGCCACGCAGGGCGCCTGCCTCAATGGACTTGCGGTCGTAATAGGCCTCGCCATCGCGCAGATCATCGGGTTTGCGGTAAATTGGATAAGGAAAACTGCGGCTTTTTGTCAAGGAGCCGGGCAATTCTGGTTCATAATAGCCCGTGAACAACGCAGGCGGCGTGCCGATAAGGGCAGGCTGAAAAACCATCTCGAAAAATGATTTCGCGGCCTGTTCCGTGGTGACACTGGCGGCCAATCTGCAAATCGGCTGCCAATCTGCACCGTCCAACTGATCGCAAGTGACCAAAAACGTTTCCAGCGCCGCAAGATGATCATCTTCGGCCCAACCTGACAGGTCATTGAATGACAAAACCTGTGCTGTGGCTGGCTGGCCCAAGCTCATGGCAAAAAATACCGCAAGGGCCGCTCCGCGCATCAGTCCCCCGTCGCAACCAAAACCCAATTGGGATTGTTGCTGCCCAAAGTGCGGGCGAATGTCCAAACGTCGCGCTGTCGCTTGATCTGATCGGCTGATCCCGCGATCACCTGTCCTGACGCGTCTTTGGTGACAGTTGTCAATTCCCCCACGAATCGCACAGTCAGCTCCGCCTGCTTGGTCGTCTTGTCATACTCCGCCTCGGCCAAGGCCAGTTCGCGGATGCCCACGAAATTTGCCTGCACCGTGTGGCCTGCACCGCGCGCCGAAATCGCCGCGTCAAACGCCGTGGCCACGTCATCCGCAACAAATCCCCGAACAGCGGTCAAATCCCCACGTTCAAACGCCATCAGGATCATTTCATATGCGCCGCGCGCGCCCCGCAAAAATTCGCCCGTGTTAAACTTAGGTTCAGCAGATTTAATCGCCGACAAGGCCAATGCCGTTGCCGATCCCTCTGCCGCGTTGTCTAAAATGTCGCGGTCCTGACCGCCTTCGATCACCTCAAACTTTGGCCGATCCGTGGCTGCGGGCAGCGGTGGCTTTTCGAAACCTTCGCGCGTTCCCAGAACGGCGCGCAGTTTTATGACTAAAAAAATCGCTACAGCCGCCAGAACAATCAATTGGATCAAAGAAGAATTCATCGTTTTGCTCGTTTCACGTTGGTGGTCTACTTTTCTTACCTTATGTAGGGACTGCTGAGGGCCAAGTCCAGCATAGGGCGCAGAAAAGGAATTAAGATGACGAGATGGGGGTTTATCGGGCTGATCGCCTTGCCAATTTTGGAAATTACTCTGTTCGTCGTCATTGGCGGGGCGATTGGGGTATTGGCCACTTTGGCGGTGATATTAGGGACGTTTTTTCTGGGTGTCGCGGTGTTGCGCAGCCAGAAACGCCCCAAGCCCCGCATGACAAGCCGCAAGGATGCCTTGGTGTTTGTTGCGCACCAGCTTTTGGTTTTCTTGGCGGCGGTCTGTTTGATCTTGCCTGGTTTTTTCACCGACATGATAGGGCTTTTGCTGTTGATCCGGCCTGTTCGCAGCCTGATCATCGGTCTGGTCACGGTCAGCGCTCTTGCCAAGTTCAGCGATCTGGCCAAACGACGCGGCATGACCCCAGCGGATGATATTCTAGAGGGGGATTTTGTCGATGTCACCGCCAAACCCGCGCACCGCTCTTGGTCAATTGAAAACCAAGACCATTGAGAAGGGCCGTCAGACCTGATACGGACGGCGTGAATTTTGGAGTTGAGGGTTTAGAAATGGCTGAAGAGGCAGGCGGCACGCCGCAAATCAAAATGTCGGTCTTGGCACAATATGTGCGCGATATGTCGTTTGAAAACGTTGTGGCCCTAAAGGGGATTTCGGGCGGTGATGTCCAGCCCGATATTCAGGTCGGCGTGAGTTTGGATGGCCGCAAGCGTGCGGTGGACAACCAATATGATGTCATCACCAAGTTCAAAATCACCTCAACCAACAAAAACACAAATGAGCCGTTGTTTTTGATGGAATTGGATTATGGCGGCATTTTTCAGATCGAGGGTGTCCCCGAAGATCAGCTTCATCCGTTTTTGTTGATCGAATGTCCGCGCCTGTTGTTTCCCTTTGTGCGTCGGATTATCTCGGACGTAACGCGGGATGCGGGCTTTCCGCCACTGAACATCGATACAGTGGATTTTCTGGCGCTTTACCGCCAAGAAGCCGCGCGCCGCACGCAAACAGCGCAGGCCTAATCTAACGTTTTTGCAACCAAAGGGCGCTGGTGCCGATTTTATCAACCAGCGCCTGATGCGCCTCGGCCTCTGTCTCGGTGATTCGATTTGGCAGGGGGTTCGGGCGCGGTGTTGGCCGCCATGTGGTATCGCTTGGGTCAGATAAGTCTGCCTGCTGGGCCACTGTGTTCAACACAAAATCAGGCTGACGACCGCCCACCAATTCCAAATATACTTCGGCCAGAATTTCCGAATCCAGCAACGCGCCATGCTTTTCTCGGGCCGAGTTGTCGACCCCAAAGCGGCGGCACAGCGCGTCTAGAGACGCGGGCGAGCCTGGGAATTTGTTGCGCGCGATAATCAACGTGTCAACCGCGCGATTCATTGGCAAAGGCATCAGACCCGCCGCCTTTAGTTCGTGATTGATGAATTTCATGTCAAAACTGGCGTTGTGGATCACCAGCGGCGCATCGGCGATAAACGCCAAAAACTGGGCGGCAATGCTGGCAAATTCGGGTTTATCGCGCAAAAAGTCATCACCCAAGCCGTGCACGTCGAATGCCGCCGTTGGCATAGCGCGTTTGGGGTTTATATATTGATGATAGGTGCGCCCCGTCGGCAAATGGTTAAACAACTCCACAGCGCCAATTTCGACGATACGGTGCCCCTCGGACGGCTCAAAGCCTGTGGTTTCGGTATCAAGGACGATTTCACGCATTCATGACATCCTTAATCTCGGCCAAGATCTGATCGACCTTGATCTGTGTATCGGCCAAATTCGTGGTTTCAACCACCCAATCGGCGCGGGCGCGTTTTTCGGCATCAGGGATTTGCCGCGATAGGATCATGTCAAACTGCTGCTCTGTCATCTGTCCGCGGGCAAGGACGCGGGCACGTTGAACATCGGCGGGGGCGGTGACGACAACGACGCCATCGCAGATCTGTTCACCGCCGATTTCAAACAAAAGGGGCAGATCCAGCAGGATGATCGGCGCTGTAGCTGTGATGATAAACTCGGCGCGGTCCGTTGCGATCATTGGATGAATGACCGATTGGATTTTGTCCAAAATGGCGGGGTTGGCCGCGATCATGGTGCGCAACGATTCACGTGAAACAATGCCGTCTATGATACAATCTGGAAAAGCGGCGCGCATCGGCCCGACCGCCGCCCCCTGATACAGGCGATGAACAGTTTGATCCGCGTCCCAAACGGGCACCCCACGCGCCGCAAACATTGCCGCCGTCGTGGTTTTGCCCATCCCAATCGATCCCGTCAGACCCAAACAATAGCTCATAGCACCACATCTCGGCTGGCTTGATCGACGGATGGCATTTCGCCAAACCACCGCGCGAACCCTGGTGCCGCTTGGTGGAGCAACATACCAAGGCCGTCAATCGTATGGCACCCGCGCGCCTTTGCCTGTTGCAAAAACACGGTTTCCAAGGGGTTATAGACAATATCGGTTGCCGTGGCACCGGCGTTTAGCGCGCTGAAATCAAAGGGGAAATCGCCATTCGCTGCCATACCCAACGATGTTGTGTTGACCACGGTCATCGCCCCTTGCAGCATAGCTGGTGTTGCGTCCCAATCATAAATTCGCAAGCGCGACCCGAACACCGATTGCAGCGCATCCGCCCTAGACCGCGTGCGGTTCGACAGGCGCACCTCGTCGATACCGGCATCTAACAGCGCCCAAATCACCGCGCGCGCGGCACCCCCCGCGCCCAAAACCGCCGCCACGCCATTTGGGGCCCAGCCGTTTTGCCGCAGGTTTTGCATAAACCCTATACCATCGGTGTTATCCGCATGAACGCGACCATCTGGCAAAAAGGTGATCGTATTGGCCGCCCCGATTTGCGCGGCCGCTTCGGTAACCACATCGGCAAGGGCCAAGACCGTCTCTTTGTGGGGAATTGTGACATTGACCCCTTGGAACCCCAACTTCGGTAGGGTTTTCAAAGCGATGCTTAGGTTATCGGGGGCAATATCCATCGGGATATAATGCCCCTTTATCCCCATACGCGACAGCCAAAACCCGTGCAGCGCGGGGGATTTACTGTGCGAAATGGGATGGCCGATCACGCCTGCAAGGGGAATTTGTGTCATGATTCAATAAACCCCCGCACTGCCAAATAATTCAATAACGGCAACAAGGGCAGGCCCAAAACGGTGAAATAATCACCCTCGATATCCGTGAACAAACGCGCGCCCTCTTGCTCAAGTTTATAGCATCCGACAGCATCCCCAACAGCGGGCCAGTGACGCAACAGATATCCGTCCAAATAGCCGTCAGACAGATCGCGCATGGTCAGGCGCGCCACCGAAACGTGCCGCCAAATCGGCGTTCCCGAATCGTATAACACCAGCGCCGACAAAAGTTGATGGGTCTTGCCGCGCAGATCCTGTAATTGCGCCCGCGCGCCGTCCGAGGTGTCTGCTTTGCAGAAAATCTGCGTGCCTTGCGCCAATATCTGATCGCACCCTAAAACCAAACCGCTGGGATATTTGCCCGCCACTTTGCGGGCCTTTGCCTCGGCCAAAGTGTCGGCGATATCGCGCGGATTGGCCCCGTCAGAAATCATTGCATCACGGATCGCGTCTTCGTCCACGCGGGGGGGCACGATCACAACGTTCAGACCCGCGTTTTGCAACAAATCCCGTCTGATCTGCGAGGAAGAGGCCAGAATTAGGTCGCGCTGCATTGGGATGTTCCTGTGGAAAAACTGGATTTGTTCTTGGGTGCCGATTGGCCCAAATTGACACCTTTCGTTGATCAAGGCCAAAGCGGCGGGGTTTTGTCAAGACACAGGGGCCAATCAAACCGACCGCCCACAAGCGCATAACCTTTCGCCCCAAGCCTGTAGCGTTTGCGCGCCACAATCTGTTGAAAACTTATCCCGAAATTTTTTTGCCCAAAATTGCCCTAAAACGTGGCGTTTCTGGGCCATGGTTCAATTTGCCGCCACAATTTTCCCGCCTTACCCACAGGCTTACCCCTGTTCATAAAACAGTGGGCATTTTGGGAAATTCAGTTATCCATAGGGCCTACAACATCATCTTCCTTCTTAAGAATCTTTCTTTAAGAAGAAGTAAGCAAAGGGGTTTGGCGATGGCCGATTGGTATTTGTGGATTAAGGCGGGGCACGTGATTTCGGTGATCGCGTGGATGGCGGGGTTGTTTTATCTGCCGCGGTTGTATGTCTACCACGTGGAACGCGCGGATTTGGGCGCCGCCACACTAGAGACCTTTGCGGTTATGGAACGGCGGTTGTTAAAGGCGATTATGAACCCCGCGATGATCGCGACTTGGGTTTTTGGTCTGGCCTTGGTGGGCATTCCGGGGATTGTGGATTGGTCGATGGCCTGGCCTTGGGTCAAGGCCGCGTCAGTGATCGCTATGACCATATTTCATATGTGGCTGGGTGGCGCACGCAAAAGATTGGCGGATGGCAGCAATCAATTGTCAGGCCGCGATTACCGCATCGCGAATGAGGTCCCGACCCTGCTGTTGATCGCGATTGTCGTATCGGTGATCGTGAAATTCTGAAAACTTGACTTTTCATAGGATGCCGCCTAACTGGGCGCAGCGCAGCCATTCGGCTATCCCGCTTTCCTGTGACATATGCACTTTGACCAATCGCTGGTCCCTGCTGGAGAACTCTCTTGACTGTTGAACATTTGAACCTTGCCGATCTTAAGGCCAAGACACCCGCAGAACTGCTGGCGATGGCCGAGGAATGGGAAATTGAAAACGCCCCCTCCATGCGCAAGGGCGAGATGATGTTCTCGATCCTAAAAGAGCACGCGGAAGAAGGCTGGGAAATTGGCGGCGACGGCGTTCTAGAGGTGTTGCAAGACGGGTTTGGATTCCTACGCAGCCCATCGGCGAATTATCTGCCCGGGCCTGATGATATTTATGTTTCGCCCGAAATCCTGCGCCAATTTTCCTTGCGGACCGGCGACACAATTGAAGGTGTGATCGCGGCCCCACGCGACAATGAGCGCTATTTCTGCATGACCAAGGTGACGCGGATCAACTTTGATGACCCTGAAAAGGCGCGTCACAAGGTGCATTTCGACAACCTAACGCCTTTGTATCCCGATGAACGCCTGAAAATGGAAATTGAGGATCCGACGATCAAAGACCGCTCTGCCCGTATCATCGATCTGGTTTGCCCCATCGGCAAAGGCCAACGCGCCCTGATCGTGGCGCCGCCGCGCACGGGTAAGACGGTTCTGTTGCAAAATATCGCCAATTCCATCGCCGCGAATCACCCCGAATGTTATCTGATCGTGCTTTTGATTGATGAACGCCCCGAAGAGGTGACCGATATGCAGCGCAGCGTGAAGGGTGAGGTTGTTTCCTCCACCTTTGACGAACCTGCCACCCGTCACGTTGCCGTCGCCGAAATGGTGATTGAAAAGGCGAAACGTCTGGTGGAACACAAACGCGATGTGGTGATCCTGCTGGACAGCATCACGCGTCTGGGGCGCGCGTTTAACACCGTGGTGCCATCGTCGGGTAAGGTTCTGACAGGGGGTGTGGATGCCAACGCCCTGCAACGCCCCAAGCGGTTCTTTGGTGCGGCGCGCAACATCGAAGAAGGCGGGTCGTTGACGATCATTGCGACCGCCTTGATCGATACAGGCTCGCGCATGGACGAGGTGATCTTTGAAGAGTTCAAAGGCACGGGCAACAGTGAAATCGTTCTGGATCGTAAGGTTGCGGATAAGCGCGTTTTCCCTGCCATCGACATTCTGAAATCGGGCACGCGCAAAGAAGATTTGCTGATCGAAAAAACCGATCTGCAAAAGACCTATGTTTTGCGCCGTATTTTGAACCCGATGGGGACGACGGACGCCATCGAATTCCTGTTGGGCAAGTTGAAACAAACCAAAACCAACGGCGAATTCTTTGAGTCGATGAACAGCTAAATCGCCATGGATACGATTTATGCGCTGGCGACTGCGCGGGGTCGTGCTGGGGTGGCGGTGGTGCGGATATCGGGGCCAAGGGCGCATGACGCCGTGGCGCAGTTGTGCGATCTGCCCCCTATGCGGGTCGCCAAACTGCGGCGCTTGGTCTGGCAGGGCGATGTGCTGGATGAGGCGCTGGTTCTAACCTTTGATTATGCCAGTTTTACGGGTGAACCCAGCGCCGAATTGCATTTGCATGGCAGCAACGCCGTCGTGGCACGGGTGTTGCAGATCTTATCGACCTTAGATCTGCGCATGGCAGAGGCGGGAGAATTCACCCGCCGTGCGCTGGAAAATGGCAAGCTGGATTTAACCCAAGTCGAGGGTCTGGCCGATCTAATCGACGCCGACACCGAAGCACAACGCAAACAGGCGGTGCGGGTTCTGTCTGGCGCGATTGGAAAAAAGGTTGAAGGTTGGCGCCAAGCCCTGCTGCGCGCCGCCGCATTGATTGAGGCTACGATTGACTTTGCCGACGAAGATGTGCCCGTCGACGTTGTCCCCGAAGTGCGCGAATTGATTGACGTTGTATTGTCTGATTTGCATCGCGAAACTGTCAGCGCGATATCAGAACGCATCCGCGATGGGTTCGAGGTGGCGATTTTGGGTGCGCCCAATGCGGGCAAATCCACCTTATTGAATGCGCTTGCGGGGCGGGATGCCGCCATTATTTCCGATATCGCGGGCACGACGCGCGATATTATCGAGGTTCGGTTGGATATCGCAGGCTTTGCGGTGACCTTGTTGGACACAGCGGGTCTGCGCGAAACCGATGATGTTGTTGAATCTATGGGCGTTTCCCGCGCCATCAGCCGCGCGGCGGACGCGGATCTGCGGATATTCCTGCTGCAATCGGCGGATGAGGTGCTGCTGACCGCGCCTTTGCCAGATGATTTGGTTTATTTGGGCAAATCTGATCTGCGCGACGGGCAAGGGTTGTCGGGTAAAACGGGTCAGGGGATTGACGATCTGATTGAAAAAATTGGTCAGATATTAGAACGGCGCACAGCATCGGCGGGTGTGCTGATCCGTGAACGCCATCGAATCGCGGTTCAGACCGGCATTTCCGCGCTGAATGCCGCCAAATCGGCATTGCCCCGCGCAGGCGATCAGCCCGAGTTGATCGCCGCAGAACTAAGGGTTGCCTTGAACGCCCTAGAGGCGCTATTGGGCCGCGTAGACGTTGAAATGCTGCTGGGAGAAATTTTCAGTAGCTTTTGCATCGGAAAATAGGAGCGTTTCACGTGAAACATTTTGATGTTCTGGTCGTCGGTGGCGGTCATGCGGGGGCCGAGGCGGCTGCTGCGGCGGCGCGGATGGGCGTTTCCGTGGCGCTGGTGACCCTGCGCGCCGATGCGATCGGCGTGATGTCCTGTAATCCCGCGATAGGGGGTCTGGGCAAAGGCCATCTTGTCCGCGAAATTGACGCGTTTGATGGAATTATGGGGCAGGCGGCCGACCGCGCTGGCATCCAATTTCGGCTGCTGAACCGCCGCAAAGGCCCCGCCGTGCAAGGGCCCCGCACCCAAGCCGACCGCGCGTTGTATCGCGCAGCCATTCAAACAGCGTTGAATGTGATCCCCAATCTAACCATCGTTCAGGCCGAAGTGGCTGGCCTGATTCTAAACGGCACCCAAGTGCGGGGTGTCACATTGTCAGACGGCGCAGAAATTGGCGCGGGGTCGGTTATTCTGACCACAGGCACCTTTCTGAATGGCGTCATCCATGTCGGCGATCAGTCGCGACCAGGCGGTCGGGTGGGGGATGCGCCGTCTCAGTTGTTGGCGGCGCAATTGGCGGACCTGGATTTGCAACGCGGGCGGCTGAAAACGGGCACGCCGCCACGCTTGGACGGGCGCAGTATTCGTTGGGATGCTTTGGACAGCCAACCTGGCGATGATGTCCCTGTGATGTTTTCCTTTCTGAACTCCGCGCCCTTTGTGCGGCAAATTTCCTGCGGCATCACCCAAACCAATGAACGCACGCATGATATTGTGCGGGAAAATCTGGGGCGCTCTGCCATGTATGGTGGGCATATTTCAGGCGTCGGCCCACGTTATTGCCCCTCGATTGAGGATAAAGTCGTGCGATTCGCCGACAAAGACCACCATCAGATCTTTTTAGAGCCCGAAGGTTTGGACGATCACACAGTCTATCCAAACGGCATTTCCACATCTCTGCCCGCAGAGGTCCAAGAATCCTATGTTCGCAGTATTTTCGGGCTAGAGGATGTGAAAATTACACAGCACGGCTATGCCATTGAGTATGATTAT
Source organism: Cypionkella sp. (assembly GCA_040398785.1). GTDB lineage: Bacteria > Pseudomonadota > Alphaproteobacteria > Rhodobacterales > Rhodobacteraceae > Cypionkella. Next base: position 71,292 of record JBBATJ010000005.1, on the reverse strand, counting down.
TTTGATCCGCGCGGCTTGGATCAAACCCTGCAATTGCGGGCGCTGTCGGGCCTGTTTATGGCGGGGCAGATCAACGGCACCACGGGTTACGAAGAGGCCGCGGCGCAGGGCTTGGTGGCAGGGCTGAATGCCGCCGCCGCGGCCCTGTCGCGCCCGCCCGTCCTGTTCAGCCGCACCGACAGCTATATCGGCGTCATGGTGGATGATTTGACCTCTTACGGCGTGACCGAACCTTATCGTATGTTTACCTCGCGCGCCGAATATCGCCTGACACTGCGCGCTGATAACGCGGATCAGCGACTGACCGATCAGGCGATAGCGTTGGACTGTGTGTCGGATCATCGGGCTGGGTTGCACCATGCCAAGATGCAGGCGCTGGCCGCTGCCACGCAAACGCTGGCCAATGTGTCTATGACCAGTAAGGTTTTGGCCGACGCGGGCATTATGATCAGCCAAGATGGCAATCGCAAAACGGGTCTTGAGGCGTTGGCATTGCAAGACTGCAACATGGATAAGATCATCGCTTTGGTGCCTGACTTTGCGGCATTTTCCCCAGAAATTCAGGATCAAGTCGCCAAAGACTCGCTCTATGTGCAATACATAGACCGGCAACAAAAGGACATCGCACGGCTGAAAAACGACGAGGATCAGATCATCCCTGCCGATTTCGATTTCAATGCGCTTTCGGGTCTGTCAAATGAGCTGACGTTGAAACTGAACCGCCAGCGGCCCGCAAATATCAATCAGGCCAGTAAGTTAGAGGGGATTACCCCTGCCGCGCTGCTGCTGATTATGGCGGGTCTGCGCAAGCAGGGCAAACAGCGCGCATGAATGTTTTCCCCCTGCCTGATTGGCTGAATGTTTCACGTGAAACACACGAACGGCTCATCGCTTATTGCCACCAGATCGAAAAATGGAACAAGACAATCAATCTGGTGTCGAAATCGTCAGTGGATCAAATTTGGCAGCGCCATTTGCTGGATTCGGCGCAAATACACCGATTCGGCGCGCCGGTGGGTTTGTGGTTGGACATCGGCAGCGGTGGCGGTTTACCGGGCATCGTGATGTCCATTCTGGGCGCTGATGTTATTTTGGTCGAATCAGATCAGCGCAAATGCACGTTTTTGCGTGAAACCGCGCGGGTGCTGGGGCTGGATTTGCGCGTCACGAATGACAGGGTGGAAACTATCTCGCCAATGGGCGCAAAAACACTGTCAGCGCGGGCATTGGCCCCTTTAACAACCCTGCTGGAATATGCCAAATACCATCTACACGAGTCGGGCGTCGCTGTGTTTTCCAAAGGGAAATCAGCCCAAGAAGAAATTGATGAAGCCCGCAAAACATGGCGCTTTGACTGTGACATAAACGAAAGCCTGACTGATCCGCTGGCCGCTGTCTTGGTCATCAAAGATATCAGAAAACATTAGGGGATTACCAATGTCTGTGCCCAGAATTATTTCTATCGCCAATCAAAAGGGCGGGGTTGGTAAAACGACAACTGCAATCAATATGGCGGCAGGTTTGGTCGAACGTGGTGCAAAGGTTCTGTTGGTGGATCTGGATCCGCAGGGAAACTCCTCGACAGGTCTTGGGATTGCACCATCGGCGCGTAGCAAAACCAGCTATGATTTGCTGTTGTCTGATGCGGCCTTGTCCGATGTGATCCAAGAATCCAAGACTGCAGGCCTGTTCATTTCGCCTGCCAATGCAGACCTTGCGTCAGCGGACATCGATCTTGTGTCTAATGAAAAGCGCAGTTTTTTGTTGCGCGGTGCATTGCACGGCCCTGAAATGGCGGCTTACGGCTTTGACTTTGTGCTGATTGATTGCCCGCCCTCTCTTAGTTTGTTGACGATCAATGCACTGGTCGCGAGCAACTCGGTTTTGGTGCCGTTGCAGGCCGAATTTTTCGCTATGGAGGGTCTGTCGCAACTTATGGTCACCATTCGCGAAGTCCGTCAAAGCGCAAATCCCGCGCTGCGCATTGAAGGCGTGGTTCTGACCATGGTCGACAGCCGAAATCGTCTGTCGCAACAAGTCGAGGCAGATGTGCGCGAAACCTTGGGCGATTTGGTGTTTGCAACAACTATCCCGCGCAATGTCCGCCTGTCCGAAGCGCCGTCTTATGCGCAATCGGTCTTGACCTATGACACAGGATCGCGCGGGGCCGAGGCCTATCGTGCCCTTGTTTCCGAAGTGGTGGCCCGTCACCCTATCGCCCGTTAATCTGAAAGGTTATTTTATGGAAAAGAAATCGGATCGGCGCGGTTTGGGGCGGGGCCTGTCAGCCTTGATGGCGGATGTGAATATGGATGCGGGTATGGGCGATACCCAAACGGCGCGCTTGCCTGATTCGACCCTGCCGATTGAACGTATTTTCCCAAATCCAAATCAGCCGCGCCGCAGTTTTGATGCGACAGCCTTGGCGGAACTGGCCGATTCTATCCGTGCCAAAGGCGTTATTCAGCCGCTGATCGTTCGTCCCGCTGACAATGGACGCTATGAGATTGTTGCAGGCGAGCGCCGGTGGCGCGCCTCTCAGGCGGCAAATTTGCACGAATTGCCCGTGATTATCCGTGATTTCAGCGATGTAGAGATGTTGGAAATCGCCATCATCGAAAATATCCAGCGCGCAGATCTTAACCCGCTGGATGAGGCCGAGGCCTATCGTCAGTTGATGGATAAATTTGGCCATACACAGGAAAAAATTGCAGAGGGTCTGTCCCGCAGTCGCAGTCACATCGCAAATCTTTTGCGGCTGCTGAACCTGCCGGCGGATGTTCAAGAATTGCTGCGCAACGGCGCGCTGTCGGCTGGTCATGCCCGCGCCTTGGTGGGCAATGATGCGGCGTCTGATTTGGCCAAACAAATCGTGACACAGGGATTGTCGGTGCGCGCCGTCGAGGATTTGGTGCGTAAACCAACCGAAAGCGGCACGAACAAGGCCCAACGCGGCCAAGGGATGACGAAAGACGCGGATACGCGGGCCTTGGAATCTGATCTTGCAGCCAATTTGAAAATGGCCGTAACGATCCAGCATGACACGAATGGTCAAAGCGGCGTTTTGCAAATCAAATACGCTGATTTGGATGATCTAGACCTGTTGTGTCGTGCCTTGGCGCTGGTCGACGCGGTTAATCGTTAAGGGCGCGCAGAACCGCGTTTAGCACAATGCGCCCGTCATCCGTCGCGATAAGACGGCCATTTTCGGTGCGGACCTTGCCGATATCGGTCAAATGTTGAACCGCTTGTGCATTCAAATTGCGCCCAGAGATATCGTTATATCGCGCAATATCCATCCCTTCGCGCAGGCGCATCGACATCATCAGATACTCTAGGGCGCGTTCGTCACGCCCCAATAGGCTGCGCGGCAGCTCACCATTGTTTTGGGTGCGCACCATGTCCAGCCAAATCATCGGCGGCTTTGGGCATTCGGTTGCCCAACGTTGGTCGCCCAAGGTCAGCCGTCCATGCGCCCCCGGACCAATGCCAATGTAATCGCCGCCACGCCAATAGATCAGATTATGTTGCGATTCAGCGCCCAGGGCGGCGTGATTGGAAATCTCATAGCCAGGCATTCCATGTTTCGTCGTCAGCTCTTGGGTCAGGGCATACATATCCGCGGACGTGTCATCATCAGGCAGGCCCGCCAATTTGCCCGCATGAAAGCGGTCGCCAAACGCGGTGCCATCCTCGACTGTCAATTGATACAGCGAAAGATGATCGACCGCTAATGCCAGCGCGCGCGATAATTCGGCACGCCAATCGGTCAATGATTGATCCTGCCGCGCATAGATCAAATCAAAATTTACCCGATCAAACCATTTACGGGCAATGTCAAAGGCGTCCATCGCCTCACGCGCTGTATGCAAGCGGCCTAGGCGTTTCAAATCGTCGTCATTCATTGCCTGCATCCCCATCGAGACGCGCGTGACCCCCGCCTGTTGAAAGGCGCTGAACCGCCCAGCCTCGATGGACGAAGGATTTGCTTCCAATGTGATTTCGGGATCATTGCGCATCGGCCAAGTGCGGCGGATTTTATCGATAATGGCCGCAACCAAATCAGGATCCATCAAGGATGGCGTGCCACCGCCAAAAAATACAGTATCTAACCTGCGCCCCGCTGTTTCGATGCCTGCGCGGTCAATCTCTGCCAGATAGGCAGACTTCCACGCGTTTTGGTCGATATTGGCGACCACATGGCTGTTAAAATCGCAGTAGGGGCATTTGGACGCGCAAAACGGCCAATGCAGATACAGACCAAATCCCCCCAATTGTTTCACGTGAAACAACCGGCAATTAGCTTTTCAAAAGCCTGCCCGCGATGGCTGATCGCGTTCTTTTCGGCATCAGTCATTTCTGCAAAGGTCCGCGTTGATCCGTCAGGCTGAAAAATCGGATCATAGCCGTGACCGTTATCGCCGCGCATTGGCCAGACCACTTGCCCCGCCAGAACGCCCTGAAACACCTCATCATGACCATCAGGCCATGCCAAAACCAAGGTACTGCGAAACTGCGCATGACGCGGCAAAGGCGCAGCCGCAGTCTCTAACATCGCCCAAGTGCGTGTCATTGCCATGTGAAAATCGCGGCCCTTCGGGGTTTCAGCCCAATCGGCGGTATAGACCCCAGGTGCCCCACCCAACGCGTCGACGGAAATGCCAGAATCGTCCGCCAGCGCAGGCAAGCCTGTTGCCCGCGCCGCCGCATGGGCCTTAATCCGTGCGTTACCGACAAAGGTCGACTCGGTTTCCACAGGTTCGGGCAGGCCCAGCGATCCTGCGGAAACTGCCTGAACCTGAAAAGGCGCAAGCAACGCCTCTATCTCGCGCAGCTTGCCGGCGTTATGCGTGGCGACGATCAGCCGATCCCCCGAAAATCGGCGCATTATGCCAATCCCAAAGCTGCTTTTTGTGCAGCAACCAGATCCGCACCGCCGCGCAGGGACAGGTCCAGCAACTGATCCATCTCGGCGCGGGAAAATGTCGCGCCCTCGGCCGACATCTGGATTTCGATCAACTTACCGCGACCCGTCATGATGAAATTCCCATCCGTGCCTGCGGTCGAATCCTCGGCATAGTCCAGATCCAGCACCGATTGCCCCGCATAAATGCCACTGGACACGGCAACCACGTGATCAATCATCGGATCAGACACGATCACGCCAGATTTCAGCAATTTGTTCATCGCCAAACGCAGGGCAACCCAGCCCCCCGTGATCGACGCGCAACGCGTGCCGCCATCGGCCTGCAACACATCGCAATCAATCACAATCTGCCGCTCCCCCAGCGCCGAGCGATCCACGCCAGCCCGCAAGGCGCGCCCTATAAGCCGTTGAATTTCCTGCGTTCTTCCCGATTGCTTGCCCGCGGCCGCCTCTCGTTTCGTGCGGCTGTTGGTGGCCCGGGGCAGCATTCCATATTCCGCCGTCACCCAGCCGAGGCCCGTGTTTTTCAAAAACGGCGGGGCCTTATCCTCAATGGTGGCGGCGCAAAGCACGTGGGTGTCGCCCATTTTGATCAGGCAAGAGCCCTCGGCGTGTTTCATCACGTTGATTTCCAATGAAACCGAACGCATTTCGTCTAATTTCCGTCCAGAGGGGCGCATAAGCTGTCCTTTCATATGTGCTGCCAGATATGCTGACCCAGCGGATTGATGCAAGCGTCATTGACGTTGTCAATGTTTGCGCCCAATGTCGTCACCGATTTAGGAATGCCCATGGCCGATCAAAACAACAGCCTGACCGATATGAACGACCGCACGCGTGAGGTGTTTCGCCGCGTGGTCGAAGGGTATATCGCGTCGGGTGATCCGGTGGGGTCGCGGACGCTGACGCGCAGTATGTCAGAACGGCTGTCTGCGGCCACGATTAGAAACGTCATGCAAGACCTTGAAATTCTTGGATTATTGAACAGCCCGCACGTTTCATCAGGGCGAATTCCGACCCAGCAGGGATTGCGATTGTTTGTGGATGGTTTGCTAGAGGTGTCGGACGTTGGCGCTGAAGATCGTTATTTGATTGATTCGGCGGCGGAAATTACGGCAGACATCCCCACGATGCTGGATCAAATCAGCAGCACATTGTCGGGGATTACACGCGGCGCAAGCGTGGTTTTGGCCCCCAAGCAAGAAACGCCCTTGCGACAGATCGAATTTGTCAGCCTGGCCGCGGATCGCGCCCTTGTGGTGTTGGTATTTTCTGACGGCCACGTCGAGAATCGCATTTTTACGCCACCAGTTGGGGTGACATCTTCTAGTTTAAGATCAGCAGCTAACTTTTTGAATTCATTGGCAGAAGGTAAAACGCTGTCCGAATTGCGTGTCGCGTTTGAACGGGAAATAGCCAAAAATCGTCAAGAAATTGATATTCTCGCCCAAGGTCTGGTTACCAGCGGTTTTGCGGTTTGGGAAAATGGCGGTGAAAGCAGCGAGCGCTTGATCGTGCGGGGCCGCGCCAATCTGATCGAAGGCGGTGTAGATTCGGATGCCGACATCGAACGTATTCGTATTTTGTTCGATGATTTGGAACGCAAACGCGATATTGCCGATTTTCTGGACCTGACCGAAAAAGGCGAGGGGGTGCGCATATTTATCGGCAGTGAAAACAAACTATTTTCATTATCGGGTTCAACTTTGGTCGTTTCTCCCTATATCAATGCGGATCGCAAGGTGATTGGCGCCGTTGGCGTCATTGGCCCGACGCGGTTGAACTATGGTCGGATTGTGCCGATCGTCGATTATACCGCGCAACTGGTAAGCAGGCTTTTATCTGAGCGCGGAACAGGCTAAAGCCCGCTTTGGCGAATTAAGAAGGATGCGAAGATGACCCAAGACGTAGATGCGCCCATGGAAACCGAACTGATGGCGGATGAGCAATCTGAAATGGATATTTTGCGCGCCGAGCGGGACGAGCTGCGCGATCGTTTCATGCGTGCCTTGGCCGATGCCGAAAACAGCCGCAAACGGTCGGAACGGGATCGCCGCGAGGCGGAACAATATGGCGGATCGAAACTCGCCCGCGATTTGCTGCCTGTTTATGACAATTTGCAGCGCGCTTTGGCGACGGCAACCGATGCGCCCGAAACCGTGGCCTTGGTCGAGGGCGTGCAGTTGACCCTGCGCGAATTAACCAATGTGATGACAAAACATGGGGTTGCACCGATTACCCCCGTTGTGGGCGAGCAGTTCGATCCGCAACTGCATCAAGCGATGTTTGAGGCACCTGTGGCCGGCACCAAGGCGGGGCAGATCATTCAGGTGATGCAAGAGGGGTTCATGCTGCATGACCGTTTGTTGCGGCCTGCGCAGGTTGGCGTGTCGTCGCTGGTCAACTGATTATTTCAGCAAATCGCGCAGATCATAGATCAATTGCAGCGCGGCCATTGGGGTCAGATCATCAGGTTTGATGGCCTTTAGGCGGTCTTCAACCGCTGATCCCTTTGGCGCTGCAATGGGCGCACGAAACAGGGGCAGATCGTCGATACTCAGTTTCGGCTGCCCCGATTCCAAGTGTTGCAGGATGGTTTTGGCGCGGTCAATGACCGATGGCGGCAGGCCCGCCAACCGCGCCACTTGCACCCCATAAGACCGATCTGCTGCACCGCGTTTCACCTCATGCAGAAAAATCACCTCATTGTTCCATTCTTTGACAGTGACTGTGGCATTTTCAACGCCCGTTAATTTCCCCGCAAGGGCTGTCAGTTCGTGGTAATGCGTGGCGAACAGGGCGCGGCAACGATTGACAGCTTGCAGATGTTCCAACGTGGCCCAAGCAATCGACAGCCCGTCATACGTCGCCGTGCCACGGCCAATTTCGTCCAAAATCACCATTGCCCGCGCGTCAGCCTGATTCAAAATCGCGGCGGTTTCGACCATTTCGACCATAAAGGTGGACCGCCCCCGTGCCAGATCGTCTGATGCACCCACGCGGCTGAAAAGTTGACTAACAATGCCGATATGGGCGCGTTTGGCGGGCACGAAACTGCCCGCTTGGGCGAGTAGGGCAATCAGGGCGTTTTGGCGCAGAAAGGTCGACTTTCCCGCCATGTTAGGCCCTGTCAGCAGCCATATGGCAGGGGTCGGCCCCTGTGACAAATCACAGGAATTGGCGACAAACACACCCCCCGCGCGGCGTAGGGCGCGTTCGACCACGGGATGACGACCTTGGTCGATGTCAAAGGCGGTCGAATTGTCCAAAACGGGGGCGACCCAGTTTTCTTGGATGGCCAGATCGGCAAAACCGCCGGCCAAATCCAATTCGGCCAGAATGCGGCAGATCAGACCAATCTGACCTGAATGGGACAAAATATCGTCTCTGATATCGCTAAAATGCTGTAACTCCAATTCCAGCGCCCGCCCGCCCGCGTTCAAAATCTTGGTTTCCAACGCGCTGAGATCAACCGTTGTGAACCGAACCTGATTGGCGGTGGTTTGGCGGTGGATAAAACGCGCGGACAACGCCATCATTTTGTCGGCATGATTGGTCGTCGTTTCAATAAAATATCCTAAGACGTTGTTATGTTTGATTTTTAGGCTGTTGATGCCCGTTTCCTCAACAAAACCCCGCTCCATACCCGCGATGACGCCACGGCCTTCGTCGCGCAGTGCGCGGACTTCGTCCAATTCGGGATCAAAACCCGTCGCGATAAACCCACCATCGCGGGCGAAAAGGGGCAATTCTGCGGCCAAACTTTGATCTAATCTATCGATCAGGGTGTCGCAGGCGGTCAAATCTGCCAGCGTCAGGCCCAGCCCATCACCATCACCCAAAACCGCACCAATCCGCGCCGCCGCAATCAAACCGTCTCGAATATGGCCGAAATCGCGGGGTCCGCCGCGATCCAGCGCCAAACGCGACAGGGCGCGTTCCAGATCGGGAACACCACGCAACAGATCACGCAGGTCTATCCGCAACTGCGCCTGATCGCAGAAAAACTGCACCGCCGACAGCCGCGATAGAATCGTCGTTAAATCGCAAGACGGATTTGGCAGACGCCGCGCCAGCAACCTTGCCCCCAGCGCAGTCACAGTGCGGTCCACCACAGCCAATAGCGATCCGTCCCGACCCCCATTCATAGATTGGGTGATTTCCAAATTGCGGCGGGTGGCGGCGTCGATCAACATGGCGCTGCCCGCATCCTCGCGTCGCGGGGGTTGCAACAGGGGCAATTGGCCGCGTTGGGTCAATGAGAGATAATCCAAGATCGCACCAAGGGCCGACACCTCGGCACGATCAAAGTTCCCAAAGGCGTCTAAGGATCCAACGTGGAATTGTTCGGTCAGGCGTTTTTCGGCGGAAACAGAATCGAAACTGCCCTTGGTCAATTCCGTGCGCGCCGCACGTTGATCGGCGATGATGGCGTCGATATCACAGCCTTCGGAAACCAAAACCTCTGAGGGGGCAAGCCGCGCCAGTTCAGGGGCCAAACGCACCAAGGGGCAGGGCATGACATACAGCGCCCCCGTTGAAATATCGACCCATGCCAGTGCGGACGCATCGCGCACTTGGGCAAAGGCGGCCAGATAATTATGCGCCCGCGCCTCGAGCAGGGCATCTTCGGTCAGGGTGCCTGGCGTGACCAGTCGCACAATCTCGCGCCGAACAACGGATTTAGAACCGCGCTTTTTCGCCTCGGATGGGTCTTCCATCTGTTCGGCAATCGCCACGCGAAAACCTTTGCGAATCAGCGTCAAAAGATAGCCTTCGGCGGCATGATAGGGCACGCCGCACATCGAAATCGGTTGACCCAGATGTGTGCCGCGTTTCGTCAGGGTGATATCCAACGCCTGCGCCGCCGCCACGGCATCGTCAAAAAACATCTCATAAAAGTCGCCCATGCGGTAAAACAACAGCGCCGCCGGCATCTGTGATTTAATCTCAAGATACTGGGCCATCATTGGCGTGACGTCAGACATGGGGACTCCTGTTTTGATGACCCTACAAAAGCATGGGCGCAACCGAAAGACCAATTGCAGGCGGGCGGGCAATGGGGCAAGTTTTCGTCAAAAGGAGAACACCATGACCGACCACATTTCCACCCATCAGGCCGAAGATGATCTGCGCAATGAAAGCATTCTGATTTGGGTGAACGGCCAGATCGTGCCAAAGGCGCAGGCGGTGGTCTCGGTTTACGATTCGGGGTTCATGCTGGGCGATGGTGTGTGGGAGGGGATCCGCCTGTATAACGGACGCTGGACCTTTCTGGACGAGCATATGGATCGTTTGTTCGAGGCGGCAAAGGCGATTGATTTAGACATCGCGCTGACGCGGCAACAGGTCATTCAGGCCATATTAGACACCCAAAAGGCCAATGATATGACCACAGACGCCCATGCGCGGTTGATGGTCACGCGGGGGGTGAAAACGCGGCCCTTTCAGAACCCGAAACTGTCGCAGCAGGGGCCGACGATGGTAATTATCATGGAACATTCGCGGCAAAAACTGCCACGCCCGATCCGATTGGCGACAGTGCCCCATCTGCGCGGACTGCCGATGACCCAAGATCCCAAACTGAATTCGCATAGCAAACTGAACTGCATCCTTGCCTGTATCGCCGCGCAAAAGGCGGGCGCGGATGAGGCCTTGATGCTGGACATTCATGGTTTTGTGAACACGACCAATGCCTGCAATTTCTTTATCGTGCGCAAGGGTGCGGTTTGGACCAGCACGGGGGATTATTGTATGAATGGCATTACACGGCAAAAGGTGATTGATCTGTGCCGCGCTGATGGAATCCCTGTGTTCGAGCGGAATTTCAGTTTGGTCGATACTTATGGCGCGGATGAGGCGTTCTTGACGGGAACGTTCGGCGCGCAAACCCCTGTGGGCAGTATCGACGGGCGGGTGATTGGGACGGGTGAATTGGGGCCGATGACCACGCGGATTCGGGCGCTGTACAAAGAATTGGTGGGCGCATGAAAATTGCCATGTGGTCAGGGCCGCGCAATCTGTCGACGGCGATGATGTATAGTTTTGCGGCGCGGGGCGATTGTGTCGCTGTGGATGAGCCGTTTTACGGGGCCTATTTGGCCGCCACGGGGATGGATCATCCGATGCGGGACGATGTGATTGCATCTCAGTCCCGTGACCCTGATGAGGTGGCAAAACAGTGTCTAGATATGCCAAACGCGCAGGTATTTTACCAAAAACACATGACCCTGCATATGCTGCCCGAGTGGGATTTGGGGTTCATGCGTGGGCTGACGAATGTGTTCCTGATCCGCCATCCTGCGCGGGTGGTGGCGAGTTATGCCAAAAAACGCGAGGCGCCCACATTGCTGGATATAGGCTTTGTCCAACAGGCGGAATTGTTCGACCGCGTGGCGAACGATCTGGGCCAAGCGCCCTTGGTTCTGGACAGCGCGGATGTGCGGGATGATCCGCGTGGGACGCTGACGCGGCTGTGTGCTGACTTGGGGATTCCCTTTACCGAAAAAATGCTAAATTGGCCCGCAGGCCCCAAACCCTATGACGGCGTTTGGGCCCCGCATTGGTATGACCAAGTCTGGCAATCCACAGGTTTCGGCGGGGCAGAGGGCGATTTGCCCGACCTGCCCGCCGAATTCCAACGGTTAGTGGATGCAGCGATACCCTATTACGAACATCTTTTGCCGCATCGGATTTAACCCTTTTTCACCCGCGCATTGCGCGTCGCGATCAGTTTCAGGCGCAGGGCGTTCAGTTTAATAAATCCTGCCGCGTCTTTTTGATCGTAGGCACCTGCGTCTTCTTCAAATGTCACGTGTTTTTCGGAATATAGGCTGTGTTCCGACCAACGGGCCACGGTGCGGGCAGAGCCTTTATACAGCTTGATCCGAACCGTCCCAGTCACGTGTTCTTGGGATTTGTCGATCAGCGCTTGCAGCATTTCGCGTTCGGGGCTGAACCAGAACCCGTTATAAATCAGCTCGGCATAGCGGGGCATAATCGAATCCTTCAGATGGCCCGCGCCTGCGTCCAAAGTGATTTGCTCAATCCCGCGATGGGCCTCTAGCAAAATGGTCCCGCCTGGGGTTTCATACAGGCCGCGCGACTTCATGCCGACAAAGCGGTTTTCGACCAGATCCAGCAGGCCAACCCCATGTTTGCCGCCGATTTCATTCAGCCGCGTCAGGATCGTGGCGGGCGACAGCAATTCGCCGTTGATCGCGGTGGCATCGCCGCGTTCGAAACTGATTTCCACGTATTCAGGCGTATCGGGTGCCTTTTCGACGGGCGTCACGCGCTGATAGACGAATTCGGGCGCTTCCTCGGCTGGGTTTTCCAGAACTTTGCCCTCGCTGGACGTGTGCAGCAGGTTTGCATCCACGGAAAACGGCGCATCGCCGCGCTTATCCTTGGCAATCGGAATCTGGTTCGCCTCGGCGAATTCCAGCAGTTTGGTGCGACTGGTCAAATCCCATTCGCGCCAAGGGGCGATGACACGGATCGACGGATCCAGCGCATAGGCCGACAGTTCAAACCGCACTTGGTCATTGCCCTTGCCAGTAGCACCATGCGCCACGGCATCAGCCCCCACCTCATGCGCGATACGGACCAGATGTTGGCTGATCAGAGGCCGCGCAATGGATGTTCCCAGCAGATACAACCCCTCATACAAAGCATTGGCGCGGAACATCGGGAAAACAAAATCGCGCACGAATTCTTCGCGCACGTCAACGATATGGATATTCTCGGGCTTGATCCCCAACAGAATCGCCTTTTGGCGGGCGGGCTCCAATTCCTCGCCCTGACCCAGATCGGCGGTAAAGGTGACCACCTCGCAGCCATATTCCGTCTGCAACCATTTCAGAATGATCGAGGTATCCAGCCCGCCCGAATAGGCAAGGACGACTTTCTTGGGTGCAGACATGGGTGACCTCCGTTGCAGTTTCCCCGCGATTATCGGGAAACGGGGGCGGGGGCAAGGTGGCCCTATCTTGTGTTTCGGCACAGATCGGGCTTAATCGGCGGATGGATGAATTTGTGACCTCTGTTCAAGATGCGACCACCGCGCTGCGGGGCCTGTTTGCGCGCACGCCGTTGCAGCGCAATGCCTATTTGTCGGACAAGTTTAACGCGGATATTTGGTTGAAACGCGAGGACCTCTCGCCCGTGCGCAGTTACAAATTGCGCGGGGCGTTTACGGCGATGCGGCGCGTGCGGCAATTGCAACCCGATCAGCGGGTGTTTGTTTGTGCCTCTGCGGGTAATCATGCGCAGGGCGTGGCCTTTGCCTGTCGGCATTTCGGGGTGGAGGGGGTGATTTTCATGCCCGTCACCACGCCGCAACAAAAGGTGGATAAGACCCGCGCCTTTGGTGGCGATGCGGTCAAGATTGTCCTGACGGGGGATTATTTCGATCAGACCTTGGGGGCGGCGAAAACCTATTGCACGGAACGGGCGGCGCACTTTCTGTCGCCGTTTGATGATGAGGATGTGATCACGGGGCAGGCGACTGTGGGCCTTGAGATCATGGATCAACTGGGCCGTGCGCCTGATTTGGTGATCCTGCCTGTCGGCGGGGGCGGTCTGTCGGCGGGGGTGACGCAATATATGCGCGCGGTGTCGCCCCATACCGATTTTCGATTTGTGGAACCTTTGGGGGGCGCAAGCCTGACCGCGGCGCTGGCGCATGGCGGGCCAGAGACACTGCGCAAGGTCAACAGCTTCGTCGATGGGGCGGCGGTGGCGCGGTTGGGGGATAAGACATTCACGCATTTGTCTTGGGTTTCGCCCGATCAGGTGCTGCTGGCACCAGAGGATCGCATTTGCGTGACCATGCTGCAAATGTTGAACCTTGAGGGGATGGTTTTGGAACCCGCGGGGGCGCTGTCTGTGGATGTTTTGCCTGAGTTGGACATCGCGGGAAAAACCGTGGTTTGCGTTACATCAGGCGGCAATTTCGATTTCGAACGCCTGCCCGAGGTCAAGGAACGCGCCCAACGCTATTCTGGCGTTAAGAAATATTTCATCCTGCGGATGCCGCAGCGGCCTGGCGCATTGAAAGATTTTCTGAATATGCTGGGGCCGCATGACGATATTGCCCGCTTTGAATATCTGAAAAAATCAGCGCGCAATTTTGGGTCGGTCTTGATTGGCATTGAAACCGATGATGCGGCGAATTTCGCGGCGTTGTTTGAAAAACTGGATGCGGCGGCCTTTGGCTATCGTGATATCACCAATGATGAGGTGTTGTCAGAGTTTTTGATTTAGGCCGCCTGACCCGACATCAGCGCCTGTCGCGACTGTTGGTAAATGTCATGGACCACAGTCAAATCTGTCACCGCTTGCCCCTTTGCCGCCTGCGTTTCCCGCAATTGGCATTGTGCGGCAAGGCTTTTGAACCCCAGATTCAGGGCAGCCCCTTTTAGAAAATGGCAATCAGATTCCAGCGATTTGGGGTCGGCATCGGGACGGAGGCGCAAGATGACCTCATCCGCCTCGGTCAAGAACAGATCAATCACCTCGTCGAAACTGTCCACGCCAATTTCGTCGCGCAGTTCCGCAACACGGTCCCAGTCAATCATAGCGCACCTTTTGCCAACCTGTGACCAGTTAGACCTGTTACACTTAAGGAACCGTATGCGCGGGGTGAGAATAAAGTTTCATTTTTAGCGTTCACCGCATTTTAACGTCTGTGGCGGTTAATTGGCGCAACAGGGGGAAATGATAATGACGACCGCTATCTTGGAATCCAGCACCCGACGGGCCAGCGCCTTCGTGCCGCGGTCTGTTTTGGTCGTTGACGACTCTGCGGCGCAGCGCAAACTGGTCGCGCTGCAACTGTCGCGCTGGGGCTATCAGGTAACAGAGGCTGATTCGGGTGACGCCGCACTGCAAATGTGCCAGCGGCAAAAGTTTGAAATCATCCTGTCAGATTGGATGATGCCCGGCATGGATGGTCTGGCCTTTTGCAAGGCGTTTCGGGCCCTGCCGCGCGAAAGTTATGGCTATTTCATTCTGCTGACGTCGAAATCAGAAAAGACGGAAATTGCCAGTGGTTTAGAAAATGGCGCGGATGATTTTGTGACCAAGCCTGTGAACTCGGACGAGTTGCGGGCGCGTTTGCGGGCGGGCGAACGCATTTTGATGATGCAAGAGGAGTTGTTTGAAAAGAACGATCTGATCTCATCCACCTTGCAGGAATTGCAAAAGGTGTATGATTCGCTGGACCGCGATTTAATTGAGGCGCGCAAGCTGCAACAGACCCTTGTCCGTGATCGGTTGCGGGATTTTGGGCGCGCGCAGGCGGCGTTGATGCTGCACTCCTCGGGCCATGTTGGCGGGGATTTGGTTGGCAGTTTTGTGATTGATGACAATCGGCTGGGCGTGTTTTCGATCGATGTGTCAGGGCATGGCGTGGCCTCGGCAATGATGACCGCGCGGCTTGCGGGGCTGTTGGCAGGGGCGTCGCCCGCGCAAAATCTGGCCTTGCGGGTCAATGATGCCGGCCAACGGGATGCTTGGCCGCCGTGCGAGTTGGCCGTGCGGTTGAACAATCTGATGCTGGATGAAATCCAAGTGGAACAGTATTTTACTATGGCCTATGCCGAACTGGATGTGACCACGGGCAACGGAATTTTGGTGCAGGCGGGGCATCCTCATCCGGTGATTTTGCGCAAAAACGGCACGATCGACACTGTGGGGGACGGCGGCTTGCCGATTGGTCTGATTCCAGATGTCAGTTTTGATCAGGTAGAATTTCATCTGGCCCCGGGGGATCGATTGTTTCTTGTCTCGGATGGCGTGACGGAATGCATGGATTCTAAGGGGGTTGAGTTGGGGGCAGAGGGTTTGGAAAAAATCCTGAAAAACAACATCGCCCTCAGCAGCCCTGATCTGCTAGAGGCGTTGGTTTGGGATTTACACAGCTATGCCGAAAACGGTGATTTCAGCGATGACGTGTCGGGTCTGATTTTGGATTATCGCGGATAGCCCGCGCCAAGGCGACGCGGTCGCCGGGATTGTCCAACAGGGCCAGCGCTGATTTTGGATCTGTCCAAATCGCGGTATGGCCCGACTCAGTCGGCGGCCCGATCCGCATGACGGGTCGCGCCAGATAGATTGTGCAGATTTTCTCGGCCTGCATCCGATATTCGGGCATATAGACAAAGCGGCGAAACGTGCCGATGCGTCGCAGATTGCCAATATGCCAACCTGTTTCCTCCATCACCTCGCGGTGCAGGGCAGCGATTGGGTTTTCACCAGCGTCAATACCGCCGCCCGGCAGTTGGAATTCGGGCACGGGACTGGCCTGATGCGTCAGCAGAACAGATACACCATCATACAAAACCGCATAGACCCCAGGTCTGCGGCGATAGGCAATGTTCGGCTTTGGGCTGTCGCCATATCTTTTGATCATCACGCCCCCTTGGTGCTGTGGGGATAAAGCTATATATGTGTCGATTGTGCAGCAACAGGATTTTGGCGATGACGCAGGCTTCGGATGTGACGTGGGATGATACGGTTTTGCCGTTTCAGTTGGATTTGTCCGATATTCGCGGTCGTGTGGCGCGGTTGGATGGGGTGTTGGACCAGATTTTGGGCCAACATGATTATCCCCCTGTGATCGAAGCCTTGGTTGCAGAGGCAGCGGTTTTGACGGCGTTGATCGGGCAGTCGGTGAAATTGCGCTGGAAACTGTCGCTGCAAATTCGCGGCAAAGGGGCGGCACGCCTGATCGCCACAGATTATTATGGCCCTACCGAGGATGGCCAGCCCGCCCAAATCCGCGCCTATGCCAGCTATGATAAGGATCGTTTGGATCATTCCGCCGCACCCTTTAGCCAAATCGGTGACGGGTATTTTGCGGTGATGATTGATCAGGGCGCGGATATGGCCCCCTATCAGGGGTTCACGCCGATTGCGGGCAAATCCTTGTCCGATTGCGCGCAGACCTATTTCGCGCAGTCCGAACAGATCCCAACCCGTTTTGCGGTTACCTTTGGCAAAAGCATGATGCGCGGTCAGCCTGAACAATGGCGCGCGGGGGGGGTGATGTTGCAACATATGCCCCCCGTGGGTGGGTCCGTTGCGGCCGAGGCGGGGACAGGCGAAGGTGGACTTTTGTCGCACGCCGATATTTTGGGCGGGGCCGAGGCGGAAAACTGGACCCGTGCGAATGTTCTGCTGGATACAGTAGAGGAAATCGAATTGATCGGCCCATCGGTGCCGCCGACGGAACTCTTGGTGCGCCTGTTCCACGAAGAAGGCCCCCGCGCGTTTGATCCCCAGCCCGTGCGGTTTGGCTGTTCCTGTTCTGCCGCAAAGGTCGAACAGGCCATGTCGATCTATTCGGCCAAGGACATCAAAACCATGACGACCGAGGCGGGGATTGTCACCGCTGATTGTCAATTCTGCGGCAAGCATTATGAATTTGATCCCAAAACCTTGGGGTTTGAGGCCAAGAAAGCCGTGGATGATGCGGTTTGACCGCGATGATTTGATTAAGGCGCTGGGCCGCCCTTTGGGGACCTCATCTGATTTTGACTTGAACCCCGATGTGCGGCCTGTGGGGCGGGTGTTGAAACCTGCTGCCGTTTTGGTGGCGGTGTCAGACGCGGGGTTGATCCTGACGAAACGCGCCTCGCATTTAAAACATCATCCTGGGCAGATCGCCTTTCCGGGCGGCAAGGTTGAGGATTCGGACGCCGATACCACGGCGGCGGCACTGCGTGAGGCGACCGAGGAAATTGGATTACCGGCGAATCGGGTGCAGGTGATCGGGGTGCTTGCCTGTCATGAAACCGTGACCGCCTATCAGATCACACCTATTTTGGGCATAGTTAGAGACGTATTTGACCCAAAGCCCGACCCGAATGAAGTGGCCGAGGTGTTCACTGTCCCCCTGTCGCACGTGCTGAACCCCGCGCAATACCGCATTGAACAGCGGATGTGGCGCGGGCAGATGAGGCGGTTTTATGTGGTGCCTTATGGGCCCTATTATATCTGGGGGGCCACAGCGCGGATCTTGCACGGACTGGCGATTCAGGTGGCGTCGTGATTGTTTCGGGTGATTGGCTGACCCGCGCTGCGCCTGTGTTGCACGGGCTGAACCGCGCGGGGTATCAGGCCCTTGTCGTCGGTGGTGCGGTGCGCAATGCGGTGCTGGGATTACCCGTTTCGGATGTGGATATTGCCACGGATGCCACGCCTGAACAGGTGATGGCCATGGCGGCCGCGTTGGGTTTGCGCACCATCCCAACAGGGATCGCGCATGGCACTGTGACCGTGATGGGGCTTGAGGTGACGACCTTTCGTCGTGACATTGAAACCGATGGCCGTCACGCGGTGGTCGCCTTTTCCAGCGATATCCATCAAGACGCCGCACGGCGCGATTTTACGATGAACGCGCTATATGTGGATGCGGCGGGTGTTGTGATTGATCCTTTGGGCGGGATGGATGATCTGCTGGCGCGTAGATTGCGGTTTGTGGGGGACGCGGGGCAACGGATTGCCGAGGATTATTTGCGTATCCTGCGATACTTTCGGTTTCACGCGATTTACGCCGATCAGGGGTTTGATGCGGATATTCTCGCTGCAATATCCAATAATTTGTGTGGATTAGAGACGCTTTCACGCGAACGCATTGGCGCAGAGATGCGCAAATTGTTGGGCGCAAATGATCCTGCGCCTAGCATAAACACAATGACCCAAACGGGTGTTTTGCGGTGCATTTTGCCCGGCGCTGATCCACAATATCTGGCCCCGTTGGTGCATATCGCGGGGGATGTGCGGTCGTGGTTGGCGCGTTTGGCGGTGATGGGGGGGCAGGATGTGCAGGCCGCCCTGCGCCTGTCCAAGGCTGAAATGGACATTTATCAAACCTTGCGCGATGAAATCGGCACGATGGCGCGACCTGCCGCGCTGGGTTGGAAATATGGTCGCGCCGTTGCGATGGATGTGATCCATCTGCGCGCCGCGATGTTTGAAACCCCGCCGTCGCCCGATTGGCAGGCGGATATAGATCGCGGGGCCGCTGCAAATTTCCCCGTGACCGCCGCCGATTTGATGCCCGCGCTGTCTGGTCCAATGCTGGGTGAAAAACTGCGCGGATTGCAAAGCCGCTGGTTGCAATCGGATTTGACGCTGACCAAGGCCCAATTGCTGTCTTAGGTTTTCAAATCGCCCGCTTTGGACTATAGGACGCCAAACAGCGAGGCCAAAATGTTCAAATTCTTTGAAGGGCTGGTTGATCCCTATGCCGCCTATCCCGTCACGGACACGCCGCCGCGCCAGTTGTGGCCGTTTTTGCGCGATTATATTCGCCCCTTTCGCAAGGTTTTTGCGGTGGCGGCAGTTATTGCGATGGCCAATTCCGCGATTGATGTGGGGCTGATTTGGTATATCGGGCGGATTGTGGATGTTTTGACGACGGGCACGCCGCAGGCCGTTTGGGCCGCGCATGGGGTGGAAATGATCCTGCTGGCCTTGGGTGTTTTGATCGTGAAACCCGCGGTCGGCGCGATTGGCGTCGCGATTTTGCACAATACGATCTTGCCCAATTTCGGCACGATGATGCGCTGGCGGGCGCATTCACATGTTTTGCGTCAACCCGTTGGCTGGTTTGAGGGCGATTTTGCGGGGCGCATTGCCAATCGGATCATGCAAGCCCCCCCTGCGGCGGGCGAGGCGGTGTTTCAAACCTTTGACGCGATTGCCTTTGCGGCGACAACGCTGGTCGGCACTTTGATTTTGTTGGGGCAGGCGGATGCGCGGTTGATGCTGCCGCTGATTGCTTGGTTTGTGGGATATTTGGCCCTGATGCGCTGGACAGTGCGGCGTGCGGGGCCTGCATCACAGGCCGCGTCGGATGCGCGATCTGCGGTGACGGGGCGCGTGGTGGATGCCTATTCCAACATTCATTCGGTGAAATTGTTCGCCGACAGCAGCCAAGAGCTGGACTATGGCCGCGCGGCGATTGAACACGCGCGCCAAACGGTGATGGCGGAAATGCGGGTCGTCACAAAGATGGATGTGATGCTGACCTGTTTGAACGGGTTGCTGATTGTGTCCGTGACAGGCTGGGCGATGTATCTGTGGTATTTTGGTTTGGCGAGTGTTGGCACTGTGGCGGTGGCCACGACATTGGTGCTGCGGCTGAACAATATGACCTATTGGATCATGTGGGCCACGACGAATCTGGTGCAAAATCTGGGCACTGTCCAAGAGGGGATGGAAACCATCACCCATCCGATTGGGCTGGTGGACCGCGTGGACGCCAAGGCGTTGGATTTTCAGCGGGGTGAGATTGTTTTGGATCATGTATCCCACCATTATGGCCGTGGGTCTGGGGGTTTGCGCGATTTGTCGCTGATGATCCAGGCGGGGGAAAAACTGGGCGTTGTTGGGCGGTCGGGGGCGGGGAAATCGACCCTGGTGAAGCTGATCTTGCGGTTTTACGACAGTGAGTCTGGGCGGATTTTGATTGATCGGCAGGATATATCGGGGGTGCAGCAGGATTCCTTGCGCCGCCATATCGGCATGGTGCAACAAGACAGCAGTTTGCTGCACCGATCGGTGCGCGACAATATCCTATATGGTCGCCCCAATGCGACTGAGGATCAGATGATCCGTGCCGCCATACAGGCTGATGCGCATGGCTTTATCCAAACCCTACAAGACCCCGAGGGCCGAACGGGCTATGACGCCCATGTCGGCGAGCGGGGGGTAAAACTGTCGGGCGGGCAGCGGCAGCGGATTGCACTTGCACGGGTGATAATAAAGGACGCGCCGATCCTGATTTTGGATGAGGCGACATCGGCGCTGGATTCCGAGGCAGAGGCAAGCATTCAAGACGCCCTGTTCGGCGTGATGCAGGGCAAAACCGTGATCGCCATTGCGCACCGTTTGTCCACGATTGCCGCGATGGATCGCATAGTGGTTTTGGACGATGGAATGATCGTCGAAAGTGGCACACATCAGGCTCTTTTGGCGAAAGACGGGCTATATGCAAAGTTCTGGTCGCGTCAATCGGGCGGCTTTATTGGATTGGACGCTGAATGACGTTTTCGCCCATTTTGGGGCCGCAAATACCCCCCTTTGCGCCTGCTGTAACGGTTCCCCCGCAAACGACAATCGCGTTTTTCCGATGGGCCTTGCGCGGCGCTTGGGCAGGGATCACATGGGCGTCATTTTGGTCTGTGGCGGTCGGATCGCTTGAGGCGGTTTCGGCCACTTTCCTTGGGCTGATTATCGATGCGGTGGCCAGTGCGGATAAGGCAAGCGTCTTTGTCGATCATGGCGCGCTGTTGGCGGGCTTTGCGATTTACTATCTGATCATTCGTCCCGCGCTGTTTGGCATGAACACGGCGGCGGCATCCGTTCGGTTGGAACCGAATTTGTTTCCGCTGATCCTGTCGCGGTTGCACCGTTACACCATCGGCCAAGCGGTGACGTTCTTTGACAATGATTTTGCAGGAAGGATCGCGCAAAAGCAGATGCAGACGGCGCGGGCGGCAACCGATGTGGTGTCCAGCCTGATTGAAACCGCCGCCTTTGCGCTGTCATCGGTGGCGGGGTCGATATTGCTGCTGGTCAGTATTGATTGGCGCATTGCGGTGATGTTGATCCTGTGGGTTGCGGCCTATTACGTGTTTATCAACGTGTCTTTGCGCAATGTTCGGGCATCGTCTGCGGCGCGTGCCGCTGCCCGCGCGATGGTGACGGGGCAGATTGTGGACACCGTGACCAATATGAAAACCGTCAAACTGTTCGCCCATGCCACGCATGAGGATCGCGTGGCCCTAGAGGCGATGGCGGGATATCGTGAAAAGGCGATTGCCTATGGGATGATTTCCAGTTGGTTTCGGTTCACCCTGTCGGCGATTGCAGGGGTTTTGCCTGTGCTGCTGGTGGGTGGGACCGTTTATCTGTGGTCGATTGGCGGGGCGAGTGCGGGGTCGATTGCCGCGGCGGGGACGATTTCCTTTCGGCTTAGCCAGATGACAGGCTGGGTGTCGTTTAGTCTGATGTCGATTTTCGGCAATCTGGGCGAGGTAGAGGACGGCGTTCGCACCCTGACCACGCCTTATACGTTGCTGGATGCGCCTGATGCGGTTGTCATGCCAAAGGTGCGCGGTGATATTGATATGACGGATCTTTCCTTTGCTTATGGGCGGAAAAAGGGGGGTTTGGATCATGTCACCCTGTCGATCAAGGCGGGGGAAAAGATTGGGATTGTGGGGGCGTCTGGGGCGGGGAAAACCACGCTGGTTGCGTTGATCATGCGGCTTTATGATCCTGAAAAGGGGTCGATCCGCATTGATGGGATGGATCTGCGCGCGGTCACCCAAGAAAGCCTGCGCCAACAAATCGGCATGGTCACCCAAGAAACCGCGATGTTTAACCGATCTGCGCGGGAAAATATTCTGTATGGCAATCCGAATGCCTCGATGGAGGATGTGATTGCCGCCGCCAAATCCGCCGAAGCGGACGCGTTTATCCACGGGCTGCGGGATTTCGGCGGCCGCACGGGATATGACGCCCATTTGGGCGAGCGGGGGGTAAAACTGTCGGGCGGACAGCGGCAGCGGATTGCCCTTGCCCGTGCATTCCTGAAAGACGCGCCGATCTTGGTGCTGGATGAGGCGACATCGGCGCTGGATTCTGAGGTTGAGGCAAGCATTCAAACCGCCCTTGCCCGCGTGATGCAGGGCAAAACCGTTTTGGCCATCGCGCATCGTCTGTCGACCATTGCAGAGATGGATAGAATCGTGGTCATGGATGCAGGCCGTATCGTCGAGACGGGCAGTCACGCGGAATTGCTGGCCCAAAATGGATTATATGCACGCTATTGGAACCGCCAATCAGGTGGCTTTATCGGCGTCGAGGAAGAAGTATGAAGCTGACCATCGAACGTTTGGGCCATTTGGGCGATGCTGTGGCCATGGGACCAGAGGGGCCGATCTTTTTGCCAGGATTTTTGCCTGGGGAAGAAATTGATCTGGATCATCGGATCATAACGCCATCTCCTGATCGTGTGCGCCCCCCATGCGCCCATGCGCGGACCTGTGGCGGCTGTATGATGCAGCACGCAAGCGATGGATTTGTGGCGGAATGGAAACAATCGATCGTCGTGGGCGCTTTGGCTGGACAGGGTTTGACGGCCGATTTTCGCCCCATTATCACCTCACCCGCGAAATCGCGGCGCCGTGCCACTGTGGCGGCGCGTCGGACAAAAACGGGCGCGATGATTGGCTTTCATATGCGCGGATCGGATGTTTTGGTTGCAGTGCCGAATTGTCAGTTGTTGCATCCTGATCTGGTTGCAGGCTTTGCTGGCCTAGAGGCGATTGTAAAAATCGGATCGTCCCGTGGTGGTGAGGTGGCGATTACGATCACGCGGTCCTTGTCTGGCATGGATGTTATGGTGACGGGGGGCAAGCCGCTGGATTCCAATATGAATCTCGAATTGGCGCGCATCACCGAAACGTCGGGATTTGCGCGGTTGACGTGGAATGGCGAAACTGTGGCGCTGCGCACGGCACCAATGCAACGCTTTGGCCGTGCGCTGGTAGCACCCCCGCCTGGGGCGTTTTTGCAAGCCACCCCTGAGGGCGAGGCGGCATTGCTGGCCGCCATCGTTGACGCCATCGGCCCCGCGCGCAAAATTGCGGATTTGTTTGCGGGGGTTGGCACCTTTGCGCTGGCCTTGGCCGAACGCCACGAGGTGTTCGCCTATGAGGCCGAACCCGCGATGATTGCCGCGCTGGAAAAAGGGGCGCGCAATACCGATGGGATCAAACAGGTCACAGCACGGGTGCGCGATCTGTTCCGCCGCCCGTTGGAACCTGATGAATTCAAAGGCATTGATGCCGTGGTGATTGACCCCCCACGCGCAGGAGCCGAGGCGCAGATGCACGTCCTTGCCAAATCTAACGTAGCTGTGATCGCATCGGTGTCGTGCAATCCCGTCACCTTTGCGCGGGATGCTAAGATATTGATATCGGGCGGATATAATCTGGATTGGGTGCAGGTTGTGGATCAATTCCGCTGGTCGCATCACGTTGAAATCGCCGCCCGCTTTTCAAAAGCGCATTAGAATATCTAGCCAGCCGCCGCAAAATTCGTTAAGCGGTGTCAAAAAAGAGGGCAGGCAGATGAAGGCGCTATTTCGGGTTGTTTTGGTTGTCATGTTGGGGCTGACGCTGGTCGCCTGTTCCAAGTTTAAGAGCTATGATGGTCAGCCTGTTACCAAAATTGAAGTTCATAAATCGGAACGCAAACTGTATTTGCTGAACGGCAAGACAGTTATAAAATCCTATAAGATTAAGCTGGGCGGCAACCCGATTGGGCCAAAGCAGTTTGAAGGCGACGGCAAAACCCCAGAGGGCGCCTATTACATCACCCACAAGAACCCAAATTCAAATTATCATTTGTCGTTGGGGATCAGTTATCCAGACGCGTCGGATGTGGCCTTTGCCAAGGCGCACGGCAAACCGACGGGCGGGGATATTTTTGTGCATGGCGGCCCACGTCGGCGCGGTCAGTCTGGCGATTGGACGGCGGGGTGTATTGCCGTGACGGATCAACAGATTGAAGAAATCTATGCGATGGTGCGCACGGGAACCCCGATCTTTATTTTCCCTTAGCCACCCGTGAGCAGGGTCCACCAAATTTTACCGCTGGTTTCTTGAAACCAAGCAAAGCCGATCTCGCGGGCGTTTGGATCCATCAAAACCGCGCGGGTGTTGATGTCGTTCATCCATGCGGACAAGGTTTCCAACTCGGTCTCATAGGTTTCGGAAATCAATTCGCCCAGAAACGCCCCCGTATAGCCCACGCGTTGCACCCGCAGAAGCGGGGATGACCCGTCAGATCCAAAATGCCAAGGGCGGTTTTGCATCGACATATCGCGCGAATGGGTCAGCGCCGCTGCATCCAAGGCGGCGTTGAACACCAAAGGTTGGCCCGATCTTGCCGCGCGCAGGGCATTGACAGCGTCCAGCATCCGAAACGGGATTTTTTGCGCCAAATTCGGGGTAATTTTGTAAACGCGCGACCCGCCCCCGCTGCGATTGCCTGCAAATGCCGGCCCGCCCCTATATCCGCAGGCCGAAAGTGCAATACCAATCGTGCCCAAGGTCAGGACTGTTCGTCTGTTCATATTATTCACCCAAACACTATGCGTTATCACATTAACCTGTCTTTCGCGGCGATACAAACGCCGCGTTGCTGCGTGACAAAGGCGTGAATTGCGATTCGGCCAATTTTCTGTTACGATTTTCTCAGAGCAGACAAAAAGGAGATCAACGGATGACCGTTGACGCAAAAAAACATTTCTCGCGGCGTGGTATTTTGACAGTTGGGGCGACAGTCTTGGCGAGTTCTGCCCTTGGGCAAACCGTTTTTCCAAACAACACAACCGAAATGGATGCCAACCAAACGCCAGGTTCGGCGCGCAACAACATTTCCAGCTTTCGGATGCTGAATTGGCAAGATTATTTTGCCAACACGCAAAATGGTGCGATTTTAGTCGATATCACCTCGCGCGCGCTGCATTTCTGGTCCGCAGATCAAAGCATTTATCGCCTGTATCCCACCTCTGTGCCCCTGTCAGACGAGTTGACGCGCAAAGGCAGCACCAAGGTTGTTGAAAAAGTGGTCGCGCCCCCATGGCGGCCAACGCCCGAAATGAAAAAGCGTCACCCCGATTGGCCCGATCAGGTTGCAGGCGGCGCGCCAGAGAACCCCTTGGGAACGCACGCTTTATACCTAAGCTGGCAGTATTATCGCATTCATGGCACGCATGACACGCGCAAAATCGGGCGGCGGTCGTCGAATGGCTGCATCGGACTTTACAATGAACATATCCAAGAATTGTTCGGATTGACGCAAGTTGGCACGCAAGTGTTGCTAATTTGACGACAAGATGGCGTAAGCGTGTTTTTTTGGCCTTAATCGCATTGCAATCGGGTTGAGTTGCAGGTTAATCATGTAGCACGAGGAATAGTCTTGGGTGCGTGTCGTCGCCTCTGCAAAATCGGCGACATGCAGATAACTGGAGATAAAATATGAAAAAGATCGCTCTTGCTGCCGCTTTGTCGGTTGCTGCTACTTCCGCTTTCGCTGGCGGCGCTCCTGAAGCTGCTATGGAACCAGCTGCTGTTGCACAGGCTTCGTCTTCGGGCGCTGGCTATGTTGTGCCATTGTTGCTGTTGCTTGCTTTGGCAGTTGCTGCAGCAAACAAGTAATCCTTTTTGGATTAAAAAAAGGGTGGCAGGAAACTGCCACCCTTTTTATTTGAAAACGGCCCGCAGGTGATCTGCGGGCCGTTTCATTCAGGGGATCAGATGTGCGATGATCGCGTCTGCGGCCTGATCTGCCGTCATTTGGGTCGTATCAATGCGAATCTCGGGATTTTCGGGCGCCTCATAGGGCGAATCAATGCCCGTAAAGTTTTTCAACTGTCCTGCACGCGCCTTTTTATACAGACCTTTCACATCGCGCTTTTCGGCCTCGTCCAAAGTGGTGTCGATATGCACTTCGATAAACTCGCCCGGCTGCATCATGGCGCGCACCATGTCGCGTTCCGCGCGGAAAGGCGAGATAAAGGCGGTGATCACGATCAATCCCGCATCGGTCATCAGTTTTGACACCTCACCCACGCGGCGGATATTTTCCACGCGGTCGGCATCAGTGAAACCCAAATCTTTGTTCAGACCATGCCGCACATTATCGCCGTCCAAAAGGAAAGTATGCCTGTTCATCCGCGCCAGTTTGCGTTCAATGACATTGGCGATGGTGGATTTTCCCGCCCCTGACAGACCCGTCAGCCACAAAACGGCGGGCTTTTGGTGTTTCATCCCTGCGTGATGGTCGCGGGAAATATCGGTCGCCTGCCAATGGATGTTTTGCGCGCGGCGCAAGCTGAAATGAATCATCCCCGCCGCAACTGTGGCATTGGTCATCTTATCAATCAGGATAAAGCCGCCCAAATCGTGATTGGCCGCATAGGATTCGAACGGAATTTCACGATCCGTGGTGATGTTGGTCACGCCAATCGCGTTCAGGTCCAGGGTTTTCGCCGCCAGATGTTCCATCGTGTTGATGTTCACCTGATATTTCGGCTGACCTACAGTGGCCGACACCGTCTGCGTGCCGATTTTCAGCCAATAGGGGCGGCCTGACAACATTTCATGTTCGTCCATCCAGACGATGGTGGTTTCAAACTGATCGGAAACTTCGGTTGGCTGATCGGCGATGGTGATCACTTGCCCGCGCGAACAATCAATTTCATCTGCAAAGCACAGGGTGACAGATTGTCCCGCGACCGCCTGATCCAGATCGCCGTCCAGCGTGACGATCCGTGTGATCGTGGAGGTTTTCCCCGAAGGCAGCACGCGGATCTGATCATTCGGGCGAATGACACCGCTGCTGATTAGGCCCGAAAAGCCGCGAAAATCCAAATTCGGGCGGTTCACCCATTGGACGGGCATCCGAAACGGCTTGGATTGATCGATCGTTGCGTCCACCTCGACTGTTTCCAGATAGGGCAACAGGGCGGGGCCGTGATACCACGGCATATTCGCGCTGTTCGCGGTGATATTGTCACCCTTGAACCCCGAAATCGGCATAGTGGCAAACGCGGTGATGCCAATGCTGTGGGCAAAGGCCGTATAATCGGCGACGATTTTGTCATAGATTGCCTGATCGTAGCCCACCAAATCCATCTTATTGACGGCCAGAACGATATTTCTGATCCCAATCAGATGCGCCAAATAGCTGTGGCGGCGGGTTTGGGTCAGCACACCCTTGCGGGCATCAATCAAGATGATGGCCAGATCAGCGGTGGATGCGCCTGTCACCATATTGCGGGTATATTGCTCGTGCCCAGGCGTGTCGGCGACGATGAATTTGCGTTTTTCGGTCGCAAAAAAGCGGTAGGCGACATCAATCGTGATGCCCTGTTCCCGCTCGGCCGCCAGACCATCGACCAATAGGGCGAAATCAATTTCCTGCCCTTGGGTGCCCATTTTCTTACTGTCCGCCTCAAGCGCGGCAAGTTGATCTTCGAAAATCATTTTGCTGTCATACAGCAGCCGCCCAATCAGCGTGGATTTGCCGTCATCAACGGAACCGCAGGTGATAAACCGCAGCATGGTTTTGTGCTGATGCAGGTCCAGATAGGCGTCAATATCAGTGGCGATCAAATCGTCGGTTTTGTAAATTTCGGACATTAGAAATATCCCTCTTGTTTTTTCTTTTCCATACTGGCGGCTTGGTCTTTGTCGATGGCGCGGCCTTGGCGTTCCGATGTGGTGGTTAGCAACATTTCTTGGATCACCTCGGGCAGGGTTTTGGCATGGCTTTCAACCGCGCCTGTCAGTGGATAGCACCCAAGCGTGCGAAAGCGGATGGATTTCATCACGGGCACTTCGCCTGAGTGCAGCGGAAAGCGGTCATCATCCACCATCAATGTCAGCCCATCGCGTTCCACTGTGGGGCGGGGTTCTGCAAAATAAAGCGGCACGATTTCAATGCCTTCTAGGTGGATATATTGCCAGATGTCCAATTCCGTCCAATTGGATATTGGGAACACCCGCATCGATTCGCCCCGCGCTTTGCGGGCGTTATACAGATGCCACAGTTCTGGCCGTTGGTTTTTCGGATCCCAGCGGTGGTTGGCGGTGCGGAACGAAAACACCCGTTCCTTGGCGCGTGATTTTTCCTCGTCGCGACGCGCGCCGCCAAAGGCAGCGTCAAAACCATACAGATCTAGCGCCTGTTTCAGACCTTCGGTTTTCCACATATCGGTGTGCAAAGGGCCGTGATCGAACGGGTTGATGCCCTTTTCCTTGGCTTCGGGGTTTTGATAGATCAACAACTCCATCCCCGCATCTTTGGCGGCCTTGGCGCGCAATTCATACATGGCGCGGAATTTCCACGTTGTGTCGACGTGCAACAAAGGAAAGGGCGGCGGCGCGGGAAAAAACGCCTTTTTCGCCAGATGCAGCATCACGGCGCTGTCTTTGCCGACCGAATACAGCATGACGGGCTTATCCGCCTCGGCCACGACTTCGCGCATGATGTGGATCGATTCCGCCTCTAGGCGGCGCAGATGGGTTAAACTGACCATGTTCTAAATGCCTCTAAACTTGTTTTCGTTTGCATATATGTTGCGGGGAAAAATTTACCTCCCATTTGGGAGGTATTTGTGATATCGCATAGGAATGCGCGTCGAAGATTCTGATATTTTGGTGGATTTGTATCAGGGCGCTGGGCAAGTGCCGCCTTGGCAAGGGTTTTTGTCCCGCCTTGGGGATCGCGCCACAGCCTATTTGCTGGTCCTGCCAGAGGGCGCGCAGGATTTTCAGATTTTCACCAAGGGCAACGCAGATTTACCTTTTGCATCCGATGCTTTGATGCGTCTGCGGTATCAGCGCGTTTACGCGGCCGCGGAATTGTCAGGGCCGCGCAGGTTTGTCTTTGCGCGGATCATACGGGTGCGGGCAGATGCTTGGCTGATTGTTGGGCGGGATGGGCCCGAGTTTTCTGCGGCCTTTGGCCAGATGATGTCTGGGATCGGCCCACATCTTGCGGCGGCCGTGGCCAACTATCTGGCGCAATCAAAAACGCGGCAGGATTTGGCGCTTGCGGAACGGGTGGCGCACAAATTTCAGACAGGTATTCTGACGCTGAACGCGACAGGCGTCATTTTGACAGCCAACGCATTTGCGCTGCAGCTTTTGGCCGATACCGACACTGTTTTTGGTCAAATTGGTGCCAAGCTGGGCCTGCCAGCGCCTGCCGCAAAAGCGTTGGGTGACCTATTGCAGCGATATGAAAAGGGTCAAGGCGATATCGCCGCGGTTCAGATTTCAGATTTTCAGATGCTGATCCAGCCCAATCAAACGGGCCAAACCCCGACAGCCTTAGTTCATTTGCGCGCGATGACCAAACCGCACGCCACAAATGCGGCGGTTTTGGCCCAATTGGCGCATATCACCCTGTCAGAGGCGCGATTTGCCCTGAAACTGGCCGAAGGATTGACCATTGCCGCGGCGGGGGTGGCGTTGGGCCTGACCTTGGAAACGGCGCGCAACTATTCCAAACAAATCTATTCCAAGATGGATTTGCGCGGCCAAAGTGATCTGATCCGATACGTGCAAAACAGCGTCATTCCGCTAATTTAGGGCCGCTTTCACGGGTCAAAATCTGCATGAATACGTCCAATACTGACTGCGCTGCGCGGGGCAATCGTGCGTCTTTGCGTGTCATCAAACTATAGGGGCTGACCGCCATATTCAGCGGCGTTTGCAGGCGCACAAAGGGCGTATCCGCCCCTGAGGCGAATTGATCTGCAACCGCACTGGCCAAGGGGGCGATGGCGTTCGATTGCTGCAATAACGCCAAAGTCAGCAGAAACGATCCCGTGGTCATGCGTTGGCGTGGCGGCGGATAGCCAAGGGCTGCAACTTGATTTAAAACTGTCCGCGCCAAGGGGATGGTGGAATTGGGCAAGACCCAGTCAAAGGCCATTAAATCGGGCATGGTCACCTGCACCAGTTTCGTCAGGGGATGATCCTTGCGCACAATCAGATCGACGGGTTCGGGGGCGATTTCCATCAAATCGACCAGATCGGCGTCGCCGCCGACAGGCACGCGGGCGATGGCAAAATCCAGTTTCCCCACGATCAGCTGATCAAACAGAATATCAGATGTCGTCACCGTCACCTCAATTTGAATATCAGGATAGGACAGACGGGATTCGCGCACTGTGGGCAGGATCAAATCCAAGGCTGGGGCGGTCACCGCGCCGATGTTGACGCGGCCTGTGTTGCCTGCGACGTAATCTTCAATCTCGCGCGCGGCGTCGCGCATTTCCATCAAAATACGCACGGCGCGCGCCGCAAGCGCCTGTCCCATTTCGGTCAACTCCACCCCACGCCCAGACCGAAGATGCACCTTTTGGCCGCAAATCCGCTCCACCTCGGCCAGCAGCCGCGACGCCGCCGGCTGTGTGATGCCCAAATGATCGGCGGCAATGCCAATTTGCGCAGTGTCCGCAATGGCGGCCAACATCCGCAAATGGGTCAGCTTTAGTCCCTTGGACAGCAACATATTCTGATGCAGCGGTTTTAACATACCATTTCCGATATAGAACTATCTGATAACATGATTTGACTGATATACCGCGATCTGACAAGCCTGTCGCCACCTAAGGGCGTCAGACCCTTTGGCCATATTGTCAGTCGCAATTGCGACAATGGGAGGAACCATGACACTATCCAGACGTGCGCTTTTGGCGCTGGGCGTTGCTGCATCCATGATCGGCGCGCCTGCTTTTGCACAAGACAAAGGCACCATCGGCATTTCCATGCCAACCAAATCTTCCGCCCGTTGGATTTCGGACGGCGATTCGATGGTCAAGCAATTCACCGAAGCCGGCTATGCCACCGATCTGCAATATGCAGAGGATGACATTCCAAACCAGTTGGCCCAAATCGAAAACATGATCACCAAGGGCGTTAAGGTTTTGGTGATTGCAGCGATCGACGGCACCACCTTGTCGAACGCGCTGGACAATGCTGCCGCCGCTGGCATCAAGGTTATTGCCTATGATCGTTTGATCAAGGACACGGGCAGCGTTGATTACTATGCGACCTTTGACAACTTTAAAGTCGGCGTTCAGCAGGCTGAGTCGTTGGTTGCTGGTCTGAAAGAGCGTTTCCCAGACACCAAGCCTTGGAACGTTGAATTGTTCGGCGGCAGCCCAGACGACAACAACGCCTTCTTCTTCTATGATGGCGCAATGTCAGTTCTGCAGCCTATGATCGATTCGGGCGATATCGTCATCGGTTCGGGCCAAGTTGGCATGGACGTTGTCGGCACGCTGCGTTGGGACGGTGCCGTTGCACAGGCCCGCATGGACAACCTGTTGTCGGCAAACTATGGCGACAAAGTTCTGAACGGCGCGCTGTCGCCTTATGACGGGTTGTCGATCGGTATTCTGTCGTCGGTCAAGGGCGTGGGCTATGGCTCGGGCGATTTGAAGATGCCAGTTGTGACCGGCCAAGACGCTGAAATCCCATCGGTCAAGTCGATGATCGCGGGCGAGCAGTATTCGACCATCTTCAAAGACACCCGCACCTTGGCTGGTGTGACTGTCAAGATGGTGGATGCGATGCTTTCGGGCGGCACGCCTGAAATCAACGACACCAAGACCTATAACAACGGTGTCAAAGTTGTGCCTTCCTATTTGCTAGAGCCAGTCTCGGTTAACCTGTCCAACTATGAAGAAGTTCTGGTTGGTTCGGGCTATTACACCGCTGACCAGCTGAAGTAATCTAGACCCCGCGCCCGTTTCGGCGGGCGCGGAACACTTGGGGGGAATAATGTCGGCACTGTTGGAAATGCGGGGGATCAGTAAGGTCTTTCCAGGCGTGCGCGCGCTGGACAATGTGACCCTGACTGTGGAAACGGGCGAAATTCACGCGATTTGCGGGGAAAATGGGGCGGGCAAATCAACCCTTATGAAGGTTTTGTCAGGCATCTATCCGCATGGCAGCTATGAGGGCGAGATCATTTATGATGGCGCGCCCCTGATGAACCGCTCTATTTCCGATTCCGAGGCTAAGGGAATCATCATCATCCATCAGGAATTGGCCTTGGTGCCGCTGTTGTCCATCGCCGAAAATCTGTTTTTGGGCAACGATGTCGCGTCCAAAGGTGTTATCAATTGGCCCGAAACCTTTCAGAAAACCGAAACTTTGCTGGCAAAGGTTGGTCTGTATGACGCGCCCACGACCAAGGTGGAAAAGCTGGGCGTTGGCAAACAGCAATTGATTGAAATCGCCAAGGCGCTGGCGAAAAATGTGCGTCTGTTGATTTTGGATGAACCTACCGCCGCCCTGCAAGAAGATGACAGCCAAAAGCTGTTGGATCTGTTGTTGGAATTAAAGGCGCAGGGGATCACATCCATTCTGATTTCGCATAAGCTGAATGAGATTAACCGCGTGGCGGATCGCGTGACGGTTATTCGCGATGGGGCGTCTATTTCGACGCTGACCCGCGATCAGATTACCGAAGACCGCATCATCCGCGATATGGTGGGGCGCGATATGGCGAACCGCTATCCTGCGCGGGTGCCTGCGATTGGCGAAATGTTAATGCAGGTTCAGGATTGGAATGTCTGGCATCCCGACCAAATTGGCCGTCAGATGATTAAAAACGTCAATTTCCATGTCCGCAAGGGCGAGATTGTCGGCATCGCGGGTTTGATGGGCACAGGTCGCACCGAATTGGCCATGAGCATTTTCGGCAAAAGCTATGGCAAGAATATATCGGGTCAGGTGTCGATTTCGGGGCAGGCGGTCGATTGCAGCACCGTGACTAAGGCTGTCGCTGCGGGTCTGTCCTATGTGACCGAGGATCGCAAGGCGCTGGGCCTGATTCTAGAAGAACCTATCGTTCGCAATATTACCTTGGCCAATTTGCTGGGCGTTTCCGCGCGGGGCATTTTGAACAAACGCCGCGAAACCCAAGTGGCCGAGGATTACCGCACCAGTCTGGGCATCAGAACCCCATCTGTGTTCCAAAAGGTGGTGAACCTTTCGGGCGGCAATCAACAAAAGGTCGTGCTGTCGAAATGGCTGTTCACCGATCCGCAGGTGCTGATTTTGGATGAACCCACACGCGGCATTGATGTCGGCGCGAAATTTGAAATCTATTCGATCATGAATGATCTGGCCGCCCAAGGGCGCGGCGTGGTCATGATCAGCTCTGAAATGCCCGAGCTGTTGGGGATGTGCGACCGCATCTATGTGATGAATGAGGGCGAGATTGTGGGCGAACTGACCCGCGATGAGGCCAGCCAAGAACGCATTATGGCCCTGATCCTGATGGGCAAGGAAAAGGGCAAAGCCCCAACGAAATCTGGAAAGGCTGCATGATGGCAGAAAAATCTATGGGCGCGCATTTGGGCGCGCATTTGCGCGAAAACGGGATGCTGATGGCCTTGGTGGCTATTGTCGCGCTGTTCACCGTCATAGTGCGGGTCGTGTTGGATGTGGATTTTCTGTCGGCGCAGAATATCACCAATCTGTTTTTGCAAAATTCCTATGTGATTATCATGGCGCTGGGGATGCTGTTGGTCATCGTCGCGGGGCATATTGATCTGTCGGTCGGGTCCGTTGTTGGGTTCACGGGCGCGGTGGCCGCCGTGTTGACTGTTGATCTGGGCTGGCCCGTTTATGCGGTCATTCCGTCTGTTTTGCTGGTGGGAATGTTGATTGGCGCGGCCCAAGGATACTGGGTGGCCTATTGGCGCATCCCGTCGTTTATTGTGACCTTGGCGGGGATGCTGGTGTTTCGCGGGCTGACGCTGTGGCTGCTGAATGGGCAAAACATAGGGCCATTCCCGAAAACTTTTCAATCTTTGTCGACGGGGTTTATTCCTGATCTGTTTGCCGTGGGCAAACCCAATGTGACCGCGATTGCTGTGGTGGTTTTGGGCGCCTTGGTCATTACTTGGCTGGGGTGGCGCGCGCGCAAAAGTGATGCAAGCTTTGGTATTACGCCCGAACCTATGGGGATATTCGTTGCGCGCAATCTGATCGTGGCGGCGGCGCTGATTTTTGTGGGCTATAAATTGGCAACCTTTCGCGGTCTGCCCAATGTGGTGATCGTGCTGACGGTGCTGACGCTGATCTATGCGTTTTTCACAGAAAATACGATCATGGGGCGGCGGATTTACGCGCTGGGCGGCAATGAAAAGGCGGCGCGGCTGTCTGGGATTAAGACCGACCGATTGGTGTTTTTAACCTTTGTGAATATGGGGGTTTTGGCGGCGCTGGCGGGAATGATCGTGGCGGCGCGGTTGAACTCATCCACCCCCAAGGCGGGCGCAGGGTTTGAATTGGATGTTATCGCGGCCGTGTTCATTGGCGGCGCGTCGATGTCGGGCGGCGTGGGTAAAATCATCGGTGTCGTCGTCGGCGCGCTGATTATGGGCGTGATGAACAACGGGATGTCGATCCTGGGGATTGGTATTGATTATCAACAGGTTATCAAGGGGCTGGTTCTGTTGGCCGCTGTGATCTTTGATGTTTACAATAAGAATAAGTAGGGCATGATGCTGATTTCCCAAATTATCCTAGCAGATGGCACGATTGCCGTTGTGGTCCGCGAAGGGTCCGAGGCCGCGATTGTGCGGGGTGCTGTCAGCACCTATGCACTGGCTGTCGAGGCGATGGCCAAGGGTGTTTCCCTATCAATGGTGATTAGGGAGCATGGATTGGGGCAGGCGGTGGATCTGGTGCAACTGGCATCCGAGGGGCGGATCACCCTGCCGCTGACGCATCCTGATCCCGCGCATATGCATCTGACGGGCACAGGCCTGACGCATTTGGGATCGGCTGCGGCGCGGGATGCGATGCATACGAAATTGCAATCTGACACGCTGTCGGATTCGATGAAGATGTTCCAGATGGGTCTGGCCGAGGGCCGCCCTGCTGCGGGCGCAATCGGTGTGCAACCTGAATGGTTTTACAAGGGTAATGGTCACAATGCGGTGGCGCATGGGGCGGCGCTGACCGCACCAGGTTTCGCGCTGGATGGTGGTGAAGAACCCGAGATTGCAGGGATTTATATCATTGACGCACAGGGTCAGCCGTATCGCGTGGGCTGGGCCTTGGCGAATGAATTTTCGGATCATGTGACAGAGCGGATCAACTATCTGTATCTGGCGCATTCCAAACTGCGCCCTGCGTCCTTTGGCCCTGAAATTCTGCTGGGCGAATTGCCAACTGACATTCGCGGCCATTCCCGCATTTACCGCGACGGCGCGATGATTTGGGAAAAGCCGTTTTTGTCGGGCGAGGCGAATATGTCGCATTCCTATGCCAATCTGGAACATCATCATTTCAAATATGATGTGTTCCGCCAGGCGGGCGATGTGCACGTGCATATGTTTGGCACGGCGACCCTGTCCTTTGCTGATGGGGTTGTGCCACAGGCTGGGGATGTGTTTGAAATTGAAGCGCCCGCTTTGGGTATGGCGCTGCGCAATCCGCTGCAATTTTCACCAGACGAAGGTCTTATTTCTGTGAGGACTCTATGACATTCAAACCCGCCGCATGGCCCCGCAAACTGCGTTCGCAAGAATGGTTCGGCGGCACGTCTAAGGATGCAATTTATCATCGGGGTTGGATGAAGAATCAGGGATTTCCGCCAGATTTGTTCGATGGTCGCCCCGTGATTGGGATTCTGAACACGTGGTCAGAATTGACACCGTGCAACGCGCATTTGAACGATTTGGCCCAGCGGGTGAAGCATGGGATTTACGAGGCGGGGGGGTTCCCTGTCGAAGTGCCTGTGTTTTCCGCAAGCGAATCGGCATTTCGTCCGACCGCGATGATGTTTCGCAATCTGGCCGCGATGGCGGTTGAAGAGGCAATGCGCGGACAACCGATGGATGGCTGTGTGCTGTTGGTGGGCTGCGACAAAACCACCCCCAGCCTGCTGATGGCGGCGGCCAGCACCGATATTCCGTCGATCGTGGTCACAGGCGGGCCGATGCTGAATGGGTATTACAAAAACGAACGGGTCGGCAGCGGCACGCATCTTTGGAAATTCTCGGCTGCTGTGGCTGCGGGCACCATGACGAAAGAAGAATTTGTCGAGGCAGAGGCGTCAATGTCGCGTTCCCCAGGTTCCTGTAACACCATGGGCACGGCCAGCACGATGGCCTCTATGGCCGAGGCGCTGGGCATGGCGCTGTCGGGTAATGCCGCGATTCCCGCCGTGGACAGCCGCCGCCGTGTCATGGCGCAGATGACGGGTCGGCGTATTGTGCAGATGGTCAAGGATGATCTGAAGCCGTCAGATATTTTGAAAAAACCAGCGTTCGAAAATGCCATTCGCACCAATGCCGCGATTGGCGGATCGACCAATGCGGTGATCCATCTTTTGGCAATTGCAGGCCGTGTTGGGGTCGATCTGACCTTGGACGATTGGGATCGTTGCGGGCGCGATGTGCCGACGATTGTGAACCTGATGCCTTCGGGCAAATATCTGATGGAGGAATTTTTCTATGCAGGTGGCCTGCCTGTGGTCATCAAACGTCTGGGCGAGGCGGGGGTTTTGCACAAGGACGCGCTGACAGTGTCGGGCGAAGGGATGTGGGATCAGGTCAAGGACGTTGAAAACCACAATCCCGACGTGATCTTGCCCGCAGATAAGGCGTTGACGCAATCGGGCGGTATTGTTGTCCTTAAGGGCAATCTTGCGCCGCTTGGGGCGGTTCTGAAACCATCCGCCGCGACGCCTGCGCTGATGGTTCATCGCGGCCGCGCCGTGGTGTTTGAGGATATCGACGACTATAAGGCCAAGATCAACGATGAGGCACTGGATATTGACGAGACCTGCGTGATGGTCTTGAAAAACTGTGGGCCCAAGGGGTATCCTGGCATGGCAGAGGTGGGCAATATGGGCCTGCCGCCCAAGGTGCTGCGCAAGGGGATCACCGATATGGTGCGGATTTCAGACGCACGGATGTCTGGCACGGCGTTTGGCACAGTCTGTCTGCATACATCCCCCGAGGCGGCGGCGGGTGGGCCACTGGCCGTTGTGCAAAACGGCGATATGATTGAACTCGATGTGCCAAACCGCCGTTTGCATCTGGATATTTCGGATGCGGAATTGGCGGCGCGTTTGGCGAAATGGGTGCCGTTGAATGATGGGCCAGCGTCGGGCTATGCGATGCTGCATCACCGTCATGTGATGGGCGCGGATACGGGGGCGGATCTGGATTTCCTGCAAGGGTCGCGTGGCAATCCGGTTGGCAAGGATTCGCATTGATGAAAATCGCACTGGTCGGCATTGGAAAGATCGCTCTGGATCAGCACGTGCCTGCATTGGAGGCCAGTTCGGATTGGGACTTGGCGGCAACGGTCAGCCGTTCGGGCCGTGTTGAGGGTATCGAATCGCACGCGGATTTTGCGGCGATGTTGGCAGCGCGGCCCGATATTTCTGTGGTGTCCCTGTGTATGCCCCCCGTGCCGCGGTTCAGTTATGCCGAGGTGGCGCTGATGTCGGGACGGCACGTCATGCTGGAAAAACCCCCGGGCGCCAGTTTGGCCGAGGTTTACGCCTTGCAGGACATGGCCGCGTCAAAAGGTCTGACATTATACACCACATGGCATAGTCGTATGGCCCATGCGGTGGCCCCCGCGCGTGCTTGGCTGTCGGATACAACTGTCAGCCGCGCCCATATCACGTGGCGGGAAGATGTGCGCAAATGGCATCCGGGTCAAGATTGGGTCTTTGAGGCGGGCGGCATGGGTGTGTTTGATCCGGGCATCAACGCCCTGTCGATCCTGACCCATATCCTGCCGCGCCCCGTGCATATGACGGCGGCGACACTGGTGTTTCCAGAAAATCGCCAGACACCGATTGCGGCCAAATTGGCCTTTTATGGCAATATCAGTGCCGATTTTGATTGGCGTCAGACGGGGCCGCAGACGTGGGATATCAGCGTGGATACGCCCAAGGGCAATCTGACCCTGCGGATGGGTGGTAATATCTTGGAAATCGACGGGGCGGTGGTTTCGGGCGAGAATTCCATTATGGGGGAATACCCTGCGCTTTATGCGCGGATGGCGGAATTGGTTGCAGGCAAGACCAGCGAAGTTGACCTTGCGCCGATGATCCATGTGGCGGATGCCATGACCTTGGGTCAGCGCGAGATGACGGACGCCTTTTACTTTTAACCCGTGGAGACGATGATGACGCTGACAGGATACCACCTGATTGCAGGCGCTTGGGTTGCGGGGGCGGATACATTTATGGCCGCTACTGGGGCAAAAATTGCGCTGGGAACCTCGGCGGATATTGATGCGGCGGTTCAGGCGGCAGAGGCGGCCTTTGCGCCCTATGCCGCCCTGACACGCGCGGCGCGGGCGGTGTTTTTGGAAACCATCGCCGATCAAATTGACGCGCGCGGGGCTGAGATCACCGAAATCGGTTGCGCAGAATCGGGCCTGCCAGCGGCCCGTCTAGAGGGGGAACGGGGCCGCACCACGGGTCAGTTGCGCCTGTTCGCCGCGCATATCCGTAAGACGGATTTTCTGGATGCGCGCCATGATGCAGCCTTGCCCGACCGCAAACCCCTGCCACGTCCTGACATCAAACTGTTGCAGCGGCCGATTGGGCCTGTTGCGGTGTTTGGCGCGTCAAACTTTCCACTCGCGTTTTCGACCATCGGGGGTGATTCCGCCTCGGCGCTTGCCGCGGGTTGCCCTGTCGTGGTCAAGGGGCATCCCGCCCATCCTGGCACGGCGGAAATCGTCGCGGCGGCGGTTTTGGCGGCGATCGAGATTTGCGCAATGCCTGCGGGGGTGTTTAATCTGGTCCAAGGTCACAGCCGCGCTGTGGGCGAGGCCTTGGTGCAGCATCCCATGATCCGCGCGGTTGGGTTTACAGGGGGTCTGGCGGGCGGTCGTGCGCTGTTTGATATATGCGCCGCGCGGCCTGAACCCATTCCGTTTTTTGGCGAATTGGGTTCGGTCAATCCGATGTTCTTGTTGCCCCATGCCATGGCGGCGCGGGGGGCGGCGATTGGCACGGGTTGGGCGGGATCACTGACGATGGGGGCGGGGCAGTTTTGCACCAATCCTGGGATTGCGGTTGTGCTGGACGGCGCGGATGCGTTTATTCAGGCGGCCAAGGCGGCGCTGGAACCTGTGGCCGCGCAGACCATGCTGACGGATGGCATAGCAGATGCGTTTCGTGCAGGTCAGGCACGGATTGCCCATATTGCGGGCGTGGATCAGATATTGGGCCGCGCCGATACGGGTCGCGCTGCAAGCCCCTATCTGTTTGAAACCACAGGGGATAATTTCATCGCCAATCCGCATTTGGCCGAAGAAGTGTTCGGCCCCCTAGGCGTTGTCGTGCGGGCCAAAGACGTCGCGCAGATGTTGGCCATTGCTGCGGGCTTGCAGGGGCAGTTGACCTGCACTTTGCATTTGGATGACAGCGACACGGAACTGGGGCAACGCCTGATGCCGATTTTGGAACGCAAAGCGGGGCGGATTTTGGCCAATGGTTTCCCAACAGGGGTCGAGGTGTGCGACGCGATGGTGCATGGCGGGCCATATCCTGCATCCACCAATTTTGGCGCGACAAGTGTAGGGACGATGTCGATTCGTCGTTGGTTGCGGCCCATTTCCTATCAAAACCTGCCGAATTCCTTGTTGCCTGCGGATTTGCAGGCCTAGAATCGGGCGAAGTGTCTTGGTATCAGGGGATATGACCCTGAATGAGATATATACCGCGCGGATTGCCGAGGGCAGTTTGCGCCCCGATCCAGCCCAAGGCGCGGTTTTGCCCGTGCTTCAGGCGCTGCGGGATTGGTTGGAAACGCCGCGCAAGACGGGTCTTGGCAGTTTCTTTGCGAAACCTAAACCGCCACGCGGGATCTATCTGTGGGGCGGGGTGGGGCGCGGCAAATCCATGCTGATGGATTTGTTTTTCAACGCCACGGATATCACCGCAAAACGCCGCGTGCATTTCCATGCCTTTATGCAAGAAATTCACCGCGCCATGCATGAGGTGCGCAAGACGGGCACGGACGATGCACTGGCCCCCGTGGCCGCCGACGTTGCAAAATCTGTGCGGCTGTTGGCCTTTGATGAGATGCAAATTTCCGACATTACCGATGCGATGATCGTGGGGCGGTTGTTTCAGATGCTGCTTGCCGATGGGGTGGTGATTGTGACCACTTCTAATCGTGCGCCGTCTGATCTGTATCTGAACGGTCTGAACCGCGCGTTGTTTTTGCCCTTTATCGCCATGTTAGAGACCAGTTTTCAGGTTTTGGAGCTGGCCAGTCCGCATGATTACCGCCAACATCGTCTGGCAGGGGCGCAGGTTTATTTCCATCCAGCCGGCAAGGTGCGCGCCGAGATGGACCGCATTTGGCGCGATCTGACAGGGGGCGCGGGGGGTGATCCTCTGAACCTTACAGTGAATGGTCGCACAGTTACTTTACCCCGCGCCTCGCATGGGGTGGCGCGGGCGAGTTTTTGGGAACTGTGCGCCAAACCGCTTGGCCCCGCCGATTTTCTGGCGATTGCAGCGGCGGTTCGGGTGTTGATCCTAGAGGATATTCCCCAGCTGTCGTCCAGCAATTACAATGAGGCCAAGCGGTTCGTGACCTTGATTGACGCCCTTTATGAGGCGCGGGTTCGGCTGATTTGCTCTGCCGCTGATGTGCCAGAACGACTGTATATCGAAGGCACGGGCAGTTTTGAATTTGAACGCACGGCCAGTCGTTTGCGCGAAATGCAGGGGGCGGATTGGGGTTAGAGCGTGATCGATTACAGTTGAACCGAACACGCTAACCCCAGATTTGCCACAACAAACGCGCCGCCATCGCCGTCGACGTGAAAACGATCAAGGGTTTGATTAGACCCGATCCGATCCGCATGGCCAAACGTGCGCCCAAACTCGCCCCCGCCATTTGCGCAAGGCCCATGGCAATGCCAATCCCCCACCAGACCGCGCCTGACCATGCAAAGACTGCAAAGCTGCCGATATTACTGGCAAAGTTAAGCGTCTTGGTATGGGCAGTGGCGCGCAGCAATCCGTAACCTGCCAGCATCACGAACCCAAGCATGAAAAACGATCCCGTGCCGGGGCCAAAAAATCCGTCATAGGCGGCGATCAGGGGGACAAAGATCAATGTAAACACAGGGCGGCTGATGCGCTGGATGCTGTCTTGGTCGGTCAATCCAGGTTTGAACGCGAAAAACAGCGCCACGGCCACCAAAACCACCGGCATTATGATCCGCAACAGATCAATCGGCAACAGATGCGCGACAAGGGCCCCGCCCGCCGCCGCAAGCGCCGAGATCAGGGCCATCGGCAGTTGATCGCGCAAATCCACCTGACCCGCCCGCGCATAGGTGACCATCGCCGTGCCCGATCCGAAACTGCCCTGTAATTTGTTGGTCGCCAGCGTTTCCAAGGGCGAGGCCCCCGCAAGCAGCAGCGCAGGCACCGTAATCAGCCCGCCCCCGCCCGCGATGGAATCGACAAATCCCGCGACAAAGGCGGCAAGGATCAGGAATAGGGCGATATGGGGGACGACCTCAAACATGGGTGAAATGCTCGGCTGTATAGCCTTGCAGATACAGCAGCGCCGTCAGATCGCCATGATTGATCCGCAGGTTGCATTCGGCTTGAACGGCGGGCTTGGCGTGCAACGCCACCCCTGCACCTGCAAGGGTTAGCATCCCCAGATCATTGGCCCCGTCGCCCACGGCGATTGCCTGATCGGGGGTGAGGCCAAGCCGCATGGTAATTTTCTGCAACGCCTGCACCTTAGCGGCGCGGCCAAGGATCGGGTCGGCCACCGCACCCGTTAAATGGCCGTCGGTAATCAGCAATGTATTGGCGCGGTTTTCATCAAAACCCAGTTGCGCGGCGATCGCTGAGGTAAAGGCGGTAAATCCCCCCGACACCAGCGCCGTATAGGCCCCATTGGCGCGCATGGTCGCAATCAGCGTTGGCGCGCCTGACATCAGCGTGATGCGGTGCGCAATGACATCGGCAATCACAGATTCGGGCAGCCCGCGCAGCAGGGCGACCCGTTCGCGCAAAGCGGCTTCAAAATCCAACTCGCCATTCATAGCGCGGGCGGTAATGGCGGCAACGCGGGGGCCATGGCCTGCCTCATCCGCCAGCTCATCAATGCATTCCTGTTCGATCATTGTGCTGTCCATATCGGCGATCAGCATTTTTTTTCGCCGCCCCTGTGTGGGTTGGATACACAGATCAATCTTTAACCC
The DNA here is from genome assembly GCA_040398785.1 of Cypionkella sp. GTDB lineage: Bacteria > Pseudomonadota > Alphaproteobacteria > Rhodobacterales > Rhodobacteraceae > Cypionkella. Next base: position 28,515 of record JBBATJ010000005.1, on the reverse strand, counting down.
CTGCAAATCCTGCCAAACGGCCCAGAAATTATCAGGCTGGGCGAGCAGGGAAAATTCGGCAGCCACGGCGGGATTCAGCCAAATTGCGTCCCCACCCCCCCATGCGTTGCGCAGATTTTCGACCAAGGCGCGGTCCAAAATTGGGGTTTTCGGGTGGGTGATCAGGCTGATGGTATACATAGGCAGGTTTCCGATAGGGAACAGATGTGTCGCTTTATCGCGGCGATGCGGCGGTTTAGCGCGATTTTGTCGCTTGCGCCAGTGCGGAAGGGCGCGTATTTGCGGTGGTGGGACACCCCTTCCCAACAAGGGGCCTATATCTGGAAGGATACCATGTCTGATCTAAATGCACCGGCACAGCGCCCGGCTAATCCGCGCTTTTCCTCTGGCCCCTGTGCCAAAATCCCCGAATTTTCGCTGGATATGTTGTCAGACGCGCCTTTGGGCCGCTCGCACCGTGCCGCGATTGGCAAATCCAAATTGCGCGAGGCGATTGATCTGACGCGCCAGATTTTGGGCGTGCCTGATGATTATCGCGTCGGCATTGTGCCCGGGTCGGATACCGGCGCGGTTGAGATGGCGATGTGGTCGCTTTTGGGCGCACGGCCCGTGGAAATGCTGGCATGGGAAAGCTTTGGCGAGGGTTGGGTGACCGACGTCGTCAAGCAGTTGAAATTGGATGCTAAGGTCAAGGTTGCGCCCTATGGGCAGATTGTGGATTTTGCGACTGTCGATTTTGATGCGGATGTGGTGTTCACATGGAACGGCACGACCAGCGGGTGCCGTTTGCCGAATGGCGATTTGATCCCTGCGGATCGCGCGGGCCTGACGATTTGTGATGCCACCAGTGCGGCCTTTGCGATGGACCTGCCTTGGGATAAATTGGATGTTACCACGTTTTCGTGGCAAAAGGTGCTGGGCGGCGAGGGCGCGCATGGGATGATTATCCTGTCGCCCCGCGCGGTGGAACGACTTGAGACTTATACCCCCGCATGGCCCCTGCCGAAAATTTTCCGCATGACCAGCAAGGGGAAATTGATTGAAGGCATTTTTGTTGGCGAGACGATCAACACCCCATCGATGCTGGCAGTTGAGGATTATTTGGTCGCGCTGAAATGGGCGCAATCGGTGGGCGGGGTGGCGGGATTGGTGGCGCGGGCCAGGGCCAATGCGACTGTGGTTTGGGAATTTTGCGCGGCCAATCCTTGGCTGCAAAATCTGGCAGAGGCGGCGGATATCGCATCCACCACCAGCGTTTGTTTGAAATTCAACGATGCAAGGATTAAGGACGGCGAAGCATTTGCCAAGGCGGTCGCGAAGCGGTTGGAAAAGGCGGGCGTGGCCTTTGATATCGGGGCTTACCGCGATGCGCCTGCGGGTTTGCGGATTTGGTGCGGATCGACGGTGGAAACCGCCGATGTTGCCGCCTTGATGCCGTGGATCGCCCATGCGTTTCATGCGGAAATCGCTGCACAGATTTAATAATGGTGCGTGCAAAGCACACACCCTACCCCCTATGAAGAGGTCTATTATGGCACCCCGTGTTCTTGTATCCGACGAACTGTCTGAAACCGCCGTCCAAATTTTCCGCGATCGCGGGGTGGAGGTGGATTACATGCCAAAACTTGGCAAAGACAAAGATGCCCTTGCCGCGATTATCGATCAATATGATGGCTTGGCCATTCGCAGCGCCACCAAGGCCACGGAAAAGCTGTTGGCGGCGGCGACCCGTCTAAAGGTGATTGGGCGCGCGGGCATTGGTGTCGACAATGTCGATATTCCTGCCGCGTCGAAAAAGGGCGTGATCGTGATGAACACGCCCTTTGGCAATTCGATCACCACGGCTGAACACGCGATTGCGATGATGTTTGCGGCGGCGCGTCAGTTGCCCGAGGCGAACGCGTCGACTCATGCGGGCAAATGGGAAAAATCCCGCTTTATGGGCGTGGAGTTGTTTAACAAAACCCTGGGCGTGATTGGCGCGGGCAATATTGGCGGCATTGTTTGTGATCGGGCGCTGGGCCTGAAAATGAAAGTGATCGCCTATGATCCCTTTTTGTCCGAAGAACGCGCCATGCAAATGGGCGTGACTAAGGTTGAGTTGGACGATTTGCTGGCCCGTGCCGATTTCATCACCTTGCACGTGCCCTTGACGGATAAGACCCGCAATATCTTGTCGGCCGAGAATATCGGTAAGACGAAAAAGGGTGTTCGGATCATCAACTGCGCGCGCGGCGGGTTGATCGATGAGGCGGCCTTGGCCGCGGCGCTGAAATCGGGTCATGTCGCGGCGGCGGCGCTGGATGTGTTTGAAATTGAACCTGCCACGGAAAATCCGCTGTTCAATCTGCCCAATGTGGTGTGCACGCCGCATTTGGGCGCATCCACCAATGAGGCGCAGGAAAATGTGGCGCTGCAAGTGGCCGAACAGATGTCGGATTATTTGCTGACGGGGGCCGTTTCAAACGCACTGAATATGCCCAATGTCACCGCCGAGGAGGCCGCGATTATGGGGCCATGGATCAAACTGGCGGCGCATTTGGGGGCGTTCATTGGCCAAATGACGGATGAGCCGATCAAGGCGATCAATATCTTGTATGATGGGTCGGTTGCGGGGATGAACACGGCCGCGCTGAATTCGGCGGTCATTGCGGGCGTTTTGAAAACCCAGAATCCCGATGTTAATCTGGTGTCGGCGCCTGTGGTGGCCAAGGAACGTGGCATTCAAATCTCAACCACGCGGCAGGATAAATCGGGCACCTTTGATGCCTATATCAAGGTGACGATGGTGACGGAAAACCGCGAACGCAGTGTTGCGGGGACGTGTTTTTCCGATGGCAAGCCGCGGTTCATTCAGATCAAGGGCATCAATATCGACGCGGAAATCGGCGCGCATATGCTGTATACCACGAACGAGGATATTCCAGGCATTATCGGTCTGTTGGGGATGACCATGGGCAAAAACGGCGTCAACATCGCGAACTTTACCCTTGGGCGGTCGGGCGTGGGACAGGATGCGATTGCTATCCTGTATCTGGATCAGGCGATTGATCCAAAAGTCATTGATACGTTGGAATCGACGGGTATGTTCCAACAGGTCAAGGCCCTGCAATTTGATGTGGCCTAAGGGGTGATGATGCGAACTTATGCGATTGGCGATATTCACGGGCATTTGGACCTGCTGAAAGGCGTTCATGATTGGATTGCCCGCGATATGGCCACGCATGGGGCAGCACCCATTGTGCATTTGGGCGATTTGGTGGATCGGGGGCCAGATTCGGCGGGGGTGATAGACTACCTGCGGGCGGGCATTGCGGCGGGGCAGGATTGGACTGTGCTCAAGGGCAACCACGATCGGATGTTTTTGGGGTTTTTGGACGATCCTGAATATCATGATGTGGGTCTGCGGGCGGGTCTGTCCTATTTGCATCCCAAGATTGGCGGCGGGGAAACCCTTGCATCTTATGGCATTCGTTCTGCCTCTGACCGCCCCGTAGCCCCTGTGCGTGCCGAGGCGTTGGCGGCAGTTCCGCCTGAACACCGCGCATTTTTGCAAAGCCGTCCCACATCCTTGCAACGGGGTGAAGCGATTTTTGTCCATGCGGGGATCAGGCCAGGGGTCGCGCTTGCGGATCAGACCGAGGATGATTTGGTCTGGATCAGACTGGGGTTTTTGGAAGACACGCGCGATCATGGCGCGTTGATTGTTCATGGTCATACGGCGCTGGACGCCCCCACGCATTACGGCAATCGGCTGAATATCGACAGCTCTGCCGCCTATGGGGGGCCATTGACGGGGGTGGTGATCGAAGGGCGCGATGTTTTCAACATCACGGCCAAGGGGCGGTCAGCGATTATACCGCCGCCCATAGGTGATCGCCCATAGCGTCATCGCGGCCATAAGGCCCGCAAACAGCCAAAAGAACCCGAATTGGCCCATCTGTCCCATGACCTGCGACAGCACCAAGGGGATCAGAATGCCGCCGATCAGGCCTGCCGCGATGATAATGGGCGAGACGCGGGCATTGTCCCCCATGCGGCGGGTGGCGGCGACATAGATCGTCGGGAAAAATGCCCCCGCGCAGAATCCCATGATGACAAAGAAAATATCGGGCGACAGGGTGGCCGCCCCTAGGCTGGACAGGCCAACCCCCGCCACAGCAAGTGTCGAGATGCGAAAGGGCGGCAAAAGATGCGCCACAAAGAACAGGGACACGCGGGCAAGCAGAAACCCGATGAAAAAGATCGACAGCAGTTGCGCGGCCCAGACCTCGGACGCGCCAGTGGCCATTAATGCTGCGGGGCCAAGGCCGATCATGCTGGCCTCAGTTCCAATCGCAAGGGCGTGAAAGGTTAGGATCGGCAGATCCAGTGTCAGCGGAATTTTTGGGGCATTGGTGGCGGCAGCTTGGGGTTGGTTAACGCGGCCCGAGAAAAACCAAATGGCGACAGCGGCCACGGCGAATAGGGAAAATGTCGGCGCGGGGGCGTTGCCCAAGGCTACAAACAGCAACGGCGCGCCGATGGCCCCAATTCCAAAACAGGCGTTCATCAGGCTGAGCATCCCAGTCCCGCCCGCACCGAACACTTGCAGCACCCGCCCGTTATAGACAACGGTCGCCGCGCCATAGCCTGCACCAAACAACACGGCCCCCAAGATCACGATGGCAAAATTAAAACTGCTTGCGACCAGACTAGCCCCCAAGATCATCGCGACAATCACATGGCGCGGGGTGGCGCGGGGGCCGACCCAAAACATCGTCCCAACCCCAAAGGCGCAACCGACCCAATGCGCGGTGACCAAAAATCCAGCCGTGCCAAGCCCGATGTCAAACAGGCGCGAAAAGGCGGGCAGGGCAGGCCCATAAATCGATTGCCCCGCCCCCATCAGGATAAAGCTGGCAATTCCCGAAAAGATCAGGGCCGCATTAGATTTTATCAACTCGCGCATTGGGAACCCCATGTGTTGCGCTGGTGTCGCCGCCCTTGGGCGTGGTGTCAACGGGTTAACGCGGGGGACTTACCGCAAACGCACTGTGGCGCGGGCCGATTGCCCCTGTGCGTCGATCACCGAAAGGGTGACAAATCCCGCGCCCAAGTGATCCAACATCAGCGCGCTGTCCCTGATGCCCGTTGCCACAGGCGCGCCATTGGCAAGCCATGTAAAGGGGGCAATTCCGCCGTCGACCCGCACCAAAAGACCCTCTGGCAACAGATCCACCTCGGCCCCATCGGGGGGAAAGGACAGCTTGGGTCCAGTTGCGACAAAGACCGCCCCACGCGCGCGAAAATGCTGGAGGGGCAGGGGCAATTGGGCATTGGCAACCAGTAATGTCGCGGGTGGGGCGGGGGGTTGTGGCACAAGTTTCAACCGCCCAAAGGCTTGGAACAACACAGGCGCTGCAAGGTCCGCACCAAATGCCCCTGGCACAGGCGTGCCATCGGGCCGACCCATCCAAACGCCAATGACATGACGCCCATCATAGCCAATCGCCCATGCATCGCGGTGGCCATAAGATGTGCCTGTCTTATAGGCCAAACGGTTGGCAGGGGCACCTGCGGGGGGGGGCAGGCCCGCCAGAATATCGCCAACTTGCCACGCGCTGATCTGCGACAGAACGCGCTGCCCTTCGGCGCGGGGGGCGGATAAATCCGTAATCAGCGGCAAGGACACGCCCCCCCGCGCGATACTGACATAAAGCTGCACCATGTCCTGAAGGGTGACGCCAATCCCGCCCAAAGCAATCGCAAGACCCGCTTGACCATTGGGCAGGGCGGGTTTCATCCCCGCCCGCCCCATCGCTGCCAGCAGATTTGCAGGCCCGATTGCATCGGTGATCGCCACAACGGGGATGTTCAGGGATTGCTGCAACGCCTCGCGCATACGGATCATACCGCGAAACTGGCGGTCAAAGTTTTGGGGGCGATAGCCGTTGAAATCGGTGGGCGCGTCGTTGATCAGCGTTTCGGGATGGCCAAGGCCCGCGTCAAAGGCCAGACCATAGATCAGCGGTTTCAGGGTGGAACCAGGGCTGCGCAGGGCTTGGGTCATGTCGACAAATCCTGCCCGCCCATCGGCCTGAAACGCCGCCGATCCAACTGAGGCCAGAATTTCCCCCGTCTGGTGATCTGCCACCAATATCGCCACCTGCACCCTTGCGCCCATATTGGCCACAGTGTCGGCGGCCAGTTTCTCTAGGCTGATTTGCAGCGTCTTATCGATGGTCAGTTGCAACCCGTGGCCGCCTGCAATCGCGCGATCCGCCAGATGCGGGGCAAGGGCGGGAAAATCATGGCGCTGGGCGGGCATGGTTTCGGTCTTTGCGGCGGAAATACTGTCAATCACACCTGCCTGCAGGGCGCGGTCCAAAACGCGGTTGCGCGCGGCGGGGTTGGTCGTGCGATCAGGGCGGCGCGCCTCGGGCGATTGGGGGATAGCGATCAGCAGGGCGGATTCCGCAGGGGTCAGACGGCGCGGTTCTTTGCCGAAATAGGACAGGCTTGCCGCGCGAATGCCCTCTAGGTTGCCACCATAGGGGGCAAGCCGCAGATACAACGACAGAATTTGGGTTTTCGACAGCCGCCGTTCCAACGCCAATGCCAGCCGCATTTGCCGCAGCTTGCCCGCCATCGCGCCCGTGCCGCTGTTTTCCAACAACCGCGCCACCTGCATCGTCAGCGTGGACGCGCCCGAAACAATCCGCCCATGCAGGGCAAACTGCCCTGCCGCGCGCAAAACCGCCCAAGGATCAACGCCCGCGTGCTGATAGAACCGACGATCTTCATAGGCCAGCAGCATCGCGATGAAATCGGGATCAACCTGCCCTTCGGCCATGCGCCAGCGGCCATTGTCCACAGTATAGGCGCGCAAAAGATCGCCGTTGCGGTCTAAGACTTCGGCTGACAGGGCAGGATTTAGGGACGGCAAAACGGTTGCCTCCACCCAATTATCGACGTTATCCCGCACCAAGGCGGCTAGGAATAACCCAGCCGCCAAGGCGAATATCCAGCGTGATCTCATCGTGGGCCCGATCTTACTGCGTAACGGTCAGCGTGGTCGTATCGGTGCGGCCCGTTAGGTCTGGGCGATACATATCCTCTACAGTGGCGGCGGGGTGATGGAACGTGCCGGCCGAGACCGCCCGCACCACATAGCCCAAGCGAAAGGTCGCATTGTCCATCCGATCCACCGCCGCAAGGAAACGATCCTGACGGAATTCGGTATGCTTGACGTCAGACAGCAGATCGAATCCAGACAGGGCCTCGGTCGCGCTGGTCATCAGATTTGGATTGTCGATTTCCAAACCTGCGGGCAGGGGATCATTGACCATCAATCGCGCCTCGCCACGCCCGAAAGGCGTCACCTCTAGGATCGTCACCAACCGCGTGCCGACACTGATACTGTCCAATGTCACAGGTTCCCCCTGAAGTGTGTAGTAACTGCGCGTGATGGCATAGCCCGCGCCGCCTGCAGGTTCAGGTTCCGTCGGCACGCCTGTTACCGTCACCGTCAGGGTCGTATCCGCGCCCGTGTTTTTAATCAAAACAGGCTCTGACGTGGCGGAAATCGCCAAGGGGCCTGCGCTGGGCTGACCATTTATCAACAATCCGTCTGCCCCTTTGCGGTCAATCAGGGCATTGGCCGCCAACAGCGCCCAAACGGATTCCTGCGGCGAGAGCGCGCCATTGGCCGTGATGCGATTTGTCAGGGCCTCGGCATCAATCGCCTTTGATCCCGCCTCGGTCGCAAGGGCCAGAACCGCCGCCGCATCGCGGAAATTGCTGCCGTAATCGGCGCGCAAAATCTGTTCTGGGGCGGTGTCGCCAAGGGCCTGCATCGCAATCCCAGCACGGGCGAACATTGCATCGGCGCGGGGTTGATCGCCATAACTGGCAAGCGCCGCGCCCAGTTGCGCCATGGCGGCAGGCGTTGCAAAAGCATCGCCTTTGACATCGGCATAATAGCGCAGATCGCCAATCGCCGCCGCACCTTCGCGGGCAAGGACCATCAGCGCATAGGCCAAACCCTCGCCGCCGCGATCAAAATCGGCCTGATAATTGACCTGATTGCGCAGATTGTCCAAGGCCTGACGGAACGCCTGATCTGGCACGCCATAGCCCTTGGCCCGCGCCCGCGATAGGAAATCGGTGACAAAGGCATCCAGCCACATATCGCCGCCGTCATCCGCCTGCCACAGACCAAAGGCGCCATTTGCATTTTGATTGACCAAAACCGAGGCGATGGCCTGATCGATCCGCGCGGGAATATTGTCCGCATCAGGTAGGTTCATCGCGTGGGCGATATCGGCAAAATACAACAGCGGTAATGCCTTGGAGGTGATTTGTTCGGTGCAGCCATAGGGATAGCCGTCCAACGCCGACAACAGACCCGGCGCGTTCAGCCGCGCAATCGGTCCTGCGGCCAAGGTGGCGCGGGCGTCGGTCACGCCGTCAAAGGCGGCTTGGTCCAAAGTGAACTCTTGCCCCGATTTCAATTCCAAACGCGACACGCGCACAATCGGCGCATCATTGATTTGAACGGGCAGGGACAGAGTTTTGCTCAGAACTTTACCATCAGGCGTGGTCAGATTGACGGTGATTTGATGCAGACCCAAGGTGTCGGCGGTGACAGGAATGGTCAGACTGACCTTGCCCTGATCGGCCAGATCAATCGATGTCGGCACATCGCCCAAGGTCAAACCATCGGTTGCCACCGCAAACGCCATCTGTCCGCTGGGGCCTGTGGTGTGGGTGATGTCCAGCGTCAACTGGCTGACATCGCCCAAGGATAGGAACCTTGGCAGGCTGGCCGAGACGACCACTGGATCGCGGACCAGAACATCGGTATTCGCTTGGCCGACCCCTGATTTTGACCAAGCCACAGCCATCACTTTGACTGTGCCGTTGAAACTGGGCAGATCAAAGCTGGTTTTGGCGATACCATCCGCGCCCACGGTGATCGGGCCTGTGAAATAGGCAACCAATTCCTCTGTCGGAGGGGGGGCTTGCAGCGCATTCGCGCCCGCATCGCCGCCCGAACGCACCTGACCCACAGCGCCGTTGATCCCATCGATCAAACGGCCATAGATATCACGCACGCCAATGCCCAATTTGCGCTGACCAAAGTAATAGTCCTGCGGATCGGGGGGCAGATAGCCCGTCAGATTCAAAATCCCCTGATCGATGGCCGCGATGGTGACATAGGCGGTTTCCCCCGCCGCAATTCCGTCCACCTTAACGGCTATATCCATCGGGCCGCGCGGGCTGCCCGATGCGGTGATGCTGGCCTGAAGCGCGTGTTCGGCAGGATCAATTTTCGCATAGGTAATCCCCAGCGCGCGGGCAGGGTTGCGCGTGGCCTCTAGAGGGCGCAGCACGGTTGCCATCACATAGGCCCCCGCACCCCAATCGGCAGTGACGGGCAGATCGACGATATTTTCGCCTGTCTTTACCGCAATCGCCTGTTTGGTGACCAAATGGTTGGACATCACCGTGACCAGCGCTGTGCCGTCGGACCGCGACACCATCCGCAGTTTCGCCTGATCGCCGATTTTATAATCGGGCTGATCCAGCGACATTTCCAGCATATCGGGGGTTTGGGTGGCATCCCCGCCGCCATACCACCCCGCGCTAAAGGGAATCGCGCTGGCCGTGTTGCCAGACTCAACAGCGATTTCATATTCGCCCCATGTCATCGGCACCGTGATTTCTGACGGCGTTTTGGTCAGATCCACCGCCCCATCGGCCACACGTTCGCGGCGCGTGATCGGCTCCCAATTCCAGACGCCACCCGTCTGATACCATTGATAAGTTGTTTCAATCCGCGTCACAGTCCATGTCGCGGGCAGATCGCCGCCCACGGAAACCAGCGCAAAGCGTGCCTCGCCGCCTTCGGGAACGGTGCCGTCAAACAGGGGTTTGATCCCGATCATGGCACCCGAAGGCGTCAGCATTTTGGAAATGCGGCGTTCCACGGGGCGGGCAGACCCCTCGGCCAGGCGGACGGTTGCGCGCAGTTCCAAAGGTTTGGCGGGATCCTCCACCACGGGCAGGCGCAGGGCCAAATCTGCATGGCCTTCGGCATCGGTTTTTTCGCCTGAAAACGGCTCTAACACGGCAGAAAAGGGTTTGTCATAACGCCCGAACTTATAGTTGGGCCAATCGGGCAATCCGTCCGCCTCACGTAACAAAACCTCGCCCTCAATCGCCAAATCGGCCCCCTTTGCGCCGAACAAATAGCGGGCATCTATGGACAATTGCGGGCTATCGCTCAGGGTTATTGGCGCATCCGCCAAGGCCAGATCAAAATCGATCTTTTCGGGCAGGAAATCTTCGACCAAAAAGGTTTTGCTGCCCAAGGCCGTGCCTTGCAGATCGGCGAACAGTTCAATCCGCCAAATGCCGCGTGGCGCGTTGGCGGCAATCGGCAGATCGAACACATGACCGCCTGCGCCCGCGTCATTGACCAAAGCCCGAGAATATTCGATCCCGTCAGGGCGTTTTAAAATGGCTGTCAGCGGCAGACCATCTACCGCATTCGCCGCCGCATCACGGGCAAGGGCGGTGGCGTAAACCGTCTCACCCGCGCGATATGCGCCGCGATCTGTGGTTAGGAACACATCCACCGCCTGCGCCGCCTCGCGCCCAGAAACGCCGCGATCTGCCAGATCAAATTCGGGGTCTTTTAGGGACATAAAGGCCAGATCATCCGTCCCCTTGCGCACCACGACCATCGCGGGGGCGCTGGCGCCCTGACCGCGTGTCAGGCCCGCATCGAACACGGCATAGCCCATATCGTCGGTCTGCGCTGTGCCAAGGATATCGTTCGCCTCGGACAGCAATTGCACCTCTGCCCCCGCCACGGCGGCGGTATCGGTCAGGCTGCGCACAAAGACGTGCAAGCCATCCGTGCCCGACAGCGTGGTGATCCCCATATCCGACACAACAAACCACTGCCAGCTTGCGGGAATAGCATAGGGGTCGACGCCTGGAACCGACGCGCGCAGGGCATAGATGCCAGCGGTCTGCCCCGCCAAAGCGTCCGTCATCGAAAGGCGTGTGGTGACATCGGTATTCACCTCTTGGGTGACAACCGCCGTGCCCGACCACAATTGCGCGCCAATTTGGCTGGTGAAATCATATTCCTGATATTCCTGCAAAGGCGCGCCCAAATAGCCGCTTTGCAAAGAACGGATCAGGTTGCGATCCGTCACGCGGTATAGTTTCAAATTCAGCTTTTCTGTGTTGACGGTTTGGACGGGAATAAACGCCTCGGAACCACGTGGCAGAACATAGCCACGGCCCGCAAAGCGCACGCCGGGACTGCGGTCGCGGACATAGGAATTGATATCAACCGATTTGGTCAGGCTTTGACCATCGGCGGCGGGTAGACCCGAACGCAGGGTAAAGCCGATCCGCGCGCCGTGGGTGACGCCTTCGATACACAGTTGTTGATAGCCGTCTGTGGTCACGGATAGGCCACTGTCCGACAATTGCACATAATCGGCATAGTCAACGCCTGTCGTTGCCAAGGGTTCGGAAAAATTCACACAAATGCGCGGGCGCGCCAGATCGGATTGCACCACAGTTTCCAAAACGCGAAAGCCGTATTTCCCAATGGCATCGTCCAGCAGCGCCGCTGTATCATCGCGGGGCTGCAAAGATTGCGCTAAACGCAGGGCTTTGACCATATCACTACCACGGGAAATCCCCTCAAATGCGGTGGCCATGGTCACAAGAATATTGTGCTGCAAGGGGGCCCCGTCGGCGCGTAAATAGGCGTTCACGCTGGCATAAAAGCCGCGCTGATACAGATTTGCGGGATCGTCGCCGCCCAATCCACCCGCCGCTGTCAAAAGCCGCGCGTATTCCGCCCAATCCGCCGCAGAATCCGTCAGGTTCAGCGCCGCACCGACATAATTGCTGGCAAGGATCGGATCGCCGTTTTCCTCTGCCGCGCGAGCAGAGTTTAGATGATCTTCGGCGGTGAAATCATTTGTCACGTGCAGGTTGGCCAAATTCGTCGCCTGATCCAACACTTGGGGCATTTCCCAATCTTGAACAAATGGAATTTCATCACGCCGAATTTTGGCAAGGTCTTCGGCCCCCTGAGCCGCCAAGAATACCTTGCCCGAATAGGCCCCCGCATATTCCGCTGCCGTCACCTCGCCTGACTTTGCAAAGCAAGACCCGTTGCGGGTGTTAAAGGTAAAAGCCTCACATTGCGTATTCGACAGGCAGGCGCGTTCGCAAGCCTCAAGCGTGGTGTCAAAAATTGTGGAAATATCACCCCCCGCAAGGTCTGTATTTTCCGTCAGCGCAAAATGTTTTTGGGGAATCAGCGTTTGGGAAAAAACGGCGCTTTGCGACATTAGGATCGCCATAGAAACAACTGAAACAAAACGAAAAATCGAAAATTTCATGGCAATCCTTATTGTGTTAGACCCTATTTTCGACAGAGTGTCGCAGTCAGATGACATTTTTGCAAACGAAGTTGCACTGATCTGAATGTCTTTAAGGGCCTGTTCACTTTGTTCTGGCAGTTTTAACCCGAATCTTGGGACTGCATCGCTGCCAGAACGGACAGATATTTATGGATTTTTCAGATCGCCTTGCGCAGGAACGACGTGCCAGACTGGCCGCCCAGCGCTTGTTGGAACAAAAAAGCCGCGAATTGTTTGCGGCCAACGAAAAGCTGTCTTTGCACGCCCGCAGTCTGTCGGATCAAATCGTGGAACAGCGACAGGTCGTCAAATCCGCCTTGACCGAGGCCGAGACCCTAAAAGATCAGGCAAGCCGTTTCGTCGCCGATCTGGACCGCGCGCATACGACCGCCGTAATGGCCGAACGCCGCCTGTGGGACAGTATCAACACCATTGATGACGGCTTTGCGGTTTACGATTCTGCGCAACGGTTGGTGGCGGCGAATCAATCCTATCTGGCACTGTTCGATCCGGACACCATTGCCACGGGCATATCCTATCCGTCGATTTTGGCGCTGGCCGCGACCCAAGGGCGGGTTGATCTGGGGGATGAACATCCCGACGATTGGTTGGCCCTGATGCTGTCGCGCTGGGACAGCGATCCGATGGAGCCGATTACATTGAAATTCCACAACGGCACTTGGGTGCGGATGGTGGATCGACGCGCGCGCGATGGGGATATGGTCAGCCTTGTGCTGAACATCACCGATCAAATGCGGATCTGGGCCGCAATTGAGGCGATCCCAGACGGTTTTGTGATTTTTGACAGAGAGGAACGTCTTGTGACCTGCAATCAACGTTATCGCGATATTTATCCAGACTCCGCCCCGATTATGGAGGCGGGTGTTAAGTTTGAGGATCTTTTGCGCTATGGCTTGCTGCACGGCGCGCACCGCGTTGCCACAGATGAGGAAGAGGCGTGGCTTGCCCAGCGCCTGCATCAGCACCGCAATCCAGCGGGCGCTGTCGAAGAGCAAATGGGCGATGGCCGTTGGATTCGCGAACATGACCATGTGACACCCGATGGGGGCCGCGTGGGCCTGCGCATTGATATTACAGGCGAAAAGGAACAGCAGGCCGCGCTTGAGGCTGCGCGCTTGCAGGCAGAGGCGGCGAATCGCGCCAAATCCGCGTTTTTGGCGAATATGAGCCATGAGATTCGCACACCGATGAATGGCGTGGTTGGCATGGCGGAACTGCTGTGCGACACCACCCTGACCGAAGATCAGCGCCTGTTTGCCGAAACGATCCGCTCGTCGGGTGAGGCGTTATTGGTGATTATCAATGATATTTTGGATTATTCCAAGATTGAGGCGGAACGGCTGACCCTGCATCCAGAACCCTTTGATCTGGAACGCACCATCCATGAAATCGCCATGCTGTTGCAACCGCGCGCCCGCGAAAAGGGGATCGATCTGTTGATCGACTTTGATATGTTCCTGCCGACGCGGTTTGTGGGCGATGCGGGCCGTTTGCGCCAGATTATGACCAATTTGATGGGCAATGCGGTGAAATTCACCGAAAAGGGCCATGTTTTGGTGCGCGTTGTGGGCCTTGAGGAAACGCCAGGCCATCAGCAATTGCACATTTCCGTTGAAGATACCGGGATTGGAATTGCCCCTGAAAATCTGGAACACGTTTTTGGTGAGTTCAACCAAGTTGAAAGCCAAAATAACCGCAAGTTTGAGGGCACGGGTCTGGGACTTGCGATCACGCAACGCTTGATCGAACATATGGACGGCGCGGTGTGGGTGGACAGCGAATTGGGCAAGGGGTCTTGCTTTGGGTTCCGCCTGTGCTTGCCTGTCGCCCAAGATACCGAAATGCCGCCCGCGCCTGTGGCGATCAGGCGTGTGTTGGTCGTGGATGATCAATTCATCAACCGCACGATTTTGGAACGGCAATTGGTGCCGTGCGGAATTTCGGTGACGCTGTGTCGGTCTGCCGCGGATGCGCTGAAATCGGTGCAAGAAAACAATTTTGACGCGATTCTGACGGATTATGAAATGCCCGATATGAATGGTTTGGCCTTGACCCGTGCCCTGCGGGATTTGGGGATTGAAACGCCGATTATTTTGCTGACGTCAAACCCCGCGGCCTGTCGCACAGAGGCGGGCTATGACCAATTGGCATCCGTGTTGCAAAAGCCGATTTTGCGGGCGGATTTGTATCGCCGTTTGAATGATCTGTATGTGCCCGTGGCGGAACCCAGCCCCCCCCCTGCACCCGAAGCACGTCTGATGCGCGTTCTGGTGGCCGAGGACAACCGCACCAATCAACTGGTGTTTCAAAAAATGGTGCGCGAGGCGAATATAGACTTGGTTTTCGCCAATAATGGTCTTGAGGCTGTGTCGGCCTATCAAACTTGGGCGCCTGACATGATATTCATGGATATTTCCATGCCCGAAATGGATGGGCGCGAGGCGGCGCGCGCCATTCGCACCCTAGAGGCGGGGGCATCCCATGTGCCGATTGTGGCCCTGACGGCCCACGCGATGGACGGGGATGAGGCCAGTATTTTGGCATCTGGCATTGATCTGTATATGACAAAACCACTGCGTAAGGCGTTGATTTTGGACACATTGGCGGGTCTGTGCCCAGATCACGCCTATCCCGTTTTGGCCGAGGTGTCGGCGGCATAGGCGCGTGTGAACACGGGATGATCGGGGTCTGACGGCTGATATCGGTAACCGCCGATATCAAAGCCGCGCAGATCATCCGCGTCGGTCAGATGGTTTTCGCAAATATAGCGCGCCATGGCACCGCGTGCCTTTTTCGCCCAAAAGCTGATGATTTTCGCGGTGCCGTCCTTTTCTTCCAGGAAACTGGGGGTAATGATCCGCAATTTCATCCCCCGAACCGCGCCGAAATATTCGATTGAGGCGCAGTTGATCAGGGTCGTCGCCCCAACGTCTGCAGCATCCGCGGCCAAGGATTTCGCAATCTTACCGCCCCAATACTCATACAGATCGCGCCCCTTGGGCGTGGTCAGGCGACTGCCCATTTCCAAACGATACGGCTGGACGGCGTCCAAGGGTCGCAACACCCCATAAAGCCCTGATAAAATCCGCAAATGCGACTGCGCCCAGCGCAGGGCGTCATCCGACATGGCCCGCACCTCTAGACCCGCATAGGTGTCGCCGTCGAACATAAAGGCGGCGGGATAGCGGGTTTGATCCCGCGCAAATCCTGCAAATCGCGCGTGGTTCAGGGCGGCCAGATTGGGCGAGATATGCATCAGATCGGCCAAATCCTGCACCGACAAGCCTTTGGCAATTTTGGCCAGACGCACCGCATCCGGCGCCAAAACTGGATCGGTCATCGCCAGGTCAACAGGCGTTTCATTCAGGCGTTTGGCGGGGGAAATTACGGTCAGCATAACGGCTCCTTTTGCCAAAGATAGGGGCGGATCGCAAATCGTCTAGTCTGCGATCACTTGCAAAAAGGCCGCACCGAACCGTTCGGACTTGGCCGCACCCAAAATCGTCTCTAACTCGGCCAAATTGCGGGGGCAGCGTTCGGCCAATTGCCGCAAAGTGGACTGGGTGCAGGTCAAATATTTTCCCGTGCCATCGGTACCGCGCGACAGATCCAGTTGGATTTGCGACAGGCGGTCAAACAGCGCGCCCGCATCGCGCCCCGCCAATGTCCGCCGCGCGGGATGCATGGGCGCGGGGGTGGCCCCCGTGATCACGGCCAAAAACAACGCGCCATAGCTTTCCAGTTTTTTCGCGCCGACCCCCGTGATCCCCATCATCTGATCCAAGGTCATGGGACGAATTTGTGCCATCTCAATCAGGGTTTTATCGGGGAAAATCACATAGGCGGGCAGGCCCGCCGATTCCGCAAGGGCGCGGCGTTTGGATTTCAGGGCCGACAGCAGGGGCGCGTCTTCTTCTGAGACTTGGGTTTTGATCGGAAGGCGCGGGGCGGCGTTGGTGATCGTGTCCTTGCGCAGGGTGATCTGCGCCTCGCCGCGCAGGATCGGGCGGGCGGCGTCGGTCATGCGCAGGGCGCCGAACCGTTCGCCATCAGGGCGGATCAAATCGCGCCCCATCATCTGGCGAAACACCGCATCCCACGCCGATTTCGACAAATCCCGCCCGACGCCAAAGGTGGGCAGGCGGTCATGCCCCTTGTCACGGACCTTGGCGGTGTCATTGCCGCGCAAAATGTCTATCAAATGGCCCGCGCCATACCATTCTTCGGTGCGCAACATAGCGGACAGGGCCTTGCGCACGGGATCGGTGGCGTCAAAGGTTTGCGCAGGCGCGTCGCACAGATCGCAATGGCCGCAGGGTTCCGCCACCTCGCCAAAATAACCCAACAGAACCTGACGCCGACAGGCCATCGCCTCGGCCAGACCCAGCAGGGCATTCAGGCGGCTGTGATCGGCGGATTTGCGATCCATGGGTGCCAAACCTTCGTCAATTTGGGTGCGGCGCAGGCGGATGTCGTCGGGACCATAGAGGGTCAGGGTTTCGGCGGGCGCGCCATCACGGCCACCCCGCCCGATTTCTTGGTAATAGGATTCAATCGATTTCGGCAAATCAGCATGGGCGACCCAGCGTATATCGGGTTTATCAATGCCCATGCCAAAGGCGACAGTGGCGACCACGATCAACCCATCCTCTTGCTGAAAGCGGATTTCAAAGCGGCGTCGCGCCTCGGCCTCCATCCCGCCATGATAAAAGCAGGCGGAATGGGATTCGGCGGTCAGGGCGGCGGCAAGGGTTTCGGTTTTCGCACGGCTGGCGCAGTAAATAATGCCCGATTGCCCGCGCCGCCCTGCCGCAAAGCGCAGGATTTGATCGCGGGGGCTGTCTTTGACAGCAAAGGCCAGATGGATATTCGGGCGATCAAAGCCGCGCAGGAATGTCTGGGGCGGGGTTCCGTCGAACAGGCGGGTGACAATTTCAGCGCGGGTTTCGGCGTCTGCCGTGGCGGTGAATGCGGCCAAGGGCACGTTTAAGGCGCGGCGCAGATCACCGATCCGCAGATAATCGGGGCGAAAATCATGGCCCCATTGCGAGACGCAATGCGCCTCATCCACCGCGATGAGCGTGCAGTTCACCCGCCGCAGCATCGCAGCAGTTGCCGCCCCCGCCAGCCGTTCGGGGGCCATATAAAGCAGTTTCAGCGTGCCCGCATCAAGGGCCGCAAAAACCTGTTCGGTCTCCTCATCCGTATTGCCAGAGGTCAGCGCCCCCGCCTCGACCCCCGCGGCGCGCAGGGCGCGCACCTGATCGCGCATGAGGGCAATGAGGGGCGAAATCACCACTGTCACCCCATCACGACACAGGGCAGGTAATTGAAAACACAGGCTTTTACCGCCACCCGTGGGCATGATGGCAAGCGTGTTTTGCCCTGTAGAGACGGCGTTTACAATTTCCTCTTGGCCCAAACGAAAATCGCGAAAGCCGAAAACGGAATGCAGCAGGTCTGCGGGATCAGGCATATCGGCCTTAATCAATAAAACAGCCCGATATTGTTAATCAAAACAATCCGCAGGGCATAGATCGCGACCAGCACCAACAGGGGGGCCAGATCGACACCGCCCATATTCGGCAACATACGCCGGATCGGGCCATAGACAGGTTCCAGCATACGGTTCAGCCCGTTCCAGACCGAGGACACAAAGGATTGCCGCGTGTTCAGCACTTGGAATTGGATCAGCCAACTCATGATGATATGCGCCAGAACGAACCATTTGGCGATGTCAAGGATCAGCAGGGCAATTTGGAAAATTGAGGTCATAACACGCTCCTGTATGGATTTTGCGATAGGTAACCTTTGCACCCCAAAAGGGCAATGGTTTCCGCCGCGTTTGGCTTGACCTTGGGCAAAGATTGGGGGCAAGGATTGGGAAATA
This sequence comes from Cypionkella sp., assembly GCA_040398785.1. GTDB lineage: Bacteria > Pseudomonadota > Alphaproteobacteria > Rhodobacterales > Rhodobacteraceae > Cypionkella. The sequence goes on along the minus strand of JBBATJ010000005.1, from coordinate 10,161 downwards.
TGCCAGAGGTGCGCGATGTATCCCTATTTGCGAATGTTCAAAGAACTGTGGAAATTCCGCAATGCCCCGCCTTTGGGGATTTTGGACGCGCATATCAGCACGCACCGCATTTGGCCGTGGGATTTGGACCCGTGGAGGGAGTTGAACAATGGGCGCACGTTGACCTTGTTTGATCTGGGGCGGATTCCCTTGGGCAAACGCACGGGGCTGCACAGGGTTTTGGCCGCCAAGGGGTGGGGGTTGACAGTTGCAGGCAATTCGACCCGCTATCGTCGCCGTGTGACTGTGTTTCAAAGTCTTACCCAAGTGTCGCGCGCCGTGGGTTGGGATGATCGTTTCCTTTATATAGAGCAAAGTTTTTGGCGGGGTGACGAATGCACCGCGCATATGCTTTTGCGCTCGGCGTTCATTTCCAAGGGGGGGATGATCCCGCCTGTTCAGGTTTTACAGGCGCTGGGCGCGGATACGAACAGCCCTGCCTTGCCCGAATGGGTGCGAGACTGGATTGCGGCGGATGCGGGCCGTCCTTGGCCGCCCATGCGATAGGTGCGTGCACCCTACAGCGGTGACAGAGCTGGTTAAAAATCCTTGCCTTGTGGGCGGCTTTCGGGCTTGATCCATCAAAAAGGGGGGCGGTCATGATTTCACAACGCAAGCGGATCTGGGGTTGGTATTTTTTCGATTGGGCCAGCCAGCCCTATAGCACCCTTTTGCTGACATTTGTCTTTGGCCCCTATTTTGCGGAAATCGCGCGGGGCTATTTCATGGGCACGGGGATGGAGGAAGAGGCCGCCAAGGCCGCAGCCCAGTCCTTTTGGGGATTTTACTATGCGATCTTTTCGCTGATCATCGCGCTGATGGCGCCGATTTTGGGGGCTGTGGCGCAATCGAATGGGCGGCGGTTGGCCTGGGTTTGGGGATTTTCGCTGGTTTATGTGATCGGCGCATGGGGTCTGTGGTTTTTGGCCCCTGGGTCCGAACTGGGCGGGTTGCAGTTCGCGGCGATTATGTTCGGGGTTGGTCTGATCGGGATGGAGTTTGCGACGATCTTTACCAATGCCTTGATGCCCACTTTGGTTGAGGGCGACGAGATGGGCGCGGTGTCGGGCAGCGGCTTTGCCTTTGGCTATCTGGGCGGGTTGATCGCGTTGATTATCATGCTGGGGTTTTTCGTGCCCAAGGGCGACACAGGCCTGACCTATTTCGGTCTGGAACCCTTTATCAATTCCGACCCAGAGGCGCGGGAAGGCACACGCTTTGTCGGGCCCTTTACCGCGATTTGGTTTGTGTTGTTCATGATCCCCTTTGCGCTATGGGTGAAAGAACCTCGCACGGTCGGCGGGGGCATTCATATTGGTGCGGCTTTGGCGAGTTTGCTGCAAACCCTGCGCGGGTTGCGGCATCGTCGCAGTATGTCGGCGTTTTTGGGGTCGGCGCTGTCTTATTCGGATGCGTTGACGGGGGTCTATGCCTTTGGCGGGATTTATGCGGCGAATGTGCTGGGCTGGGATATTGGCAAGATCGGGGTGTTCGGTATTTTGGGCGGCGTGACGGCGATGATCGCGTCTTGGTTGGGGGGTAAATTGGACCGCCATTATGGGCCGAAACCTGTGATTGTGGGCGCGATTTTGGTCTTGATCGGGGTTTGTCTGGTTCTGGTCGGGATGGAGCGTGACAGCCTGTGGGGAATCGCCATGGATCCTTTGTCCAGTTCTGCCGATATCATTTTTTACATTTGTGGCGGGTTGATGGGGGCGGCGGGTGGGCCGTTGCAGGCGGCCAGCCGCACGATGGTTTTGCGCCACACCGACCCTGATCGGGCAACCGAGGCCTTTGGTCTGTTCGCGCTGTCGGGCAAAGTCACCAGCTTTGTCGCACCCACATTGGTGACGGTGGCGACGATGGTGACCCAAAGTTCGCGTCTGGGGATTTCGCCGATTATTTTGTTGTTTGTCATCGGTTTGGTGTTGCTGCTGTGGGTCAATCCACGCGGTGAGCGGCCATGAAATATCTAATCCTTTGCGCCGTTTTGTTGGCCCCTTTGCCCGCTGGGGCGGAAAAACTGGCCAATAAACTGTTTGGCGCAAAGGAAAATCCCAGTCAGCAAGACCCGATGCCAATTGGCAGTTATGCGCGGGGCTGTGCGGCGGGGGCGGTGGAATTGCCCGAAACGGGGCCGACATGGCAGGCGATGCGCCTGTCGCGGCACCGCAACTTTGGCCAGCCCGTTTTGGTGCAATATCTGATGGATTTGTCGGTAACGGCGACACAGATCGGCTGGAGGGGCCTGTATATCGGCGATATGGGCCAGCCGCGCGGCGGGCCGATGACATCAGGTCATGCGAGCCACCAGATCGGGCTGGATGCGGATATCTGGATGCTGCCCCCTGATCGGCTGAACCTGTCAAAGGCCGAGAGGGAAAAGATTTCCTCGATCCCCGTGCGGTCTGCGGATCAGCGGTCGGTGACGGAAAACTGGACGCCGCGTCATGCTGCGCTGTTGCAGGCGGCGGCGTCTGATCCCCGAATAGAGCGGATCTTTGTGGCGGCGGCGGTTAAGATTGAAATGTGCAAAACGGCGACGGCGGCGGATAAGAAATGGCTGCAAAAAATCCGTCCCATTGCGGGGCACGATACGCATTTTCATGTGCGGCTGAAATGTCCCAAAGGGGCCACATTGTGCGAAACGCAAAAGCCAACTGTGTCGGAATTGTCCAAGGGTGGGAATGGCTGTGACGATACGCTGATGTGGTGGGTATCGGATGCCTATCTGAACCCGCCCAAGCCGACAAAACCTGTCAAGCCACCGCCACCCGTCAAGGGGCCGCGCCAATACACAATGGCCGACCTGCCAAAGCAATGCGCCGCCGTTCTGTCGGCGCCCTAGGGGCGGCGCTGTTGGCATTCGCGGGATGGCAAGGCAGCGCAGATACTTCACCGCCAAAAGGATTTTTGTCACAGTTTGAATGGCCGTCCGATGATCCGGGCCGTGGCGGATTATCCGCGCTGGAACTGTCAGACGATGGCACGGGGGTAACGATCCTGTCGGATCAGGGGACATGGGCGCAAGGTGTCATTGCCCGCAATGCGGCGGGGATGATCACGGGAATCTCCTTGGGCCGTTTTGAACCCCTTAAGGGGAAAACCGATGCGCCCTTGGGCAAGGGCCGCACCGATTCCGAAGGATTGGCGATTGCGCCCGATGGGACCGCCTTTGTGTCATTCGAGGGGGTGGCGCGGGTGTTACGCTATGTAAAACTGGGCGGTTTGGCCGAAAACCTGCCCAGCCCGCCAGAGTTTGCGCAGATGCAGACGAATTCCGCGCTAGAGGCGCTGGCGATTGGCCCAGATGGGGCGCTGTATACCCTGCCAGAGCGGTCTGGTGATCTGGCGAAACCCTTTCCCATTTATCGGTTCAAAGATGGGGTATGGGACCATGATTTGTCGCTTCCGCGCAATGGGGATTTTCTGCCCACGGGGGCGGATTTCGGGCCTGATGGGAAACTGTATATATTAGAGCGAGAGTTTTACGGATTGATGGGATTTGCCTCGCGGTTGACGCGGTATTCGGTGACTGCGACAGGTCTGGGGACGGGTGAGGTGATGTTTCAAAGCCCCACAGGTTTTCACGACAATCTAGAGGGTGTCGCGGTGTGGCGGGACAAAGCGGGGCATTTGCGGGCCACCATGGTCGCGGACAATAACTTTTTGCCATTTTTAGCCACGGGGCTGACCGAATACCAGTTGCCAGACTAGGGCATCTGCCCTAAGCCGCGCTGTCCCCAACTGGGGCCAAGTGTCCGCAACCTTGATAAAACGGAATGACATATGAAAAACCTATCTCTTGGCGTGATCGCCATGGGGGTCATCGTGGTGACCTCGAATATCCTTGTGCAATATCCGATTGGCCAATGGCTGACGTGGGGCGCGTTTTCCTATCCGCTGGCGTTTTTGGTGTCGGATTTGGTGAACCGATTCCAAGGGGCCGCCTTGGCGCGTCGTGTGGTCTATGTGGGGCTGATCGTCGGGCTGATCTGTTCTTTTATTGGGACCAAGATCATGGGCGAGTTTGGGCCGATTGTCACCCTGCGCGTGGCGCTGGGGTCTGCTACGGCGTTTTTGTTCGGTCAACTGCTGGACATCACCGTCTTTGACCGCTTGCGCCGCGCCGCGTGGTGGCGTGCGCCGTTTATATCGACGTTTTTCGGATCAACCTTGGATACGGCGATCTTTTTCACGATTGCATTTTCCGCGGGTCTGGTCTGGCTGGAACCCAGCAATGATGTGTCATGGGCGGCGGAACAAATCCCGCTGCTGGGCTTTGGTCCGAATGTGCCCCTGTGGGTCAGTCTGGGTGCGGCGGATTTCAGCGTCAAAGTTTTGGTCGATATTTGTGCATTGTTGCCTTTTAGACTGTTTTTGGCAAAATATGCACAAAAAGCGGTGTAAAAACTTTTGACAAACACAAAATCTGTGTCACCATAACCTTATCGGAAACACATCGAAAGGAGGTGACCCAGTGTCTAGAGTGATATTGGAGAGTGCGGTTGGGACAGTTATGGGGGGCGTTTTCTAAGAGCAGCCTCTTGGGGAAACATCCTATGATTGGGCAGGCGACCTAACCTTCCCATCTCCTTCGATCTCGGAAAGGGTCACCGCACACCGGTGACCCTTTCTCTTATTTTGGTGGGCTATGCTGCGGATTAACGACAAGATTTCGATTGCCGATTGGGAGCTGAGTGAAAGCTTTATGCGCGCCTCGGGTCCGGGTGGGCAGAATGTGAACAAAGTTTCGACCGCCGTTGAGTTGCGGTTCGAGGCGGAACGCTCGCCCGCGCTGGCGACATCGGTGAAAACCCGCCTGCGCAAACTAGCAGGGCGGCGCTGGACCCTAGAGGGCGCGATTGTGTTGCAAGTGGATGAAACCCGCAGCCAAGCCCGCAACCGCGAAATCGCCCGTGAACGGCTGGTGGACTTGATCGCGCAGGCGCTGGTCGTGCCGAAACGGCGGGTTGCGACCAAACCGACCTATGGCAGCCAATTGCGGCGGATGGCAGGAAAATCCCTGCGCGGTGAGGTCAAGGCGATGCGGGGGAAGGTGGGGGATGAGGAGTAGGGGGGCTAGCCCCCCAGTCACATTGGCAAGCCAATGTGACCGCCCCCCAGGATATTTGTGAAAAAGAGAAGCAAATTTTAGCTAAATTGTTTCGGTTACGATTAAACCACCACCCCCATCGCCACCTGATCGCCCACGCCGAACACGCGTTTATAGCGGGCGATTTCACTGGCGGGGCCGAGGGCTTTGGTGGGGTTGTCGGACAGTTTGACGGTGGGGCGGCCGTTGGCTGAGACGGCTTTGCAGACAAGGCTGAAGGGCGCCAATGCGTCATCGGCGACAAGGCCGCGAAAATCATTGGTCAGCATGGTGCCCCAGCCAAAGGATACCTTAACACGGCCACGGAATTGATTGTGCAATTCGATGATTTTATCGACATCCAGCCCATCGGAAAAAATCACCAGCTTTTGTCTAGGATCTTCGCCACGTTCCTGCCACCAGCGGATCGCGGTTTCAGCCCCCACGGCAGGATCGCCAGAATCAATCCTGATCCCTGTCCAACTGGCCAGCCAATCGGGGGCGTTTTTCAAAAATCCCGCCGTGCCATAGGTATCGGGCAGCATAATCCGCAGATTGCCGTCATGTTCGTCCTGCCAGTCGGCCAGAACCTGATAGGGGGCTTGCGCAAGTTCTGCGTCCGTATTGGCCAGCGCGGAATAGACCATGGGCAGTTCGTGCGCGTTCGTCCCAATCGCCTCAATGTCCCGCCGCATCGCGATCAGGCAATTCGAGGTGCCGGTGAATTTCGCACCCAAACCTTCGTGCATCGCCTCTACGCACCAATCTTGCCACAGGAACGAATGACGCCTGCGCGTGCCAAAATCGGCAATCCGCAGACCGTCAATGCCGCGCAGACGTTCGATCTTTTCCCACAGTTGCGTCGTGCCGCGCGCATAGAGAACCTGCAATTCAAACTTGCCCAGTTTTGCGGTCACGGCGCGGGATCGCAGTTCCATCAGCACGGACAGCGCGGGAATTTCCCACAGCATCACCTCAGGCCAAAGGCCTTCAAAGGTCAGTTCATACTGCCCATCCACCTTTTCCAGATGATAGGGCGGCAGGCGCAAATTCTCGAACCATTCCATGAAATCGGGGCGAAACATTTGGCGCTTGCCATAGAATGTATTGCCGCGCAGCCATGTGCTTTCGCCGCGCCGCAAGGATAGGGATCGCACATGATCCAACTGCTCGCGCAACTCGCCCTCATCAATCAGATCGGCAAGGCGCAGTTTGCTGGACCGATTGATCAGCGAAAACCGCACGACTGTATCGGGTTTGTTGCGAAAAATCGACTGGCACATCAGCAGTTTATAAAAATCTGTGTCGATCAGCGACCGCACGATCGGATCAATTTTCCAGTTGTGGTTGTGCACCCGTGTGGCAATGTCGACCATGATAGATGCTCCTTATCCGTTTGCCCGATTTAGACCAAAGCCGCCGCATTTGCGCAAGGGGTCATACCCCCTTCCCCCAAGGGCCTTTCCCCGCTATATCGCGCGGATGACACAGCTTGATCTCATCCGCAATTTTTCGATCGTGGCGCATATTGACCACGGAAAATCCACCCTTGCCGACCGTCTGATCCAGATGACGGGGACGGTCGCTGCGCGCGATATGAAGGCGCAGATGCTGGACAGCATGGATATCGAACGCGAACGCGGCATCACGATCAAGGCCAACACGGTGCGGATCGAATATCCTGCCAAGGATGGTCGAACCTATATCCTGAACCTGATCGACACGCCCGGACACGTGGATTTCGCATACGAGGTCAGCCGTTCCATGCGCGCCGTTGAGGGCTCTTTGTTGGTGGTGGATGCATCCCAAGGCGTCGAGGCGCAGACACTGGCCAATGTCTATCACGCGCTGGACGCGGGGCATGAAATTGTGCCTGTGTTGAACAAAATTGACCTGCCCGCCGCCGAACCTGATCGGATCAAACAGCAGATTGAGGATGTGATCGGGCTGGATGCATCCGATGCGCTGATGGTTTCGGCGAAATCTGGCCTTGGGATTCCTGATGTTCTAGAGGCGATTGTAAACCGCCTGCCCGCGCCCAAAGGTGACCGCGATGCGCCGTTAAAGGCGATGCTGGTTGACAGCTGGTACGACGCCTATTTGGGCGTTGTCGTCATGGTGCGCATTATGGACGGCGTGATGCGCAAGGGCGATCGCGTGCGGATGATGCAGACCAATGCGGTTTATGGCATTGATAAACTGGCCGTTCTGAAACCACAGATGGTGGACATTGCGGAACTTGGCCCGGGTGAGATTGGTATTTTCACGGCGTCGATCAAACAGGTCCGCGACACCCGCGTGGGCGATACCATTACGCATGAAAAGCGCGGCTGTGCCGAGGCGCTGCCCGGTTTCAAACCCGCGCAACCCGTTGTGTTCTGCGGTCTGTTCCCCGTGGACGCCAATGAATTTGAAAACCTGCGCGATGCGATTGAAAAACTGTCCCTGAACGACGCGAGTTTCAGCACCGAGATGGAAACCTCTGCCGCACTGGGCTTTGGGTTCCGCTGCGGTTTCCTTGGGCTTTTGCATCTAGAGGTGATCCGCGACCGTCTGGAACGCGAATATGATATCGATCTGATCACCACCGCGCCCAGCGTGGTGTTTAAGCTGTATATGAAAGACGGCACCGTCACCGATCTGCACAACCCCGCCGATATGCCTGACCTCACCTTTGTCGACCATATCGAGGAGCCACGGATCAAGGCCACGATCATGGTCCCCGATGATTATCTGGGCGATATCTTGAAACTCTGCCAAGACCGCCGCGGCATCCAGATGGATCTGTCCTATGCGGGCAGCCGCGCGATGGTCGTCTACGATCTGCCCTTGGCCGAGGTGGTGTTCGATTTTTATGATCGCCTGAAATCGGTCACCCAAGGTTACGCCAGCTTTGACTATGTGATTTCCGAATACCGCGAGGATTTTCTGGTCAAAATGTCTATCTTGGTGAATGAAGAACCCGTGGACGCCCTATCGATGATGGTCCACCGCGACCGCGCCGAGATGCGGGGGCGGGCGATGGTTGAGAAATTGAAAGACCTGATTCCAAGGCATATGTTCAAAATACCGATCCAGGCGGCGATTGGCGCGCGTGTGATTGCACGGGAGACATTGTCGGCGATGCGCAAGGACGTGACCGCGAAATGTTATGGCGGGGACGCCACGCGGAAGAAAAAGCTGCTGGAAAAGCAGAAGGCGGGTAAGAAAAAGATGCGCCAGTTCGGGAAGGTGGAAATCCCGCAGGAGGCGTTTATTTCGGCGTTGAAGATGGATGGTTGAGGGTAAGTTCTTCTTCGCAGACGGTAATACGCTTGCGGTGCCTTTGCGGTCGAAATTGCCATCCTAAGATGTAGGCCTTGACTGCCTGTGGTTGAAGAGTCTAGCCTATCCTTCTATAGTAGGAGGCTCTATTGGCAAATTTTCCATACATTTCTGGCGCAGGAAATATTAGTACAATTATTTCGTTCCTCAGGAAGAATTTTCCTAGCAGTGTTACCGCGGACACGATCAAGAAGTATCAGATCGCACCAAATAACGAAAGTTATGTTATTAACACATTACAATTTTTAGGTTTGCTTGACGCCGAATCAAAAAAAACGCAACTCGGAACGACGACCTTTACCATTCATTCTGATGACGACTTCAGTTCTGCTTTTTCTGAAATTGTAAGAAGCGTTTATAAAGAACTTTTTGAATTACACGGCGAGAATGCGTGGTCACTCGAAAAGAACAAATTGATTGGATACTTCAGGCAAGCGGATAAAACGAGTGACATAATCGGCCAGCGTCAGGCGGCGGTATTTCAAGTTCTCGCGGGCATATCTGGTAAGATCGACCCTTCTCCTGAAGGCAAAAAGGTGACTTTACAGACCAAGGGAAATCAGAAAAGCAAATCTTCCAAGATAAAAGTAGCTGGATCAAAGCCTGAAAAGCTTATCGAAACTAAAGTAGCGCCCAAGCCACTGGTGGAAGTCGACCCAGGTGTTCCGAGCAAATCAGTATCTTTGAACGTAAGAATTGAAGTAAATCTGCCGTCTGGCGCACCTCCAGAAACTTATGACTCCATTTTTAAGAGCATCCGTGAGCATCTTATGAATGACTGATATAGTTTTTGCCACTTTTGAAAGAATTGCTCGATCCACTTCGTTTAACGATGCAGTAACGAAAGAGAAAATCGAGAATAAAGCGATGGTCACTGACCATCCATTTGACTCGCGCAATTTTCACACAAAAGTGATAAATAAATGTCTGCGTCTTTTTGATAACGGTCATTATCCAGAGGCTGTTTTCGCTGCTTTCAAGGTAGTTGAAATCGAAGTTAAGGCAAAGTCTGGCGTTAGCAAGGGCCAAGGTTTCACTCTGATGATGGCCGTATTTGATGAAAGCAAGCCAAAGTTAAGGTTCAATCAGCTTTCCGATGAAAACGAGACTAATGAGCAAATTGGTTTTAAACATATGTTTGCTGGTGCGTTTTCTGGCGTGCGCAATCCGCGAGGGCACGGTGACATACAGGATACGATTGACCATTGTTTAGAGCACCTGTCATTGGCGTCATATTTGCTGCGACAGTTAGATAAATGTAATAAGCCATAGCAGCACCCCGTCAGATTTGCCCAAAGCAAATCTGACCGCGCCCGAACCGCCCCACAGGGGCGGGCGCGGCTAGTGCCTTGCGCCCCAAGAGCCCCTGCGGTTCGGGCGCGGCCAACTTTGCACCCGATCATTGGTCTGCTGCATATATACTCTGCTGCATCGACAACCCTGCCCTCGCAAGCGTGCTCGGGCGTTCAGGACTAAAAACGCGCCACTGGAGCGTTTTTGCGGGCAAGCCGCCGTCCTGAACCCACATGATTCCCCTCAAAACCCCCCTCCCAAACCCCTTCCCCCCGAAAAACCCATCTCAACTTCACCCCACAACCCCTTGTTTTCAGATAAAAACACCAAAATCCAAATTAATTCGCAAAACCGTCATTTTTCCTCTTGCGCCTTTTGTTTGGTGGGCCTAGATACCGCCTCACCGAAGA
>JBBATJ010000004.1:0-386516 GCA_040398785.1 Cypionkella sp. | reverse complement strand
GGCAACGCATTCAGCTGACTGGTACTAATTGCTCGATAGGCTTGATTTGATCCAGAAACAGCAAGGCATCCCAATTTGGTAAAGCCTCTGGATCGTCGGAAAATAAACCGACAGTCAAAAGCACATATAATAGTCTAGGAACAACACTGATGTTGGTGGATTGGTAACACAATCAACCCTGGTCTCTTCTTTGGTTTGGTGGTCATAGCGCGAGCAAAACACCCGATCCCATCTCGAACTCGGCAGTTAAGTGCCGTCGCGCCAATGGTACTGCATCTTAAGGTGTGGGAGAGTAGGTCACCGCCAAACCTAAAAAGAAACCAGAACTCAATACGATATCAATAATACCCCGACACAATACGCCGGGAACCGTCGCGGGGTGGAGCAGCCCGGTAGCTCGTCAGGCTCATAACCTGAAGGCCGCAGGTTCAAATCCTGCCCCCGCAACCATCGTTACTTGCCTAATACTCGCACCATCCGTGCGGGTTTTTGCATTTGCACCCATCCCATTGTCACACAACGACAATATCGCCCCAAGTTCGCCGAAAAGTTCGATCTTATGGCCATTCGATGCGTCGGTATCTGGGGTCAATATCAGCTTGTCGATCAGTCCGCGTAGGATATCAGCGGCCTCTGACCTCGTATCCTCGGCATTCAAGGCGTTGGCCAAGTTTGCGACCTTGCGGCCGTAGATGTCGGCGAGGCCTGGGTGCAGCGCAATCGGATCCTCAGCGGGGATATCGCGCAATTGAGCCTCAAGACTGGCCTTTTCAGCTTCCAGCCCATCCATCTTGGTCTTCATGCTGGGGTGAAACATCCCCTCAATAATGGCGCTAATGATGCTGTCGATGTCCTTGCACACTTTGGTTAGGCGGCGTTCAGCCTCATCGCGTGCGGTCATGGCGCCCAACCGCTCCTTTTGCACCTCCCGCTGAAACTCCGCGATGAATTCTGCAATCAGTTCGGGGGCCATGAGTTTGTGCTTGAGGCCGTCCAGAACGCGTGCTTCGACGTCGGCACGCTCAATCGTTTTGCGGTTATCGCAAGTGCCACGGTTGCGGTTGGCCGAACAGCCATAGCGGCTGTCGCTGATCATCACATAATTTGCCCCACAGCAGCCACAGGCCAACAGCCCTGAAAACAGATACCGCGCCCTGCGGCCAGCTTCAGCCTTGGGTGCCCCGGGGACCTGTTCGCGCGCAGTCAGAATATCCTCACGGATCGCGCCCTGCCGCTGTTTGACGCGCAGCCAAAGATCATCCGCGATGATGCGCAGGTCTGGGACATCTTCGATGATCCAAGCCTCGGCTGGGTTGGGGCGAGCTTGGCGTTTGCCTGTCGATGGGTCTTTGATGAAACGCTGACGGTTCCAGACAAGGCGGCCGATATAAAGTTCGTTGTTCAGGATCCCTGTACCCCGTTTCCAATTGCCAGAGATCGTCGAAAAGGACCATGAGGCTTCACTGCCGCCGCGCGGCGGTGGGATGCCTTCTTTGTTCAGCGCGATGGCGATGGTGCGGGCACTTTTGCCGCGATCGTAATCGGTGAAGATACGCTGGATCAGGGCCGCTTGGATGGGATCAATGCTGCGCTCGCCTGTTGTGAACGTGCCATCTGGGCGCGGGTGGCGTTCCATCTTATAGCCAAAACTTAGACCACCCGCCGATTTGCCCGCTTTGATGCGCCCTTCCAGACCGCGGTGGGTTTTTTGCGCCAGTTGCTTTAGGAACAGCGCCGACATCGTGCCGCCAAGGCCGATGTGTAGCTCATTAATCTCGCCTTCTGATTTGGTAACGATCTTCACGCCCAGAAAGGACATCCGCTTATAGAGGCCTGCGATATGTTCTTGATCACGCGACAACCGATCCAGTGCCTCAGCCACGAGGATATCCACTTGACCCTTCATGGCCGCATTTTGCAGGTCCTGAAACCCTGGCCGCAGGTGCGACGCTCCGCTCATGGCTTCGTCCGCGAAGACCTCGACCACCGTCCAACCGTTGTCGGCACAAAGCTTGCGGCAGAGGCGCACCTGATCGGGGATCGATGCTGCGGATTGTTGGTCCGATGAGTATCTGGCGTAGATTGCGGCGCGCATGGGATGGTCTCCTTCGGCAACTAAGAACGGGTACTGCCAAGCCGTTCTAGCATAGCGGCTTGGAATTTGGCACTGGCTTGCAGGCTTTGCGCCTGGATGTAGTGCTTCTCGGTCGTGAGCGGCGAGGCGTGGCCCAAGATCAGATGCGCGTCAGCGATGTTGCGCGGGGCTTCTACCGCGATGGTCGTTGCCGCCACATCGCGGAACCAGTGCGGCGGGATGCGGCGATTTAGACGGGATTGCGTGGTATTTGCAATACGGCGGGAAAGCGCGTCGGGATCAAGGGCTGTGCCAGTCTCGCTGACCCAAAGTGCGTCGGTGCCAGACGGGGTGCAGCCTGCCTCGCCCGCCAACAGGATGGGGCGAAAGCGGTCCAAATAGACGGCGAGATCGCCCAAAAGAGCCTTGGGAAATGGTGCTTCAAACGGGCGTTTGTTTTTGGTGTCTGCGCGGGGCAAGACGAGATGCCATTTGCCCGCAGTTTTGATCAGTTCATGGCCAATCCGCAGACTGCCAAAGTTCTTCAGACGGAACGGGCGGTAAACCAGCAGGCTGATCGCCAAGCCGTCCCTAAACGCCACTGCGCGGCGACGATCAGACCAATCTGGCGTCACCAGTGCCTCATCCATGATTGCACTGCCCAGATCGCGCAAGACATCCGCAGTGACCAAGCGCTTATTGCGGCTTGGGCGGGCAGTGGCGCGCAGGTTGGCGTGCAAGCGTGTGAGGGGTGAAGACGCCTTAAGTTTGGGGGCAAGGATCGACATTGCGCGCACCACATCTTCAACCAGCGAGAGTTGCGACATTGGTGCAACGGTGGCAGTCAGTGTGGCATGCCATCCACGCAACAGATCTTCCGTCAACCGTGCTTCGGGCGGAACGGTCAGTTGATCGGGATGGTGCAAAGTCAACCAACGCAGCCAGCGGCCGTAACCACCTTCAGCCTTGTGCCAAGACGCATCTGCCCAATCGTTGCCGCGATGCGGATTATCGAAAATATCTGCAGGTGTTTTGGCCTTGAGCCAAGCCGTGCGGTCGGTCTCTGGCCAGTTTGCGACAGGCAGAGGCGTTTTGGCTGTGGGGAGCGATGATGTTTTTGTCTTACGTGTCATTGCGCGCCCTCCAGCAGATCAGCCATCATTTTGTCAAAGCGTCCGATCGCATGTTGCGATTCCATGCCGACATAAGCGCGCAGTGTCGTTTGCAGGTCTTTATGCCCGAGCAACGTTTGCACGAGTGGATAGTCCCCTGGATTACGTTCGAGATAAAGCTTCGCCGACAGATGCCGCGCCAAATGGACATTCCACATCAGCCCGGTCTCGCGTTTGACAAAGGTTTTGATCTGCACGCTCAGGCTGCCGGGGGTCTTGGTACCGCCCGTGGTGTTGGGGAACAGGTAAGTGCTGCCGCCACGCACCAGTACGGGCAGGCAGCGGGCATTATAAATGTCAATGTATTTGCAGATCATTGCGGACAAGACGAACTCAAGATCTCTGGTATTCTTAACCTCAACAGCCGGCAGAACAAGGTGGCGCACATCTACACGGATGCTCATAATATGGACTCCCATCTGCAGGCTTGCGAGGTTTTTAATCCGCACGGGCGCGCCAAGCATCAGGATCGCGATGGCAAGGGCTGATTGCGCGCGCAGGGCTTGGGCGGGGGACAGCCGACCATTGTTTGGTAAATTGTCAAACACCTTTGCTGGCAGGCCGATCAGGCGCTGCACGGCGGCCTCATCATCAAACTGGCGCAGGCGTGCGCGGTTTTTGTCGGTCATCCCGCTGGTCTTGGGCGTGATGCTGCGGGCGAGGCCGCGCAACTTCTCGAGATCCTCCTCGGATGCCTTGACCCAATGTCGTGCTGCGTTGATCAACGTCCGGGCATAGTTTGCCAGCTGGCCGGTTTTGCGGCCACCATTGCGCTGGTGCTGCACACGTAAGGCTGCTTTGGCAGCATCGGGGGCTACAAGGTCGCTCAACCCTGTGATGGTCTTCGGATCCCGCCCGCTTTGGGCAAGCGCACTAGCCAGTTGATAAATCCGCAATCGTGTATCTCGCAGGGTGGTCTGTGCCATCGCTTGGCGCGGGGTCTCTTCAAACGGATCGACTACCGCCAGATGATGCAGATATGCAGTGACATCCTTCCCGAAGGCTTCCGAGAAGTCCTCTTCTGCCAAAGCATAAGCGCGATTATGGTCGGGCACTGTGATCTCAACATCTGGCCACTCATCCACCGTAGCACGACAGCGACCCCATGCCAGTGCCAAGTCGCGGTGCACGGCTTTGGGGCGTTCGACCAAGCTTTCCTTGGCAAGCGCCAAGACAAAACGATCCACATCCGCTTGGCTAACATCCGCAGGTGCAATCCCCTCGGCCGTGCACCAGCTCATAAACCGCGACAATCTTGAACGCTCGTAGCGGTCTGCCACCTTATCCAACAACACAGCCCAGTCTGGCGACAACGGACCCCGCCGCTTGCCCGGCACCACCTTGGCCCCCGTCAGCGTCAATGCCGCCGTCAGCCCAGACTTCACATTCGCCCAGCGTGGAGATGACAGCCCAACCATCTGCGCCGTCATTCCAGTGATCTGGCTGTTCAGCACACCGATGTCCGCAGGCACCTGATCGGGCGTCTTGCCAAGCGCTTTGGAAAACGTGCGCAAGCTTGAGCGCAGATCTAAGCGGCGCTGGTCGGTGAGATCGTCGCGCAAGGCCAGCGCGTCGATCACCTCCTGCAAGGTGGAAAGTGAAACTCGTGATGCGTTCTTCGTGGACATGTGTGGACCCCTAGTAACTGACGTGGACATAGCAGGCAGAAACGTGAAAATCTAGATACAAAATTGCAAGTGGACTTAGCGCAAAACATAACTAATATAATAAAAACAGTATTTTACGGTCACGCAAAATCAGACCAAAACGACTCCAAAGCAAACCCAAAACGACGCAAAAATAGATCCAAAACCATCTCGAAATCCCCTCAACCCTCGGTCCCAGACGCCACAAACCGCGCCAAATCTACCGCACGAATACGCACCAAACGGCCCACGCGACACGCTGGCAGCGCGCCGCTTGTGATCAAACGCCGGACGGTTTTGGTTGAGACTGACAGTTGGATGGCAGTGGCATCGACCGACAGAAGGGTCGGGAGGGAGGGGGCCAATGTGATGATTGGATGTGTGGAATCCGAGGGCGATTGTGCATCTATCTTAAAGTCACGAACGGCTGACGCCTTGCGCGTGCCAACGGGCGAACCCGCCCCAAAGCGTGGCTCTTTAGCCTTCGTCATGGCCTAGCCCTCCTATGTTGGACTGTTGCGCAACCCAGCGCCGCGCCTCCGCACGCGCCATTGCCCGCACCAAAGCAAGCAACGCCGCATCTACCCCGTCAACTGCGGGGTGCGTGTCAGCCTTTGCGGCAAAAGGGGGCAGGTGCTGGGACATAAGAATCAGCCTAGCCGATTCGAAAAACCCAATCTGGCGAAAACCCTGTGACAGGGTTAGGGCAGGTCCGGCAAACTACCGCCGTGGACCCGCAGCCAATATCACGGCCCCGCCGCTACCATCGCCACGGCCGCTTCACCTTGGTCAACTTCCAATATTGTCGAAGGCAATGCTGTGCCTTGTTCTCAATCCCAATCCAGCTAAAAACACTATGGACCAAAGCGCCGAACGCAGAATGCCCATCGCGACCGCCCTCAGGCTGCACCCCAGTGCTGATCATCCAATCCACCGCCAAATGTGCAATCAACCGCACCTCGGCATCATCCGCAGGACGACCGCTTTTGGGTTTTGGCATGCCCGCACCCCGCCCGAAGACCTCAGCGTCAAAATGACCTGCAGATCGTCGGCCATTCGGACGACGGCGACCAGGCACCATCGCGCCACCCTCAACCAAGCAAAGGCGCAGGACCTGCACTAGGTCGGTAGGGCTGGCGCGTCTGGCCCAACACCGCAGATCCCAACCAACTTCAGACAAGTCTGGAACGTGTGGCGATAAGCGAAGGGCACGGTCAGCAATCTGGCCCACTGCGGGATCAGATAGTTCCGCAACATGACTGCGGATCAATCCTATCATGGGGTCAGCCGCCAAGATCAACCGCGTGACCAACCGCAACTCCCGCGCCAATTCGGCAGGATCAACGCGACTGTCTGCCTCAGTCAGATATGCATCCAAGCTCGCAGAAATGCGTCCGCAAAGACCAGCAGAGACAGCAAAAGCATCCGATGCGCCAATTCCCAGAGATAGAACCATCCGAAGAACGTCAGACCTTGCCTCTTCAGATAGTTGAAAATTGCCCAAGACCTAGCCTCCAACCCAACAAGCCTCTGTCGCACATCTGTGTAACACGATTGAGCGAAAAACTTAAGTCTCCGCAGTCCTTTGCTACAGACTACGGCAATGCCACGAAATCCCCACGTCTGTGCTTGGCAACTAAATCACGCAGCGCCTCGGGGGCCAAGACTTCGACCGCATCGCCCCATTGGTACAGATGCCAAGCCATTTCCAGATGACCCGAGGCATGAAAGCGGATCGTCAGGCTGCCATCCGCACCATCTTCCGCAACTTGCTGGGGGTGGAACAGAAACGCCCGCGCGACGAGGGCCGCGGCTGGCGTAAATCGCCAGACAACCTCGCCATACTCTGCTTCGGCGTGATAACTGCCAAAGGCGCGGGCCGCGTGGTCAGGAAGATTAAAAGCGGGGTCCCGCTGAAAACTTGAGGCTTCGAGCCGTGCGTTGGTGATCCGATCAAAGCGAAAATGTTGCATGCGTCCGTCACCGCCGACCTCGCGGGCCACCAAATAACGGCGCGTGCCCAACAACAACCCATGCGGTTCCAGCCGACGTTCGCGCGCAGGATCGCGGCCGCCTGCATAGACGACGGTCAACTGATGCGGGCCCTTCAGCGCTTCGGCAACCGTTCCCAAAAGATCTGGACATGCTACAACCCTTGGGCCAGGACGTGAGGCAAAACCGTAGGCCTCTAGCACCGCCTCGGCGTCGGCCTCGGCGCGGCGGGCATGGCTGCCGGGCATATTGGCCAGCAATCGATCCCGCAATCCGCGCAGCGCCCGTACCTCGTTGCTTGCCCCATCGCGTTCGGCGCGCACGATTGAGATTTCTAATGCCGCCAAATCACTGTCGCGTAGGCCTTGGGCCAGCATCAATTTTGCCTCATTGAAATTGATCTTCCAATACTTGCGCCGCTCGTCATCGGTGCGGTTGATGCAGTTTGGAAAGGTCTCCTCCAAGGCCTTTGTCATGCGCTGCGCTGTGCGCCTGTCCACGGCGAATTCACTCTCGATGTCGGCCAAGCCCACGCCCAAGTGACGACTGGTGGCCATTTCGGCAAGACGCAAGAGGTCAGCAGCTTTTTGAAATGACATCGCGGCATCCATGACAGGTTTTGACGTGATCATGCCACAGTTTAGACCTGTTGACGATCCCCTTGATAAGGAGTTTCCCGATGGGCCAAGCCTGCGCTGATTTCTCGAAGACATCGATCCGGATCGCATTAAAGCGCGGTTTGGCAAGGCAAACAATTGCCCAAGCCGTGGAGGCCGACACAGCACAGATCTTTGGACAACTGGCTGAGTTGCGTCGAAACCATAAATCCCAAGAGCGCCTCGCGGAGCGCCTGCAACGGCAGGTTGGCGTCGTCAGGCTAGCAAGACGCGACGCGGGGATGGCTATATTTTTGCGCAATCAGCGGCAGATGATTTCACGTGTCGAGGATACGGATGCCTTCGCGGAGGAGACTTTGTTTTACACCCGCATCTCGGTGCGGATTACCAGAATCGGGCCGAGTTTCTACGTTGCCCGTGCCAGCCTTACGCCGCATGCGCTGGAACGCCTTGTGGAACGCAGTGCCGTGGCGATTGACCGACCCTTGCTGGATGCTGTGGACGCAGAGGCGGTGACGATCCTTCGGCATGCCGCGAATGCCCGCCTGATTGAAGATGGAGAAGACCACTATGCCGCAGGCCTACAGCCAGGTGTTTGGGCGGGCAGGGTTGATCTTTCCGATCCAGAGCCAGAGTGGGGGCTTTCTTATTCCAACCCAGAGGCACGTGTGCCAGTCTTTTCGGCCCGCACGTTTCTTGCGCCCGAACAAATGCGCCCCACACTATGGTTGCGCTGGAAGGATGATCCATCCCTGTCCTTGAGTTGAGGGATTGTCGCGCGTCGCTTAACCGATATGTTGGAATTGATAAGGGTGGGATGTTGAATGCGTAAATCTGACGGAAAAGTGTTGTTTTCGGCGACCGACCTGATGCGGTTCATGGGATGCCGGCATGCCACAACCCTTGATCTTGACCATCTCAACGGTATTGGGCCGCAACCTCGGAAAGATTCTGCTGATGCTGCATTACTTCAGGCCCGTGGCGATGCGCATGAAAAGGCCCATCTCACAAGTCTTTTGAACGAAGGTTGTAGCGTCGTGGAGGTAACTCGCGGCAATCTTGCCACCAACGCCTCAGAAACGCGTGCAGCTTTGGCGCAAGGCCCTGATGTCGTGTTTCAGGGTGCGTTTCTCGACGGAAATTGGGGGGGCTGGTCAGATTTTCTGGAACGGGTGCCGCAACCCTCGGCCTTTGGCGACTTCAGTTATGAGGTCACCGACACCAAGCTAAAACGCCGTCCGCATCCCAAACATGTGCTGCAACTGGTGCTGTATTCCGACCTGCTGGCGCAAGTGCAGGGTATTATGCCGGTTCATGCCCATGTCGAACTTGGTAATGGCACGCGCGCGACCATGAGACTAGCTGATTATGCAGCCTACGCCCGGCGGGCCCGGGCGCGGCTAGAGGCTTTTGTCGACGCTCCCGCACCTACCAGACCCATTCCCTGCAATGATTGCGCACTGTGCCGTTGGGCGGATCATTGCGAAAGTGTCTGGAAGGCTGAAGACAGCCTGTTCAATGTGGCCAATATTTCGAAAGTTCAGGTCAAGAAGCTAGAGGCGCAAGGGATAGCGACCATGGCGGCGCTGGCCGACCACGATCAGCCTTTGCGCGGCATAGCACGTTCAACACAAGAGCGGTTGTTGGGTCAGGCCAAGCTCCAACAGGCCCGCAAGACGGGCGAACCAACCTTTATCCTGCGTCTTTCAGAACCCGGGAAAGGTTTTGCTCTGATGCCTGAACCGCAAGCAGGCGATCTATTCTACGACATTGAAGGCGACCCGCACTTTGAGGGTGGGCTCGAATATCTGCATGGTCTCTGGGCAGATGGGGAATTTCGCGCCTTCTGGGCGCATGACCATAAAGCTGAGGCGGCAGCTCTCGCCCATTTGCTGGACTTCTTTCGCGCAAGGCTGGAACAGTTTCCTAAGGCGCGCATCTATCACTATGCACCCTATGAGATCACGGCATTGCGTCGCCTGACCACGAAATACGGGATTGGCGAGGCATTCCTTGATCGTCTGATGCGAGAACGCCGTTTTGTTGATCTTTATGCCGTTGTACGCGGTGGCTTACTCGCATCCGAGAAAAACTATTCGATCAAGTCGCTTGAGGCCTTTTTGGGCCTTGTGCGCGAGGGCGAGGTCAAAACGGCAGGTGGTTCAGTTGTGGCCTATGAAGCATGGCGTGAGAATGGCGATCAGGTAATCTTAGATGAAATCTGCGAGTACAACCGCGTGGACTGTGTCTCTACTGAGATGCTGAGAAATTGGTTGGTCACGATCCGGCCACAGGGCCCTTGGGCAGAGGATGCAGAAGACGCATCGCCGACCGAAGTAGAGGAATCTAAGGAATCCACAAACCTTCGTGCGCTTTTGGTCTCGTCTCGCCTGCCGCAAGAGCGTCAGGATATGCTGTTTAATTTGGGCATGTTTCACCGGCGCGAGGCCAAACCGACATGGTGGGCTGTCTTTGACAGTCTTGGCCGCGAGGATGAAGACCTGTTGGATGACCTCGACGCCATGGGTGGGCTAGAGGCGGTTGGACCGCCAGAGCAGGTGCAACGTTCTGTCACGCGCACTTATTCCTATCCGCCACAAGAAACCAAACTTCGCGCTGGAAAATCGCCGATCATCCCGACGCTTGATGGATTTGCCGCCGTCAAAGTGGAGGATATCGACCGCAAAGCCCGGCTGATCACCCTAAAAATCGGTGTCGCACGCAAAGATCTGCTCGCTGACCGCCTGACGCTGCATCCTGAAAAGCCCATCTCAACCGATACAATTGCGCGGGCCGTGGCCGATGTAATCATCGATCAATGTGGGCCAGTGAATTACACTGCCGTGGATGACCTGCTGTCTGCCCGCGCGCCCCGCCTTTCTGGCGCTCAGGGTGATATCTTGGCTGGGGCTGATCCTGTTGCGGGCACCATTGCGGCCGTCGCGCGCATGCAAGAAACGGTTTTGCCGATCCAAGGACCGCCGGGCACTGGAAAGACCTATGTCACCGCGCGCGCCATTCTTTCGCTTGTGCGGGAAGGTGCGAAAGTCGGAGTTGCCTCGAACAGTCACGAGGCGATCCGAAATGTTCTGCTCGGTTGTCTGCAGGCGCTTGAAACAGATGACCCAGACATCGACATTGCCCACAAACTCGGCGTCGGCGAAGATCCCTATGAAGCAGATTCTCCAATCCACCGCGCGACCGTAAACGATGACCATAAATTAACCTCGGCGCGGGTTGTCGGTGGCACAGCCTTCTTTTTTGCAAGGGCCGAAAATGTGCAGGTCTATGATTGGCTTTTCGTCGATGAAGCGGGACAGGTGGGACTGGCGAATATGGTCGCGATGGGTCGTGCCGCGCGCAATATCGTCCTAGTCGGCGATCCCCAACAGTTGCCGCAGGTGATCCAAGGCGAACATCCCGCGCCCGTAAATCTATCTTGTCTTGATTGGCTATCTCAGGGTTCCGCAACTCTGGCACCCGAGCGCGGTATCTTTCTGCCTGTGACACGACGGATGCATCCTGACCTGTGCCGTTACATCTCGGATCAGGTTTACGAGGGACGACTGATCAGCCATCCCGACACTGCCCAACAGGCTGTTGTCGCGCCATCCTTCCCGTCTGCAGGGGCCTATTGGGTTCCTGTGCCGCATGAGGGAAATGCCCAGATTGCAACTGAAGAGGTTGCCGCAATCAGCGCCGCCGTGGCGGATCTTTTGCAGGGGAAATGGATCAACGGTGAGACCCGCCCGATTGTGCCATCCGACATTATCGTTGTTGCCCCTTATAATGCCCAAGTTAATGCGCTCCGCGCCGCCTTACCTGAGACGGTCCGCGTTGGCACGGTGGACAAGTTCCAAGGACAAGAGGCACCTATATGTCTTGTCTCAATGACTGCGTCTTCGGCCGAAGAAACTCAGCGTGGCATGGAGTTTCTTCTCTCATTGAACCGCATCAACGTCGCCGTCTCGCGCGCCAAGGCACTATCTTTGATCTTCGGCTGTCCTCGGCTGCGAGAGGCAAAATGCGAGACGATTGAGCAGATGAAATTGGTCAACACTCTTTGTGCTTTGCCGACACTACCAGAATGAAGCGGCGGCTAAAGAACCCTCTCTTTGCTGTTTGAGTTTGTCTTGTTCGGACTATCGATCGGCGTTGACCGCCACCGTTTCAAAGCTCGGCGCTACGGGCAGTAAAGTGTTCGCGCGTGTTTCGTATTGAGCGGAAGATAGGTTACTTTTTGATACGAACTCGCACCATCCATGACAGTTTTTGACAGGGTTATCTGCGAAAACACTTATGTTGGCGAATCTTTTTGTAGTGAGTGACGAAATGTACCTAGTGAACCTGTGTTGTGCCCTCCCGCCCGAATTTGGCGCAAATCGCATGCAGATGCTTGGACCGAGATGACAGCATCTGCAGCCTGCACTTCAAATCCCAACATCAGCTAAATGCCGCCGCCAAGCCATGGCGTCGCCCCGCAAATTCAAAACTGAGAGATATTTAAAATGACCGAACCTGCTCCACAAAAACGCCTCGGTGTGACCCGCAAACAGGTCGCAACCGCATTGCAAAATTTGGGTTATCGCGGGCTGGTGGACGACAATGCCCCCTATGTCCACAGCGCCGCGATGGGCTTGGACTTCCGTATTCAATTCTATAGCCCGAGCGAGGACGAGCAAGACCCGCAGTTTGCCAGCTATATGTTCGATATGGGGCTTTACTCATCCGAAGCGATAACGCTGGATCGAGTCATCGCGCACTGTAACGCAAAGAACCGTGACTTTCGTTACGTCAGGTTTTACGGCGGTCATAACGATGCGGGCAATTGTTTTGCGGCGGTTCAAATGGATGTCGTCGCCGAATCGCACGACGAAGAAGCAATCCAACGCCATTGCTCGACATTCATCTCCTTCGCAAACGCTTTGCGGGATCTGCTGAATGCCGTGGAAAGTGAAGTGGACCACGCGGCCCCTATGTTGCACGGAAAGGCCGTATCGCTGATCCATGGGTCCACCGAGGAACAGTTGCTGGCAGCAGAGCTTTATTGGTCGGCCGCGAAGAATGGTTTTGCCGGGTCGCAAAACAATCTCGGCGATCTTTATGAGCGGGGCAAAAACGTGCCCCAAAACCCTGTCGTGGCGGCCTATTGGTATGCACGGGCCGCAGAACGGGGCGAACCCACCGCCTATCTTAGCCTTGCCACCCTTCTGTCCAGCGTGGCCGAGGATAACTGGACCTACATCGAGGCCGCGCAATTCGCACATCTTGCCGTCGAGCGATTGAATGATGGCGCGAACAAGGTCTTGGCGCAGGTGGCGCTCGACCGCCTTGTCACGTTGCTGCCCGAAGAGACAATTTCTGAGGCAAAAGAACGGGCAGAGAAATGGGCGCCCCTATTCCAAGAAAAACGCCTGATGACTGATCCGCCTAGCGATCCCGCCGAAACTGCAATCTTGTTGAATTGATCGCACTGCCCGCGAACTCTCCATAACGAAAGAACTAAGCCCATGATCCCAAAATTAGTCGCCGCGGCAGCATTTATGATTGCGCAGCAAGCCAGTGCCTATCCTTTGGTCGTAGCGGCTTGCAAGCAGGACCCGATAGCCTGCGTGCAGTCCGGCAAACTTGAATTTGTGTCTATCTATGGGAAGATAGGGTACGAAGACCTTGATTTCTTTCAGATGCTGGACGAAAATGTGTCGCCTGAAGCCCCCTTCCCGCGCATTGAATTAAACTCGTATGGTGGCCACGTGGATGCCGCCTTAGAAATCGGGCGAATCTTACGAAAACATGCCGCAGTCGCAGAAACTGGCTCACCCATAATCCGCGACCCTGCGCCACAATGCAGTTCAGCCTGTGCTCTAATTGCGCAAGCTGCCGTCCATCGGCGCTTAACACATGTTGGGCTTCATAGCGTGTCGGTACGGGAAAAGGTCGACGAAAATGTCTGGGAAACACTGCCCGGGGATAACACCGACATCGAGGCTTACTTGCTGGAAATGGGGGCCAATCAAAAACTGATTGATATCATTCGCACGACACCGTTCGATGAAATCACAGAGTTCTTTTACGATCCAAACCTGCCGTTTGAAGATCAAGAAATCTTTGCCTTGGGTTTGTATTCAAAGGATGATCAATACTTCCCCGCGAAACAAGATGCAGCACTTGACGAAGAGAACTTTCAGAGCAGCAACGCTTATATGGTCAATGCTGCAAGTTATGGATCCATCCGAGCGATGCGGGACTTAGCACGTCATTACACAGCCTATTCTCCGGACATTGAGCCAGATTTTAAGGCGGCGCGCGATTGGCTTCAGAAGGCCGCAGATAAAGGCGATGTATTCTCAATGCACGACCTTGGATATTACTATTCCTACGGTGTTGGCGTGGCGCAGGATGACGTCAAAGGTGCTGAATTCTATCTTCAAGCGGCGAAACTGGGCCTTGCCCCATCTCAAAACAACATTGGTTGGGGCTACTATACGGGCGTTGGTGTACAAAAAAGTCTTCCAGATGCGATCTATTGGATCACCAAATCGGCCGAACAGGGCGAGGCGTTCGGCTATGGATCACTGTGCGAAATCCACGGTGCGACGGATCTATTCAAGAATGATCCCACTGAGGCCTTCAAGTGGTGCGGACTTGCGGTTCATCACCTGCCGGAAGGCGATGCAAAGGACGCCGCCAAAGTTGTCTATGACCGTCTGATCACGACGATTGGAGCAGACGATTTGGCGGCAGCAAACCGCTTGATCCAGAACTGGGACGAGGATCATGTTACGACATCCATGAGAAATGTTGGGGATGATTTGAATTGAGCGCAACCTCCAAAATTATAACAAGAGGCAGTAGGTTTGAAATCGCATTGGTGAGATGATAATGTTAGGATCTATTCGCTACTCATGCCCCTTTGTCAAAGGTTAGAGCTAGTCTGTGTGGATTTGTCGTGGGCCTTTGCTCTACGCGGGGCTTAAAACGTCTGTTTTAGGGTCTTATCGCTGATTGATCGAAAAGGTTTGGAGATACGAAAGCTTGGACGCAGTGCTTTGCGGGGGGCTGCAACTTGACAACTTTACTTGCTGAGATACGCTCAGACAAATACAAATATCAAAACGATCTACTCGCTAGGTTTTCAATTTCTAAAAACGATCGCTTGGCGAAAGAAAATCTTGACTAGTCATAACATGTGAGCTGGCGTGACCCTCTTAGAAGGATGTCTTTTGTGATTACTACGAATATACCACCCGAAAAAATAAGAGCTTACGAGGCCACAGACTATCGTCTTGGGCATTCGGATGCCGATATTATTTTAAATATTGGCAAGCCATCCGCAAGGCTAATTGAACTGTTTAAGGAGAATAATGTCAGTTGCGGTGCCTTTGTGACAGCCTACAATCCCCAAGGTACTCAGCAATCAGATTCTGCAAATGCCTTGGCCCACGCAAAACTTGCCAAGGATCTAACGGATCTCGGCGTTCAGATGATTGAAGGTTCGGGCAGAGAGGAGGGCACGGAATGGGAACCAGAACTCAGTTTCTTCGCGCTTGGCCTTCCCCTGGAGGCAGCACGTAAATTAGGCATTGACGCTGTTCAAGACGCTATAGTCTGGGTGGGCTCAGATGCTGTTCCCCAGTTGATACTGCTTAGGTGATTGAGGGAAGTTAAAGTAAGATAACCCTGGTGCCCAGCGACCGCTTACGGTTCAAATGGTCAGACGGCCGACATTAGCCGTGGTGTTGACCGGTCAGTTGGGCCCTCGGCGCGCGAGATCAGGGCATAATGTTTGGTTATGCCAGCGATGAGACCTTTGAGTTGACGCCAGCGCCTATTGTTTTCGCTCGTCGTTTAGTCCGAATGCTGGCGGAAGTTCGTAAAAACGGCACATTGCCGCCTTTGAGTTTCGGCTTAGCCTAACGATGGCGCAACAATTCCCAATTCATGATCGCGGTTGAGCCGTGATCGTGGCTTTCTGATCCGAGTTTGATTTGCACACTTCACCATTTCTCAAAACTCGCGACGGTGCGTGATCGCCATCCGTGGGGATTACGCAATTCAGAGGCAATTCGCGCTTCCGCCAGTGTGCAAAATCGAGCTTCCCGCTCATAACCAACAAAGTGTCTCCCCAGACGGCGCGCCGCTATTGCGGTAGTGCCTACGCCCATAAACGGGTCCAGCACTAACTCCCCGACTTCAGAGAAAAGCTCAATCAATCGCGCTGGGATTTCAATTGGAAAGGGGCATGGGTGTGCAAATGCCTTTCGGCCCTGCCCAGCAGGTATGTTCCAAATATTGTTGGCTATCTCGCGGGTAAAGAAATCTCGGTCTGACATGATCCCGTCGCCCCAATTCAAGGTCGTTGATCCCTGTGGGTTATTTCCTTGCTTGCGAAAAACCAAAATGTATTCGGTCCGAATATTGGGGCGAAATCGCCGGATCTTTGGCATCCTGAGGAAGTTTCGTGCAGACTGGCGCCCACCTGACACTTTATTCCAGATGATCTCGTAAAGGAACTCAAAGCCAATACTCCGCAAGATCGGAAGTGCGTCAAAAGGGATATGATAAGTTTTTCCGTCTTTTTCAACCGATCCCAAAACCAAAATACAAAACCGACCAGGCCGAAGAACGCGATGACATTCAGTGTGCCATTTGCCCAGCTCTTGGAGATAGTTTTCGTAACTCTGCTGGGACTGCCAAAGGTGTGGCTGTCCTGCGGCAAAAGCGGAATAATCAAAACGCGTCCAATAAGGTGGCCCAGACACAACAAGGTCAACAGAATCGTCTGACAACTCGCGCATTGGGACACATTCGCGGTTAAATATGACGTCGCGAAGGTTTTTGTCTTTCATGACTAACTCTAATTTAATGAGACGGTGACAACGTCACCAAACGAAAATTGTGCACGCCCATTCTCAGGAATGATCCATAGGCAAGGATAGGGAGGTTCTGTGTCAGGGCATTCACCTAAACCGTCGGTCATGTAGATCAATGCATCTGGCATTGAATTTCCATTGTTCACATATTCTGATATCCAATCGAAAGGCGGCGAAAACAGGGTCCCGCCACGGCCAAGCATTCGCATGCTTTCAAAATCTTGGTCTAACAACTCCCACGGATCATATGTCTCAACACTCTTTATTTCCGTGTCACAATGAAGGATCGTGAGCCTACATTCGCAAGTCTGCCGAGCAGCGTCGATTTCGGTGATAACCTTACCCAAAACCCTCTCATCCATCGACCCTGAGGTGTCGATTGCAATAACGATATGGTCGGGGCCCGGGCTACCAAATGAGGGGAGATAAATGTTGCGCCAAATGTGTTTCTTATTGGACGGGAAAAGTCTGTAATCGTCTCTGCGCAAGCCTGTTACAAACTTAGAGAAGTATTCGCGCCAGTCTATTTCTTGGCGTCCAGCTTTTTTGATTTCCTCAGATACCCGGCCAGTTTCTGTTCCAGGCAAGTTGGATAAGAGTTCACTTTGCCATGTTCCCCGCAACCGCTGGCGATCAAGCTCAGTTGGGAAATCCGCAGAGCGCGCCCAAATACCGCGTGGGTCCTCGGGAGCGAGGTGAATATCGCGAAATACACCTGCAGAATGGTGGTTTTTCACAGGGTCGCGGGATCCTCCCAGCGATGCGAGAAGACGATCAAGTGTTGCTGGCGGGAGTTTTTCTAATCTATCATAAATATCCTCAGCCGTCATGCCTGCGTATTCACGACTGAGCAGCGCCCCTTTCGGAAGGGTAACCTTGGAATCATCCAGAATAAGATTGGTCGCATAATCGACCGCGAGGTTCCAGACGTAAGGGTCGCGCGCTCCACGACGATCCATATGACCGAGTACACAATGCAGCACTTCGTGAGCTATCACGCCCATAACATGTTCCTCAGACAACCTCGCGACAAAGCTTTCATTTATGAAAACATTATGCCCATCGGTCGCCATTGTTGTGCACCATGCCTCTTGTGTAACACGAAAGCGGAGCTGGGCCGTTGCCGACGCAAGGTAAGTATGCCTGAGCATCAACTGGATGCGTGCGCGCGAAACTATGGGCGGAATAGGATCGTTCATTGTAAAAATTGTTGATGACGCGTTGCAAACTCTAAGTAGCCCTTCTCCATTGCAAACCTTGCATTGGCGCGCAGCATATCTCTTGCCAAGAGAACACCAAGTTCGGGCGAAAATCGCAATAGAAGGACACCAGCCGCCTTGCGCACTTTCGCCTCGTCCGCCTTATGGGCTAGGTAAGAGATGAGTGCATATTGGTCAGCTATGCCTGACGGAAGTTTTGTGGTGTCGGGATCTGCGATAACAGCACGAATGGTTTCCTCATTCATTGCGCTCGAGACATAACCCAGAAACTCAATCGCCGCGCCCTCGCCGACGATCCCGATGATCAAATCGAGAGATTTCGATACGTCACCAAAGCCTTGCAGCGCATCTGACAGCATGTGCCAACTTCTCGGTGTTGGAAAGCCTCTCTCTACCTTCTGCATATTAAATAGGAGGTCAGGCCTAGTTCCGATGAACCCCGTAATCATGGGACTGATCCCCTGCTTAATTGCCCAGCTCCGCCAGTCGTCCACACTCACTTCAAAATCTAAATGAATGAAGCGGTTTGACAGGGCTGCAGGCATCCGGTGCACAATCGATGAATCTTGGGCACGGTTCCCGGCAGCGATGATGCGCCATCCATCTGGTAAACGATATTCACCAACGGCGCGGTCGAGCGTCAACTGGTAAAGACTTGCCTGCACAAGAGGGGGGGCGGCGTTAAGTTCGTCAAAAAATAGAATTCCCTGTCCGCTCGATGGCAGGAAAGATGGCGGCGACCAAATTGCTTTGCCATCAATGATGTAGGGAACCCCCCTAATATCTGTCGGGTCAAGAAGAGGCGCGCGAACGTCAATGACTGGCAAACCTTTTTCTTTTGCAAGTAGCCGCACGAGGGAGCTTTTTCCGACCCCTGGCGCGCCCCAAATAAACACTGGCCAGGTGCCGACGATCATCTTTTCGAGGATCTCTTTGATACGTGTAGGTGTCAATTTTGTTCTGCTTTCATGATAGTTTGATCCAGTGTGAATGTTGGAAAGCCCAATTACTGATCGCCCCGATATCGGAACGCTCAAGGTCTGGAAAACCGAAGCCATCCACATTCATCCATTGAACAGCAAAAGCGTCGCCCGCGACGATTGTCACAGGCGCGACACCCTCAGCAGTCTTTGGCAGTTCAACGGCAATTTCGAAGGCATTTTCGGCTTTAAGCTGAACTGAACTGCCTTGGACAACGTAACTGCTGAAACGTATCAAGGCCTCCGGCTTTGTAACAGCAAGGCTAAGACCATTCTCGTTCGCTGTGAACTTGACGTCAAGTTTCGTAAGAGGAAGCGATTTCGGCCCGACCACCGAGTTTTCAAGGAGTGGTTTGAAAATTGACTTTAGCTCAATATTTGGATTTGTGCGAACCCACCCGACCCTTTGCATCAGGCTGACAGGGAAGTCGATGTAAAGACCGTTATCGTCAGACCGCATACATGCGTGCGGCGTCCCCGAGAATGTCGAACGCAGAGGACTCATGGGGGACATTGAGGGCGCATAAAAGCGCAGGTTCGAATTCACGAGGCGGTTACTCCCTAAGGCGTATCGTTCTGAGTAAAAAGACTGGCCCCCTCGTGTAATCACGAGACCACCATCGTTGCCCATGGTGTCCGAGCTCACAATCCGAAAGCGGGAAGCGGGGCTTTTTTTCACAAAGGCTAGCTTAGTCAGAAAGATAGAGATACGCTTGTCGTCATCGTCAATCCGAAATGGTTCGAGTAGAGTTCCTGATTGTTCCAAGAGTTTTTGGCCGATGACGTCCGAATTGATTGGAGGCGATTTAGCATCTAGCCATTTATCCAAAATTAACCACAAATGATTGCGGAACTTAGTGTCCGGGTGGTCTTTCGCCGCAAGGAGTATCAGCGGAAGCGGTCCTTGGGTCATTCGATTACGTTCCTATCCAGTGTCGTTTTAACCGAGCGTGGACAATTACATACGCCCCCCGATGAGAAAATCAGATTAAACTTAAAGTGCCGCATGGCCCGCAAGAAATGTGCAGGGTCACTTGCCAGGCGCCTTGGTTTGTTCCTCGAAAGTGAGGTTAGTATCGCCATCCGGCAGCTCCCTTTAGTTTTTGCAGGAGCGGTGCCGCGGTTTCAGCCGACAGCATCCTTAAGTAAGACAAATAACCGTTAAGCATTGCATCCGAGAGCGGCCTGTCCTGCAAAAATGGCTGCTTTCCCCGGGCGCGATAATCTACGGCGGCACGGATCGCTCTGCGAAGGGTTCGGGCCAGATTGACTTTTTCGTTTACGACAGCGCCTGTGACGATCTGCCGACGTCCTTTTCGGAAAATATTCGTTTTTTTCGGATCAAGCTCGTAGCCCAGTCGCGCTAAAAACGTTGTCGCTGGCTTTAGCATCCAGATGGCCGCATCCCCGCCTGAAAATGTCAAATCATCGGCATAGCGTGAATAATTTACACTGAGACGGCCCGCAATCCTGTCAAGACGCCCGTCAAGTTCACGCAATATCAAGTTTGACACCGTTGGGCTCGTCGGCGCCCCTGTGGCCAGATTTCCATCATGACAGCAGATTTCGGCAAACAGACGAATACTTAGCGGAGATAGCTGCCCACCGCAAAGTTTGCGGCCGATTGCATAGACCCGCTTATAGCTTGTTGACGGAAAGAACGCCTTGACGTCAACATTGACCACAATCTGTTGGCCTATATGTTTCGCTGCATTATCTCGTATGCTGCGGCCCGGAACGAAACCCATAGCCTGATCAGAAACCACTTCGTTATAGAGAAGATTTAGCAACGCGCGTTGCGCAGCTTTCAGGTGCGCCGCGGGTGCAGAGATTGTCCGCGCCCCACCAGACCGTTTAGGTATTTCATAGACCGAATAAAGTCTGTCGAATCGGCGTCCAAAGTCCGATTTTTCATACGGCGGAGCCAGACTTTTTGCGAGCCGCATGAAATGTGAAAGAGCCGCGACATCTGATCGAACAGCTAGTTCTAATGCCGCAGCTACGCGAGGCTCGTTTCGCATTAAGGAAAGTGCGTCGGGCAAAGCCTCAAGCAGAATTGATCTGTCAATTCCCTCCACCAGCTTTTTTGCCCTCGAGGGTCGACGCGTTAGACCCACAAGTAAATCTGGCAGACGCTTAGCTTCCTGCGCCAAGAGCTCTGGGGCAAGGTGCACAACCTTTTTTGTCAGTGCGCCTTGTTGTGAAATCCATTCCAGAAAATCGTTGGTCAATTTTCCGCTTTCAAACGCCAGTTGAAGCGCTGATTTCCCCCGGCGGGAGCGCAGGCCAAGAATTGCGGATTGCTGATCCTGTGAGTTTTCCCGAAATGATGGGTTGAGGATCACACCCACAAAGTCGTCTAGTCGAATGTTCTTGCTGCGAAAAATATGTGGAATGAGGTTTGGTGTATTCTGCAAGATTTTTACGAGCAACGCTCGATGAGCCTCCTGGTTGCCGTTGCGCTGAGAGAGCAAGGCTTGCACAATCAGTGCACCATCGTCACCAAGCGAGTTGTAGGCGAGGAGCAGCTCTAGTGAATTGGTGTAATCGGGTACTTCCCCGCTGGATATACGTTTGATGAACCACGCACGAAACGAGCCATGCCAAGCGAGAAAAGCTGCGCAATGGTCAGCATGACGGAACGCAAAACGATAGGCTTGCTCGATTTGCTCTGCAGATGCACTCGGTAACACAGCGTTGAGAGTGCGGGGAAGAGTGTTTTCCCCCCTCATTGTCGACAAAAATGTATCGACCCCAAACCTCTGTAAATCGACATCATCCTGAATGGACAAGATACTTTGCATGATAAAGAATTGGGCTTTGCCTGAGGAAGTCGTAATTGCAAAGCGCAGAATATCGCGGTCAGCCTGACCAATTAATTGTCTTGCAACAGCAATGTTAGCAAGCTCTTTCGGCAAGAAAATTTCAGGCTTTCCTGAGAACGCAATCACTGCAAGATTTGAAAACAACCTTCCACTTTTCGTTTGATAGCGGAATTCATTCAGTTTTGGGACGACATCCGTCCCAAGGACAATGTTAATGGTCTTAGATAGATTTTGCAGCACGGACCAATCGAAATCTCGCTCAATGGCCTCGCAAACAATCCGATCCTTCAAAAGTGATGCGATAAGATTGACGCTAAGATCTCCAGAAGTGAATTCTTCAGTCAACCTAGCCTGCAGTTTATGTGATTTAATTCTTTCTGGCGTATCTGAAAATGCAGTCGGATCCGAGCTTATGGCTGCGATTGTCTCTGGCACAAGAAACAAGCGGCTATATTCGTTATCGGCCAAAATTGCGCTGCGCCATTCTTGTGGTAATGAATCGAGTGCCTGCGTGTCCATGTCGGGCGCTAGAGGTTCCGTCTGAGCGCGGCGCGTGATTGCAGAGAATAATAGTTTTGTGTCGGTTGATGCCGGTAATCCAGATTGAACCAAACGATCAAATAATTGTTTGGATGAGCCTGTGATAGGAGCCAGACTACGAAGAAGGTTTCTAAGTGCCGTGGCTCTGCTTGCGTCCTCTGCGAACACACTAGCCAGATACGCAAAAACTTGCGGCTGTGGGTTAAAATTACCACTCAATCGCTCGGACATAAACAGGTCAAAAGGGGTTGGGGTCGGGAGTAAAGACAACCATCTTACGTCAACTTCGGTCAGGACTCCATCCCGCAAGAGTACGACCGTCGCCAGTCGGGCAAGACGGAGCTGGTCTTCCGAAGCGGTCGCTACAGCGTTGCGCAAAACGCGCCCAAGGTCTGTTCCACGCTCATTCGCCAGGGTCAAAAGGTTGGACACAACCATCTCAGGAAGCTTTGCTACCTTAAGATATGCTACACTATCAGTTTCCCATTCTTCCCAGGAAACGTGTGCGGCCATTCTGAAGAAAGGAAACCCAGGGTAGCGATCCTCGTCGAACACAAACGACAAATCTTCAAAAGCGGCCATTCACCAGTACTCACTACAACGGATGGACAGTTCACTTAAATAAAGATTGCCCTTGCCATCGCACGCGAGCGATCGAAAGCGGTCATTTCCAAGTGAGCCAGCCGACACAGGAACTGACCGCTTTCGAGCGCTCGTGAGCCGTGGCGACTGTCTCAAAAACAAACATATCTGGCGAAACACCAGACTTAGCCTGAACTGTCCATCGGTTTTAATTATACAAGAAATCAAATTCAAAACAAGTCCCCTTGCCGAAAAGAAGACGCTTCGATCAGTAAATGCGACTTGCCAAAATCGTTCGTATTTCTATTGCCCTTTATTGATCTGCGGAATGCGGCCTCAATTATTTCGGGACCTTTAGCATACTGAGTACAAAGGTGTTTAGGGTCTGGACGAATACATACCCGTCCAAGATCTAATCGATCAGCATCCCAGCAGGCCTGTACGGTAGAATGTGCTGACGTCAAGCCATCTGAATGGTAGCGGCAGGCCTCGACAAGAAGGTCCATTTCATCATCGTCGGCGTGGAACCATTTACCGCGAAGTTGGATCGCATAGACGGCCGCTCTGTGACCATGAGCGGGATCGTAGTCTTCATTTTTGCGCTGGCTGTCGTGCAGCACAGCGAAAAGTTCGACAACGCGCAGGTTTGCCCCAGTTGCTGCAGCGATTTCGCGTGCATTGTCCAAGACACGAAGCCAATGGTCCTTACCATGAAACCCATTATGTCCGAGGACATGAGAATTCACCAAATGCTCAAAAAACTCACGGGTGACCGTTTCCGATGGCTTAATCGCCATGTTGACCTCTTTCGAATCCACTTGCTTTGAAAAGTGCTCTGCCCAGATTTTCAATTTTATCGCCGCTCATCAGAGTGTTTCGCCAGTTTGTTGGGATCGCGCTCAGCCCGTAACGCGCCCCAGCGAGCTGACCTGCAACAGCCCCAACGCTGTCCGCATCATCCCCAAGGTTCACTGCCTTTAGAATTGCGTCCGAAAAGCTATGTGTCGTTTCCACCGCCCAAAGCGCAGCCTCCAACGTGTGAACAACAAAGCCTGTTGAGTGGATGCTGTCGCGTTCCCGCTTGTACCAATCCCCAACCACCAACCCCTTGATCTCGAACGGCCATTCTGTCGCAGTGACAGATCGGGAAGCCTCTGACCAAACTTGGCCCTCGATTAAACCGCAGAGTACTGCTGCCAAATATTCACACCCCGCTGATGACAGGGCTGAATAATGCGTTGTACGGCTTTGAAGGACCGCGATACGCCGCGCCTCTGCAGGGCGGTGCCAATGCGCGAGCGCAACGGGTGCCAGGCGCATGGCGGCACCGTTTCCATCTGATTTCTGACGGGTTTCAGGCGCAAGGAGCGACCCATTTCGGTGATAATTGCCAAGTACTCGGAGCGTATTTTGACCAATGCCGACGCAGACACCGGTGCTGGTGTTTAAGCCCTCGCTTGCCCAACGGCAGAACCGATCCAAAAGATCCTTTTCATCCAAATGCGGGTGTTCTAGCAAACTTTCCCCGAGGCATAGTGCCATTGCCGTATCGTCGGTCCATGCGCCCGCAGGCAGCTTGAAGTAGCCCCCAGCCCGCATGTCCGTAACAGGCTCGAATGTATCGCGACGGCAAAATTCTACGGGGGCACCAAGAGCATCGCCTATGGCCAAGCCAACTAAGGCGCCAATGGCTCGGTCTTCGTAGGCTGGATCGATGCGAAATGTCATTATTGCTCAGCCTTCCAATGGCATTGCACGCAATGCATCAATTAAACGGCACCATTTAGGGTCATGCCTGGGGACGCCAACAACGTCGCGACGTATTTCGATCATGACGGCCGACATCGCTCCCGCATCAATTACCCCGGCATATGGGCTGTTATGACCAACCTCGTAGCCATGGAGGCGGAAGTGTTCTGTCATCGCCACGACCCAAGAGATCGGCGTTAGACCTTCGCTAAACCCAATGTCGATTTCAGGGCGTTGCCCTGCAGCATGTCGTTCTATTGGCCAGGGCTCTGCAGGGTAGGTATGCAGATCGATAAGGACTGCGTCCTTTGCTGCAGACCGCAGGCGTGTCCAATGTGGCCTATAGTAACGGTCCAAAAGCTCGTCGCGCCTAGATTTGCTCAAGACATCACGGATTGGACGCATTTTATGGTCACAGGTGTAGAAAACCCCGCGCCCGACGTCGGCCATCTCCTCTTGATTGTCGTCATCATAACGCTCCACATCAACGACCACCCGAGACACCTCTGCCTCAACGGTATCCGCCACAGGCCAAGCCTGCCGCGCCATTTCACTGGTATAAAGATCAGCCGATGCCAAAGCCTCCGCCTCGACGGCCGCTCTTGGAACCAAAAACTCCGACCAAACGTCATCGGGGATGGCGAGGGAAGAATGCGGGACATGCACGACAAGTCTATTCACGGAACACTGCCTCAACAAAACAGGCTTCTGCATGCCAACCAACTCTGTTCATAGACCAAGCCGACCTCAAACCCACATCTTGCCATCACAGACACAGCAACCACTAGCCAAACAGCTCGCTTTTGCGTTAGACTGGGACCAGCTCCGCCATCCTGAGGTAGCATACTTAGTATGTCAATCTATTAAATAGACATACTCATAAAGGTGACATACTATGCAAGAGGCTATATGAGTCGGCGCATTGCGAAAAAAGGAGTGAACTGGAGCGTCGAGAGGCGTTACGAGTTCATAGAGTTCAGATTGTATTGGCAAGGAAACATCAACAGAAGCGACTTGACGGAAGCCTTTGGCATCTCTGTGCAGCAGGCATCTAAAGATCTTGCCAATTATATCGAAGGCCGGAAAAGCAACCTTTCCTATGACAAGCGACTGCGCACATACATCCGAAGCAAAAACTTTAAGCCGCGATATTTTCAGCCAGACGCAGCGGAGTATTTTGCGCAGTTGCAGGCTGTCGAATTAGGCCTTGTTTCAGAGGAACAAAGTTGGATCAGCTTTTTTCCCGGATATGCAGCAACGCCGGTCCCCGCACGAGGTGTCGACCCAGAGGTTTTGCGGGAAGTTCTTTCGGCCATCCGCTCAAAGACAGCGCTAAACGTCACTTACCAGTCAATGTCTCGGCCAGAACCCACCGCGCGTTGGATTGAACCCCACGCTCTCGCGTTCGATGGGTTCCGCTGGCACGCTCGCGCGTTCTGCCAGAACGACGGGGTGTTCAAGGATTTCCTTTTGTCGAGGATCGTTTCGGTTGGGGAGCCCGGGGAAGCCCGCTCGGGTGGAGATGACGATCATGACTGGCATCAAGAAGTAGTGCTCGAGATTCGGCCGCACCCAGAACTCTCTGATACGCAGCGCCGTGCAATTGAGATGGATTACGGCATGATTGTCGGCCGAGCTGAAATTGTTGTGCGAAAGGCACTACTGTTTTACGCTCTAAAGCGGCTGGGGTTGGATACTGATCCGGCAGCCAGGCATCCACAGGATCAACAGATTGTTCTGTTCAACAAGGATCATGTATTTGAACGGAAATCCTTAAAATGACTGTAATTGAAATCGAAGAATCCATCGATGCAATTATTGCGCAAGGGTTCCATCCCAACGATTTTATCTTTGATTTCTTTGCGGCTTACGGTGCGCCAAAATCCCTAATCAAGCAGCTCAGAGGTGGCCAACAAGACGCCTTCGGGCAGGCCGCAGTGCTGTGGAGGCGTAGTGTGCATTTCCAACTCTCTGGTGATGGGCAAGTTGGCCTTACCCTTAATGCACTGGCAGCGCACAAAGAAACCGAAAGGCAGAACGTCCGCTATATTATCTCGACAGACGGCCATGATTTCGGCGCACGTGACATGAAGACGGGCGAGACTTTGAACTGCCTGTTTGACGAACTGGTCGTTCATTTCGGTTTCTTTCTGCCGCTTGCAGGTATCGAACGCTACAAGATCGCTGATGAAAACCCCGTTGACATCAAAGCCACGGGTCGGCTCGCGAAGCTCTATGACTCTATCTTGCAAGATAACCCGACCTGGAAAGGCGATGACAAGCGTCACGCGCTGAACCACTTTATCACTCAGTTGGTTTTCTGCCTTTTTGCTGAGGATACGGGCATACTGCCGTCTGGCCTTTTTTCGGAAACGATCACCACTTATTGCGAGAGCGACAGCACGCAGGCGCAGAAGGTGCTGACGGATGTGTTCACTGCCATGTCGCTGCATGAGGAGGCCCGTGCCGATTGTCCCAGCTACGCTCGCAAATTCCCACATGTAAATGGCGGCCTATTCAAAGGTGCGCCTGATGTTCCCCGCTTCACCAAAGGGTCTGTGCGCTACCTGATCGATGCAGCTCAGCTGAACTGGAAAGAGATCAACCCGGACATCTTCGGCTCGATGATCCAGTCAATCGTGAACACGGATCAGCGTGGCGAATTGGGAATGCATTACACCAGCGTCCCGAACATCCTTAAGGTTCTAGATCCACTTTTCCTCGATGATATGCGCGAACAAGTGAATGCGAATTGGTCCAATAAGAAGGGGCTGCATGGCATCCTGCAGCGTCTATCGA
This sequence comes from Cypionkella sp., assembly GCA_040398785.1. Classification (GTDB taxonomy): domain Bacteria; phylum Pseudomonadota; class Alphaproteobacteria; order Rhodobacterales; family Rhodobacteraceae; genus Cypionkella. The sequence continues at coordinate 359,447 of JBBATJ010000004.1, read as the reverse complement.
AAATCCGTGTTTTTGACCCTGCATGTGGATCGGGCAATTTCCTTGTAATTGCCTATCGCGAATTGCGGGCCATCGAGATCAAAGTCATCAATCGCCTGGCAGAAATCGATGGCTACGCCCCACCTTTATGGTCGCATGTCGCGCTGGCAAATTTCTACGGTATTGAATATGTCGACTTCGCCGCCGAGACCGCAAAGCTGTCGCTCTGGATCGCTGAATACCAGATGAATAGCCGCTACGAAGATGCCTTTGGCAAGCCCACGCCCACCCTGCCTCTTAAGGAAACAGGCAATATCGTCTGCGGCAATGCCCTGCGCGTGAAATGGGAAAGTGTATGCCCCCATGGCGATGATCCAGACGATAAGACCTACATCGTTGGAAATCCGCCGTATTTAGGGAGTGTGCAGCAAACACCAGAGCAAAAGGAAGATATCAAGAGAATTTTTGAGAACCGGACGCGCATATACCGCGACCTGGATTATGTGGCTTGCTGGTTTGCACTTTCAGCAGATTACTTAAGAGATAAACATCAACGGGCTGCATTCGTCGCCACTAACTCTATTTGCCAGGGGGAGCAGGTAGACATGCTTTGGCCGAACCTCCTGAAAGCGGGGATCAGCATTATTTTCGCACACACATCTTTCAAATGGAAAAATAACGCGGCTCAAAACGCAGGCGTCACCTGCGTTGTAGTTGGCATTCAAAAAAATACTGATGTTGGGAATAGAAAGCTTTATACAGGAACTGTTTTCCGGCATGTTAAAAATATCAACCCTTACCTGCTCGAAGCAAAAAATACAGTTGTATCTAAAACATCCGAGCCACTGAACGGTATGCCCAGGATGTATAAGGGCTGCCAACCGACTGATGGTGGGAACTTGATTATAAACGAAGATGAGCGCAGCTTTATTTATGAAAATCTTCCTGATTTTTCGGGCTTCATCAAAGAGTATATAGGGTCATTAGAGTTTATCAGAGGAAAAATGCGGTGGTGCCTATGGATTCCAGATGATGCTGCCGAAGACTTGTCGAACTATGAATTTTTCTCCAGGCGATTTGCAAATATTACCGAATTGCGGGCAAAGGGTGGTAGTCAAGCGAAAGAATACGCGGGTGTTCCCCACCGTTTCGTCTTTGCCCCCCACCAAGAAGGTAAAAACATAATCTTGCCACGCGTATTCTCAGAGAACAGAGATTATCTCACCGTTGGAGTTGTTGACGGCTTGAAAACAATAATCTCAGATAGCGCTACCGTATTGTACGGCGCAGAGACCTTTCATTTTGCGTTAATTTCATCAAAAATGCACATAGCATGGATAGAGACCGTTTGCGGTCGCCTGAAGACAGACATACGCTACTCAAACACCTTGGGCTGGAACACTTTCCCCGTCCCTGCTCTGTCAGACGAAGACAAGGAAGCCCTGACGACGACAGCGGAGGGCATTATGTTGGCTCGGGATACCTATTTCGACAAGACGGTAGCCGAACGTTACGACCCCGACCGTATGCGGAAGGACTTCCCCGAGCTGTGGGAAGCGCATCAGCGCAACGATGAGGTTCTGGAGACGATCTACAACGGACGACCATTCAAGAATGACACTGAGCGGTTGGAACATTTGTTCGTCCGCTATTCCGCTATGGTTGATAATAAATAAGGGGCATGTCAGATGAAAGATGTAGTTAGCGTCACATATGAGCAGACAGGCACTAGCCAAGTCTTTGATAATATGGGCATGCGCGCGATGCAGGCACGGGTTTACGGCAAGCGAGACGAGCAATACATTTTGCTCAAAGCGCCCCCTGCGTCTGGAAAGTCACGGGCGCTGATGTTCTTGGGTCTGCACAAGCTCCACAATCAGAAGCTTAAAAAAGTCATCGTCGCGGTCCCTGAAAAATCCATAGGCAACTCATTTCGCTCAACTGAACTTAAGAAGTATGGGTTCTTTGCTGATTGGGAAGTAAAACGCAAGTGGAACCTGTGCAGCGATGAAGCCGTCCCCGACATTGGGGATGTCTTGACTGGGAAGGTGAACAAGGTCGGTGAATTTCTCCGCAGCGACGATCAGATCCTTGTCTGTACCCATGCCACAATACGCTTCGCCTTTGACCGTTTTGCTCTGGATATGTTCGATGATTGTTTGATTGCCGTGGACGAATTTCATCACGCATCAGCCCATGAGGAAAGCCGTCTAGGCGAGGTTGTCAGAGATTTGATTGCACGGGGTCGAACCCATATTGTGGCGATGACAGGCAGTTACTTCCGAGGCGATACCGTGTTGGTTTTGCGACCAGAAGATGAGGCTAAGTTTGTGGCGGTCTCATATACCTATTACGAGCAACTCAACGGATATAAATACCTGAAGTCTTTGGGGATCGGCTATCACTTCTACTCTGATATCTACCTCAACAGTATCGGCGAAGTGCTTGACCCCTTTAAGAAAACCATCATCCATATTCCTCATGTTGGCAGCTCAGCATCGACAGGAAACAAGTATCGTGAGGTCGGCTTAATCCTAGACAAGATCGGGGATTACCAAAGCTATGACAAGAAGTCCGCACTGCACTTGGTCAAGCGATCCGACGGCAAAATCCTGCGAGTGGCTGATCTGGTCGAAGACGAACCCGAGCATCGAATAAAAGTTCAGGCAACCTTGCGCAAGCTTGAAGATCGGGATGCTATAGACATCATTATTGCCCTTAATATGGCGAAAGAAGGATTTGACTGGATCTGGTGCGAACATGCATTGACCGTCGGCTATCGCAGTTCCCTGACAGAAATCATTCAGATCATTGGACGGGCGACACGAGATGCCCCTGACAAGACCCATGCCCAGTTCACAAATTTGATCCCAGAACCAGAAGCCACTCAGGGAATTGTAACGGGGGCAGTGAATGATCTGCTGAAAGCAATCTCTGCATCGTTGCTCATGCAGCAGGTGCTTGCACCTAAGTTCAAGTTCGTCGCCAAGAAGCCCGTTGATGAAGGCGGGCCATCAGAAAATTTCCATTACAATGAAGCGACTGGTGAAATTCAGATCGCCGTCAGGGGCCTTGCAGAACCAAAGTCAGACTGGGTGAAGCAAATTGTTGATAATGGAATGAACGAACTGATCCACGACGTTTGCACTGATAATGAAATCGCGATGCACGCTGCAACCAATCCAAATCTAACACCTGAAACTTTGAACAGGGTTCTGATCCCGAAGGTCATCGAGCGCAGATATGAGGGCCGAGAGCCTGAGGAGGTTGAAGAACTACGCCAGCAAGTAGTTGCACGAATGAACCTGGTCAATGCAGCTCAGCGCATAGGCAAACAGGGACAGCTTGAAATAGATGCCGATGGTTCTGTTTCAGTTTCAGCTGATGATGCGGGTAACAAGGCAGGTGGAGACAGGCGCATAGGGGCGGAAGCTGGCCTTCTTAAACTAGTTCGTAGCTTCGTGAATGTGCGCGATCTTGATATAGATCTCATCGATCATATTAACCCCTTCCAGTCTGCCTACGAAATCCTGTCCAAGGACCTGGACGCATCGACCCTAGCGCAGATTCAGAGTGCAATTGTAGGCAAGACGGTCGCAGTTACCGACGAGGAGGCAATCAAGGCTTGGCCGCGCATCCAACGTTTCCAGGCGGATAATGGTCGCTGGCCCGACACTCTGTCAACCAACGAGATCGAGAGACGTTTAGGTGAAATCTTTGCTTGGCTTAAGGCCAAAAAACGACAGGCACAGGCGGCAGCACGTGGTGAAAGCTGATGATTAAGAAGGAGTCTAACCTTAATGACATCTTTGCCGAGATGCCTGAGATGGGCAAGCCGGCTGAGCGTATATCTGTCGACAAAAAAACGCAGGAGGCCTTCGATAATGTCAATGCCTTCTTTACTACTCATGGCCGGGAGCCGAGGGATGAGGAAGGCCGCGATTATGATGAACGCTCTCTCGCTAAAAAACTGACCCGCATCCGCTCGCAAACCGGCATGTCTGACTGCCTCCGGGGACTAGATATCCACGGTCTTCTTTTCGACAACACTGCCGTTGATGACGGATTTGAATTCTTGCGCGAAGCAGACATTGAGCCAGACGGTGCGGAACAAAAGCGACCGCTGGATACAGATCCGATCATTGCCTCAGAGGCTGAACTGGCGGAAGCGCCTAGTGACCTGGCGGCGATACTGGACTTAATGGATGTTGTTGATTACGGCACAGCAGACATTTTCAACATGCGCTTTGTCCAGACATATGACAAGACATTCTCGTCGTCGGATTATACTTCTCAGCGCAAGCCATGTCCGAACTTTCATGAATACAAACCTCTATTTGACAGGGTGAACGTCGAGCTTAAGAATGGCTTACGAGAGCCGTTGCAGTTCCAAAACGAGCAAGAAGTGAAGCAAGGCCAGTTCTTTATTTTGAACGGCATCATGGTTTTTGTTGCCGAAGTTGGGGAGCCCTTTGAGAAGAATGGGAAGAAGAATGCCCGCCTGAAAGTGATCTTTTCGAACGGTACCCAAGGCGAGAACTTGCTCAGGTCACTAGCGACCGAACTCTATAAGGACCCCAACGGCAGAAGGATCAGTAACCCTCGCGCGGGTGGCCTCTTCTCTGGGGCGGCCGATGATGATGATATAGGCACTGGGGTTGTTTATGTTCTACAGAGCTTATCAACACATCCCTCCATAGCTGAGAAGCGGGCGCATCTCCACAAAATCGGGGTTACCAAGGGGTCCGTTCAGCGGCGAATATCCAACGCAGAAAACGAGGCCACTTACCTGCTTGCCCCTGTAAAGGTGATTGCTGAATTCGAAATTTACAACATCAAGGCCCAGTTCGTAGAAAAACTTCTACACGCATACTTTGACAACGCACGCGCTGAGATCACGATCCCCGACAGATTTAATAAGTTAGTGAAATCACGCGAATGGTTCTTGGTTCCACCCTCAGCGATTAAGGACGCCGTCGACAGATTGATCGACGGCAGCCTCGGTGATACGGTTTTTGATCCGATGTCTGGGCGACTGGTGTCAAAGATTGCGACATGATAATGAATTATCGGAATGCAACTGGGTGTTTAGACGCTCCATCGACAGTATGAGGGCTTAAAAAGAATGTGGTCAAGTTTCACAAGTATCGGTAACGCAACTAGAGAATTCATTCTCTCAATTGCGGGTCTGTTGGTTGAAAAATACGTGCCAGGGCTTGTTGCGCTAGGCCTTTTCCTCATCTTGATCATAGCATGTGCTCTTTATTGGCGCCAAGTTGACCGCCAGATCAAGACAATTAAATGGCTGCGTAATATTATAAGTGGTTTCGACACTCCTCAGTCATTCACCGCTGCTGTCGCGGAAATCGACATGTCAATCAAAGAAAATCGTGACGAGCAATATTACGGCTCACTTGTAGCGGCCTGGATTGAATACCGCGAGACCCTGGTTTTACATGGTGAAGGCGAAGCCCGTCACCTGCGCAATTCCGTGCGGCCATCCACATTCCTAAACCTTGAAGATTTAGAATATGGGGCAGGTTTCTGGCGAATCGTCCCCGGCCTTTTCGTCACGGTCGGCCTCTTCTTGACTTTTTTGGGTCTTGTCGCCGCACTCGGTCAAATGAACGTAGGAAGTGCTGCCCCAGCTGAGATGCAGGAAATGCTTGATGGTTTGCTGACTACCGCGTCGGCAAAGTTCATTATGTCGCTTACCGGTCTGTTATGTTCCATCATCTTTACAGTTGTCCTGCGGATTGGCCTTGGCAAGCTGGAGCATGAAATTCATGGTTTGTGTTCGCGTGTTGAATTTCTGCTAAAGTTTATATCTCTGGAAGACATAGCAGTCGAACAACTGCAGGCGATCAAAGAGCAGCGAGAGCATTTCCGTTCCATCGGTATGGAATTGGTGGCAGAACTTGGTCGCCCTTTGCGTGAAGAGTTGCCGCAGGCGATCTCTCGTTCAATTGCTGAAGTGGTTGGGCCTGCGATGGATCGCATGGCCAAGGTGGGAACGGACGGTGTCGGAGGTATGGTAACTGACCTGTCGGAGAAGTTCTCGTCGGAAGTGAGCGGTGCGTTGGCGAATGCAAGCGACAGTATCGAATTGGCTGGCCGAAAAATTGGTGAACTGGCGGCACGGATGGATCAGAGCTCTGGCAACATGAACGAGCAGCTCATGGTATCTATTGGAACGCTGACTAGCGCTATTTCCGATATCAGAAAGAACACCGAAGAAAGCGCAGCCCGCACCGGAGAGGTCTTCCGCGAGGGTTCAGAGAAGATGCTCGCTGTAATGTCGGAGACGCTGCAAGATATCCGTGATAACACAGGGCGTGGAGCCGAAGCCATTAAGGATGCAGCTGCTGAAATGCGCTCTGCAGCAATGATTTTCAAAGAAGAACTTTCCAACGCTGCGCAAGCAGGCGCGAAGCAAATTGAAGGCCAAATGGCAAAGACTGCCGATGCCGCCAGCGGAGCCATTACCGAAGCCAGCCAAAAAGTGCTTGGGTCATTCGGGGATACGGCACAACGTATCGCGAACATGTCCACGGAAATGGCGGATAGGCTTTCTGGAGAACTTCTGCGGCCGCTGGATGATATCGGCGAAAAACTGTCTGCTCTTAACAGAGAGTTGGGCAACGGAACGTCCGAATTCCGTCGGCTAGCGGAAGGGGTTAAGACAGGCGCCGATGCGACGGTTTTGGCGGCGAATACTTTCCGTTCGGCGTCGCAGGATATGACTGCTGCGGCTGTTCCAATCCGCTCCTCTGTCGAGCGGATCGATACCGCTGTCAGCAAACTGCAGGCCAGCACAACCCAGACCGCAGACATTATGGTCAAGGGCGCGCAGAACACCGTCCAGTCGGCAGAGACGGCCCTTAGGAGCGCAAGCGATATCCTTACGGGCAAGCAGCGTGCAATCGAGGCGGCCCTGGAAGGTGTCAAAGAGGTCGTAGACCGCATGAAAGGTCAGGGTGACAAACTGGACGAACTTGATTCCAAGCTGGGCGAAGCCTTCGAAAAATACGCCAAGCATGTCAGCTCGGCCCTCGAAATGATGGTCGACCACGCACGCGAAATGCAGGCTCAGCTCAGCCCCGCCATTGACCAGATGCGCGAAGTCGTCGAACAGGCTGAACGCTTCATTCCGCAATCGAGGATTAACGGCTAATGCGCAATCTTCGGCGTTCAAACAGGGAAGAGGAGGAAGAAGAATCTGTCTTCGTCCCTATGACCGACATGACGGTATCATTCCTGTTCATTCTGATGATTCTTTTGGCGTTCTTTGCAGTGCAGTTTTCTGACAAGGATACCGTTCCGCGCCACGAGTTTGATCAGGTGAGCCTTAAAAGGGACAATCTGATCATAGAACGCGATAACAGTTTGGCAGAAATCGAGCGCTTGAAGGTTGAGATCGAGCAGCAGCTCGCCCAAATCAAAGACCTTGAGGCGGAAAATAATGAACTGCGGGAGCAAGTCCGGTTAAGAGACGAGCGCATCAAGGAACTTTTGGCCAAAATCGAGGAACTACAGCGCAAGTTGAACGAGCAGAATCCGCTGGAGGCTTATATTTCGATGGCCCAGGTGCAGCGACTAGAGATTTTGCGTCGCATTGAGGCCGCGCTCAAGACCGAATTTGATGACCAGATACTTGTCGAAATAAGCACTGAAAATGATGCCCTACGATTTAAGGGTGAGGGTCTATTTGCGAGCGGTGCACGAAGCCTTTTGCCGAACAAGAGGGCTATTGTCGATAGGCTAGCGGAACTCATTACGGAAGCCATTTCCTGCTATACCGTGAATGATCGCGAATTGAACTACGCCGCGTGCAACCCCTATGGCATTGTCATCGAGGCCGTTCAAATTGAGGGCCATACAGACGACGTGGGGACAGATCCGTTCAATATTGAACTGTCTACTGCTCGGGCGAACGACGCCTTCTTCACGATGTTGCAAAGTCAGGATGACTTGCTGAGCTATCGCAACATCCGTGGCCAACCCGTTATTTCGGTCGCTGGTTACGGAGAAATGCGTCCAGTTGCCCCGAATGACACGCCAGCACGCAAAGCCGAGAACCGTAGGATCGACCTACGATTGATCATGTACACGCCTCGTGACCGCGAACAGGTTGAGCGTATACAGCAGCAGATCCGGGATGGCCTTCGGCTGGCAGTAGAGGAGGCAGCGTCAAGTGGACCTTGATCTTGCTCTGAACTCTGTCCGCAGGCTTTCGCCGCTGGTACTGCCAGAAATGACACGCTTGATTGCGGCCAAGAAACGGGTGCTGGACCGTTGGCCGGATATCATTCCTGAGCCACCTGAAAGAGACCATGAGGCCATAGTCCTGCAGATGCTGGCGCTTCTAGAAAGAAATAGTTGGGAGGACGTGAAAATGTCGTTCGTCCTGCGTGCGCTGAAGGTGGCATTCGGCCCAAATTTCAGAAATCGAGAAGATGTTGCGCCGATCATCGGTTTTGCGTTTGATGAACTCGATGCGACGTCGCAGTCGACCTTTCTGAACGCAATGGTTGCAATATACCTGTCAAGTTACGAGCCGAAGTCCGGCCACAGCCTTGATCTGGGGAGTAAGATTATTGCTAAACGAGAGCTGCTGAACGGTAAGTGGCGCGCAATCGAGGAAACCTACCCCAGTCTCTTCGATGCTAGTCGTGCCCATGACGACATCGCCGCATCAATGGAGGAAATGGATGAGCCTTGGCAGGGATTGAAGGCAAATGGTTTTCCAAATCCGCATGCGACAGGTCTGATGGATTACGTCCATGGAGCCTATGTGGACAGAATCCGTCCCAACATGAATATGGAGAGCTGGTTAGATGTTCTCTTCAAGTGGCTAAACCCCGAGCCTGGGAAACGGAAAACATCTGGCTCCATCGAAGTCATCGAGGCGGTTCTGGGGCACTGGGTCCGAAAAACCGCGTCTGACCAGACCCGTCAGGCTGTTACAGAGCATCTAACCAATCAGTACAACGACCCCCGGACCAACCGCTCTCTCTGGGTGGGTGTCGCCGAAGACCACATGAATGTGATTTTCAGTTGGTTGACCCGCGAAGATCTGCGTTTCTTCACCTCTGTGGTTGATGCCACCCAAAAAGACCCCCAGTGGCAGCCACGGAAGAAGTTCTGGCTCAAGCTTTTTGATGAAGGGCTGATTGAGCAAGCTTGGGTTGCATTCTGCCCAAGTGCGGAGCGCTATGCTCGCACTCACCTGATCCGCAGTGGCTTCGCAGACAACGTACGTCGCTTTGGTCGGCAATCGAAGGGCGGCTCGCGCTTGGATACTTCAATCCTGATTATGAAGATTGGTGGCAAAATCGTGGTGGATGGCTGCCACAACTATCGGACACACATCTTCAACATCGATGATCCTGTCGCCCCCAAGCTATTCAGGCGCGAATACGACTGCGATGCGGATGTAATGGATCTAGCACCCTGGTCCAAGGCACACAATGCGATTCATTCCTGGTCACAATGGGTCAGGGAGTCGATCCACTCCAAAACGCCGATGTCCACGAAGAAACCGTGGCGGCGCAGCCCTGCCCGCGATGATGATCTCGACCGTCAATTGATGCCAAGCCGTTCGGCCGGGTACACGCCGGCGACGCCGGTTAGCGCGACATACGCTCAACCATATCAGCGGCCCGCCTATAATCCTTCCTCCCAGCCAGTGCATCCCGCCGCTGATGCAACGCCTTTACAGGCACGATCTACAGCATCACAAGCGCATCCGCTCATGCCAACTAGGCAGGCTGAATCACAGCCGCAGACCCCTTACACAGTAACGCCGAACCAAAATGTTGATTTTGGGCTAAATCCAGAGGTCGAAAAGCGTAATGGCATTAGCTTGCCGAAGTTTCCGAATACGCGTGGTGCATCACCGGTGGCCGCACCCCAGCAACCCCAAAAAGACCCAAAGCCTTCGTCAGCTCTGAATATTGCGAATGGTCTCACCCCGTTCTCTGCAGTAGCGGTTAATGCCGAGGTAAATGAGCTCCAAGCGCGGATGATCCGAAGTGGAGACAATATCGCAGAAATAACTGACACGCTGAGGAAAGTGCGTGAACGAATTGAACTCGACCTCACCGAAGAAGTCAGGATTGCGAACGCTATCATGCGAGTTCGTGTGAATGCTGAAGAATTTAGCAGCCTGAAGGCCTTTGTGGAGCCGATCATTAACAGAAAACTCAGCCCCGAAGAGACGATACTTTGGGCAGTAAAAGCCAACGAGATCGAGCGGATCGCGAAATCGAAAGGCTTGATTTCACCGAATGTGACCGCGGCATTGAAGGCGTTAGTGAGAGGTCATCCCCTTGATGCTAGAGAGAAGAACGCTATGGAGTACATGGCGCGGCGACTGCGGCGACAAGGCGTCGAGCTGCTAGAATTGATCCGTAAGGAGTGAGTGTTGGCATTCGATTTCAGTTACGACGACACTGGCATCAGGCTCACGGTCCATCAAGGGGCGGGAGGCCTTTTGAAAGCACTTTTTGCACGTCCCAAGGGGCTGAAGCTCGCGGATTTATCATCAAGAGACCGTAAACTCCTCTTCGCTATAGCCGATCTAAAACAGATTGCCGAAAAATATCCCGACAGTTTGATCACAGATGATACCAGCATATGGATCGGCCACGATGTTGCCGCCGAAATGGATGCTCAGACTGCGAACAATCTCGGCCTGCCTCCTATCGTCGATCTTATCTTCAAAACCGACGCCGAAGGTGTACCTGGTCAAGACCAGTTTCGCTTGCGACACGAATGGCTTCGTCTCGGTGAGAAACAGGTCGTTACTCGTGTCGGCTGTATCCTGAGAACATCTGATGGGCTTCGCAGGCTGCCAAAATGGCTACTCGATGCAGTGAAGGTATCCGAGTCATTTAAGAAAGGCTCAGATCTGCAAGCACACTGGGAAGCACTTGCCCGATTTCGTCAGGCACTTGAGCCAGGATTCCATCAGGATGATGCCTCCGCCCGCGCCCAGATGGGAATGAGCGACTTCCTGAGACGGCTGCATGTGCAGATCGCAGACGGCTTCTCCATCACTCCCACAGGCATTGATGTTGACCCTGAATTTGAGGTCGTCCCCTTTTCCCTTAAAGCTCTCGAGGAGGAGAATGCGAACCCCGAGGGCGGTGAGGTTTCGATAACGATGGCGGAGCTTTCTGGCAGACCGCTAAAAGAATTCCAGAACCGAGTCCGCTCCAAAGGTGCAATGACAGCATACAAGGTTGGATCAGGTAGGTTCATTGTTGTCGACCGCTCGGCAGCACCCGCTTTGAAGGTCATGGCAGAGATGCACCATGCGCCTCGCGAAGAGCGGGCTGCTTTCATTAAGAATCCAAGACGCAAGATTACTGAGGCCGTAGAGCAGGATTTGCGGGACCGAGGTGTATTGGATGGTCTTTCGGAAACCCAACAAGAGGAACTGATTGAGAAGGTCGCATTCCCGACCTTTGTGGAAACCAAGGAATACTCCGCCCGCGTGACGGGGAAGACCATCTACGCAGGTCCCTCGGTGGTTATAACCGAAGGGAGTGGCACGACATGGCTACCCGAGGTTTTTGGGGAGAACGTCGCACGTCTCATCACTGGGCTGCCCCTAGAAGAGCTAGAGATCATAGAGGAAAAAATCCAGCAAGCCATCAGCGAGGGTTATGAAAGCATCGAATATGATGGCGAGCATATTGCCGCTTCACCGACGACTGAACGTGCCATCCGTCGCCAGATCCAGACGCTCATAATTGAGCGAGAGGGCAAGCCAGAAATAGGCGGGATAGAGGCTGATCCTGCCGCCCAACAAAATGCGGACTCCAAGGGTCCTGTCATTCTCGAGGTCAAAGATAACCTCGAACAGGTCCAGTGGCGGAGCAAGATCAAACCCCGTAAGGCATTGATCCCTATTGCGTTGCCAGAGAATGTGCGCACTACGCTGAAAAGCCATCAAGTCGAAAGCTTTAAATGGCAGGTTAAGGCTTGGGAATCTGGCCTGACAGGCATCTTAAATGCAGATGAGCAAGGCCTGGGAAAGACGTTGCAGACGATATCTTTCATTGCATGGATGAAATCCCAGATGGCCAAGCAGGGAGCAAATCCAACTGGACCTATCCTGATTGTGGCCCCGACCTCACTTTTGGAAAACTGGGAACTGGAAGTTGAAAGGCATCTCAGTTCCGGTGGGCTTGGTCACCTCGTCAGGCTCTATGGCAGTGGGATTTCATCACGTCGCCGCAACGGATTCCAAGGCAACGATACATTGGACGGGGAAGAACACCTCGACCTATCATTCCTCCACGAGGCGCTGGCGACTGGTTCTGGGCACAATTACTGGCTACTGACAACCTACACCACGCTGACGAACTACCAGCATTCTCTCGGTGCGATCCCATTCTCGACGTTAGTTTTCGACGAAATTCAAGCTCTCAAAAATCCTGGTTCCCTGCGCGCCTTGGCTGGCATGGCGATGAATGCTGACTTCCGCATCGGTCTTACAGGCACGCCGATCGAGAATTCGACGACGGACCTATGGGCGATCATGGAGCAGTTAGTGCCTGGACGTCTGGTACCCCTCTCGGAGTTTAGAAGGCTTTACAGCACCCCCGAAGAGGGCAGCCTTCAGGCACTCTTCGAGTTTCTATTCGAGGACAACCATGGCCTTCCCCCGATGGCGTTGCGCCGCCTCAAGCAAGACGTGGCGAAGGAACTGCCGCCGAAGACAAGGATCCTACATCCTCGAATAATGCCAGATGCTCAGGCGGAAGCCTACGAAAGTGCAAGGGACAAACTAGCGACTGGAACGAGGGGTGCGGCACTCAAGGTGCTTCATCACATCCGTTCCGTCTCGGTCCACCCAGCCATAACCGCCGTCGAAAGCGCCGCAGAATTCATCGCGCTCTCTGGACGGTTGGCAGCCTGCTTCGAGATCATTGATGGGATCCATGCCCGTCGTGAACGGGTACTGGTCTTCATCGAACATATCCAGATGCAATATAGATTCATCGAGCTCCTTAAGGCCCTATATGGTATCCAACATGTAGACCTGATTAATGGCTCCACCCCTATCCATAAACGTCAAGACATAGTTAACCGTTTTCAGGCGCATCTTCTGAACGATCAAGGCTTTGATGTTCTTGTACTCGGGCCTAAAGCCGCTGGCACGGGCCTCACCTTAACTGCGGCCACGCACGTTATTCATCTCAGCCGGTGGTGGAACCCTGCTGTGGAGGAGCAGTGCAACGACCGCATTCACCGCATTGGTCAAACCAAAGCAGTAACAATTCACATCCCAATGGCGGTCCACGGAGACTTCCGTGAAAAGAGCTTTGACTGCCTTCTGCACAGCCTGATGACGCGCAAACGAAAGCTGGCGGCCTCCGCATTATGGCCGATGGGGGACACTGAGCAGGACGCCGCTAAGCTTCAGCAAATGCTGGCCGAAGAATTTCGCTCTCTTGATGCGGGCGATCCTGTGCATTCTGCAATAATGCGTACCTTCGAACGTGACAATGTAACGCCACCAACGTTGTGTGCAGACCAAAGTTACCAATATGACTGAGCAATACCTAAGTATCTCCGATCTCCTAAAGCAAATTTCGCCTACTTGGGATGGTCAGTGCTCCCCCGACCTTTCGATTATAGCTTTTAAAGTCTTTGCCGACGAAGGCTCATCGCCTAAACTTATGCAGAGCTTGGATGGCTATAGCATGCAATGAATTGCCCCGAAATTACGGCGGTTGTGTGCCCCCGCAACCAAAATTTATATCAATCATAACAAATACATAGCCCCGCAATCGCGGGGGTGTATGCGTTTGTCCCGTAGAATAATTGTGACCTGAGCCCCAAGTATCCTCCAGCCTCGGCAGAGTCCTTGGTTTTAGATTGTTGGCTTTATGCTGCCAGTTTGTCCATGCTCATTCTCTCTGCAAATTCGATGGGTGTCAGGTTGCCCAAGGCTGAGTGGGGTCTGTGCCAGTTGTAATGACCTGACCCCCTGAATCTCCTCCAGATTTGTGTAGAGTCCGTCCAACAAAAGGACGGACAAATGAAGATACGCTTCACGGATGAGCAGATTATTGCGATGATCAAGGAACAGGAAGCTGGCGAGCGGACGGCAGATGTGTGCCGTCGGCATGGGATCAGCGAGGGCACGTGTTACAAATACAAGTCGAAGTATGGTGGGATGGAGCCGTCAGATGCCAAGAGGCTGCGTGCGCTTGAAGACGAGAACGCAAAGCTGAAGAAACTGTTGGCGGAACAGATGCTCGATAATGCCATGTTGCGAGACATCAATTCAAAAAAGTGGTGACGCTAGACGCAAAGCGGCAAGCTGCTCAGCATCTGTGCGCAATGCATGGGGTCAGCGATGCCGTTGCCCGGCAGGCGATTGCTAAGCAATCTGCCGAGAGGGGGGCGGGCGTGTGAGGTTCTTCAGGTTGACCGATCAACGGTTCGATATCAATCTGTGCGCGCTGATGATGACGATCTGCGCGAGGCTATCAAACGTGTTTCCAGAGAGCGGCGGCGGTTTGGATATCCGTTGGCCGGTAGGCGATTGCTTGCAATCGCCGTAAGGCGCCGCATCCACGTCATGATCGAGCGGGAAGGCCACAAAGTGAACCAAAAGAAGCTGCGGCGAATTTACGCTGAAGAAAAGCTGCAGGTGCGCCGCAGGGGTGGGCGCAAACAGGCCTTGGGTACAAGAAAGCCAATGGTTTTGCCCGATGGTCCGAACCAAAGATGGAGCCTCGATTTCGTATCAGACGCTTTCACGGACGGTCGTCGGTTTCGGACTCTGGCCGTGGTGGACGACTTCACGCGCGAGAATTTAGCCTTGGTTGCGGACACGTCGCTGTCAGGGCTGCGTGTTACACGCGAATTGGATCAAGTTTTGGCGGAACGCGGTATGCCAAGAACGATAGTTTCCGATAATGGCACCGAGTTTACCAGTATGGCCGTCCTCAAATGGGTTCAGGACATCGCCGTCGACTGGCATTACATTGCGCCAGGCAAACCTCAACAAAACGGCTTCATCGAAAGCTTTAACGGCAAGCTGCGGGACGAATGCTTGAACGAGACGCTGTTTCGATCATTGCGCGATGCCCGCGAAACACTGCCAACATGGCGACAGGATTACAACTGGCACAGACCCCACTCAGCCTTGGGCAACCTGACACCCATCGAATTTGCAGAGAGAATGAGCATGGACAAACTGGCGGCTTAAAGCCAACAATCTAAACACAAGGACTCTGCCGAGGCTGGAGGATACTTGGGGCTCAGGTCAGGGGCTCTAGGTCACCATTTTTTGACAGAAGCTCCTTCATCGCCGCCATGTCGGGCATCTGCTCGGCAAACAGGCGCTTCAGCTTTGCGTTCTCGTCCTCCAGCGCCTTCAGCCGCTTGGCATCCGACGCCCGAATCCCGGAGTATTTTGCCTTCCACGCATAGAATGTGCCTTCTGACATTCCATGCTTGCGGCAGAGATCGGCACCTTCGCGCCTACCTCATGCTCCTGCAATATCCCAATGATCTGCTCTTCTGTCCAATTTGCTTTCTTCATCGTCCGTCCGCTCTATGGGCCGGACCCTAGTCGCTTTTGGACGAAAATTCCGGGGCAGGTCATTTTTCGATCAAACCCGACGCGTCTTATATTTTTGATAACTATTTCAACTTAAAAATAGACAAATGCCGCCGCCGGACGCAGGCGTCGCACGTTTCAGACCAGTGAAAGTCACATTTATGACCCAGACCAATCTTCCAACTACCGTTCTGTCGTTGCGAATGGGAACCAGTCGCGGCTTGTTGCCTTATATGGTGTTGCTGATGGCTGTTACGATGGGTTTGGCCTGGTGGTCTGGGCAAAGCATGGTGGTCTGCGCAATTGGCGCGACCGCGTTAATTTTGACCATGGTTTTGGCCGTTATCCGCGCGCCCACAACGCTTCAAACCCGGGTTCTTGTCGCCACGAATATGGCGATTGCCTTAATGCTTTTGATTTACGCCGCCAGCCCGATGGGCGAGGGGGCCGTTCAACAGGCACATATGATGTATTTCGTGACAAACGCCTTTATGTTGACCTATATGTGTTGGCATTCGCAGATTGTTTACAACACGTTGGTGGTCGCGCATCATGCAGTGTTGACCTTTGTGGCACCTGCGTTGGTGTGGAATACAACGGCGCAAGATGTGACTTTTGCCAACCTGATTATCCACGCGTCAATCGCGGTCATTATGGTCCCTGCCCTTGTGTTGGTGGGGCAATATCTGTTGACATCAATGATCCGTTCCGACGCCGCCCTAACAGAGGCGAAAGAGGCGATGCGGCTTGCTGACATTGGGCGGTTTTCGGTCGAAAAGGCCGAAGAACTGCGGATAGAAATGGTAGAGGCAATTGCAAGCGGCCTTGATCAATTGGCGATGGGTGACTTGACCTTTCGACTGTCCGAACCCTTTGACCCTGCTTATGAAAAACTGCGAATGGATTTCAACACGGCACTGGATGGGTTGCAGCAAACGATGCTTGGCATAATGCAAAACGCAGCCGTCATTCGCGACGGCAGCCATGGCATTAGCACCGCCTCGGCACAGCTTTCACATCGAAGTGTTCAACAAGCCGCCGCGTTAGAGCAAACGGTTGCCGCCCTACGTCAAATCACCACGACGGTGAACGAGTCTGCGGAAACCGCCAAGGCGGCGAACCAAGCGGTTTTTGACGCGAAGGAGGATGCTGAAAAATCCGCAACTGTTGTCCGCGAAGCGATGCAGGCCATGGCGGCGATTAAATCCTCGTCCGAAGGGATCAGTAAGATCGTGGATGTTTTGGACGTCATTGCCTTTCAAACCAACATTTTGGCGTTGAATGCAGGGGTTGAGGCCGCGCGGTCTGGTGTTGAAGGCCGTGGTTTTGCAGTCGTCGCGTCAGAAGTGCGTGCCTTGGCCGAACAGGCCGCCGAATCCGCAAAGGAAATTAAACGTCTGATTTCTACGTCGAACGATCAGGTGCAAATTGGCGTGGAATTGGTCGATAGGACCAGTGATATGTTGACACAGATCGCCAATCAAGTGTCGGGTATTACCTTATTGATTAATAGCGTTGCAAATTCAGCCGCAGAACAAGCAACCGGTTTGAAAGAGATCAATGTTGCGGTTGCCCAAATGGATCATATGACCCAGCAAAATGCTGCTATGGTCGCAGAGGCGACATCGGCCACCCAATCTATGGCGGACGAGGCATTCGAGCTGAACAGATTGATCGGTCAGTTTAAGATCGACGGTGCCGTGCCGATCGCCCAAGCGACACTGACAGGTTCTGGATCGGTTACCTTAGATTTATCGGTTCGTCCGAAATTGGCAGTTGGCCAATCCGAAAGATGGGATTCATTTTGATTGCTGAAAACGATGGATGGCGTCTATGGATTGCCCCCTTGATCTTTGCAATCCCCGCGTCAATCGCCTTGTCCATACTCAGCCTGCCGGGACCACGCAGCGGTGAAATTGCTGGCGTGGTGATGGTTTCAACCGGAGGCGCGGCTGGATTTTTAGCACTTGTGCAAATTGACCCGACGCTGCAGTTGGTTGACCAACGTTGGCAGGGGCATCTTATTTTTGTTGTGTCGCAGCAACATAATTTTGCGCAACTCGCGCGGTCTGCCGGCGCTGAAATTGTGTTCGATGCCAAAGCCGTTGGATGTAACTTTTCATCAGCGACTGGATTGGCACGCACCCCAACACAACGGCCCCGACAGGCGCAGATCGGCGCGTAGCAACAGCCAATTGCAAATATTAAGCGAAGGGCGTTTCATTCGGCAGGAATATCAGCACCGATTGCTGCCAATGCCACCAAGGCAACGGCTTGATCTTGATCCCCCGAGCCTGATCCGACACCAATCCCGCCAACCAATTCGCCTTTGATCCGAATAGGCAGGCCGCCTTTTAAACCCGTCACGGTCCCGCCAGATGCCAAGCCTAGACCAATACGCACCGCTTCGGGTACGTTCGCGCTGGGTGCGCCGATGCTTGCGGCCGTCAAGGCCTTGGACAAAGCAGATTTCCGACTTAGAAACCGGGCGCCTGTCATCCGAATTTCTGCCAAAACCTGGCCGCTTGCGTCGACGATCACGATACATTGCGGTTGCATCATCGCATCGGCGGCACCAACAGCAGCCGTCAGCATTGCCAGAACACCCTCGTGCGTCAGCGCCGTTGTCGTGTGAAAAAATGCCATGTTCGTCCTAACCTATGTGAACAATGCCTATTTGACGGTTGCCGTTGTTAACGATAACCATAGAACAAAGGAGAAAACCATGTCATTTTTTGAAACCATCGATCCGCTGTTTGGACAGTATGTCATGGGCAATGCGCCTGTTAAACAACTTGCCACTGGTTTTGATTGGGTCGAGGGTCCCGTTTGGTTTGGCGATGCAAATTGTCTGTTGTTTTCAGACATCCCAAACAATCGCATCCTGCGATGGACACCTGACCAAGGCATATCCACCTACCGCGCGCCGTCCAATTATGCCAACGGCCATACCCGCGATCTGCAAGGTCGCCTCATTTCTTGCGAACACGGATTGCGGCGCGTGACCCGCACAGAACACGACGGCACGATCACCGTTTTGGCCGACAGGTTTAACGGCAAGCCCTTGAATTCTCCTAATGATGTGGTTGTAAAGTCTGATGGAACGATTTGGTTTTCCGATCCGCATTATGGGATTATGACCAATTATGAAGGCTTCTCAGGTGCCCAAGAAAACCCCTGTGTGGTCTATCGCCTAACCGAAACAGGCTTGACCGTGATGATCGACGATTTGAATTGCCCCAACGGCTTGGCCTTTTCGCCGGACGAACGCCGCCTTTATGTCGCCGACACAGGGCGGATGTTTTCGCGCGACCCGCAGTCGATCTACGTGTATGACTGTGGGGCAGACGGCAGCCTTTCGGGGGGCACGCC
The DNA here is from genome assembly GCA_040398785.1 of Cypionkella sp. Classification (GTDB taxonomy): domain Bacteria; phylum Pseudomonadota; class Alphaproteobacteria; order Rhodobacterales; family Rhodobacteraceae; genus Cypionkella. Next base: position 340,507 of record JBBATJ010000004.1, on the reverse strand, counting down.
GTTTCACACGATCGCGCCCGGTTGCGCCGATGGGATAAGGGTCGATCAAGAAGGGAATATCTGGTCATCTGCATCAGATGGCGTGCATTGTATCGCGCCCGATGGGCATCTGATGGGAAAGATATTTGTGCCTGAATTGGTGTCAAACCTGTGCTTTGGGGGGCGCGCGAAACATGAACTTTATATCACTGCGACTACAAGCCTGTATCGGATCACTTTGAACCGTCAAGGGGTGCAAAAACCGTAACGTTGGCGGGCAGCTCGTGTCGGGGCTGGCTCATCGTAGCAAGTGACGTTATGCATGGTAAGTCCATTCATAGGGTTATCATGGAATTCAATCGCACACTGAAAATAGCGCCTTCGATATTATCGGCGGATTTCGCCAATTTTGGGGCTGAATGCCGGGCAATCGAGGCGCAAGGGGCCGATTGGGTTCATGTCGATGTGATGGATGGGCATTTTGTGCCAAACATTACCTTTGGCCCCGCAACTTGTGCGGCGATCCGCCCGCATATTCGGGGCGTCATGGATGTGCATTTGATGATCGCGCCAGTTGATCCCTATATCACTGCCTTTGCGCAAGCCGGCGCAGACATAATTTCCGCCCATTTGGAATCAAGCCCTCACATTCACCGCACCTTGCAAGCCATTCGCGGCGCCGGGGCCAAGGCAGGCCTCGCGATAAATCCAGCAACCCCGATTAACGCGGTTGAGTACCTATTGGATATGGTTGATCTGGTCTGCGTGATGACAGTCAATCCAGGTTTTGGGGGCCAAAAGTTCATTCATTCGCAGGTTGCCAAAGTTGAAAAGTTGCGTGCAATGATCGGGGATCGTCCTATCCACATCGAAATCGATGGCGGGGTTACTGTTGAAACGGCATCAAGCGTTGTGGGGGCTGGTGCGGATGTTTTGGTGGCAGGATCTGCAGTGTTCAAGGGCGGGTCGGTCGACAATCCAAGCATCTACGGTGAGAATATTCGTGCCCTTCGAAAAGCATCCTTTTAGTTTTTCAACCGCTGGTCGGACAATAAAAAAGTTCGGCGAACTTTTTTAGGCACCCCAGCGGTTGAAAAAAGTTCTCCGAACTTTTTAGGGCTTTAACCCTGCAACGTGCGCACGCCATAGCCTTCGCCACGGGCCTTCATCGCTGCAACGACGGCAATACTTGCGGCGATCGTGGTAAAATAGGGAATTTTATCCATTAAAGCCACACGGCGGATGTCACGGCTGTCTGCGATCGCTTGCAAGCCTTCGGTTGTGTTCATTACCAGCGCGATATCATTATTTTTCAAACGATCCACGATGTTGGGACGGCCTTCATAGACTTTATTGACAAGCGTGCTGGCTATGCCTTGGGTCATCAGCCATTTCGCCGTTCCGTCCGTTGCGACGATTTCAAAGCCCAACATGATCAAATCCCGCGCTGCTTCGGCGAAGGCCAATGACTTGTCCATATCCTTGATCGACACAAACACCCTGCCTGTGTCGGGTAGGATCACTCCAGCGCCCATTTGCGCCTTTAGAAATGCGAGGGCAAAGCTGCGATCCCAACCCATGACTTCGCCCGTTGAACGCATTTCTGGCCCGAGCACAGGATCAACCCCAGGAAAGCGCGCAAATGGCAACACCGCTTCTTTGACGGAAAACCAAGGCGTGATCGGATTGGCAAGCGTAAAAGCATCTGCAAGGGGCAGGACAGTATCTGGTCCTGCACCTGCCGCGTATTCAGCCCTCAGCGGGAAGTTGGCCAGCGGTTCCCCTGCCATCAAACGTGCGGCAATCGCGGCGATGGCGCTGTCAGTGGCCTTGGCCACGAAGGGAACAGTGCGCGATGCGCGTGGGTTTACTTCAAGAACAAAGATTACACCATCTTTAATTGCAAACTGCACGTTCATCAGGCCCACAACATTTAGTGCACGCGCCATAGCGACCGTCTGCACCTTAAGTTCGGCGATGATTTCAGCCGACAATGAATGCGGTGGCAAGCAGCAGGCGGAATCGCCCGAATGCACGCCCGCCTCTTCGATATGTTCCATGATGCCCGCGACATGGACGTTTTGACCATCTGACAGGGCGTCGACATCCACCTCGATGGCGCCAGACAAATAACTGTCCAGCAAAACGGGGCTATCGCCCGACACTTGGACCGCGGTGCGGATATAGCGTTCTAACTGTGCGTCATCGCGGATGATTTCCATCGCGCGGCCCCCCAAGACGAAACTGGGGCGAATGACCAACGGATAGCCGACATCGCGCGCGACAGCAAAGGCTTCATCGCGCGAACGTGCTGTGCCATTGTGAGGTTGTTTTAGGTTCAGCTTGTGCAGCAGGCCTTGAAACCTTTCGCGGTCCTCGGCCAAATCAATCGCATCTGGGGTGGTGCCCAGAATGGGGATGCCTTCGGCGTGCAGGGCATTGGCGAGTTTTAGCGGGGTTTGTCCGCCAAATTGGACGATCACCCCATGCAAGGTGCCGTTTTCCTGTTCGACCCGCAGGATTTCCAGCACGTGTTCCAGCGTTAGCGGTTCAAAATATAACCGATCCGAAGTGTCATAATCGGTTGAAACGGTTTCAGGATTGCAATTGACCATGATGGTTTCATAGCCTGCCGCCGTCAGCGCATAGCAAGCGTGGCAACAGCAATAATCAAACTCGATTCCCTGACCGATACGGTTTGGACCACCGCCAAGGATCACCACCTTTTTGGCAGCAGAAGGGCGGCTTTCGCATTCCACATCGCCCATCGCTGGGGCCTCATAGGTGGAATACATATAGGGGGTCTGGGCCTCAAATTCGGCAGCGCAGGTGTCAATGCGTTTGAAACTGGCGACAACGCCCAAGTTGCGGCGCGCGCGGCGCACTTGGCCTTCGTCTCGGCCTGTTAGATGCGCCAGACGCGCGTCGGTAAAACCATACATTTTCAGACGGCGCATTCCCGCCTCGGTGACAGGCAGGCCCAGTTTACGCACTTCGGCCTCGATGTTGATGATCTCACGTATGCGGGCCAAAAACCAAAGATCGAACGAGGTGATGCGGTTGATTTCATCGTCGCTAAAGCCGAGACGCATGGCTTGGGCGATAACGCGCAGACGGTCGGGTGTCGCCTTTGACAGCGCATTGGTCAGGGCGGCGCGGTCCAGTGCTGCGCCGTCCTCAATCCCCGCAATCGCGATTTCATCAAAGCCTGTGAGCCCGGTTTCCAGCGATGCCAGCGCCTTTTGCATCGATTCGTGGATGGTGCGGCCAATCGCCATCACTTCGCCCACGGATTTCATCGCTGTTGTCAGATTGGGTTCAGAGCCTGGGAATTTTTCAAAGGCAAAGCGGGGAATTTTGGTGACGACATAGTCAATCGACGGCTCGAACGAGGCGGGCGTCACGCGGGTGATGTCATTGTCCAATTCATCCAGCGTATAGCCCACAGCCAATTTGGCGGCCACTTTGGCAATCGGAAAGCCTGTGGCCTTGGACGCCAAGGCCGAAGATCGCGACACGCGGGGGTTCATTTCAATGACCACCATGCGCCCATCCGCAGGGTTGATCGCCCATTGCACGTTGGAACCGCCCGTCTCAACACCGATTTCGCGCAGCACGGCAATCGAGCCGTTGCGCATGATTTGATATTCTTTGTCTGTCAGGGTCAGGGCAGGGGCCACTGTGATACTGTCGCCCGTATGGACACCCATTGGATCGACGTTTTCAATCGCGCAAATGATGATCGCATTGTCCTTAGTGTCGCGCACGACCTCCATCTCAAATTCTTTCCAGCCCAAAAGCGATTCATCGACCAAGATTTGCGCCATGGGTGACGCCTCTAGGCCAGAGCGGCAGATCGCCTCAAAGTCGTCGCGGTTATAGGCAACACCGCCGCCCGTGCCGCCCAATGTAAAGGCGGGGCGGATGATGGCGGGAAGGCCCACATATTCAATCGCGGCAATTGCCTCTGCCACGCCAGCGGCAATGTCATATTTGCCGCTGGGCAGTTTTGGGGCGGCGATAATGGTTGCTTTGGGATTTTCAAGTCCTATCCGGTCCATCGCCTCGCGGAACAGTTTGCGGTCTTCGGCCATTTCAATCGCGGCACGTTTGGCGCCAATCAATTCGACGTTGAACTTGTCCAAAACGCCCATATCGGCCAGCGCGAGCGCCGTGTTCAGCCCCGTTTGCCCGCCCATCGTGGGCAAAAGTGCATCAGGGCGTTCTTTTTCAATGATCTTGGCAACGACTTCGGGGGTGATCGGTTCGATATAGGTTGCATCGGCAAGCGACGGATCGGTCATGATCGTGGCGGGGTTCGAGTTGACCAGAATGACGCGATACCCTTCTTCGCGCAGCGCCTTGCAGGCCTGAGCGCCTGAATAGTCAAACTCACAGGCTTGGCCAATCACAATGGGGCCCGCGCCGATGATCATGATGGATTTGATATCGGTTCTTTTTGGCATAATCATCCCCTGATGCGCGCAAACTTTGCGGGTTATAGCCAGCGCGGGGCGGGGCGCAAGGGGATTCCGTTGCGATTGTGGATGGGGCGGGACTGGAGGGTTTTGCACCCTCCAGACCTCCCGCAGGATATTTGGAAAAAAGAGAAGAGGCCGCAAGTTTCCCTGCGGCCCCTTTTGGCTTAGGCTTTTTGGCCGACGGCCTTTTCAGCGGCGGCGATAGCGGCCGCACGTGCCTTGACGGCGTCGCCAATCGGTGGGCCTTGGAAGCGGCGGTTTTCAAACAGCACCCAGACCAGCAAGGCCAAAACGATAAAGGCCGCAACGATGGTCAAAACGCGGTCATTCGGCGGTGCGACAGCGACAAACAAGATCACGCCCATGCCAATGACGGACAGCAGTGTAACCAGTTTATAGACACCCGCCGACATGGCCCAAGGGCCTGGAGTTGGCCATTTCGACGTCCCATAGGCGAACAGGCCTGCCACCAAAGGCACCGTAAACGACAGGAACAAGAAGACGAGTGTGGAGTTCACAACAATCACATAGATCGAGGTTTCGCCCACTTTGATCGACATGGCCATCAGCACATAAAGGATGCTGAGAACCGTTGCCGTCCAGATCGCAGCCACGGGGGTCCGGTATTTGGGCGAAACGGTCGACAAGGTTTTCGATGCCAAGGGGATGCCGTCGTCGCGCGAGAACGCAAACAGCATTCGACTTGCCGAGGTAACAGTCGCCAAGCCGCAGATTAACTGGGCGATCAAAATGCCAAGATACAGAACAAGTTTCAGCCCCGCTGGCAAGATGGCATCCATGGTCAGGAAGAACATCGAAAAGCCTTGGCCCGCCGCAGTTGCCATATCTGGGATCGCCAAAGTGATCGCGCAGATCATGACCCATCCCACTAAGGATGACCAGATCACGGCGTTTACAATGCCGCGCGGCACAGAGGTTGCGGCGTTCTTGGTTTCCTCAGACGTATGCGCAGATGCGTCATAACCCGTGATGGTATAAAGAGGCAAAAGCAGGCAAAGCAGGAACAAATAGCCCATATTTTGCGACTCTGGGAAAACGTTGCCACCTGCAGCGCCCGAATAGTTGGTGAATGTCCAAAGACGCGAGACATCGATCGCAGGCGCGAAAGCCAAGCAAGCGACGATCAAAACGGCAGTTGTGGCGAAAATCAGATAACCAGAAACGTCGGTCAAAAAGGTTGTTGCCTTGATGCCGACATGGTTGAACACAGCTTGGACGATGGTGATGATTGCGACGAAAACAACGATCTCCATATCGGACGAGGGCCAAGGCGTGACCGCTCCATCGGCACCTGTCGTCCCAAACAATGCGCCAAAGGTGCCCTGAAAGAAATAGGCTGTGCCGATGTTAATCGCGCCCAGAACGGTGATGAGCCCAAGCAAGTTTAGCCATGCCGTCAGCCAGCCCCAGAAACGGTTCCCAAGGATTGAACCCCAGTGATAAAGCCCGCCCGCCGTCGGGAAAGCCGAGGCGATTTGCGCCATCGCTAATGCAAACATTCCCGACAACACACAGCCGACGATCCAGCCGATGCCAGCGCCCGCGCCGCCCACCGAAGATATCGCCTGTGCAAAGGAATTGATCCCGCCCGACAAAATACAAATGATCGAGAACGAAATCGCAAAGTTTGAAAACTTGGACATCGAACGCGAAAGCTCTTGGGCATAGCCCATGCCATGAAGAACTTTGATGTCCTCCTTAGCATCCTTATCTGAATAATCGTCTGCAGCCATTTCCATTTCCCTTCGAACCGTTGATAGGTAGTTTCTTATTTTAAAACGCAGTTGCTGCGACCCAACGCCGCGCATGGTCAAAGATAATGCTGAAATTTTTGATGTGGCAAGCAGTGTTTAAAATTTGACCAAATTATTATACGCAAGAGAATGTCGTATGGCCGAATTTCCAAGCCGCCTATTTTGCCCTTGGGGCTGGTCGATGGACCATCCTTGACCTAAGTTAGGCCAAAAGTGAGGTGTGGCGTGATCCTGTTTGAAGATGGGCCGGGGGGGCATCCTGCCGTTTTTGATACCGCGCGCTCGGTGGTGACAGCGCAATCGGGTGCGGAGGTGCTTGGGGCGCTGCAAAAGCTGGAATCGGCGCGAGCTGCCGGAAAGTGGATCGCCGGTTATCTTGCCTATGAGGCGGGATATGGGCTGGAAAAGCGACTTAAGGCGCTATCCGTGCGTCATGACACGGCCCCGCTTTTGGCATTTGGTATATTTGACGCGCCACAATCCGCGCATTCGGTCCTAAGCGAAGCAAGCAAACGTTCGGACACGGCCCGAATATCCCCCCCCCAGCCGATGATAACACGCGCCCAATATGATGCGGCGGTCGCGCAGGTCTTGGCCTATATAGCGGCAGGAGATTGTTATCAGATCAACCTGACCTTTCCGATGCGGGCGCGGCTGTTGTCTGGTGATGCCTTGGCCCTTTATGGGGCGCTTCGGACGCGGCAAAAAGTGGGCCATGGTGCCTTTGTTGATCTTGGTGCGGGTCCGATTTTGGTCTCGCGCAGCCCAGAATTGTTTTTGCGCGTCGACGCGACGGGACGGATCGAAGCACGTCCCATGAAAGGCACTGCACCACGTGATTCAGACCCAGTGATTGATGCGGGTCTGGCCGAAGAATTGCGCGCCAGCGTTAAGGGGCAGGCAGAAAACCTGATGATCGTCGATCTTCTGCGCAATGATATTGCAAAGATCGCAAAAGTTGGCTCGGTCAAAGTGCCGCAATTGTTCGGAATTGAGCACTATGCGACCCTGCATCAGATGGTCAGCCGCGTCGTTGGCCAGCTGGAGAATCCCGCCAATCTGCCCGATCTGATGACCGCGCTGTTTCCCTGTGGGTCGATCACAGGCGCCCCAAAAATTCGCGCCATGCAAATCATTGCGGAACTAGAGCCCTTTGCGCGCGGTGCCTATTGCGGGGCAATCGGCTGGATGGCACCAGATGGGGCTGCATCATTTTCGGTGGCAATTCGGACCCTGTCCTTGCAGGGTGATCAAATCACAGTGAACGTAGGCGGGGGGATTGTGCAAGACAGCACCGCCGAGGGGGAATGGGAGGAGGCGCTGTGGAAAGCACGCTATCTGAACGGGCTATCGCAAAAGATATCTGTCTGATCGAGACCCTTGCATGGGATGGCCAGAGCTTGCGGTATTTGGATGCGCATCTGGCGCGGCTTGCGGCATCCGCGGGGGTTTTGGGGTTTCGTTGCGATCTGGACCGCGCCCAATCAGAGTTACAGGCGCAGACAGATCAAGCGCCTGCCCGACTCCGCCTGACCCTGAACGCCCAAGGGGATATCACCGTGCAATCTGCCCCCATGCCCGCCGCTATACCAATATGGCAGGTTGGCCTCGCGCAACAATGCCTTCAATCCAACGACCCTTGGCTAAAGCTTAAATCAAGCCACCGCCCCGCCTATGATGCCGCCCGCGCGGCGCTGCCCGCAGGTCTTGATGAAGTCATTTTGCTCAATGAACGCGGCGAGGTCTGCGACGGCTCAATCACGACCGTATTTTTCGACCAAGGCGCAGGGATGCGCACACCACCGCTGTCGTCGGGCCTGCTACCGGGCGTCTTGCGCGCCCAAATCGGCTGCCCTGAGGAAGTCCTATATGCCGATCAGTTGCCCTATGTGCGTCTTTGGGTTGGCAATTCTTTGCGAGGCCTTATTCCCGCGCAATGGATAGACCAGTATAAAATGCCAAAGGCTTGACTTTGGCGCATTGGCAGGGTGTATCGGGCGAAATGACTTGGACGGGGAAAACGATGCACGCCTATCGCAGCCACACTTGCGCAGAGCTTAACACCAATCATGTCGGGCAAGAGGTGCGCCTGTCGGGCTGGGTTCACCGCGTGCGCGATCACGGTGGGGTTTTGTTCATTGATCTGCGCGATCACTATGGCATCACCCAAGTTCTGGCAGACAGCGATAGCGCGGCCTTTGCCGATATTGAAAAGCTGCGCGCGGAATGGGTGGTTTGCATTGATGGGCGCGTTAAGGCGCGGGATGCGGCCCTTGTGAACGCGAAATTGCCGACGGGTGAGGTTGAGGTTTATGCCACGGGTCTGACGGTTTTGGGCGCGGCGGATGATCTGCCCATGCCTGTCTTTGGCGATGTGGAATATCCCGAGGAAACGCGTCTGACCTATCGCTTTTTGGATCTACGCCGCGACAAGTTGCACAACAATATGATGTTGCGCAGCAATGTCGTCCGTTCGATGCGCAAGCGTATGTGGGATCAGGGGTTTAACGAATTCCAAACGCCGATCATCACCGCAAGCAGCCCCGAAGGCGCGCGCGACTTTTTGGTGCCTTCGCGCCTGCATCCCGGCAAATTCTATGCTCTGCCCCAAGCCCCCCAGCAGTTCAAGCAATTGATCATGGTGTCGGGTTTTGACCGCTATTTCCAAATCGCGCCGTGTTTTCGCGACGAAGACCCCCGCGCTGACCGCAGCCCGACTGATTTCTATCAGTTGGACATTGAGATGTCTTTTGTCACCCAAGACGATATTTTCGCCACGGTGCAGCCCGTCATTCAGGGCATTTTTGAAGAATTCGCGCCCGCCAAGAAAACCTATTCCGATTGGACCAAAATCGCCTATCGCGACAGTTTGAAATGGTATGGCACGGACAAGCCCGATTTGCGCAACCCGATTAAGATGCAGGATGTTTCAGTTCATTTTGCGGGATCAGGCTTTGCCATTTTTGCCAAACTGCTGGAACAGGCGGGCACCGAAGTGCGCGCGATCCCCGCGCCAAAGGGGCCGTCGGGCGAGCCTGTGGGGCGCAAATTCTGTGATCGTATGAACGCCTTTGCGCAGTCGCAGGGCCTGCCAGGTATGGGCTATATTTTCTGGCGCGAGGCTGAGGATGGGTCTGGCATGGAGGCGGCGGGCCCATTGGCTAAAAACATCGGCGTTGATCGCGCCGAGGCGATCCGTTTGCAACTGGGTCTGGCATTGGGCGATGCGGCGTTTTTCTTGGGCGGCAAGCCCGAGGTGTTTGAGGCCGTCGCAGGCCGTGCGCGCACGGAAATTGGTCGCGAACTGGGTCTGACCGAACAGAATTGTTTCAAGTTCGCCTGGATCGTCGATTTTCCAATGTATGAAAAGACCGACGAAGGCACGATTGATTTTTCGCACAACCCATTTTCCATGCCGCAAGGTGGGCTTGAGGCGCTGAATGGTGATCCGCTGAATGTCTATGCCTATCAATATGATCTGGCCTGTAATGGCTATGAGCTGATTTCAGGCGGCATCCGCAACCACAAGCCCGAGATCATGTACAAAGCGTTTGAACTTGCAGGGTACCCAAATTCCGAGGTCGATAAGCGGTTCGGCGGCATGGTCAAGGCGTTCAAATATGGCGCACCGCCCCACGGCGGTTGTGCGGCGGGGATCGACCGCATTGTGATGCTTTTGGCGGATGAGGCAAATATCCGCGAGGTGATCATGTTCCCGATGAACCAACGCGCCGAAGATTTGCTGATGGGCGCGCCAAGCGAGCCTTTGGCCAAACAATTGCGCGAGTTGAACTTGCGCGTTGTGCCAAAGGAATAGTCGTGACGGATTTGGCCCAGTGGACACCACGCCCGCGCCCGCCCCGCGCGGTGTTGCAAGGTCGCCACGTGCGTCTGGAACCGATGGATGCGGATGCCCATGCTTTGGCGCTGCATAACGCATTTGCGGGGCATGACGGCTTGTGGGATTATATGCCCTATGGTCCGTTTGCGGCGGGGCAATATGCCGATTGGGCCAAGACCAGCGCGATGGGCCAAGAGCCGTTGTTCTTTGCGATCCGCGTCGCGGGTGAATTACAAGGCGTCGCAAGTTTTCTGAACATCAATCCCGCGCAAGGGTCGATAGAGGTGGGGCATATTTGTTTTTCCCCCGCAATGCAGCACAGCATTGCCGCGACTGAAGCCATGTTTTTGATGATGTCTTGGGCATTTGAGGCAGGCTATCGGCGGTATGAATGGAAATGCAACGCGTTGAATATTCCCTCACGCTGTGCGGCGCAGCGGCTGGGATTCAGTTTTGAAGGCGTGTTTCGCAACCACATGATTATCAAAGGGCGCAATCGCGATTCGGCGTGGTTTTCGGTGATTGACAGTGAATGGCCCACTTTGCGTGCGGGTTTCCAGACATGGCTTGCCGCCGATAACTTTGACGCGCAGGGTCAGCAAAAATTGCGTCTGTCCGCGTTGACACAGCCTGAAACGCGCGACCCTGCCCTATAGGGCGCGGCCCAGATTGCGAAGTCGGTCTTGAAGGATGTCGCGCAGCACGCGAACATCTGTTTGATTGGCACGTGCTATTCTATGCAATTCTTGGTCACCGGCACTGCCCGCAACACCTGCGACAAAGCCTGTTACATAAGGTAAATCATCCGCTTTTGTCAGACAGCGTTCCGCCATAGCCAGATCGTCCTGCAACGCCAGGGCATCCGCCTCGGGACGGAAGGGGCGATTTGGCAACAGCGCAAGCGGCAGGGCGGCCGGATAATGATCCACCAAAAGGGCGCGAAACTCTGTCAAATCGGGCAGGGGTTTGTCTAAAAACAGATCAGCGCCCGCCGCAATTGCCATGCCGCGGGCACTGTCATCGCCCGAAGTTGCGATGATCAGCGGCGGGCGGTGCGCGCCACCCACCATTTGGGAAATCAACCCCTCACCGCGCCCGTCTGGCAGGCCCAGATCAACCAAAACAATATCGGGGCGATACAGCCGCAAATGTGCCTGCGCTTGGCCCAAATCGGCAGCACGTCGCAAACGAATGCCCAATTGACGGCAATACAGGCGCAGCACCTCGCAGGAATAGCGACTGTCTTCGACAATCAACATGGTGGCATTGCGAACCGTGGGAATGGCCAGAGGGCGGCCAAGGTCGCGTGCGGAATTGCGACCAAAATCTGCGGCGACATAATCAGAAATATTGGGCATGGCAGTGTCCTTTGGCTGATTCCGTTCATGGTCGCAGATCATCGCTAACATCAGGTTAAAGACTGCGACGAAAGGCGCACCTTGCTTATCCCAAGCCATCACCGCATAACCCACAAAAGCAGGGAGGCGGCGATGATCGGAAGGTTGAATCATGTGGCCATTGCGGTGCCGGATTTAGCGGCAGCCTTGGCGCAATACGGTGGCGTTTTGGGCGCAAATCTGCGCGCACCCAAAGACGAGCCTGACCACGGCGTCACCGTCGTCTTTATCGATCTGCCCAACACAAAAATCGAATTGCTGACTCCCTTTGGTGATAACAGCCCAATCGTGGGATTTCTGGCCAAAAATCCTGCGGGCGGTATTCACCATATTTGTTACGAAGTCGCCGATATTACCGCCGCCCGCGATGATTTGTTGGCCAATGGTGCGCGGGTTTTGGGTGACATCAAGATCGGTGCACATGGCAAGCCAGTTTTGTTCCTGCACCCAAAGGATTTCAACGGCTGCCTCATCGAATTGGAGCAAGTATGACAATCACCGCTGCCCTTGTTTTGTTTGCCGTGACATGGTTCATGGTATTCTTTTGCGTCTTGCCAATCCGTTTTCAAAGCCAAGACGAGGCCGGTGCAGTGGTGGCAGGCACGCCAAAATCCGCCCCCGCGACCGAAGCCATTGGCAAAAAGGCCAAGCTGACCACACTAATTGCAATTGCCCTATGGGTCGCCCTGTATTTCACGATCACATCGGGGGTAATCACGCTGAACAACATGGATATTTTTGGTATTATGAAAATGGTTCCACCCAAAGGCCCTTAATCGCGGTGAAGGGCGTGGAAAATATGGGTAAACGTGGCCACCCCTAAAACGGGGATAAACAGGTTGATTACGGGCACAGATAGGGGGGCGGCCATGAACGCGCCAGACATCCATATCGTGCCACGATACTTGCGCGTCAGGGCGCGGACTGCGCCTACATCCATGCGCCGCGATGCCACCAACGTGAAATATTCTCGTCCAAGCAGCGCGCCATTTACACCCCAGAACACCAGCGGCGCAAAGGGCCCCGCCATGAGATAAAAGATCAAGGCCAAGGCGTTGATCGCAATAACCAATCCCAGAAAATTGATGCCGGACTTTAGCCCTTCGTACAGGCTTTGCCCGATAGCAGGCGGCAGGTGCGGGTAATGCTTCCTCTCCACCGCGTCAGCCACTTCATCCAAAAAAATTCCTGAAAAGGCCGAAGCCACGGGGATCATTAAAAACACCGAAAGAACCATCATAGCGGCAAATCCGCCCCAAGATAAAAGAACAGCCCAAGCCCCCATCGTGCCAATAAAAGGCACTGAGATAGACGCGGGGGTGAACACCACGATCACTTCGCTGAATGCCCAAGTGATCACCCCTAACAGCACAAGCGCCAGGCAAAAACCAATGGCGATAACCTTAAGAAATCGGGGATCAAACATTTGCCCCAGCGCCTTGGCGAATGCAGTAAGGATCATGCGTCCACCCAAAAGATGGTTTTTGCCAAATCGGGCCGTGGCCGATCGGGTGCTTCAGTGGCATATGTCCCTATGTGGATGATTCCCGCCACGGTTTCACCAGCACCGCAGCCAAAGGCAGCCCTTGCAAAGGCAGGGTCATGCGACGGCCAGCCCGACAGCCAATTCGCCCCCCAACCCGCTGCTTCGGCAGCGTTCACGATGTTCATGCACAGCGCGCCTGCGGACAAAACTTGTTCTGAAACCCGCACTTTGTCAGATGGTTTGGGTGCTGAAATCACCACAATGGCCAACTGGCCCCAATCATACATACCGCGCCCCTTGGCGATTTTTTCATTATCCGCACCAAGACCGCGCGCATAGGAGTCTGCCAAAGTGGCCAAACGCGACATGGCATTGGCCTGTAGAACCAATAGCCGCCAAGGTTCCAATTTTCCATGATCTGGTACCCGCAGTGCCGCCGTCAAGATGGGCAATAAGGCCGCGCGATCTGGCACAGGCCCCGAAAACGCCTTTGCAGGATGCGAACGGCGCTGAGCCAAGAAATCGAACGCTGGTTGGTTCATTACTTTGGTCATCTCAGTCTCCTTTTGAAAAGAAAAGCGGAAATTAGCCCTCTGGTCAAACCTTGCAATTTCACGGCGGCGCTGGCAAGGCAACGCAATGGACAAGGCGTCGCTTTCAGAACTGGCCGTTGCAGGGGCGACATTCAAGGTAAAAGCTGTGCCGCGCGCCAAACAAAACACCATCCGCTATGAGAATGGGGTGTTTACAGTTACCACCACCACCGCCCCCGAAGACGGCCGCGCGACGGCCGCCGTGGCAGAGATGCTGGCCCATGCGCTGGGCGTCGCCAAAACACGGCTGACTTTGGTGCGCGGGATCACATCGCGCGACAAGATTTTTAGACTGAATTAAGGTTTGATCCGGTAACTGCCCTCGGGCAAGTTCAATGCGGCCGTCAAATCTGACAATTGCTGCAACGACAAAGTGATGACCATCTGCTCTTCGGTCAATGTGTCCAACTGGCGCAATACAACACAATCTTCAAATGCTTCAATTATGATATCTTCGCGTAACGCTAACGTCTGCACACCCTCATCAACTAGGGTAATGACGGTCGCATCAAATTCGTGTTCTATGGTGAACATATGGGCCTCCTGCCGTTATATCATATCAATTCTGGGCAAATGTCGCGGATGAATTTGCATCTTCATTCAAATTGTCACTAGATCGCGTCGGGGGGCAATATGTTGCAGATTGAGGATGTTTTGCGTGACCGCGGGTCACGCTATGCTGTATCGGGCGGGCCAGTTCAGGGGCGTGATGGGGCATTGGCCTTTGTCGCGGCGGTAAAAAGTCAAAAGAAGTTCGCCAAAGCCACCCATCATTCTTGGGCGGCAGTTTTGGCAGGTGAGATGGTCAAATCCGATGATGGCGAAGCAGGGGCGGGTGCTGTGATCCTGCGGATGATTGATCGCGAAAGACTGGCAGATCATATCATTGTCGTGACGCGCTGGTACGGTGGCGTTCATCTGGGTGGCGACCGCTTTGCCCATATCGTCACGGCCGTGCGGGCCTATTTATCCGCACGGGCCGATCAGCCCAAGTAGGGTGCGTGGTTTCCACGCACCATGCGTGCGCCAAGGTGCGTGGAAACCACGCACCCTACTTCTGCCTTGCATCGCCGTTTTTGGCACGGCTGGACCTGCCGCGCAAAGCTGATTAGGCTTTGCAAAAACGGAGGATAACATGAATTGGATTTTGGGTGAAGTTCACCGAATTAAGAATACCTTTGTCTGGTCTTGGCAGGGGTGGCTTTCGGCTTGGGCACGGGAAAAATCCTTGCGGCAATGGAGTTTGGTCAACGTTGTTTCGATTGTTTTGGCCTTTGTGGTGGAAATGACAGCGTCCGAACGGGCGTTGATCCTATCGCTCGGACTGTTGGTTTTGGCGGCGGAATTGGCCAACACCGCCATTGAGGAGGCGGTGGATTACATCTCTGAGGACAAAGACATTCGCGCAAAACGCGCCAAGGATGCAGGATCCGCTATGGTGGCACTCACCGCGCTTGCCGGTGGGGTTGCTTGGTTCGTCATCTTGATCGGTTGATACGGCGAAGATGGGCGCGATAAAGTATCGGCGCCGCGATCTGATCATAGGCGGCGTCAAGTGCGGGCCGAACTATGGGCAAGCCAGTCACGCGTGACAGCCAAGCGTAACGTGGAATCGCAGACCATAGGACGCGAAACGCGTCCATGCCCGAAAACAAAGTGCCGTTTTGCATTACGTGCAAACGCCTTGCTGCCTGATCTGGGCTGATCCCCCATTCTGGCGCCATCGACAGAGAGTCAAAACGGATCGCCAGATTTTTGGCGCCTTTGCGATAGTGATCTATTTCAAAGCGGCAAACCGGGCAGGTATCGTTATATAGGACTTCTGTGTTCTGGTTCATGCCTGAAAGATAGGCCTGATGTTCCGGGCGGCAAGGGGTTAAACCATTGTCCCCCAAAGATCGTATTCCCCAGCTTCTTCGACTGTGACCGTGACCAAATCACCCACCGACAGCCCCTCAAATCCCTCATCAATAAACAGATTGCCATCGATTTCTGGTGCGTCCGCCTTGGTGCGGCAGGTGGCGCCTTCGGTGTCGATTTCATCCACCAGAACTTGCATGGTGCGGCCTACTTTGGCCTCAAGTTTTGCCTCTGAAATGGCTCCCGCCTTTTGCATGAACCGCTCCCAGCGGTCTTGTTTGACAGCTTCGGGGACGTGATCGGGCAGGGCGTTGCTGCGCGCGCCTGCGACGTTTTCATATTTGAAACAGCCGACGCGGTCCAATTGCGCCTCATCCATCCAGTCCAGCAGAACCTGAAACTCGGCTTCGGTTTCACCGGGGTAGCCCACGATAAACGTTGATCGCAGGGTGATATCTGGGCAAACGCTGCGCCAAGCAGCGATTTCATCCAAGGTCTTGGCCGCCGCCGCAGGCCGCGCCATACGGCGCAATACGGCAGGGTCGGCGTGTTGGAACGGGATGTCGAGATAGGGCAGGATCAGCCGATCGGCCATCAGCGGGATCAAATCGCGCACATGCGGATAGGGATAGACGTAATGCAGCCGCACCCAAGCGCCAAGCGCGCCCAGATCGCGGGCCAAATCGGTGATATGGGCGCGATGCCCTCGATCGACGCCATGTTTGATATCAACGCCATAAGCGCTGGTATCTTGCGAGATGACCAGCAGTTCCTTAACCCCGGCCTCGATCAGCTTCTCAGCCTCGCGCAGAACGGCATGGGCGGGGCGGCTTTGCAAAAGGCCGCGCATATCGGGGATAATGCAGAATTTACACTTGTGGTTACAGCCCTCAGAAATTTTCAGATAGCTGTAATGGCGTGGGGTCAGCGAGACTGCGGACGCCGGTAGCAGGTCAATGAACGGATCGGGACGGGCGGGAACGGCCCTGTGGACCGCGTCCAAAACAGCCTCGTATTGGTGCGGGCCGGTCACGGCCAAAACGCGTGGATGCGCGCCCGTGATATACTCAGGTTCTGCCCCCAAACAGCCTGTCACAATCACACGACCATTTTCCGTTAATGCCTCGCCAATGGCGTCCAAACTTTCTGCTTTGGCACTGTCCAAAAAGCCGCAAGTGTTGACGATCACTGCATCTGCGCCCTTGTAATCAGGCGAGATTGCATAGCCTTCGGCGCGAAGACGGGTCAGGATTCGCTCACTGTCCACCAGCGCCTTGGGACAGCCTAACGAGACCATACCAATGGTCGGCTGTCCCGCGCGCGCAGCCTTGTAGGTCGGCGTGTCGCGCAGGGTGATTTTTGGGGCGAGGTCGGGGCGCAAGTTGGGCGGATTTTGTGACATGGGCAAGTCTATATAGCAAGGCCCCAGCGGGGGAAAGCCTGTCTGTTTATCCAAAATCTGGTGCCGTCTCGGTGTCGCGATGTCGTCGGACCACCTTGTGTGGAGCAAAGTCTGAATGCCCAGTGCGGTGCGTCAATGACGCACCCTACAGCGCGGCATAAGTAGGGTGCGTCATTGACGCACCGCACGCGTCCCGTCCACGATCAGTCAAGCCGTGGTCGTTTCTGGAACAAGGCCTGATTTTTTGCTTCGGCCCAATTGCGTAACAACGACGAGCCATCAAAATGATTGGGCAACGGGCGGCCCAAAATATCCAAAACTGTCGGGCCAATCGCCATCGCCGAGATTGGTGCATAATCCGACGCGGTAAAATTCGGCCCGTTGAACCATGCAAAGCCTTCCGCACTATGCCCGCCGATGCGGCGCAGGGGCACTGGGCCGATCTGCCCGATTTGCGGGCAAACGAACGCGTCGACAGTCGCCTTGCTCCATTCTATGATGAAATCTGCAGGCGGCAGGTCTGGCCCATCTTGCATTGGATCGTGCCGGGTGCGGTAAAAGCCGGTGACAACGGGCTGGCCAGTGCGTGGATCCCTTATCCCCGACAAAAGCCGTTCCAAGTTCTCCAGTTCTGAGTGATAGTCCTTTGGGTCGATCAATCCATCGGGTTCGCGGCCCCGAACATTCAAACGGATCATACCCTCGTCTAGGCCTGGCAACGCAAAAGCGCGCATCTGCGGCCAGTCACAGGCATACCAACTGCCGGGCACCCAATTCATACCCTGATCAAAGGCAGGTCTTGGGCGGCTTTCTCCGAAACTTGCGGTCCAGGCAGCATGACCCACCAGTCTGTTCCAAATGTCGGCGGGGCTAAAGGCACAGTTTCCATGTGGCGTCGTTGGGGAAACTGTAACCGATGCAGATATTCTGGCAACAAAAACATTGTGTTGGTGTCCCAGTTGAAATGAACTGTCCCATGCGCTGCAAACAGCACCACGCTGTCTTGGGGGCCTAACTCCTGCATTACACTTCCCACGGATTGATCTATGCTGTGCATCAAACCCAACGCTTGTGGTTCAAGGCCGGTTTGATCCAGTTCGCGAAATGCCCCCCTTCCAGATGCAACAAGGCATGGACCAAAGAGTGCATTTCGCTATAGGAGAACAAGACCAAATCCCAGTCTGACCGTCCGAGCAAATCCAGATGGATACGACTGCGCAGCGCTACACCCTCATGCAGTGCCACAGCAAGGCGGCGCAGTTTGTCCACCTGCCACAATTCTGAATGTTCGATGTCCATTGCGGGGTGCGGCCCGTAGGTGGCTATGATCTGGTCAAACAGGTCTGGCGGATTTGATGTATCGTCGTTCAACGAGCCGTGCGCGCCCCAGTTCAGCACCTGCACGCCCTTTGCCATTTTCAGCAGGCTTGCCTTGCCCATATCAAATTGGCAGACATTCAAATCGCTGTGATAGTCAAAAAATGGTCGGATGCGTTTGAAATCATAGGCGCGGGCATAGACGGGCTGCATGGTCGCCATGTCGTAATTAAATGCGCCCTAGGTTTGCAGGGTCTGTGGTTGGGTGGCGGTCAACAAGGCCAAATGCGGCAGTTCGGCCAAAAACAGATAGACTCCCTTGATTTTCGCACGGGCACCGCCCCTTTGCAGCGCGGCCAGATTTGGCAACATACCTGTTGCAATCCACGCGTCCAGAAATTGCCACTGCACTGCCTCAAGATGGGTCATGACAACTTTTGGCGTCAATGTGCTGGCCCCTGATATCTCAAGAGACAGGGTATGATCATTTTAAAGGTCGCTACAACTGCACAATCGTCCCAGCGATGTCACGCGACAAAAAACAGACCCAACCACCCCTGTAGGGTGCGTCATTGACGCACCATTGTTAGAACTTACTGGGCACATACAGTTCGGGTGGCAGGACGGCGCGTTCATAGTCTGGGTTGAAGACGCGATCCGGCAAATGCACCTCTTCGTGCGGCACGGGTTCATAGGGGAATTGCGACAGAAGATGGGCGATGCAATTCAGCCTCGCACGTTTTTTATCGTTGCCCTCGACGATATACCAAGGTGCCTCGGGGATATTTGTGCGCATCATCATGTCTTCTTTGGCTTTGGTATACTGCTCCCAGCGGACGCGCGACTGCAGATCCATTGGGCTGAGTTTCCATTGCTTCATCGGATCATGAATGCGCATGAGAAACCGCATTTGCTGTTCTTCGTCCGTGATCGAAAACCAATATTTTATCACTGTGATCCCAGACCGAACAAGCATACGTTCAAATTCGGGAACGTCATTGAAAAACTGTTCAACCTGATCCTCATCGGCAAAGCCCATAACCCGTTCGACCCCTGCGCGGTTATACCACGATCGGTCAAACAGCACGATTTCGCCCCCTGCGGGCAGATGCGGAACATAGCGTTGGAAATACCACTGGGTCTTTTCGCGATCGGACGGCGCGGGCAGGGCAACGGTGCGCACAACGCGGGGATTCAGGCGCTGGGCGATGCGTTTGATCACGCCGCCCTTGCCCGCTGAATCACGGCCTTCAAACAGGATCACGACCTTTTTCTTGTGATAGACCACCCATTCTTGCAATTTAATCAGTTCGGATTGCAGGTTAATCAGGGTTTGAAAATAGGCATGGCGGTCAATAGTGTCGACGTGCATAGATTTGTAGATGCGGGCGATTTCATGGGTCAGTTGGGCGTCTTCCAGTTCCAACTCATAGCCTTCGTCAAAGGCGTCGTCCAATTCGGCCTGCAGCCAGCTTTTTGCGTCATTGGTCATTACCGCCTCCTATGTTGCGGCCCAAAAACCACAGTTTTGTGACACATGGGTGACAGATCAGCGGGACAGATAGCCAAAATTGGGCATGATATCGCCGATGTCCAACGGCGGTGCCATGCCCGCCAAGGCCAGCGTCGCATAGCCGTGCACGATGGACCACAGCATCATTTGCGCGCGCAGGTCGGCATCAGGGGCACCGGATTTATCCCAATCAAGGCCCGCCGCAATCCCGCGCAGCACGTCGTAACTGGCCCCCGCAGCAGCGGACAGGTCAGGATCGTCAAAGCTGCACAGGCTGGGCGAGAACATGAGTCGAAACAGATGCGGATGCGTGACGGCAAAGCGGACATAACCCTGCATGGCCGCCTGTTGGCGGGATTTGGGATCGTCGCCTGACAGGCCTGCGCGCATGAAATCGGCGTGACGGCGAAAGCCTGTTGCGGCGATGGCCGTCAACAGGCCCCGCAAAGAGCCGAAATGATTTTTTGGCGCGGTGTGGCTGACGCCGACATAGGCGGCAATGGCGCGAAGCGAAAGATGTTCCAGTCCGTTTGCGTCCAAAATCTCGATGCCGGCGTCGATCAGTGCCTGTTTCAGCGCCCCGTGGTGGTAAGGTTTTTTGCCCATCATGTTTCCACTGTAAATATTTTTGCTGGACAGATCAAGCGAATCGCGGCAAATATATTTCCAGTGGAAACATTAGGGGGTTGAGATGACCGCAAATGATTTGTTTGGACTGACAAGCGCGGCGGTTTTGCCGGGCTGGCTCATTTTGATTTTTGCGCCGCGCGGGCGCTGGCTGGACCATGTGCCCGCATTGATCCTGCCTTTCGGGCTGTCGATGCTGTATGCGGGGTTGGTTTTGACTTATTTCAGCGCCTCGGGCGGCGGGTTTGGCAGCATTGCCGCCGTGCGGATGCTGTTTGCCAGTGATTATGGGCTGGTGGCAGGATGGGTGCATTATCTGGCATTTGATCTGATGGTCGGGGCGATGATGGCCGCCAAAATGGATCAGATAGGGCTGTCGCGCCTGTCACAGGCGCCGCTTTTGGGTTTGATCTTTTTGTTTGGGCCTTTGGGGGTCTTGTTGATTTGGATCACGAGCCTTGTATCAGGGAGGATCGCAAAATGACCCATTCAGCACGGCAACTTTGGTTGCTCACAGGGATTTCGGTTGCCATGATGGCGCTGGGATTGATCTGGGCAGTGTTTGAGACTCGGACCTATCAAGATGCTTTGGTCTGGATCAAGCCGTTCAAATTCGCCCTGTCCTTTGTGGTGTATTTTGCAACTTTGGCGCTTGTGGTGCAACGGATGTCGCAGGACAATCGTCTTTTGCGCGGCACGGTTGGGGTCTTGGCTGCCGCCTTTTGGTTTGAAATGATCTATATCACTTTGCAGGCCGCCCAGGGCCAGGGATCGCATTACAACACGCATGATCTGTATCACGGCGTGATGTATGGCATTATGGGGATCGGGGCGGTGTCGCTGGTGGTGGGTGTTGCGATCATCGGCAGGATGGTGATGCGCGATAAAGGCGCGCGGATGTCTGAGGATGTGGGCTGGGGCGTCGGGATTGGGTTTATCCTGTCCACGGTGCTGACACTGATCACCGCGGCGACATTGTCGGCAATGCCAGGGCATTTTGTGGGAACGCCAGGGGGGGCGGTGCTTCCGTTCTTTGGCTGGTCGGCGACTGTGGGGGACCTGCGTCCCAGCCATTTCGTAGCCCTGCATGCGATGCAGGCAATCCCTTTGCTGGCGCTTTGGGCCGAGGGGCGCAAATCCGCACGGGCCTGGGTGATTGGCGGCGCAGTTATCTATGCTGCGGTAACGCTGGGGCTGTATGTGCAGGCGCTGATGGGCTTGCCGATGATCAGGCTGTAGATTTGGGGGTAGGGTGCGGCGCCGCTGGTCAAAACAATCTGCGGAAGTTTAAGGAAAGGTGCGTGAATCACGCACCCTACTTGGCGGCTAGGGCGGTCGTCTGTTCCCACATTGGGGCTTTACCTTGCAGGACGGGTCCTCGCCACATAGGTTCTGGAGAAGTCTAAGGGGCGCATGGGTTACGTGATGGCGGTTTGTAAAACCTGTGGAAAGAAGATTGGCTTGATGGACAATCTAAGTGGCCTAGGTGGCGATTGTTTTGCTTGCTACAATTCGAACAAGGCTTTGAACGAACCGCCGATTGGCACAAAAGCTACAGCATTTACAGATCGTTCCGATAATGCTGTAACGCGGCGAAAAGACCAAGAAGTCGCCGCCATCGACGCCGTCCTTTTGACCACTGAAACCGCCGTAAATCTGAACATCACGCGGCGGATAGAAATCGTTACTGCCGAATGCGCCTTTGGGATGAATATCTTTAAAGACCTTTTCTCGGGGATTCGTGACATTGTGGGCGAGCGGTCAGAGGCCGTGCAGAAAACCATGCGCGATGCCCGCAAAACCACCCTGTTTGAACTGAAACCGAAGCCTATTTGGTTGGGGCCAACGCGGTTGTTGGGGTGGACTTAGACTATACTGAAATCAGCGCAAATTCGAACATGATCATGCTGGTTGCGTCTGGAACGGCGGTCATCATAGATCCTATACCCGAAGCAAGGTAGGGTGCGTGGTTTCCACGCACCGCTCGGGATCAAACAATCGGCTGAAGTTTAATCAAAGGTGCGTGGAAACCACGCACCCTACTTCGTCGATATTGCGTGCTTAGCGCCGACGATCGCGCCGCGCACTCATGGGTTGGAAGGCCACGCCGACATGGGCCTCGCAATAGGGTTTGCCAGGTTGGCTGGGCAGACCGCAGAACCAAAACTCGGGTGTTGCTGGATCACCGATGGGCCATTTGCAGGTGCGTTCGGTCAAATCCATCAGTGACAGGCGCATGGCCCGCTTTTCAACTTCGCGCACCGAAGCCAACGCCTCGGGCGAGATTTCATTGGCCGAGGGTTGCGGCGGCAGGGGTTGGCCGGCAGGGATAATCGCCTTGCGCATCGGAATAGGCGCGATGCTGGTTTCGACGCGTGCGGTTGGTTTGATCGCCTCGTCCTTGGCGGGCTCTTGCATGGTCAGATCTACCTTCAGCGGTTCGACACGCGGCGCATCTGCCTTGGGTGCATCCACCCGCACGGACTCTAATTTTGTCTCGGCTTTAATCGTCTCAACCTTGGGGGCGACCTCTTCAAGCTCATCGGCACGGTTCGACAGGCCAAGGCGGTGCACTTTGCCGATCACAGCATTGCGGGTGACGCCGCCCAATTCTTTGGCGATCTGGCTGGCAGACTGACCCTCAGTCCACATTTTCTTGAGGGTCTCGACACGTTCATCTGTCCAAGACATGGCACACTCCATTGTTCGCCAAAGATGGCCTTAGCCCCTATTCTAATCGGGATGGTGCGGGATACAAGGAGGGCAAGGCAAGATCAAGGCAGTGATTCGCGCAATTTGTGCAATCCCCGCCTGAAAGGGGCAAAGAATGCATGATTACCGCGAACAGCGCGCTGATACCTATGAGACCTTTGCGACGGTCGGGCGTGGGGTCAAGCTGCCGAAAACATCCGTGGTGGTGTATGAATTTGTGGCAGAAACGACGGATACGGATTGGGCGGGGGTGCAAAGGGCGCTGAAGGCCAAAGGGTTTCGCACCAAACAAAGCGGCGACATCCTTGAGGCGAAGATCGGCCCGATTGCGATTGAGGCAGAGTCGGTTTGGGATTGGGAACGTCTTGCCACAGAAATCGTGCTGCCGTTCGAGTTTTATCCAGATGGTTGGGAATTGGCCGACGAATAGGCCGTCCAGGTATGGCTTTCTTACTGGCACAAATACCTGCGCCGCAGGCTTTTGCCCTTGAGGACGGACGCTTCGCGGAAGGTGATTATATCAATATGAAAGGCTAAACCGTTTTGACGCCCGCCAGATAGGTCGCACGGATGGCGCGGTCATCGCCCAGCATAATGGTGGGGAAAATTTGCTGCCAGATGGTTTCGGCGCGGGCGCTTGCCTGGGCGATTGCGGGGGTTGAGGCAAGGTTAAGGATGGTCAAATCGGCCTCTAACCCCACAGCAATATTCCCAATCAGATGATCTGCATGCAGGGCGCGGGCGGAGCCCAATGTTGCCAGATACCACAGTTCTGACGGATGCAATGCTTGGCCGCGCAATTGGGCCACTTCATAGGCGCTGGCCATGGTCCGCAACATGGAAAACGACGATCCGCCGCCTGTGTCGGTGGCAAGGCCAACGCGATGCGTTTTGGCAAGACCCATATCAAACAGACCAGAGCCGATGAACGTGTTCGACGTGGGGCAATGGATCAGGCTTGCGTCCATCTCGCGCAAGCGGTCGATTTCGCGGGGTGTCAGGTGGATCGCATGGCCAAAGATCGCACCATAGCGCAGCAATCCGTGCTGCTCATAAGTGTCCAAGTAGTCGCGTGCAGCGGGGAACAGACCGCCCACCCATGCGATTTCATCCACCTGCTCGGACAGATGGGTTTGCATCAGGCAATCTGGGTTTTCGGCCCACAGCGCCCCCAAGGCTGTCAATTGATCGCGGGTAGAGGTCGGCGAAAAGCGTGGTGTAATCACATAGGTTGCGCGCCCCACCCCGTGCCATTTGCGCAACAAAGCCTGACTGTCGTCATAGGCCGATTGCGCGGTATCAACCAGATTGTCGGGCGCATTGCGGTCCATGCAGGTTTTACCCGCCCAAGCCCGCATTCCGCGCTGGGCCGCCGCCGCAAAAATCGCATCAACCGAGGCTGGGTGGATTGTGGCATAGCTGCAAAAAGACGTGGTGCCATGCGCAAGGGCGAGATCGGTATAACGCCCCGCGATCACCTGTGCATAATCGGGATCAGAAAATCGCGCCTCTTCGGGAAAGGTATAGCTGTTCAGCCAATCAATCAGCCGTTTGCCCCAAGACGCGATGATCGCGGTTTGCGGGTAATGCACATGGGCATCGACAAAGCCCGCTGAAATCAGATCGCGGCCGTAATCAGTGATACGCGCATTTGGATAGGCCGCACGGATCACATCCGCAGGACCATGTGCGATAATCTTGCCGTTTTTCATCGCAACCGCACCATGGGGTTCGTAACGTGCGGACGCTTCGCCGTCCAACATCGGATTGCCCGCAAAAGACAGCACTTGCCCCAAGACGATATCAATCATAACGCTTCCTTATGCGGTTTGGGGCAGTCTAGCCGATTGGCGCATTCAGGTATATTTCATTCCTTGGGTTTTTGCCCCTGTTTGAAGGAAACTGCTTTCGCTATGCAGACGAAGTGGGGGCAACAGGGGGCGCGCCATGGTCGACGATATTGCCGTGATGGACGAGGACGAGGTTCACGCCGATCGGCTGGCCGCGATCCTTGAGGCTGTGGAAATGGGGGACGCGTCGCGCCTGACCGCGCTGATGGAGCCCCTGCACGCCGCCGACATCGCTGACCTTTTGGAACAGATCGGGGGATGGCAACGCCGCGCGCTGTTGACCCTTTGGTCGGGCGAAGTGGACGGCGAAATTCTGTCGGAAATTGACGATTCGATCCGCGAAGAGGTGATCGAATCCCTGCCGCGCGCCGTTGTGGCCGAAGCGATGCGCGAACTGGATACCGACGATGTGGTCGATATTCTTGAAGATTTGGATGCCCCCGCGCAGGCGGAAATTCTGGGCGCGCTGGACAATATCGACCGCGCCGCTGTCGAGGCGGCGCTGGCATACCCCGAAGGCAGCGCAGGCCGTCTGATGCAGCGCGAAGTCGTCGTGGCCCCCGCGCATTGGACGGTGGGCGAGGCGATTGATTTTGTCCGCGCCGCCGAAACCCTGCCTGATCAGTTCTATCATGTGATCTTAATTGATCCGCGCATGAAACCCGTGGGCTATGTTACGCTGGGGCGGCTGTTGTCGCAGATGCGCACAGTGCGGTTGGATCAAATCCTAGAGGACAGTTTTCGTGTCATTCAGGCGACCGAAGATGAGGCCGACGTTGCCTATATGTTCAACCAATATCACCTGATCTCGACCCCCGTTGTCGATGCCGGCGGGCGGTTGGTTGGCGTGATTACGATTGATGACGCAATGAACGTGCTGGATGAGGAGCACGAGCAAGATATGTTGCGTCTGGCGGGTGTTGGCGATGAAAGCAGTATGTCAGATGGGGCATTGGCGACTGTGCGCCAACGTCTGCCTTGGCTGGTCGTCAATTTGTTTACGGCGTCGATTTCGGCAATGGTGATTGCGCAGTTTCAACACGCGATTTCGACCTTGGTGGTTCTGGCGGCATTGATGCCGATTGTCGCCAGCACGGGCGGCATTGCGGGGACGCAGTCGCTGGCGGTGGCGGTGCGGGCCTTGGCGACGCGCAGCCTGACCTCGGCCAACGCGCGGCGTGTTGTCATGCGGGAATTGACGGGCGGGTTGATGAACGGGCTTGCGCTGGCGGTTATTCTTGGCCTTGCGGGGTTTTTGATTTTTGGCGATTGGAAATTGGGTCTTGTCTTGGGAGTTGCGATGATTTGTAACCAGATGGTGGCGGCGCTCGGCGGTGTTATGGTGCCCCTGACGCTGGAGCGGTTGGATTTGGATCCCGCCCTTGCCTCTGGCACCTTCGTGACCACATTGACCGATGTTTTGGGATATTTGACATTTTTGGGGCTGGCATCATGGTTCTTGCTGTAAAGGCGGCGGCACGGGCGACAGGTTTCGCGGCGCGGAAAATTGCCTTTGCGGCAGGGCAGGGGGATGCGGCGCAGCATTTGGGCCGCGTTTTGGCAGGGTATGCGGGGGCAAGTTTGGCAGGCTATATGCCGATGCGCACCGAAATTGATCCACTGGCGGCGATGGCCGCGCATTCCGGGCCAGTCGGCGTGCCTGTGATTATTGGGGCGGGACAGGCCTTGCGGTTTCGCGCGTGGTCGCCCAATGGCGCAATGGTGGCAGGCGAATTTGGGGCGCTGATCCCCGCGCACGGGGATTGGATCACACCAACCGTTTTGATTGTGCCCTTGGTTGGCTTTGATGCGCGTGGATACCGTTTGGGTTATGGCGGCGGCTTTTATGACCGCACCCTAGAGGGTTTGCGCGCGCGTGGTCCCGTTGTTGCGATTGGCTATGCCTTTGCCGCGCAGGAAATGGCCGAAGTCCCCATAGAGGATACGGATCAGCGCCTTGATATGATCGTGACCGAACGTGGTGTTCGCCAGTTTTGATTACTTGGCAATATGTTCTTGTTTTACAAACATATTCGCCCATGCGCGGTCAATCAGTTCGGGGGTCATATGATAGGGTTCGCCCTCAAACTCATTGATCGCGATGATCTGATCGATCAGAAAGGTTGGCTGATAATTCGCGAAATTATTCTCAATCGTCGGGTATTTTTCGCGCAACAAATACAACACAGACGCCTCATCCAGGGGCATATGTTTCTTGCGCGCGACCATCGCAAAGATCGACAAAAACATCTCTTGGGTGGGGCCGTCGATCTTAATCTTAAAGAATATCCGCCGCAGGGCCGCGCCGTCAAAGATTTCATTCGGGTGGTAGTTCGTGGAAAAAATCACCAATGTGTCAAAGGGCACAGTGAATTTTTCGCCCGATTGCAACTGCAAAATATCGCGGCCTTCCTCTAGCGGCACGATCCAGCGGTTGACCAGTTTTTGCGGCGGCTCCACTTGACGGCCAAGGTCGTCGACGATGAAAATCCCGCCTGACGCTTTTAACTGCAAGGGGGCTTGATAGGTGCGCGCGACGGCGTTGTATTTCAAATCCAGCATATCCAGCGTCAATTCGCCGCCTGTAATCACGGTCGGGCGCTGGCAATGCACATAGCGGGTGTCAAAGCGCGGTCCCGTGCGGCGCAAGGAATTGGGGTCGACGGCGGAATCGGGGGCAAGGCTATGGACGATTGGATCATAGACAGTGATCACTTGACCCGAATATTCAATGGCACGCGGCACATAGATGCAATCGCCCATCGCCGCGCGAATGCCGTTCGAAATCGACGACTTGCCGTTGCCAGGCGGGCCATACATCAGGATGGATCGCCCCGATGTCACCGCAGGCCCCAGATTGCTGATCAGATCGGCGGGCAGGATCAAATGGCCCATCGACGCCACCAGATCAGCGCGGGTCAATTTGATGTCGCGCACCGATTGGCGTTTCATCTGTGCGGCATAGGATTGCAACGGCACGGGCATCGCGCCGTAATATTCGGACTGTTTCAACGCCTCAATCGCGCGGGCCTTGCCTGCGTCTGTCAACTGATAGCTCATCTCGGGGCCAGAGGTGGCGTTCAGGGTTCCCATCGCCTCGATCAGGCGCTGACCGCGTGCAGCCTCGATCAGACTTTGGGTCAATTGATTGGGCAGGGCGATGACGCGCGACAGATCGCTGACCAAACCCAAATTGGTGCGAAAGATGGTTTTCAACAAAATATCACGCATCATCACGGGGCTTAGACCCGTTTCGCGCAATTCGCGCGGCTCGGCAGGCGCGGCAACGCCCAGCATCGGCTGCATATTCATCGCAACATCCCCTTTTGGTTGCGGGAAGTGTTGCACAGAAACTGGGGCGGGAATTAGGCGGAAACGGGGGCGAAAAGCGGCCATACCTGCCAAACCAAATAGACGATCATTGTTCCCGTCAACGCCAGACCCATTGGAAAATCCTTACGCTCCCAGCTTTCCCATTCGCCAATGCGCTTGCGCAGGGGGGGGGTCCATTTTATCACACGATGGACGAAAAACGCGCCCAACAGGCAGGCGGCGAACAGGGCCAGCACATAACTGATCTGTGCGCCCACAAAAAACGGTGCCATGGCGGCGGCGAATTTTGAATCGCCTGCACCCACCATGCCAAGTGCGGTCACGATAAATCCGATCACCAAAACGATGACGCCAAGGGCCGCGCCCCACATCACATCTTGCCAAGGCAGCAGGCCCGACAGAATCCAAACACCCCCCGCCACAATATAGACAATCATCAAGGCCGCGACGGCCTTGTTGGGGATTTTCATGAATTTCATATCCGACCATGCCACCCAAAGACAAATCAGGGCAACAAAAGGCAGGGCGATCAGGGCGGCGATTGGCGGCAATATGGTCATGGGGTCAGCCTTGTAATGCGGCAAGGCTGCGTTGTGCGGCCTCGAAATATTGGGGATTTGTATCAATAGCGAGTTGCAAAAGCTGCTTTCCGGTCTGGATATCGCCTTGTTTTATGGCGGCAAGACCTGCCGTGTAATACAGTTCGGCACGTTCCGTTTGGGTCATATTGATCACGGGCAAATCGTATTTGCGTTGGGCGGCGCGGGCAAGAACAAGGTTATTCTTGGCCGCAAACAGAGTGTCGTCATAAGTGATCGCTTGCAAGAACAAGGGCTCTGCTTCGGCAGCCTTGCCGCGTGTCAGTTTGGAAAAACCCCAATTGTTCAAAATGGGCGCGGGTTTTGTGGTCATGCCTGCGGCAATCTCATAAAAACTGTCGGCCTTGGCCCAATCTTTGCGGCTGTCGGCCACCATCGCCTCAAGGCGATAACGATCAAAGGTTTCATAGGTTGGGGGGATTTGTGCCAAAACTTGGGTGGCGCGCGGCCAATCATTGGCGCGGATCAAGGCCTCGGCCAAGTTGGTGCGGTCTTCGTCCGTTGCGTCTTTGGACATGGTGATATTGGTCCAAACTTGCACCGCCTCTGCGCCGCGCCCTGCACGCAACAATGATTTGCCCAAGCCACGTTTCAAATCAATGCGGTCAGGCTTATCGGCAGAGGCCTTTTGGAAATAGGCAACTGCCTCGACAGGGTCGCCCACGGCCAACATGATTTCAGACAAATTGGTTTGATCGACAGCGTCGACACTGGCAATGGCACGTTGCGCACCCTTTGGAGTTTTAATCGAACTGCAACCTGTAAAAACAGATGTAACTGCAAGGCATAAGACCAGCGGAAATTGCTGGCAGACACGGTTTATGTGGCGCATTTTGCGTCCTTTTTAGCGGCTGCTCGGCCTAAAATCGTCTTATAATTGCGAAAGCAGAAGGTAATCGCCCTGCCCACGCCGCACCAAATTCATCAAAGGTTTTTCAACCTGATCTTTAGCATATATCGAATTGTTCATAACCGCGATAGCACGTTTCAAATTTTCGCGGATAGCGTCTGATCGGCCACTGTCCAGCGCAAAGGCGCGTTCAAAAACCACGCGGGCCTGCGAAATCTGGCCGCGTTCCATCAGCACAACACCCAAATTGTTTTGTGCAGGCACAAAGGTTGGATCCGCATCCACGGCACGGCGCAGGATCTGCTCGGCCTGGCCCAGTCGGCCCAAGGCCAGATTTGCGCTGCCAATGGCTGATAGAACATCAACATTCGCGCCAATTTCGCCCGCCGCGCGCAAATAAGCCTTGAGCGCCAGTTCAGGTTCATTTGCGGCCATGAGGCGGTGGCCGACCAGTAATCCATCCGCGCCCAGTTTTTGTGCATCTACGCCTGGTGCAAACCCAGGGGCATCTGCGGCGGGCAGGGGGGATGCGTTGAGCAGACGATTAAGACCGCCTGTCTGCGCACAGGCGGTCAACAGAACAATTGCAGCCACAGCGGCGGATTTGAACACGCTGTTCCCCTTGATCAGCCAGACCCCAACATTTTGGTAATACCGTGCAATGATGGCCCAATCAGAATGACCAAAAGCGGCGGCAAAGTGAACATCATTGTGCCAAGTGTCATCTTCGTCGGCAACTTATTTGCGGCCTCTTCGGCCTTCATCACGCGTTTGTCACGCATTTCGGCGGAATACATCCGCAATGCCTCGGCGATTGAGGTGCCGAACGTCGCCGATTGCACAAGGGTCGTCACAAATGAGGTGATATCGCCGACATTCACCCGCGCGGCCATATCTTTTAGAACACTGGTGCGTTCTTTGCCTGCCTTGACCTCTTGGGCGATGATGTCAAATTCATCTGCTAGGGCGGGATAACCTGCACGGGCCTCTTTGGCGATTCGGTTGATGGATTGGTCCAGCGATTGCCCCGCCTCGACGCAGACCAGCATCAGATCCAGCGCATCTGGAAAGCCTTCGGTAATTTCAGTTTGACGGGTTTGAATGCGGCGCGTCACCCAATATTGTGGCAGATAATATCCCGCGCCAGCCGGCCCAATCGTCGCAAGGATCATCGTCTGGGTCGAAACTTCGGCTTTCATCGACAAAAGCAGGGTATACAGGATGCCCAGCACCAACAGCCCCAAGCCCAAGGTAAATTGCGCAAA
The DNA here is from genome assembly GCA_040398785.1 of Cypionkella sp. Taxonomy (GTDB): domain Bacteria; phylum Pseudomonadota; class Alphaproteobacteria; order Rhodobacterales; family Rhodobacteraceae; genus Cypionkella. The sequence goes on along the minus strand of JBBATJ010000004.1, from coordinate 309,627 downwards.
GTGGAACATACGCACGGCATTTTTGCTGCGATAGCCCGCCTGCAGCATCCGCATTTTTGCCGCCGAAAAAGAATCCGCATCTTGCGGTTCCAAGAAAGACGCAAATTTCTTTAGCTTGTCGTTCTTTTCGTCGCGCCGCAAAAGGTTTTCTGTGGACTTGGCGTTTGCCGACACATCGCGGCCCTCGCGCTGGGCCTTGAGTTTGGAAAACCCATCCTCTTTCTTGGTCAGCAAGAATGGCAGAACTGACAAGATCAGGGCCAGACCCAATCCGCCTATGATCATCAAGGGTGCAAGGGGGCCGAATTGCGATTGCAAAGGGGCATAGAGTGACGCAAGCAATCCCATATTTACACCTTAATATTTGTCATGACTTTCATGAACACCACGTTCATGACCAAAAACACACCGACGAAAATACAGGCAGGCACAAAGGCGGATGTCTGCATCACATCATCATAAAAATCGGGCTTGAAAATCAGGATCAAGACGAGGGCCATGACCGGAAAAGCCGATAGGAACATACCGGACCATTTCGCCTCGGCGGTAATGGCGGCGACGCGGCGGAACAGTTTGAACCGTGCACGGATCACCTTGGACAGCCCGTCCAAAATCTCGGCCAAATTTCCACCCGAAGATTGTTGGATATTCACAGCAACCGACAAAAACCGAATGTCTTGATTGTCCATGCGTTCGGCAAAGTTTTTCAGACTGTCGGCGACGTTGCGGCCATAGGCGGCCTCGTCTGCGATGACGCCGAATTCGGTGCCCAAAGGATCAGCCACCTCTTTGGCGACAATGCCGATCGCCGAAGTTAACGGATGTCCCACACGCAAGGACCGCACCATCAATTCGACCGCTTCGGGCAATTGTTCCTCTAGCAAAGCCATGCGTTTCTTGGCCTTGCCATTGATCCAAAAATAAACCCCACCAAAGCCCATTGCAACACTTAGCGCGCCGCGCACCGTGCTGCCCGCACTGGTGGCAAAGGTCATGCCCAAAAACGCAATCACAGAGGCGCCGCACATCAGCAGGACCAACTGCGCGGGGCTAAAGGCGATGTTGGCACGTTGAGCCTTTTTCGCAAGTATCGAATATAACGGAATGCCACGCGATTTGATATGCTGGTTCATTTCCTTACGGAGTTGTTCCAGAACCTGCTCGCGGTCATTGGATTTTTCCAGCAAAGCCATACGCCGCGACATACGATTGTTCATGCTGATCGATTTGCCAAAGGCCAGCATATAGACGCCTTCGACCAGAACGACGACCGCGACGAAAATCAGAATATAAACCAGAGGGGCGATGCCAAGGGTCATGGTGTTACCTTACATCACAGGATCATAGATCGACGCGGGCAGTTCATACCCCCATTGGCGGAAACGATCTGAATAGTGGCTGCGCACGCCCGTTGCATTAAAGCGGCCAATAATCTTACCGTTAGGTTCAAGGCCCAAGCGTTCATATCGGAAAATCTCTTGCATAGAGATAACTTCGCCCTCCATACCCGTGATCTCGGTGATCGAAACCATGCGTCGCGAGCCGTCTTGCAAGCGTGAGGCCTGCACGATCAGGTTGACTGCCGAGGCGATTTGGCTGCGCACCGCCTTGAGGGGCATTTCAATTCCGGCCATGGCGACCATGTTTTCCAGACGCGAAATGCCGTCACGGGCGTTGTTGGCGTGGATCGTTGTCATAGATCCATCGTGACCCGTGTTCATCGCTTGCAGCATATCGATAACCTCTTCGCCGCGCGTTTCGCCGACGATGATACGATCAGGACGCATCCGCAACGCGTTGCGCAAACAGTCGCGCTGGGTGACGGCGCCCTTACCTTCGACGTTGGCGGGGCGGCTTTCCATACGACCCACATGGACCTGTTGCAGTTGCAATTCGGCGGTATCTTCGATTGTAAGGACGCGTTCGGTGTTATCAATAAACGACGACAGGGCATTGAGCGTGGTGGTCTTGCCCGAACCCGTCCCGCCCGAGACGATCACATTCAAACGGCAGGACACAGCGGCCTCTAGGTACATGGCCATTTCTTGGGTAAAGGCCCCGAAATTGACCAAATCGGGAATGCCCAACTTATCTTTTTTGAATTTACGGATCGACACCAAACTGCCGTCCACGGCCACAGGCGGCACCATCACGTTAAAGCGTGACCCATCCGCCAGACGCGCGTCGCAATAGGGGTTAGATTCGTCCACACGACGACCCACGGCAGACACGATTTTATCAATGATTCTCAGAAGATGTCGCTCGTCCTTAAAGGTGATGTCGGACAGGGTCAGCTTGCCGCCGCGTTCAATAAAGATGCGATTTGGGCCGTTGACCAAAATATCCGACACGGATTCGTCGCGCAACAGCGCCTCAAGCGGACCCAGACCCATCACCTCATCATAAAGGTCTTGGATCATGCTGCTGCGATCTTCCTTGGTCAGGGAAATCGACATTTCTTCCAAGGCCTCGGCAGAAATCGCACTGATCTCGGCCTTAAGGTTGGCCTCAGTCGCCTGATCCAAAGCGGCAAGGTTCAACTGATCCAACAGACGTTTGTGCAGATCCTGTTTGATCTGGCCCAAACGTTCCTTGCGTTTCTTTTCCTTGTCTGCGGCGCTGATATCAACGGGCGCGCGGGTGGATTGGGGCGCTGCGGTGGGATATGTCGCAGGGCGCTGGGCGGGCGTCCCCGATCTGGCGGCCATGGCCGATGCGGTTGGCGCTGCAGGTGCAATCGCGGCGCGGGCGGGCGGCAAATGGGGGGCGGTGACGCCCTCTGGCTTTTTGAAACGCGAAAACATTTTATTCCCCAGGTATTTAAAGGATGCAGATCAAATATCAGTCAAAACCGCGCCCTTGAATTGGCAGAAACAAGGGGCGGTGCAGGGTCAGGCGCGGCGTTTGGCCGTGGCAGCGGCGGGGGCAGCGTTCAGTTCAAACAAGGATTGCGCCAATTTCATTATATCTTTGCGCAGTTGGTTTTTCGGGGCGGACTCGGCCAAAGGCAGGCCTTGGTCGTTGGCATTTGTAATGGCAGCCGTGCCGTCGGCCAGTTGTAACTCTAGTGAAATATCAAGGCTTTCGGCCATCCGCTTGACGCGGGATTTGGCGGACAGATCGGTAAAACGGGGCGCACGGTTCAGCCCAAAGCGCAATTTTTCATGCGGCAAACCTTCGGCTTTCAGGGCGCGGACAAGGCGCAGGATATTTTGTGCATTTCGCAAATCCAGTTCCAATAACCCAAAATAGATATGCGCGCGGCTGAGAACGGCCTCGGTCCACGACACAATCGTCGTCGGCATATCAATGATGACATAGTCAAAATTGGCCCGCGCCATATCGATCAAATGACCAATATCTTGGGCTGTTACGATTTCTAACGGCATCATATCGACGGGCGAAGTCAGAACATTCAGCCCATCGCGATACGTCTGCATGGCCGCCAAAAACGCCGAGTCGTCTGCAATAGCGGCCTCGGCCAGCAAATCCATGACAGCTTCGCGGCGGGGCAGGTCCAGATAGGTTGCCACATTGCCAAATTGAAAATCAAAATCCAAAAGGCAAACGCGTTGACCATCCTTGACGGCCAGCGCGGCCATTTCAACGGCCAAGTTGACGGCAAAAGTGGTTGCGCCGACCCCGCCCCCTAGGCCATGCACCGGTAAAACCACCCCGTCACGCGCGGATTGCGACCGCGCGACAGGGGCTATAATGGGTGTTGGGGCGACAGGTGGTTGGGCCGTATCTGGCTGTGCGGTCAGGCGATCAACGGCCTCTTGCAGCGCTTGGTCGGGCAGCGGATAGGGCAAAAAATCATCCGCCCCCGAGCGCATAAGGTGATGCAAGGCTATGGGACCAATATCATCAGCCAATAAGATAACCTTGATCGCCTTGGCTTTGCCCGCCGCCACAATTGCGGCGATCCGTTCGACATCGCCCGCATCCCCACTGTTGACGGCGACAATCATGAATTGAACATGATCTGAATCGTCTTGTCCAAGGAACAAAAGCGCATCATCAAAGCTGACATCGCCCCAGCTTTCGCCGAATTCATTTTCCATCTCGTCGATCAGGAATTCAAAATCTTGCACGTCGCGCGTGACAGTGCAGGCCACCAAAGCGGAGGGGAGCGTTTCATGGATCGCAACACTGGCCATCGTCAATCCGTCCTATTCAAGATGAATTCAATCCAAATATCGCCCAAATGCGCGATCTAGATCGGACCCATCCGCGCAATTTCTGCGCGAGACTGTTTCTACTGATGATCAGGATGCCCTGCGATGGTGGCAGGATTGGGGCCAAATCGGCGTCAATCCATGACATCTTTGGCGTTATGTGCATATTTTGCGCATAATTGCCGTGATTTCGGAAACAGCATAGCTGATTTATTTGGCCGCCGTCGGGTCAACCTTGGTGACGATCTCGGTATTGGTCGGATGAATGCGTGTCGCACCTTCGATATATTCGCGCATAACGATTGCGGCATATTTCCCGTTCAGTGTGCGCCCATCCTTGCCCACAAAACCGCTGACTTCGGTGACAGTGCGGCGGTTCATCTCATTTGGGCCGCCTGTCATAACCAAAGGTTGGGTCTTGCCATAGGATACCACCGCCTCAAGGCGGGATTTGGAAATGCCTTGGGTCGCCAGATAGCTGACGACGGCATTGGCGCGGCGCAGGCCAAGTGCCTGGTTTGCAGCGTCCCCCCCCACTTCGTCGGTATGGCCATAAACACGAAACCGCACTTCGGGGAATTGACGAATCCAAGCGGCTTGTTGCGACAAAACTGCGGCTGCGGGCGGGGTGATCTGTGCAGAATTAAAATCAAAGGTGATTGTAGACGGAACTTCGGCGACGAAACGTTGTGCTAGGCTGGTGGTGGCCTGCAGCTCTCCCATCATCAAAAGAGAATTGTTCATCGTGGCATTGCCAAAGCTGCCATCGCGCAGATCGCCCGCTTCGTGGTTCAAAAAGGACGTATCGCAGGCCGAAAGTGTTGTGGCGATCAAAAGCGCCGTCAGGACTTGGCGGTTCATAACTTCACTCCATCACATAGCCATAAGAGCCGCTGAAATCTTGCCGTGCCACTTCGCCCGCGGCCCCCTTTTGTTTGCCTTCGGTGCGGCCAAACAGAAACAGATCAGCTTCTGTCGGGATGTGGACGCGGTCTGTGGGCAATGCCAGCGCCTCGCCACGTGTGGGCGTAACCAGATGCGGCGTCACGATAATGACCAGTTCGGTTTGCGAGCGCTGATAAGCGGCAGATCGAAACAGCGCGCCTAAAACGGGCAAATCACCCAAAAAGGGCACCTGACCGTTCAAATCGCGGAAATCATCTTGCAATAGACCCGCAATCGCAAAACTTTCGCCGTCGCGCATTTCCACAGTGGTTGATGTTTCGCGCCGCTTGAATGAATTGATCGTCAGATCGCCCGTTTTGAGGGTGGTAGAGCTGTCTATAGACGACACAGCCGCGTTGATGATCAAATTGATGCTGTCGCCATCGACGACGGTGGGGGTAAAGTTCAGCTCAACGCCAAAGGGTTTGTATTCCACAGTAACCGTGCCATTATCTTGGGCGACCGGAATGGGGTATTCGCCACCTGCCAGAAACTTGGCCTCTTGGCCCGATAGGGCGGTTAGATTGGGTTCGGCCAAGGTGCGCACGACACCCTTGGATTCCAAGGCCTCTAACAGGACGGCGAATTCAAGGCTGCCAATAGACCCGCCCAACCGCAGGGCACCTTCGGCGCCCGATTTGGTTTCAACTGTTGCGCTGGACAAGGAATTGCTGCCCGTCAGCCATTGCCCCGTTTCCAGCGCATTGCCGTTCAGTCCACCTGCCAAAGATGACGCAATGGTTTTAGAGACAGACCGCTGCATTTCGGCAAAGCGCACCTTGAGCATCACCTGCTGGGTGCCGCCGACACTCATCAGGTTGGAAATGCGGTCAGGGGCATAGCGGCCCGCCAAATCCAACGCGCGGTCCAGTTTCGCGGCCGACGAGACAGTGCCCGACAATACGATTCCGTCGTTGGCGGTGCGCACTTCGATCGGCTCTCCTGGCAAAATCTGCTTCAGGCGCTCTTTGAATTCGGCAATATCAGGGCTGACATGAATTTCGACATTCGAAATCAACTTGCCATCGGGTGACAGCAGCGTCATCGACGTGCGGCCCGGCGTTTTGCCCAAAACATAAATGGATTTATCCGACAGCGTTGAGATATCGGCGATCCCTGGATTGGCGATGGACACTTCGGAAAAGCTGGTATCGGATTCCACGACGACCGCGCGATTCATCGGCACGATAAGGGGTTCAGAGGCCGTTCCCGTCATCACGTGCAAGGTCTGCGCCCCTGCGGGTGAGAGGCACAGCGCAAGCAGGAGTGCTGCCATAAGCCTATGCATTCGCATGAAAACTGCCCTTTCAATACCTCTGGTTGGGTCTTAGGTGCCCAATCCAATTTTATTATGTCTTATCTGGTAATTTTTAGCAAGAATCAAAAGCTTGTATCGCGTTGTTGATTCCAGATTGTCAAGTTATGCCTAAGATTATGTTCATGGCGCAAAGGGACACACCTTATTTGGTGTATCCCCGCGATTGGGTTGTGCGGTCTTTGCCAATACATCCCAGCTATTGCGAGCAGGGAATTGGAATTTCGACCACTTCCGTGCCTTTGCGTGACCGGACTGTGCAAATTTTCGGTGCGGCGGCCTGTTCAGCGACAGGTACGGCAGCAGCCGGCTTGATGCCCAAAAGTTGGTTGTTGTCGATTTCAATTGCCGGGTTTTGCGTTTGATCGCCGATGCCGACCAAAGACATCGCCAACGCACCTGTCGATTGCGCTTGGGCCAGTCGGCCCACCTGTTCGGGGGTGGCGGCCACAGTGACAGACCGCGACGTGATCGATCCGTCAGAAATCTTATTGTCTTTATAGCGGTCTACCGCGATGATTTTCATCTGGCTTTCGATCAATCGTGTCAGGCTGGATTGTGACCCTTCGGGTGTGCCAGACCAATAGACATCCACATGATCGCCTGTTTGAAGATAATCCGACGCCTCAACTTGAATGGCAAAGGCGCGCATCCCTTGGGACAAATCGCCGTTAAGACCCGCTTGGGCGCCAGGTTCCGTAACTTTGACGGCCAAAACAGGCTCGAACGCCTCCATATCTCGGGTGACAAAGCGCAAGGCGGTGGTATCGCTAGGAAACAGTTTTTCCTGTTCGACAAAAGCACCCTCTGGCAGGGTATTTTGGGGCCAAAGAATGGGTTGCACGTCGTCTGCGGAAAGCGTTTCGCCATATTTTTTGGGTTTGTTTACAACAAACACCTCAACCAAGCCACCCGTGCGGCGCAGAACCTCAGCCTGAAAGGCTGCAGCTTCGTCTTGTTGGCCCAAATAGCTTTTCGCAAGATAAACCGCCGCCCCCGCAAGGGCGAGGCCAACAACAAAAACCAATCCAAAAATCGTACGCATGGCGAAGGTCCAAATTTTGGCCCAAAGGGCGATAGGGGCACGGTGGCCCAGATGTTACAGGTGAGAGGTGATTTTAGTGATTAGATCTGTTGAGACATTGCCCATTTCGCCGTTAAAATAGGCGAAAAATGCAATCACGAGCGCCAAGACCGCGCCCGTAATCGCGACCCAGTCGACTGTCACAGCGCCCGTAGTGTCGGTCAAAAAACGCTGAACGCGTTGTGCCGTCGCGGTTTTGTTCAATCGGCTAAAATCGGGCATGAAACACCTTTACGGAATTGCGGTATCTTGCAGGGTTTGAAATCGTTTTCGTAAAAATTTGATCGCAAATATATTAAACCAGCGCAAAAATACGGGGCGGGTTTTGCACCCGCCCCGGACAGGATTAGTTTGTTGCGGTGCCCAACTTGGTCACAACATTGCCACCAGCGGTGGTGATGCCAGGCATAACGGTCGTGCCGACAACAGCGCCCAGACCCACAACAGCAGCGGTCAGAACCACCCAGTCAACAGTCACAGCACCAGCTTCGTCGTTTTTGAAAGATTTGAAGATGTTCAACAGTTTCATAATATATTCCTTTTCAAGGGTTGAGATGCACAGTCAAAGGCAGGGGGCGATGGGTCTCTAATCCATCTCTGCGGTTCAACAACTTATACTTAATTTTGAATTGTGGCCAAAAATTGATAAATTAAGGAATTTTAGTGGAATTCAATCATGAGTTTAATATTTCATTTTTGTTGTTTTAAAAACCAAAAAGCCGCGTTCATCTGAACGCGGCTTTGGTTGATCTTACGATCAAAGATATTTTAGTTTGTTGCGGTGCCCAATTTGGTCACAACTTTGCCGCCGGCGGTGGTGATACCAGGCATAACGGTCGTGCCGACAACGGCGCCCAGACCCACAACAGCAGCGGTCAGAACCACCCAGTCAACAGTCACAGCACCAGCTTCGTCGTTTTTGAAAGATTTGAAGATGTTCAACAGTTTCATAATATATTCCTTTTCAAGGGTTGCCCAAATGGGTTGCTCAGTGTTTCCACCGTTGGGTCTGCGTTTCGATGCAACCTCTGTTTTGCATCTGCTCGCCTTCGGTATGGATATATAGCCTTTCGGATATGGCGGGATTTGGGACGAAACGGGGCATTTTTAAAGCGATGCCAAAAACTTTGCGGAAAATATTTAAGCGTATGATTTTAAAGCGATAAAATTTGTAATCGCTGGGAAATTTGTGCCCTGTCCGCAAGACGCTAAGAGGGTTTGGGTCAAAAATATGGTCAAAATCGCGGGTTTTGCTGGATAAAGGCGCGGATTTCTGCGATTCTACGCCAGAGCAGATAAACAACAGGCGGCATCAGATTAGATGCAAGACCGATTCATCGCAGCGATTCTGGCAGTCATCCTGCCGCTGGTTCTTGCACCCGTTGCTTGGGGGCAGGATACGCAGTTTTCATTCAAACGGGTGGTGGTGGGCGCACCGCAGCCCGGAAAGCGGATTACGGTGCAAATCGATCCTGCCGAACAGGCGCGGCTGTTGGGCGATTTGCCAAAGGTTGTGATCAAACGCGATGGAGATGCACCCGCATTGGTCGATATCCCGACGTCGGTCGCCGTTTACGGGTGGTATTGGGAATTGGTGGCTCCTGGGCGGTCGGATGTGTCAGGGCGGTTTGGTCGTGCGCTGTCCGCGCTGAGCCAAGGGCCAAAGGGCGCGCGCGTGGCCGCGCCACGCTTGCAAGCGATGCAAGAATTGGCACAAACCTATGGCACTGAGATATTAAAGGCGACAATTGGCACAAATGTGTCGCCTGCGCTTGTTTTGGCGGTGATGGGGATTGAAAGCGGTGGCGATGCGGCGGCGGTCAGCCCAAAAGGCGCGCAAGGGTTGATGCAATTGATCCCCGAGACCGCAGCCCGGTTTGGAGTCAAAGACGCGTCGGATCCTGTGCAAAATATCAAGGGGGGGGTCGCCTATTTGGATTGGCTGATGGATCAGTTCGATTTAGATCCCGTGATGGTGCTTGCGGCTTATAATGCGGGCGAGGGGGCGGTAACTGCCAATGATGGCGTCCCCCCCTATCCGGAAACCCGTGATTATGTGCCCAAAGTGTTGGCTGCATGGACCGTCGCGCAAGGGTTATGCGCAAGCCCGCCCGAATTGGTCACCGATCCATGCGTGTTTAAGGTGATATCTGCGGGATAGGGGGGCTCGACCCCCCTCGGCACATTGGTGCGCAATGTGCCCGCCCCCTGAGGATCTTTGGAAAAAGAAGAAGAGGGCGATTTGATTGCGGGCCTTTTCGGCTTGAAGTTTCGATGCATTCCCATATGTAAGATGCAGTTCTCAGGGCGGGGCGCAATTCCCCACCGGCGGTGATGGCCTTTGGCACAAGCCCGCGAGCGCCTTGGGGTTTCAACTGAAACCCCTTGGGTCAGCAGACTTGGTGTGATTCCAAGGCCGACGGTATAGTCCGGATGAAAGAGGACAGATCAAAACGCCCCCATTCAGGAGGGCGCTTTTTGGTTTGGCGCCCTGATTGGTTTGGATGGGTGCTGTGGCGGATGTAAAGACACAAATGACCGATCGGATTGCGCAGGGCTTTGCCCTGGCGCTGGCTGAGGCGCGTTTGTTTGAAGGGGCAACGGCCCCTAATCCAGCGGTGGGTTGCGCGTTGTTGGATAGGTCAGGCGCAGTTTTGGCGGTGGCGGCGCATCACGGTCTGCCCCATGCCGAGGCGCGGGCCATTGCGGTGGCGCGAACAGCAGGGCTGGTGGACATGATTGATACAGTGGTCGTGACCCTTGAACCTTGTGATCACATGGGGCGGACGGGGCCCTGCACCGAGGCGATTTTGGCAACCCCCGCCCGGGCAGTTTGGTATGGGGTGGCAGACCCCAATCTAACGGCTGCAGGCGGGGCCGTGAGGTTGGCGGATGCGGGGTTAACCGTGCAGTCCTTGGCACAGCTGCAGCATCCAGAAACGGGGGCGTTGCGCGCCCAAGTCGTGCGATTGGCCGCGCCCTTTGTGATGCGGGTGACGCGGGGGCGGCCGTTTGTAACCGTCAAACAGGCGTTGAATGCGGCCGGAAAAATGATCCCACCTGCGGGGCACAAGACATTTACGGGCCCAGCGGCGCTGCAGTTGGCGCATGAATTGCGCCGCCGCGCGGATGCGATTGTTACAGGGTCGGGCACGATTTTGGCCGATACGCCGGAATTCACCGTGCGCCATGTGCCTGATTTTGCGGGCAAGTCGCGGGTTTTGTGCATTTTGGATCGGCGCGGGCGGGTTGATTTGGCCTATCAACGCGGTGCCGAGGCGCGGGGATTTCGCGTGATGATCGCGCAGAACATAGAGCAGGCGCTACTGGATTTGGGCGCGATGGGGTGTAATGAGGCCTTGGTTGAGGCGGGTCCAAGTGTTTTGGGCAGCATTGAGGCGCTGGGATGTTGGGATGAATGGGTGACCATTTCCCAGCCAAATGACCAAATCAGCATTCGTGAAAAGGATTAGAATATGTTTTCAGGCATCATCGAAAGTTTGGGGCAGATAGTGGCGGCTGATCGGGATCACGGCAAGTTGGTCCTGCGTCTGGCCACTGGGTTTGTTGATCTGACCTTGGGCGAAAGCGTGGCGGTCAACGGGGTCTGCCTGACTGTGGTTGAATTTGATGCGGCAGGTACAGCGGTGTTTTACGCCAGTGCCGAGACCCTGGCCCGCACCAACATGGGTGCGCTGGCGATGAGTGGTGTGGTTAATCTAGAGCGGGCCGTGTCCTTGTCGACGCGGCTTTCGGGGCATTTGGTTCAGGGCCATGTGGACGGGCAGGCGGAATTAATATCGATAATCCCCCAAGCAGAAGCCTATCTGATTGCACTGCGCTTGCCACAGTCGCTTGCGCGGTATGCGGTTGAAAAGGGGTCGATCGCGCTGGATGGGATCAGTTTGACAGTGAACGCCGTGGAAGATCAGCAGGATGGTGATGCAATCATTCGTTTGACGATCATTCCTCATACATGGGCCCATACCAATCTGCAAACACGCAACGTTGGGGCAATGCTGAACGTCGAATCTGATATTTTTGCGAAATACGTGGAGCGCCTATGCAAGCCCTAAAACCCAAAGATACGATGGCGGCGATCAACTGTGTGGCAGTGGTTGATATGCCAACGATCTACAGTGCGACACCGTTTCGCGCCCACAGTTTCATCGCGCGCGATGGGATTGAGCATATCGCGCTGGTCTCGCCGCTGACTGGGGAGCGGCCGCTCGTGCGGGTGCATTCGGAATGTCTGACTGGGGATGCCTTTGGATCGATGCGCTGTGATTGCGGGCCGCAATTGCAAGCAAGCCTGCGGCGGTTTGCCGAAACTGGCGGAATTTTGATTTATTTGCGTGGCCATGAGGGACGCGGCATTGGTTTGGCCAATAAGATGCGCGCATATGCGTTGCAGGATCAGGGAATGGATACGGTCGAGGCCAACGTGGCGTTGGGCCTGCCCGAAGATGGGCGCGATTATGCGCCTGCAGCTCTAATATTGCGGCATTTAGGGCATAGCCAAGTGCGGCTTTTGACCAATAATCCTGATAAAGTCATAGGATTGCAGCGCTATGGGATAGAGATTGTGGGCACCGAGACGCTGATCACGCCACCAAACCCGTTCAATGCCGCTTATTTGCAGACCAAAGCGCGCAAGTTTGGGCATTTTCTGTAACTGTGACTTTGGCGGAGCGGTGCGTGGAAACCACGCACCCTACTTAGCTGATGGCGGTGGCTGAGAATGTGCCAATATGGTTGCAAGCCCAATGGGGTTGCACCGTCGAAAGTGCGCTCATGCCAAGAAGTGTTGTCATAAATCTTAGCGACCGCAAGGGCGTGACGTAGGGTGCGTGGTTTCCACGCACCTTACTTCGGGCAAAGGGGCCGTGCTTTGGGACTAACCCAAAGCTGCTATTTTGGTATTTAGCTCCAGCACCATTTTGACTGCATTGGCCGCCTCGTGGCCCTTTTTGACAAAATGCTCGGCATAGAATTCCGTCAGAACATCCACAGGTTGAAAGTTATGTGGCGTGAGCGAGACGGAGAATACGGGCACGTTGGTGTCCATTTGTGCCTGCATCAGGCCATCGACCACGGCGCTTGCAACGAAATCATGGCGGTAAATGCCGCCGTCGACGACCAAAGCAATCGCGACGATGGCATCATAGGCACCTGTGTCAGCCAATTTGCGGGCAGTGAGGGGCATCTCGAATGCGCCAGGCACGTCATAGGCGTGAATTTGGGCTGTCGGCAGCAAGTCCGCTGCCGCCTGAAGGAACCCCTCATGCGCGCGGTCGACGATGTCTGCGTGCCAACGCGCCTTGATGATTGCGATGCGGGGTGTGGTCTTTGTATCATTCATAGTCATTTTGGAACCTTTGCAAAGTTGCGACAGGTCCCAGAGCAAGCGCCACAGGGGGCCTGCCCGAATGGGCCAGCCCTATATGGTTCTCTTTCATCCGGACTATACCGTCGGCCCCGGAGTTACACCGGATCTGCTGACCTCTCGCAAAACATTTGTTTCGCGGGAGCGCTCGCGGGCTATACCGCCGGTGGGGAATTGCGCCCCGCCCTGAGAACGGGGAATGATTAGCACAGTCTGGATGTCTCGCCAAGGGTGGGATGGGGGGCCTGCCCCCCAAGTTTCAATTGCTGTAGCAATTGAAACCTTCCCCGAGAATATTTAGAAAAAAGAGAATTAGGCGACGATTGTGGCCTCGGTTGCAGCGCGCAGGTCTGCCTCACTCACGCCTGTGGCACATTCGACGATCCGCAAGCCGCCTTTGACCACATCCAGCACGCCCAGATTGGTGATGATGCGGTTGACCACGGCCTTGCCCGTCAGGGGCAGGGTGCAGGATTTCAGCACCTTTGATTCGCCCGTCTTTGCGGTGTGATCCATTACCACAACCACGCGGCCCACGCCCGCGACCAGATCCATTGCCCCGCCCATGCCTTTGACCAGCTTGCCCGGGATCATCCAATTGGCCAGATCGCCGTTTTCGGCCACTTCCATCGCGCCCAAGATCGCCATTGCGATTTTGCCACCACGAATCATCGCGAAGCTTTGGGCGGAATCAAAGAACGCGGTTTGCGGCAACTCAGTTATGGTCTGCTTGCCTGCGTTGATCAGATCAGGGTCTTCTTCGCCCTCGAATGGAAACGGCCCCATGCCCAGCATGCCGTTTTCCGATTGCAGCGTCACCTCGACCCCCTTGGGGATATAATTCGCCACCAAGGTCGGGATGCCGATGCCAAGGTTCACATACCAGCCGTCTTGCAATTCTTGCGCGGCGCGTTCGGCCATTTGATTGCGGTCCCACATGGCTATACCTCGCGCTTACGGGTGGTGCGCTGTTCGATGCGCTTTTCGTGATCGCCTTGGATGATGCGGTGCACATAGATGCCAGGCAGGTGGATCGTGTCGGGGTCAAGCGCGCCCAAGGGAACAATCTCCTCAACCTCGGCGATGCAGATTTTACCCGAAGTGGCCGCAGGCGGATTGAAATTGCGCGCAGTTTTGCGAAACACTAGGTTGCCTGATGGGTCGGCCTTCCATGCCTTGACGATGGCAAGATCGGACACAATCCCGCGTTCCAAAATATAATCCTGCCCATCAAAGGTTTTCACATCCTTGCCCTCGGCAATGATCGTGCCCACCCCTGTTTTGGTGTAAAACCCTGGGATGCCCGCACCGCCTGCCCGCAGACGTTCGGCCAGCGTGCCTTGGGGGTTGAATTCCAATTCCAATTCGCCCGACAGATATTGGCGCATAAATTCCGCGTTTTCCCCGACATAAGACGAGATCATTTTCTTGACCTGCCGCGTGGCAAGCAGGACGCCCAAGCCAAATCCATCGACGCCCGCATTGTTTGACGCGATGGTCAGATCACGGGTGCCCGCCTGTTTTATGCCGTCAATCAACAACTCTGGTATGCCACACAGACCAAATCCGCCGGCCGCGATCAGCATGCCATCAAACAGCAGCCCATCCAGCGCGGCAGCTGCGTTTGGGTAAATCTTTTTCATATCGTCCTCATTCCAGCGATTGCGAAACAAGATACTGGATGGCTACGCGTGTCAATTGCTGTGCCGCGGCTTGCCGTTGCGGCTGGATCGGTTATGCTAGGTGCGTGCCCGCGTGGTGAAATGGTAGACACATGAGACTTAAAATCTCCCGATCGCAAGGTCGTGCCGGTTCAAGTCCGGCCGCGGGCACCAATTTTTTCGACTATGTTATTGATATATAGACATGATTTAGACTGACAGGTTTTTCGACGCCGCCGATTTTCCACCTGCGCGCGCTTGCACGGCCTTTTCCCTTGATCAGGTGGGGGCGGTTGAGCAACGCGCTTTTGCAGTGTTTGAAAATCACTTTCCCAGCAATCAGTGAAGCCTGCAAAAATCAGTTTGAATTGGACTGTTCGATCTTACCGAAACCTCAAATTCTGTGGCGACAATTCCGCAATAGATTTCGCGCCCATCAGGCGCATATCGCGCGTCAGTTCGGCCTGCATCAGGGTTAGGGCGCGTTCCACGCCTGCCTGACCTGCGGCGGCGAGGGGGAACAGATAGGCACGGCCAAGGCCCACGGCTTTGGCCCCCAAAGACAGCGCCTTGATCACATGGCTGCCGCGTTGCACCCCACCGTCGATCATCACATCCAGACGATCGCCAACCGCTTGGACAATTTCATCTAACTGATCAAAGCCGCTGCGTGAGCCGTCCAATTGCCGCCCCCCGTGATTTGACAACACAATCCCCGCACAACCAATATCAGCGGCGCGTTTTGCATCCGTAACACTCATGATCCCCTTCAGGCAAAACGGTCCGCCCCATTCGGACACCATCTGCGCCACATCGTCCCAATTCATCCCAGGGTCCAGCATTTCAGAGAAATAGCGCCCAATGGTCAGGCTGTCGCCCTTCATGTCGATATGTTCATCCAGTTGTGGCAGGCTGAAGCGTTCATGCGTGACGTAATTGATACCCCACATCGGTTTGACCGCAAATTGCGCCATGCCGCCCAAGGTCAGACGGAACGGGATCGAAAAGCCCGTACGCAAATCGCGTTCGCGGTTGCCGCCAGTTATACTGTCCACAGTCAGCATCATTACCTGAATGCCCGCCGTTTTCGCCGAATGCATCATGGCGCGATTCAATGCGCGATCTTTGTGGAAATAAAACTGATAGACCTGCGGCGTTTTGTGTTTGGCGGCAAGTTCTGCCATGCTGACTGTGCCCAATGACGACACCCCAAACATTGTTCCAAACTTTTCTGCCGCCGCCGCCGTTGCGCGTTCACCTTGATGGTGGAACAGGCGTTGCAGGGCCGTGGGCGACAGATACACGGGCAGGGCCAGTTTTTGCCCCATGACTGTGACCGAAAGATCGACGTTTTCCACGCCGCGCAGAACGTTCGGCACCAAATCGACCGCGTTAAAGGCGTCGGTGTTGCGGCGTAACGTCACCTCATCATCCGCGCCGCCGTCGATGTAGTTAAAGATCGGGCTGGGCAGGCGTGATTTGGCAAGACGGCGGAAATCGTGAAAATTATGGCAATCGGTCAGGCGCATCATGATCCTATGGGCTTTGGGTAAGGCATGGCAAAGGCCGCAGCCCCTGTCAACGCGGTTTTGCTCTCGACAAGGCTGCATACTAGTATGATAAACATATTAGTATAAAGCGGGGTTTCCATGGACCTGGGGTTAAAAGACAAGATTGTCGTGGTGACAGGCGGCGCGTCGGGCATTGGTGCCGCGATCACGATGGTGCTGGCCGAAGAGGGGGCGGTGCCTGTGATTTACGCGCGTTCCGCGCCTGATCCTGTGTTTTTGACCGAATTGGCGGCGATTTGTCCGCGGGCAGGTTGGGTGCAGGCGGATTTATCGAAAGATGATGATTGCCGCAAGGCTGTGGCGGCGACCCATGCGCGCTGGGGCCAAGTTTACGGATTGGTCAACAATGCGGGGGCTAATGACGGGCTGGGGCTGACGGCGGGGCCAGATGCGTTTCGCACCTCTTTGGATCAAAATCTGATCCATTATTACACGCTGATGCATTTGCTGGTGGAGGATTTGCGCGCCAGTCGAGGCGCGGTGATCAATATCTCGTCCAAAACCGCCGTCACGGGGCAGGGCGGCACATCGGCCTATGTTGCCGCCAAGGCCGCGCAACTGGGCCTCACGCGGGAATGGGCGGCGGCGCTGGCAATGGACGGTGTGCGGGTGAACGCGGTTATCCCCGCCGAGGTGATGACGCCCCTTTATGATCGCTGGCTGCAATCTTTGGACGATCCTGCGGGAAAATTGGCCGAGATTACGGCGCGCATTCCGATGGGCGGGCGAATGACCACGGCGCGAGAAATCGCCAATTCGGTGGTATTTCATCTGGCGCAAACCCATACCACGGGGCAATGGCTGTTTGTGGACGGCGGCTATACCCATCTTGACCGCGCCCTTTTGGGCCTGAATTCATGAGGTTGATATGACACAAACCATTCGCCTGCATCCAGATGACAATGTCGATATCACGCTGATTGACCTGCTGGCGGGGGCGCAATCGCTGGGCGTGACGGCTGTTGAGCGTGTGGCGCGGGGCCATAAAATGGCCAATCAGCCGATTGCTGCGGGCCAAGTGGTGCGCCGTTATGGGCAGATCATTGGCGCGGCCACAGTAGATATCGCTGCAGGCGGCCATGTCCATGTGCACAATCTGGCGATGTCGGATCATTCCAGCGATTATGCCTATGCCAGTGAAAGCGTGGCTTTGCCGCCGATATCTGAGGCGCGGACATTCATGGGCTATCGGCGCGCCGACGGGCGGGCAGGGACGCGCAATTATCTGGGCGTGCTGACATCGGTCAATTGTTCTGGGTCGGTGGCGCAGTTCATCGCCGCTGAGGCCGAGAAAACCGATTGGTTTCGCGCCCTGAAAAATGTCGACGGGATTGTGCCGATTGCCCATTCTTCGGGCTGCGGGATGTCGGGGGATAATGAGGGCTACCGCACCCTGTTTAGAACCCTACAAGGCTATGCGCAAAACCCGAATTTCGGGGGGATTTTGCTGGTGGGTCTGGGCTGTGAGGTGATGCAAGTGCCCGATCTTGTGGGCCGTGCCGCCATGCGGCAAGACGGCAATTTTCGCCATATGACCATTCAGCAGGCAGGTGGCACGCGCCGCACTGTGGAACGCGGGGTTGAGGCATTGCGCGAAATGGCCTTGATGGCCGAGTCTAAGGCGCGAGAGCCTATCCCTGTGTCCGAATTGGTCATCGGGATGCAATGCGGCGGATCGGACGGCTATTCTGGCATTACGGCCAACCCCGCGCTGGGCGTGGCATCCGATTTGCTGGTGCGCCACGGCGGCACAACCATCCTGTCGGAAACATCCGAGATTTACGGCGCCGAACATCTGCTGACCCGTCGCGCCGTGACGCCAGAGGTGGGCGAAAAGCTGATTGCCCGCATCAAATGGTGGGAAGATTACACCGCCCGCAATTTGGGCGAGATGAACAACAACCCCAGCCCCGGCAACAAGCGGGGCGGTTTGACCACCATTTTGGAAAAATCGCTGGGGGCTGTGGCAAAGGGCGGATCGGCCCCTTTGACGGATGTGTATCAATTCGCCGAACCCATCACAAAAAAGGGGTTCGTATTCATGGACAGTCCTGGTTATGATCCATGCTCTGTGACAGGGCAGGTGGCATCTGGGGCCAATCTGATCGTGTTCACCACAGGGCGCGGATCGGTTTCGGGATACAAGCCCGTGCCTTGTATCAAAGTTGCGACCAATTCGGAAATGTTCAACCATATGTCCGAAGATATGGATTTGAACACGGGCGATGTCATTGATCAGGGCGTTACTTTGGCCGATAAGGGGCGCGAGATGTTTGAATTGTTCATCCGCGTCGCCTCGGGTGAGATTACGAAATCTGAAGGTTTGGGATTTGGCGGGGCCGAGTTTGTGCCATGGCAAATCGGCGCGGTGATGTAGGGATAAATGATGACACATCCGATGATGACACGGCTTGCGGGCAAAACGGTGCTGGTCACGGCGGCGGGGCAGGGTATTGGCCGCGCCTCGGCGCTGCGCATGGCGGCAGAGGGCGCAAAGGTCATTGCGACCGATATAAATGCGGATGCGCTTGCGGGGCTGACGGGCATGGAAACCCGTGTTTTGAACGTGCGCGATGCGGCGGCAGTGGCGCAGGCGGCGTCAGAGATTGCGCCAGATGCGCTGTTCAACTGCGCGGGGTTCGTGGCCGCAGGCACAATTTTGGATTGCGACGAAGATCAATGGGCCTTTTCTGTCGATCTGAATATGACGGCCATGTATCGGATGTGCCGCGCCTTTTTGCCCGGCATGATTGCACGGGGGAATGGATCGATTATCAACATGGCCTCGGCGGTGGGCGGGGCGATCGCCGCGCCCAACCGCTTTGTTTACGGGGCGACCAAGGCGGGAGTGATTGGCCTGACCAAGGCGATTGCGGCGGATTTCATCACCAAGGGCATTCGCTGTAATGCGATTTGCCCGGGCACAGTCGAAAGCCCCTCGCTTGAGGCGCGCCTTCACGCGACGGGAGATTATGCCGCGGCCAAGGCCGCCTTTATCGCCCGCCAACCGATTGGCCGCATTGGCAAAGCCGAAGAAATCGCGGCCTTGGTCGCCTATTTGGCATCCGATGAAAGCAGTTATACAACAGGCACCGCGCATTTCATCGATGGCGGCTGGACCAATACCTAAGGAAATATCATGAAACTACTTCGCCATGGCGCTGCGGGCGCTGAACGCCCTGGAATGCTGCACACAGACGGCACGATCCGCGATTTGACGGGGCTTGTGCCCGATATTGGCGGCGCTGTGCTGTCGGATGCGGGGCTGGCCATGCTGCGCGGCGTGGATGCAGCATCTTTGCCGATTGTGGCTGCAGATACGCGCCTTGGTCCCTGCGTCGGGGGAACTGGAAAATTTATCTGCATTGGTCTGAATTATGCCGATCACGCCGCCGAAAGTGGTCTGACCGTCCCGCCAGAGCCGATTATCTTTATGAAGGCCACAAGCGCCATTTGCGGGCCGAACGATCCGATCATCATCCCAAAGACGTCCGAGAAAACCGATTGGGAGGTGGAATTGGCCGTT
The DNA here is from genome assembly GCA_040398785.1 of Cypionkella sp. Lineage (GTDB taxonomy): Bacteria > Pseudomonadota > Alphaproteobacteria > Rhodobacterales > Rhodobacteraceae > Cypionkella. The sequence goes on along the minus strand of JBBATJ010000004.1, from coordinate 289,961 downwards.
ATCATCGGCAGTCAAGCGAAATATGTGACGCAGGCTGATGCCTTGGCCCATGTCGCGGGCTATGCGATCACCAATGATGTGTCGGAACGTGCATTCCAAACTGAGCGGTCTGGCCAATGGACCAAGGGCAAATCTTGCGACAATTTCGGGCAAATCGGGCCGTGGCTGGTCACACGCGATCAGGTGGCGGACCCGCAGAATCTGGATATGTGGCTGACGGTGAATGGGCACAAATATCAAAACGGATCGACCCGCACGATGGTTTACGGGGTGGCGTTCTTGATCAGCTATTTGTCGCAATTCATGACGTTGCATCCCGGCGATGTGATTTCCACAGGCACGCCGCCCGGGGTGGGCATGGGGCAAAAGCCGCCCAAATATCTGCGGGCGGGGGATGTGGTGGAATTGGGCATCGCAGGTCTGGGGCAACAGCGTCAGGACGTGATTGCGGATTAGGCAAAAAGGGGGGCTGTCTGCCCCCCAAATCCTGTGCTCGCCCCCCCGAGGATGTTTGGGCAATGAGGAAGGGGCCGCTGCGGTCTAAGCCTCTTTGATGGTTTCCATCGCCACATAGGTTGATGTGCTGGCAACATGGGGCAGGGCCGAGATATGTTCGCCCAAGACACGGCGATAGGCAATCATATCGGCTGTGCGCACCTTAAGCAGGTAATCAAAGCGTGACGCGATCATATGGCATTCCTCAACCTCGGGGATCAGCAGGACGGCGGCGTTAAAGGCGCGCAGGGCGGCTTCGCGCGTATCGGAAAGCCGCACTTCGACAAAGGCGGTATGCGCCAGACCCATGCGAATCGGGTTTAGACGCGCCGCATAGCCTGCAATCACGCCCGCGTTTTCCAGCCGTTTGATCCGCGCCATTGTCGGCGATTTCGAAAGTCCGATGCGACCAGCCAATTCTGTTGCGCTGATGCGACCATCGGTTGCGAGATGTCGCAAGATAGCTTGGTCAAAGCTGTCCAGCTCTGGCAGATCGTTTGGCATGAATCATTCCCATATTTCAGTCGATTTCACTGTTTTTGGCACAATTTCAGGGAAATATCCCACCAATTTTCCGGTATTCTGAAAAAAATGGGGGCAGATATGCAGGACGCTTGGGATATCATACAAAACGGGGCATTGGCGGACGAACACGGGCTGTTGCGCGAATTGATCGTGCAGGCGGCACTGGACAAAACCGCGCGCGTCAAGGTGTCGGATCAAGCGGCACAATTGGTGCGCGATATTCGCACCAGCGCCCGCCCTGCCCTGATGGAGGTGTTTTTGGTCGAATATGGCCTGTCCACCCAAGAGGGCATTGCCCTGATGTGTCTGGCCGAGGCGTTGTTGCGCGTGCCCGACGCGGCGACGATGGATGCATTGATAGAGGATAAGATTGCGCCCGGCGATTGGGGCCGGCATTTGGGCAAATCAGCATCCAGTTTGGTGAACGCCTCCACTTGGGCTCTGATGTTGACAGGTAAGGTATTGGAGGACGGCGACACGGGTCTGGTCGCCCATCTGCGCGGTGCGATAAAACGATTGGGCGAGCCTGTGATCCGCGCCGCCGTGGGGCGTGCCATGCAGGAAATGGGGCGGAATTTTGTGCTGGGTCAGACGATAGAGGCCGCGCAATCTCGGGCTGAAAAAGGATATACCTATTCGTTTGATATGCTGGGCGAGGCGGCGCGGACAGACGAAGATGCGCGGCGATATCATGTGGCCTATGGCGCGGCAATCAGCACCATCCGCACGAATGGCACTGATATTCGCGCCAACAACGGGATTTCGGTAAAGCTCTCAGCGCTGCATCCGCGCTATGAGGTGGCGCAAGAGGGGCGCGTGATCCGCGAATTGGTGCCACGTTTGGCGGCGCTTGCCGGTTTGGCGAAATCTGCTGGAATTGGGTTGAATGTCGACGCCGAAGAGGCGGATCGGTTGGAACTATCGCTGCGGGTGATTGGTGCGGTTTTGGCGGACCCAGGACTTGCGGGCTGGGACGGGTTTGGCGTGGTCGTGCAGGCCTATGGCCGCCGTGCAGGGGCGGTGATTGATTGGCTGTATCAGCAGGCGGTGACGCATGATCGCCGTATCATGGTGCGACTGGTGAAAGGGGCCTATTGGGACGCCGAGATCAAACGTGCCCAAGTGCTGGGTCTGCATACCTTCCCCGTATTTACCCGCAAAGAAACAACTGATGTGGCCTATATCGCCCATGCGCGCAAATTGCTGGGGATGACCGATCGTATCTATCCGCAATTTGCCACCCACAATGCCCATACAGTGTCGGCAATTTTGGCAATGGCAGACGGGGCTGATACCTACGAGTTTCAACGCCTGCACGGCATGGGCGAGCGACTGCATGAGATCGTCAAAAACGCCCATGGCACACGCTGTCGGGTTTATGCACCTGTGGGTGCACACCGTGATCTGTTGGCCTATCTTGTGCGGCGTTTGTTGGAAAATGGGGCAAATTCGTCCTTTGTTCATCAGATTGTAAATATGGCTGTTGCACCAGAAACCGTGGCCGCCTGCCCGCTAACACAATCCGAAAGCTGGTCAACGGCTGCGAATCCGCGTTTGAAAACGGGAAAAAGTCTGGTTCTTCCGCGGCAGAATTCGACGGGTTGGGATGTAACAGATCGCGCTGATCTGGCGGCGATTGAGGCCGCGCGTGCGCCCTTTGCAACGGCTGTTTGGGGCAATGGCAGTGAGGCAGTCCAAAGCCCCGCCACGCGTGACGTGGTGGGCTATGTGACTCCAAACACGGACATTCATCATGCCTTGACGGCGGCGCGGGTTTGGGACGCGCCTGATCGCGCCGCGGTGCTGCGCAAGGCGGCGGATTTATACGACAAAAATTTCGGCGAAATTTTTGGGCTGCTTGCACGCGAGGCGGGAAAGACCCTCCCCGACGCGATTGCCGAACTGCGCGAGGCGGTGGATTTTCTGCGCTATTACGCGGATCAGCCCGTGACCGGCCTGCCGCGCGGGGTCGTTGCCTGTATTTCGCCATGGAACTTTCCTTTGGCTATTTTCACAGGTCAGATCGCGGCGGCGCTGATGGCGGGCAATGCGGTGATTGCAAAACCCGCGCCCGAGACGCCGTTAATTGCCACCCTTGCGGTGGATTTGTTACATCGTGCCGGCGTGCCGCATTCCGCATTGCAATTGGTGATCGGCGGTGCAGCGGTCGGTGCTGCACTGACATCGGATGCGCGCGTTGACGGCGTAGCGTTTACGGGATCAACCGCCACTGCCCAGCGTATTCGCCGCGCCATGGCGGAACATTTGTCACCAGACGCCCCGTTGATCGCTGAAACAGGCGGGATCAACGCAATGGTTGTCGATTCTAGCGCCTTGCCCGAACAGGCAGTCCGCGACATTCTGGCCTCAGCCTTTCAATCGGCAGGCCAACGCTGTTCGGCGCTGCGGTGTCTGTATCTTCAACAAGACATTGCCGCAGATGTTGAAGAAATGCTCAAAGGCGCGATGGATCAATTGAGCATGGGCGATCCGTGGCATTTGTCAACCGACATCGGCCCCGTAATCCATGCACGGGCGGCGGATGTGATCCGCGATCACATCGCACGCGGCAAGGTGATCCATCAGATCGCGGCCCCTGCAGGCAATTTCATTCCGCCAACTTTGCTTCGGATCAATACGATTGCCGATATTTCAACCGAGGTCTTTGGCCCAGTGCTGCACGTTGCCCGATTTTCCGATTTGGATCAGGTGATCGCAGATATCAATGCCCGGGGTTATGGCCTGACCTTTGGGCTGCACACACGGATTGATCGCAGGGTGCAGGCCGTCACTGCATCCATCAAATGTGGCAATATCTATATCAATCGCAATCAAATCGGCGCGGTCGTGGGCAGCCAACCCTTTGGCGGTGAAGGCCTATCGGGCACAGGGCCCAAAGCGGGCGGCCCAGATTATATGGTCAGGTTTCAGCGCGGTGCGTCCCCGATCACGGATCGAATCCTTGTCGGCCCCACGGGCGAATCCAATTGGATGATTGCCCAGCCCCGCGATGCAATTCTATGTCTTGGACCGGGGGCGGCATTTGCGGCGCAGCAGGCGGACTGCGTCATCGCATTGGGTGGGCAGGCAAAAATCATGTCAGACCTTGCGCCAGAAAGTTTGCTTGAACTGCCAAATGTTTCGGGCGCGATTTGGTGGGGGGATCACAGCACAGCCCGCAGCTATGCCCAGATCTTGGCCCTGCGCCAAGGCCCAATTGTGCCCCTTATTTGCGATCGGCCAGACGCGGCCCATGTCCTGCATTTTCGCGTGATCTCAAATGATACCACCGCCTCGGGTGGCAATGCCCAGCTTTTAGGCGAGTCCAGCGGCTAACCGCCCCTTGACGTGCGAAGGTTTCTGGCCATTCTGTTTGAATGTTCCCCATTCGCGATCATAACCCGTCGGCAAATACGCCCTATGTCACCTATGGCCTAATCGCTATGAATGTGGTGGTGTTTTTGCTGACGTCGCAGTTGGATGATACCGCTTTACAACGCGTTATTACGACCTACGGGATGATCCCCCAAGATGTGATGGCAGGGCGGGCGAATATCTCATTGATAACCCATATGTTTTTGCATGGCGGTTGGATGCATCTGCTGGGAAATATGCTGTTTTTGTGGATCTTTGGCGACAATATGGAAGATGCGATGGGGCATCGACGCTTTGCGTTGTTCTATCTTGGGTCGGGGCTTTGTGCCGCAGCCTTGCAGATCGCCGCCGATCCTGCGTCGCCTTGGCCGATGGTGGGCGCATCGGGGGCGATTGCGGGGGTTCTGGGGGGGTATTTGCTGTTATACCCCCGCGCCCGCGTAGATGTTTTGTTCATCTTCATCATCTTTTTTCGGATTTTCGCGATTCCCGCCTGGATCGTGTTGGGGGTGTGGTTTGGGTTGCAAATCATCTCGTCTGGTGCCGATGACGGCGTGGCCTATATGGCGCATATCGGGGGGTTCTTGGGCGGGTTGGCGCTGGCCTATCCCGTCTGGCGCGGCAAAGGCGGGCGGGCGTTTTGGGCCAATAATGCAGGCGCCCCCAGCAATCCGCCCACAAGCCCGTCGACCATCCCCCGCGTGGTGCGCAAATGAGGGGGGCGTGTCATTGTGGGGCTGGAGGTGGCCCTGCTGGATGGGTTCAATACCGCGCGGCGCTGTGATTGCAGCTATTGTGCGCGGCGCGGCGCGATTGTGGTCTCGGCGTTGCTGGCGGATGTGGACATTGTGCAGGGCGCGGTAAACCTGAGCCTTTATCGATGGGGCAGCAAGACTGCCAAACATTGGTTCTGTCGAACCTGCGGGATTTACACACATCATCAGCGCAGGTCTGATCCAACCCAATACGGGATCAATGTCGCCATTCTTGATGGGATCAACCCACGCGATTTTCCCGATGTGCCTTGGGTCGATGGGATCAATCACCCCGCCGACAATAGGGCCTGATCACTCGTTGCGAATAATCTTCTTCAGCGGTTCAAACAGCGGATCGTTGCAGACAAGGATGGCACCTTTGTCCAGAATATCATCACCGTCGCGGATGGGGGCGACCATGCCGCCTGCCTCGCGGACCAGCAAAATACCTGCGGCGATGTCCCAAGCCTTGAGCTCGCGTTCCCAATAGCCGTCATAGCGCCCTGCGGCGACATAGGCCAGATCCAGGCTGGCAGCCCCCCAGCGGCGCACGCCTGCGCAGGCGGGCATCAGGCGGGCCAAATCCTGCAACGTGGCGGGCAGGGTTTTTTTCGCACCAAAGGGGACGCCCGTGGCAAACACCGCCTCGTGCATTTTGTTGCGGCCCGACACGCGCAAGCGGCGGTCGTTCATCCATGCGCCCGAACCTTTTTCGGCAAAGAACATCTCGTCTTTGGCGGGGTCGAACACCACGGCCGAGACAATCTCGCCCTTATGTTCCAAGGCGATGGAAATTGCCCAATGCGGCATGCCGTGCAGGAAATTCGTGGTGCCGTCCAACGGATCAACGATCCAGCGGCGGGTTGGGTCTTGGCCCTCAATCGGGGCGGATTCTTCGCCCAGCCAACCATAGGTGGGCCGCTCGCCCATCAGATCGGCCTTGATCATATCCTCGGCGGCGCGGTCGGCCTTGGAGACGAAATCCCCCGGGCCCTTGGTCGAGACTTGCAGGTTTTCCACCTCGCGGAAATCCTTGACCAGCGATTTGCCTGCACGGCGCGCGGCCTTGATCATCAGGTTCAGGTTGGCGCTGCCTTGCATGGGACACTCCTTGGGTTAAGCGCGCGTCATACAGGGGCGGGGCCGTGATGAAAAGGGGGGCGCGGTTGAAAAGGGGGGGCGCCCCCCCTTGCCTTGAGCTAGCATCACTGCGACAGGAACACGCATAAGGCGGTGCTGTCACGGGTAGCCTGACCTTGGGCGGCAATGTTGTTAGGGTTAGATCAAAGGATTGGGACCAAATCGATTGTCGCCTGCCGTCCCGCGCAGCAGAGTCACGACAAACATGGCGATACTGGCGATCCACCCCACCAAGGGAACCGCCCCAAGCGCGAACCCCACCAACACCCACCAGCCCGACAGATTTACATCGTGAAAGCGCCGCACTGTCACGCAGACGCTGGGGATCAGCAGACCAATATAGCCCAGCGCACCACCGATCAGCACCAAAAAGCCCATGCTGGACAGACCGCTCGCCTTTGAAAATCCACCAAAGACCCCGTTAACAGCCAAAAATACCACCATGACCGCCAAGGTATAAATAAAGGTGGCAAGCGCAAACCACCAATATTCTGCGCGCGATGCGCGGCCTGAAAACTGCGCATATTTTTCGCCAACGCAAATAGAGACAGCATCCTTAAGGGTCATATCAATTTCCTTTTGTCCAACTGTCAGCAAGGCTGACAGAAAATCAAGGGTTGAATGCGCGCAAGAAACGATCATGGCGGGATATTTTATGTTCTCTTGACACCAAAACACGGCATTTGATCATGTTAAGACCTTATCCGATTGATACGGGCCCTTGGGGATGACTTTGGGTCAAGCGACACGCAGACTGACCGCGATCCTAGGCCCGATGATCGCACCGGCCGCTGTTTGGCTTAGCGGCAGACAGCCTTGTTGTGCGTTTAGACCTGTGAAACATCATCGGAATTTTGCTTTTGGCCCCATCCATTGGCACAGACGTGACGCAATCAACGGCTGCACAGGAAATAAAACTTCCCCGACGGGTGGTCGGCGGGTCGGGCGCAACGCCCCCTTAAACGGCGATCCCGTCTGGCGCATCTGATGCAAATCGACAGTCACCGCTTCTATTGCTGCAACGCGGAATAGCGCGCATACAGGCCAACCGGAGTTATTGGGGCGGCAAGGTAGACTGCCGACTAATTGGCACCACGGCACCGCACAGACCGAAGATGTGGTTTTTGACGGCATGGCGCGTCGTCTTTATATGAAAGTGGTTTGGGAATTCTATTTTATTGGCCCCCAACTTGGGCGCACAACAAGAGCAATGCTTTAGCTGGTCGCGAAACCCTGTGCTCGATAGGCAGGGCGACCCGCGATCCAAGTTTGACGCACGACGGGCACATCGGCCCAATCTAGAACGATCAGATCAGCCCTTTGGCCCACAGCAATTTCACCGCGATCGGTCAGGCCCATAGCCCGCGCAGGATTGGCGGCGACCAAAGGCCATAAATCTTGCAGTGCCCCCACACCCTGTGCGCACAAACGCGCCACAGCCCCCAGCATCGCGGGGTAATAGTAATCTGACGCCAAAATATCGCACAGACCTGCGCGGATCATATCGGCGGCCCCGATCGATCCCAAATGACTGCCGCCGCGTGCCGCGTTGGGCGCGCCCAAAACGATCATATCCCCGCCGTCGCGCGCGAAACGCGCCGCGCTTAGGTTCATCGGGAACTCTGCGATCCGAGACCCTCTTTCGCGAAAATAGGCGCGGGTCTCTTCTTGGGTGTCGTCATGGCTTAGCATCGGTGCCCCAGCCGCCCGCGCCAAGTGTGCGACGTGATCAATCCATCCTTTCACTTCGCCGCGGCGCAGCCAAACCTCGCGGGTGAGTGCCAGAAAATCATCCATATTTAGGCCTGCGCGTTTGGCGCGGCTGTCCATTTTTGCCGCAAAGGCGGGGCTATCCAGATCAATTTCTGGCAAGGTTTGCCCTATACTAAAGGGCTTTTGCTGTATGGGTATCAACGGCGCGACGATGGCAACGCTGGTATGATCGTTAAACGCCACCGAAGGGCTTATATTGGTGGCAAACGCGGCCTCGATTAAGGGAATGGCCGCAGGGCAAAAGGTTTCCCAGCGCAATTGCAAACGGTTCTCGACTGTTAGGCGTGGGGCAAGATGAATCAACGTGTTCAGGATTTCCCAGCCCACATCAACTGAACGCAGTCCGGGCTCCCATCCCAACGTTACGGCATGATAGGCCGTTGCAATGCCATTGGCCGCCAATTGTCGATCCGTTTCCAAAAAGGCAGCGTGCATTGGCAGCATCACCCCTGGTCGCGGCATCAACTGCCGCTCAAATGCATCGCCATGCACGTCAACCATAGCCGGTGCAAGAATTTGATCCCCAAGATCGATCACGCGCGCGCCGTCGGTTGGCCCGTCCAAGGCGGTAATGAAACCCGACTGGACGCGCACATAAACCGATCTGACCCCATCGGGCAAAATGGCCCGCGCCGCTTTGAAAATCATCGCCTCATTGATCTGGGTCATCATGCCTCCTGGAACGGTTATCAACGACAGGTTAGGGGCCAAGGAACCTCATGCGTCAAGAGAACAAATACCCTGCAGAACGGGCCAGCAGGTCCAAAAAGGACTTTGTTAAGAAAGCCTTACAAAATTGATACAAAGGCGTGACATGGGGCGCACCGCAAAATGCAGTGACGTCAGGCGGCACTGTTTTCCTGCGAAGTACGGACATATTCCCCTCTTGCGCGCGTTTGTGCGACGCTTGATTTCTTGGACAGATTTTTGGTTTGCGTAATCGGCACAATAAAGAGTCTATAGATACAGCAGCCTTTGCCGACCGCCATCTGGCGAGCACCCATTCGACCGCCTGTGCCGTTTGCCGATTATAAGATTGCAAAGGGCGACAGCGCGTCGGGCGGAAAACGGATGGAGACAAAACCCAAAGTCTTGCGCGGCCAAGATGCGACGGCGCAACATTGCCCAGGTTCTCAGTCTTGGCCCCGCACCTATTATCTTGGATTTCGCACGTGAAAGCAGATCGATCAAAGCCACGATGAACGATCCCTTTGAAAGAGTCTTATTGGTTGCGCGAGTGGGCCCGCCGCCAAAAATGGCCAAGGCTGCGCTGCTTTTCTTGAACGATGCGAGCGTCAACGATTTAGGTCACAAAGCTAGGGCTGAAGTGCACGTGAATTTCATCCTTAAATAGCCGCCTTTCGCCTGATCCAGCCGCAGGCACATTCATGCCCCATGGCGCGTTTGCGCGCTGTGCCGATCAAAGACCAGATTGTCACGATTAACCCTGACGGATTTTGCGCATAAGGCTTAGGCCTAGCACCGCAAGGCACCCTACCAAAAGCAGCGCCCCGCCCAAAAGCGGCGACAGTCTCAGCAGTTTGACAGCACCTGCAACAGCGCCAATTAAAACCACCATCTGCAAGGCCAGCGCGCCATCGTCGACGAACATTCCCAAGGTTTCGCCCCAAATCGTCTTTAACAAGTTCATTGTCCCAGCCCCTTTTTAGGTTTTGCGATCAAGCGAACTGCGCCCATGGCAAAGATCGCAAAGATCGCAAAGATCCAGACCAAGGCCAGATCAGAGCCGGGCCAGTCCGCGCCCAAGCCCTCGCCCGTCCAAAATACACCAAAAGACGAAAGCATCAGGCCGACCACGAATTTCAGTGTATTTTCTGGCACTTGCACCAGCGGCTTGTGCACGGCGATTCCCACCAGCAGCACCAGAACAACCGCCGCCAAGGCGCCGATCCCCGCCCAAAGCGTTTGACCATGCGCCGTTCCGACAGCGATGACAATAAAGACCACCTCAACACCCTCCAACAAAACAGCCTTAAAAGCCGCAAGGCCGGCCAGAAAATCAGCCTTGCGATCCGCTGCTTGGGCCTGAAGTGCGCCGGTTTCCCGTGCAAATTCGGCCGCCTCGTCATGCAGGGCGATCCATCCCGCAGACCGCAAGATGGCCTTGCGCAGCCAGCGCAGGCCAAACAAGATCAACAGAGTGCCGACGACAAATTGTAGCGCCGCAATCGGAATTAGGGCCAACAAGGGCCCAAAGATCAACACGATCAGCACCAGCAAAGCCAGCGCCAGCGCTGAACCCGTCAAGGCTGGACGCCAGCCGCGCGTGATGCCAACGGCCAAAACGATGGTAAAAGCCTCGACCACCTCGACCAATGAGGCAAGGAAGGCGGCGGTGACGGTGGGAAATAGGGCGGTCCAAGTCATGTGTTAGGCATCCTTCGGGTTCGGGGCGTCGTCAAACGGCAAGATGCAGCAGCGATCAGGCGGTAAGGAGAACTGCAGATCCTTACCAGTTTCGGCGGCGCATGGCCAATCCAATCGGATGGTGCAGCCCGCGATGGAAACTGACAAACGCCAGCAGCGCCCTTGATAGGCCGCGCTGATCACCCGACCTGTCAGGCCGGTGGCGGGATATTTGCCATAGGGGTGTGCATCTTCGGGGCGGATCACCAAGACGGCGGGCCCTGCGGGGGCAGGCAGGTTCAAGACGGCGTCACCTGCTTGAAACATTCCCCGCGCGCCGTGGCCGTGCAGCAGCGAAAAACCCCCGATGAAACTGGCGACAAAGGGCGTGGCGGGGGCGTTGTACAGGGTTTCTGGCCGATCCAACTGGGCAATCTCGCCGCTGCGCATCACGGCAATGCGGTCGGAAACGGCCATAGCCTCGGCCTGATCATGGGTGACGTAGACGACGGTAATCGCTTCGCGCCGCACCAAATTCATCATCTCGCTGCGCAGGTCTTCACGCAGGGCGGAATCAAGGTTCGATAGGGGTTCATCAAGCAGCATCAGTTGCGGGCGCGACGCCAAACACCGCGCAATAGCAACGCGCTGTTGTTGGCCCCCCGACAAAGCAGCAGGCAGACGGTCGCGCAATGGGGAAAGCTGGGTGACCTCTAGCGCATGGGTGATGCGCGCTTGCGCCTCGGCATCGGGCAGACGCTGGGGGGCTAGGGCAAAGGCAAGGTTGCCCAACACGGTCATATGCGGCCATAGGGCATAATCTTGGAACACCATGCCAATCTGACGCTTTTCGGGGGGGATCACGCGGTTGGGGCCGAAAACCTGCGCCCCGTTCAGGGTGATCGTGCCGTGGTCAGGATGGGTCAGCCCCGCAATCGCGCGCAGCAAGGTGGTCTTGCCCGACCCCGAAGCGCCCAGCAAAGATACCACCTCTCCGGCCGCGACCGACAGGTTCAAAGCGCATAGAATAGCTTTGCCGCCAAGGTGCTTTTCGATGCCTTCGCAGATCAATGCGGCAGTCATGACAGTCTCTCTTTCGGGGTGAAGTTCAGATGTTTTTGGGCCAAACGCCAACCAAGCCCCGCAATTCCCCCAGCCCCCACCATACAGACAAGGGCTAAGGCCGACGCAAGTCCATCATCGTCATGCCCAAGCAGCCGCACCACATAGGGTGGCACGGGACTGCCCGTTTGTGGCACCAAAAGCTGCGAGATAGGCAGTTCAAAAATCGTTCGGATAAAGGTCAAAAGGAGGGCCGATATCACAGACAGCAGCACCAAGGGCAAAACCACCTTAACCAAGCGCGCGGCGGCTTTGTGGCCATGCAGGCGTGCGGCATCTGTCAGGCTGGGGGCCAATTGACCCACGGCGGTCAGGATGATGATCAGACCATAAGGCAAGGCCGAGGCCACATAGCCCGTCACCAAAAGCGAGGCTTGGCCGTAATGCGGAAAGGGCCAGTCGCGAAAGCCGGGCAGCCGGTTCCAAACCAGTATATAGCCAAAGCCCAGAACGATCCCCGGGATAGCGATGGTGCCCAAGGCCAAGCCCGTCACCGAAGCGCGTAGGTTCGGTCCGCCACGGTCCAACCGCGCCGCAAGGATCAAGGCGATTGTGGCCGCAATCAGCGCCGTCAGTCCTGCATAGCCGAAGCTGCGCAGGAGAGAGGGCAGCGCCATGGCACGCGGCGATAGAGTTTCCGTAAAATTGGCGAAAGTAAAGTTCGACCACTGCAAACCAGCGCCCAAGGTGGCGGTCAAGGCGCGCACCAAGATCACGCCCAAAGGCAGCCAAATGGCCAAAATACCAATCGCCACAATCACCGCCGCCCAAGACCAACGCGCCATCGCCCCCAATTCCCGCCTGTGGCTGGGCTTGCTGCGCCCTGAAATAAGGCGCAAGGCCCCTTGTCTCCGCAGCAGACGATCCCCGAGTGTTACCAGCAAAATCAGCGTCAAAAGCACCAGCGCCTGCGCCCCCGCCAAGGGGAAATCCACCGGATAGTCAGAGGCCGCAGCATAAATCCCATAGGTCAACACGCCAAAGCCGGAACTTCGGCCAATCGTGGCGGCAAGGCCGAAATCAGACAGAACCTCGGCAAAGATTGCGATCATGGACAAGGCAATGGCGGGCAACAACAGCGGCAAATTGATACGCAGCCAAATGCGCCAAGGGCCAGCGCCTGACAGGCGGGCGGCATCTTCGATGTCTTGCCCCAGTCCCGTAAGGGCCGAACCAATGATAAAGGCAGGCAAGGGAAACAGGCTGAGCGTATGCACCAGCACCAACCCGCCCAGACCAAAAAACGCATCTGATCCCCAATGGGGCAGCACGCGCAGTTGCGCCAGATACCCGCCCGGTGCCATCAACAGCACCCACGCCATGGCCTTGAGATAGCCAGGCGTCAAAAAGACCAGCCAAGGCACCGGCGCATAAAACGCCCGCAGGGGCAAGGCAAAGCGTTGCGTCATGGCGGCAAACAGTCCGCCCGTCAGTGTGGCGGTTACGGCCACCGCCGCCCCCAATTCCAACGAATGCAGAATGGATCGCAGCACACGTGGCGCAAACAGCGCATGGTTCAAGGCCGAGATATCTATCCCAAATCCTGGCGCTTTTGGATCAAACAACGCAGGCATCACCGCCTGCGCCAGCACGCTGAGCAGCGGAAGCACGATCAGCAGAAAAAAGACGGCCAAGATCGCAAGATCAACCAACGCCAACGAACCCCACAGCGCAACGCTGCGGGGCAGGATCGTGCGGCGCAATTGCGCCGCACTTTTGGTTGTTAAAAAGCGCACGCGCCGATCACATTGGAACAAAGCTGTCTTTGTACCATTGCTTCCATTCCGCCTCATGCTCAGATGCCGCTTTGTCGTCCAGCGTGATAAAGGTCATGGCGGGGCGCTCGGCTTTGGGTTTCACGCCTTCGATGACGGGGATGAAGAAGAAATCGGTATCTTCGCCGTCTTGCATCGCGGCCTGACCCTCGGGCGAGGTGACGAAAGCAATGAACTTGGCGACCGCTTCCATATGCTGCGACTTGGCACCGATACCCAAGCCTGCGGGCAAAGCGACCGATCCCTCAGACGGGTAAACCGCGACAACTGGCTCGCCCGCAACTTGCTTGGCGATGATTGAGCTGTCTTGGTTGATACCAACCTTGGCGTCTCCCGTCAGGACGGCCTTGTTGATCTTGCCGCCCGATCCCAGACCCGACAGCTCTTTGTTGGTCAGCACTTCGGCCAGCAACGCTTTGCCAGCGTCAATGCCGTTGGTCTGGAAAAAGCCTGCCAACCACTGATAAGCGGGGCCGGACAGATTAGGGTCTTTGGCAGCGACCGCACCCGCAAACTTCGTCAGATCGGCCCAGGATTTGGGATAATCGGCTTCGGCCACTTTGGTGGTGTTGATTTCGATCGCGGTGGTCGAAGCACCCGTTGGGATAAAGGCCATGCTGGCTGGCATCAAAGCCTTGCCCAGATCGTTGAACTTGGCAGCATTGGCAACATCCGCAGGAATGGCTTGGACCGCGCCGTCCGCCATCAGGCGCTCAAACACGGCGGAACCGTCAACCCACAGAATGTCAAACTGGGGATTATCACCTTCGGCGGCAATCTTGCCCAGCGTTTCGCCAGTCGAGCCGGGTTCCACAACATCAACTGTCACACCGGTGGCTTTGGTAAAAGCCTCTGCCACGTGGCCCGCAAAGTCGAGCGCATCGTAGAGAACAAGGTCAGCCGCCGCTGCGGGCAGGGCAGCGGTGGACAACAGCAAAGCAAGGCCAAGAGAAGCACGTTTCATCATTAGTATCTCCATTCGGGCTAAGACGGCTGGTCAGCCGAGGGGTGGGGGTCTGGGGTTTTGCGGCGGCGCGTGCCGCGCTTTGTCCAGCCGCTGTCGATTGCGGCACGCAGGCTGGCAAACTCGTCAAGCGTGTCTAACGCCCGATTAGGGTCGCGGGCCGATAGGCCCAAAATCAAAGCTTCGATCATCACAAGTGTCGCCGAATGCAGCGCCAGATGTTCAGATCGACCGCGTGGCACGTCCAACGTTACGGCAACACGGCCTTCGAGAACGGGGCCAAGGCTGTCGGAAATCAAAAGCACGGGCATACCAAGCGCTTCAGCCCGCTCCAACACCACGCGCACTTCGCGATAAAGGGGGGCATAGGCGATCAAAACCATCATATCGCCGGCCCGCATCGCCAAAATCTGATCGGCCAGACCAATTCCGCTTTGTGTAATGCTGAAAGAGGGCAGACCCACGCGCCTCAATTGCAAGGCAAGATAGTCAGCCATAGCGCCGGATGGGCCAAGGCCAAAAATATGCGCTGCTTGTGCCTGCGCCAAAAGGTCCAATGCCTTTGCATAGCCCTCTGCCAATGCGGGCGCGCTGAGGGCAGTCAGATGATCGCGCTGTATTCCAATCATATGTGCCAAAAGCCGCGCTGGATCGCTGCCTGCGGCATCAATCGTCGTCTGCATTCGCACAGATGGGGCGCTGCTGCCCGTGAGATCGGCCAGTATCTCTTCGCGCAGCTCGGCCAGCGTTTCATAGCCCAAAACCCGCATCATCCGCAGCAAGGTCGCATCACTGGTGCCCGCCAAGTCGGCAATCTGTGCCGCCGAGGCCAGAACAACCCGTTCCTTTTGCAAGGAAATCGCCCGTGCCAACCGCTGCTCTGTCACCGACATTTGCGCAGTCATCCGCATCTCGAACCGACCAAGCGACACAGGTGCCTCCGTTGCATTCACATCGTGGACAAGAGTTACGTTGTGTTTGCGACAATCGGGTGAAGCCTGGATGAATTTTAAATAACGATATGTGAGTGGTGGTTGTGCGCACCGATGAAACGTCGCCGTTTCATCGGTGCGCCGGACCCTCGGGGTGCAAAAATAAGGCTTGGGTCTGATCAGGTGCCCATGACCAAGATCGCCGACCGGCCATCTTGGTCATGGGGGGGGATATGTCGGCGGATGTCACATTTAGGCGCACGAACGGGAAGTTGGTTCATGAGGACAACGGCAGGATGATCTACAACATATCCACGGGCGACCTATGCCTTGAAGGAAGCCGTCTTACGTGCACTGCAGCCATCCAATTCGCGCGGTTGACCGAAAGAGCGGCAGCGCAGGGATTGGGTCCGCGATGAGGTCGTTCAAACCGGCCCACTGACGCGAACGGCGGGGAGCAGCTTAATCTGTTCTTAGCAAAAGGCAGGCTATGGAAATTCGACCATCGCTGCGCCGTGACGTTGCCGCCATTTCCAAACTTGGCGATCTTGCACGCTGGGGATGGGGTCAAATTTCGTTGCTTGAAGGATGTCGCTAAAGTTTTCCGCGACACTGTCGCCCAAATAGACTGACAAGGGTTCAAAGCTGGCAAAATCGATGTCACAGGTCTGCGCAAGGTCCCGTGACCCAAAGCGCACGCCCAACAAGACTTGGGAAAGCGCATTGGCCGCCGTGCCCACCAAAGTCCCGCCCAGTTGGAAGACGCCTGCCTGCCCAAAGGCCAACAGCAGCAAGCCTGTGTCGCGATCGGTTGCAATCATCCCCTCAGCACCCGCGCCAAACGGGCCATCATCTCGTTTTGTTCTGCCGCATCAGATTTCACTTGCGCCGCGCCGGCCAGAGGTGCCCACAGTTCTGGCGTGGCTTAGTCGCGGCTGTCCACAGTTTCGATCCGAAACTTGTCATAAAGATACGCCCGCCCGCCCCGATGGCCTTTTTGATTGTGTCAAAGATATTCTAGACTGCCTCATCCAGACGAAGCCGCATAAGATCCCGATAAACCATCTGTGCGTTTCGAGATTATCAGACAACTGGACCTGTCGCAGTTTCGTTTCGATCAGGTGGTCATGTTGGGCGGCCGTGTGTTCGAAGGCCTTGTGTTCGAAGGCCGTGGGTGCAGGTTCAGAGGTAGGGGTCTAGGCCTAAGATTCGGCGTATGACCCGCAGTATTAATGCAGGTTCCCGGCTACTTTAGGCAGCAAAGCACTGTTAGAACGGGCAACAGGTTTCTAATCTGCAACCTGCCAAATGATAATCTTTGGGCGACTGCGAAAAGATTGTTTTCACGCGCGCATCGACAAAAACAGTTATGCCAAAATGGCATAACTGAGTTGCGCAATTAGCGACTTCTGTGCGTCAGCTCATTCGGGCCTGATCAGCGCAAGATAAAAAAGGCAGTTAGATGTCCAAAGAAATCATCGATGACACAGTAGATTTTCCCGAAATTCGCGCATCGGTAGCTCGGCTCTGTGCGCAGTTTCCGGCGGAATATTGGCGCGATCTTGACCGCGACAATGCCTATCCCACCGATTTTGTCGCCGCCTTGACCGAGGCAGGATACCTTGCCGCCCTGATCCCCGAGGGCTATGGCGGCGCAGGACTTAGCCTTTCGGCGGCGGCGGCAATCCTTGAGGAAATTCAGCGGGCGGGCGCGAATGGCGCGGCGTGCCACGCGCAGATGTATATCATGGGCAGCCTGTTGCGGCATGGATCAGACGCGCAAAAGGCACAGTATTTGCCGCAAATCGCCAGCGGCGCGTTGCGTTTACAGGCCTTTGGCGTCACCGAACCGACCAGCGGATCTGACACAACCTCGATCAGCACCTTTGCTGAAAAGCGGGGCGATCATTATGTGGTCAACGGGCAAAAGGTCTGGACCAGCCGCGCCGCCCAGTCTGATCTGATGCTGCTGCTCGCGCGCACAACTGCAAAGGATAAGGTTGCAAAACGCACCGATGGGCTGTCGGTTTTTATCGTCGATATGAAACAGGCGCTGCAATCTGGCATGACGATCCGCCCGATCCGCGCCATGATCAACCATTCCACGACCGAGGTATTTTTCGACAATGTTGTGGTTCCCGCCGAAAATCTGGTCGGCGAAGAGGGCAAAGGCTTTCGCTATATCCTGTCGGGGATGAATGCCGAGCGTATCTTGATCGCGGCGGAATGTATTGGCGACGCCAAATGGTTCATCGCCAAGGCCACCGCCTATGCCAACAGCCGCCGCGTTTTTGGCCGCCCGATTGGGCAAAACCAAGGTATCCAATTTCCCATCGCCCGCGCCTATGCCCAAATGCGCGCCGCCGAATTGATGGTGCAACGCGCGGCCCAGATGTTTGAGGCGGGGCGCGACTGCGGGGCAGAGGCGAATATGGCCAAGATGTTGGCCGCCGAGGCGTCATGGGCCGCAGCAGAGGCCTGTTTGCAAACCCATGGCGGTTTTGGCTTTGCCGAAGAATATGACATTGAACGCAAGTTTCGTGAGACACGCCTTTATCAGGTGGCTCCTGTGTCCACAAATCTGATCCTGTCACATTTGGCCGAGCACGTGCTTGGCCTGCCAAGGTCTTATTGACATGGCGGGCCCCCTGACCGGACTTTTGGTTGTCTCGATTGAACAGGCAGTGGCCGCCCCTGTTTGCACGGTGCGTCTGGCGGATGCCGGCGCACGGGTGATCAAGATCGAGCGCGACACGGGCGATACGGCACGCCATTATGACCGCGCAATACATGGCACCAGCGCCTATTTCGCATGGCTTAATCGCGGCAAGGAAAGTGCTGTTTTGGATGTTAAATCCACCGCCGACCGCGCCCTGATTGAGTCGATGGTATCGCAAGCTGATGTCTTTGTGCAAAACTTGGCGCCTGGGGCCTCGGCGCGGCTTGGCCTTGGCGCTGCGGATTTATTAGCGCGCTATCCGCGCCTGATTGCGGTCGATATCGTGGGTTACGGGCAAGATACGCCGTCGCGCGATATGCGTGCCTATGATATGCTGATCCAAGCCGAAAGCGGCCTTTGTGCCGTGACAGGCACGCCAGATACCCCTGTTAAGGTCGGCGTGTCCTTGGCGGATGTCGCCACGGGCATGACGGCCCATGCCGCCGTGCTAGAGGCGTTGTTGGAACGTGCGATCACGGGGAAGGGCAAGGCGATTGAAATCGCCATGTTTGACACGATGGCGGACCTGATGTCGGTGCCGTTGCTGCATTATGAATATGCGCATCGGGATACGCCGCGCGTGGGCCTTAGCCATGCGGCGATTTATCCCTATGGGGCCTATGCCTGTCGTGATGGTGACGTTGTGGCCGTCGTGCAATCACCCCAAGAATGGGTGCGGTTTTGCGCCCATGTTTTGCGCCGTCCTGATTTGACGGATGATCCGCGCTTTGCCGACAATCCCGCCCGCGTGATCCATCGCGTGGAATTGGATGTGATCCTGCGGCCCATTTTCGCAAGCCACACCCAAGCCGAAATGATCGCGGTGCTTGAGGGGGCCGATCTGCCTTGGTCGCGGGTCAGCACGGTGGCGGATTTGTCCGCCCATCCCGCGCTGCGCCGCATGAAAGGCCGTGTGGCGGGTGGCGCGTTTTCTGGCGCTGTGTCACCTTTGCGCCGCGATCTGGTGGCCGGGCCAGTGCCCGAACTGGGCGAACATACGAACCGCATTCGGGCAGAGTTTTGCAAATGACGGATGCCGCATTGAATATGGATCATCTGCGCCAATGGGTCGGGCGATCTGAAACCGCCGTGGATACCGTGTCCGCGCGATTGGTTGCGGGCTATTTGGCGGTGCTGGATGATCCAAACCCTGAACGGGCGCTGGGCGATGATGCGCCCCTTGCGATCCATTGGTGCCTTGCCCCTGTGACCCGCCCCATGTCGGAACTGGGTCTGGATGGTCATCCCAAACGTGGCGGGTTGCTGCCGCCTGTTTCCTTACCGCATCGGATGTGGGCGGGGGGGCGGATGGAATTGCACGGCCGCTTTCGGGTGGGTGATCAGATCACGCGGACATCCCGGGTCCGCGATGTTACCCTAAAGTCGGGGCGCAGCGGCGCATTGTGTTTTGTCGCCGTCGATCATGATTTTACAAGTCCGCAAGGGCTGGTCCTGCTCGAACGGCACGACATCGTCTATCGCGCCGCGCGTGATCCCAATGCAGCGCCACCAGTTATCCCCCAAGCCCCGCGCGCGCGCTGGTCTTACAGCGTCATGGCCGACCCTGTTTTGTTGTTTCGCTATTCGGCGATCACCTTTAACGGCCATCGCATCCATTATGACCGCAACCATTCGATCATGTCTGAGGGCTATGGCGGTCTTGTGGTGCATGGCCCGTTGCAAGCCACGATGATGCTGGAGTTTGCCGCAAAACTGCGCGGCAAGCCGCCAAAGGCCTTTGATTATCGCGGCATTAGCCCGCTGATGGACGGCGCAGAATTCACCGTTAATGCGGATGAAACACAGGATGGTTTGCATCTGTGGACCGCCGCCGCTGATGGGCGTCTGTGCATGGAGGCATGGGCAAACTGGTCTGAAAACTGAACTGAAATGGGCCAAACTTAGGCCGCGGAACGATGGGGGATGCAAGAATGATCAGGGTAGGCGTTGATGTAGGCGGCACTTTTACCGACCTCGTCCTTGAGTTGGTGGGGGCGGATGGTCGCCAACAGGTCTTTGTGCACAAAGTATCCAGCACTCCCAAGGACCAATCCATTGGCGTTGTCCAAGGCGTGACGGAGCTTTGCGCGATTGCGGGCATTCAGCCCGGCCAGATCGATGCGTTGTTTCACGGCACGACTGTGGCGACGAATATCGTGATTGAACGCGACGGCGCAGAGGTGGGGATGATCACCACCAAAGGTTTCCGCGATATCCTGCATATGGCGCGTCACAAACGGCCGCATAACTTTTCGCTGCAATTCGATGTGCCTTGGCAAAGCGCGCCTTTGATCAAACGGCGCAATCGCATTGCGGTGACGGAACGGATTATGCCACCCACGGGGATCGTTGAGACGCCCTTGAACCATGATGAGGTCGAAGCGGCGGCGGAACTGTTCGCCCAGCGCGGTCTTGAGGCAGTCGTGATCGGTTTCATGTTCTCATTCCTAAACAATGATCATGAATTGCAGGCCAAAGAGATTGTCAAACGCGTGATGCCTGACGCCTTCATCTGCGCCTCATCCGAGGTGGTCAACACGATGCGCGAATATGAACGCTTTTCCACAGCCGCGATGAACGCCTATATCGGGCCACGCACGGCGGGATATTTGGATAAATTGCAAAGCCGCCTGCGCGCGGCGGGCGTCAATGCCTATGTGCGCATGATGCAATCAAACGGCGGAATTTCGACTGTTGAACAGGCCAGCAAAACCCCTGTAGGTCTGTTGCTGTCTGGTCCCGCAGGGGGCGTGATTGGGGCGCGCTGGACGGGCGAGGCCTGCGGTCAGGATCAAGTGATCACCATCGACATCGGCGGGACTTCGGCAGATATCTCGGTCATCCGAAACGGGGAATTGACCATCAAAAACCCGCGCGACACCGAAGTGGCCGAAATGCCTGTGCTGGTGCCGATGATCGATATTGACGCGATTGGGGCTGGGGGCGGGTCCATCGCCTATGTCGACAGTGGCGGCGCGTTTCGGGTTGGCCCACGTTCGGCGGGCGCGGAACCTGGGCCTGCGTGCTATGGCAAAGGCGGCACAGAACCGACTGTGACCGATGCGCAGGTGGTCTTGGGCCGTCTGGACCCAGAACAATTTCTGGGCGGCGGGCTGAAAATTGATCCCGCCTTATCCGAGGCCGCCATTCGCACGAAACTGGCCGAACCTTTGGGTCTGTCGGTCAAAGATGCGGCGTTGGGCGTTTTGCGGATTATCAACAATCACATGGCGCTTGCAATTGCGTCAAATTCCGTGGCGCGCGGCATTGATCCGCGCGGGTTCAGCCTGATGGCCTTTGGCGGTGCGGGCCCCTTGCATGGCGTGGCACTGGGCGAAGCGATCTGGGCCAAGAACGTCATCTCGCCGCTGCATCCTGGCATCACGGCGGCGATGGGGCTGTTGGTCACCGAACCCCGCTATGAATTCACAAGGTCAGCTTTGGCGATCCTGCAGGCGGGCGACACGGATACATTTGCTAATCTTGGCGCGATCTTTGATAAATTGCAGGCCGAGGCCAAGGCGCAACTGGACAGCGATGGCGTCCCTGCGGGGGCACAACGCTTTGCCCGTATTGCGGAATGTCGATATGTTGGGCAGGGGTTTGAACTGCGGGTTGATGTGCCAGCGGGGCAATTCTCGGCTGCAACTGCCGACCATGTGGCAAAGACGTTCTACAGCGTCCACCGCACCGAATACGGTCATGCCTTTGAAGATCAGGCGGTCGAGGTTGTCACACTGCGCGTCATTGGCACGGCATCAGGCGATACCCTGCGCCTGCCCGAATTGGAAAAGGGCGGGCGCAGGAACCCGTCTGAGGCGGCACTTTATGCCCGCATGACCACCTTCGATGATGGTCAAACTTTGGACACCCCCCGCTACAATCGCAGCAAATTAAAGGCCGATGATGAAGTCACAGGCCCAGCCATTATCACGCAGCAAAACTCGACCAGCGTCATCCCCAAGGGCTATACCGCGCGGGTGATGCATCTGGGGGATATTGTGATCAGCCGCAACGCGAAAGGAAGTGAACTATGACAAAGACCATTGATCCGATTACGCTGCAGGTTATCGGCGGCGCGTTGCACGCCATTGCCGAACAGATGGGCAATGTGCTGTATCGTATGTCTTATTCGTCGATCATCCGCGAAAGTCAGGATTTGGGCGCGGGGCTGTTCGATCTGGACTATAACACGCTGTGTGAAAGCGACTCGACGCCAATGCATATCGGCTCGATCCCAGGCTATCTGCGCGGGATTGAAAAAAGCATCCCGCTGTCCGACTGGCGCGAGGGCGATGTTGTGATCCACAATCACCCCTATTTTGGGGCCAGCCATTCGCCCGATATCGGCATCGTCATGCCGATCTTTTATGCCGATGAATTGGTGGGTTTTTCCGCCAACACGGCGCACCATTTGGACATTGGGGCGGCCACACCTGGCCTGATTATTGACGTGCCAGATGTGTTCGCCGAAGGTATGTTGCTGAACGGTCTGAAACTGGTCGAGGCGGGCAAGCGCAATGACACGCTTTGGCGCTATATCAGCGGCAACACCCGCGTGCCGGGTCTGGTGATGCGCGATCTTGAGGCGCAGATTGCTTCGGCGGAATTGGGTGTTAAGCGGTTTTGCGAATTGATGGACACCTATGGCCGCGATGTGGTCGAACAAGCGTCCAAGCAGTTGATGGATTATTCCGAACGGATGTTGCGGCGTGAAATCGCGAAAATTCCAGATGGTGAGTATTTTGCCGAAGGGTTCATGGATGATGATGGCCGCACACGTGGAGTGCATCTGCCGATCAAGGTGACCGTGCGGGTGACAGGGGATGATGTCGAGGTGGATTTGACAGGCTCGTCGCCACAGGTTCCGACCGCCTTTAACGTGCCGTTCGAAGGCTCGACCAAGGTGGCGTGTTATTTTGCGTTTCGCGCCCTTTTGCTGGATACCTATACCAACACCGAATATATTCCCCAAAATGAGGGCAGCTTTCGCCCCGTTAAGGTGACGGCCCCCTTGGGTTGTATCTTTAACCCCATCGCCCCTGCCGCCTGCGAGGCGCGGTTTAACCAAATCCAACGCATTGTCGATTTGATTATCAAGGCATTGGCCCCCGTCCTGCCAGACAAATGCACCGCCGGAAATGCGGCCTGTCTGTCGTTTGCCAGTTATTCAGGGGTGCGCGACAGCGGCGATTATTGGGTGCTGATAGAGGTGAACGAAGCATCGATGGGCGGGCGGCCGAAATCCGATGGCCCTGACACGATTGAAGAATTGATGCGCAACACCCGCAACAACCCGCTGGAAGACCTTGGGATGCACCTGCCTGTGATTTGCGACCGCTACGAAATCCGCGACGATGTTTTCCCAGGCGCGGGCGAGTTTCGCGGTGGGATGGGCGTGGTCAAATCGCAGCGCTTCCTTGTGCCAGGCTTTATGACCCACGAAAGTGACCGCAATGAAGACACACCTTGGGGCATCTTTGGTGGGGCCGAAGGTGTGACCGCAGCGGTCAGGATGCACAACCATGACAAAGGCACCGCACCAATTGACGTGCCCGCCAAATTCTCGGGCCTGCGGGCCGAGGCGGGGGATGTGATCACCTATCTTTCGCCGGGTGGTGGGGGATATGGTCCCAGCCTGAAACGCGATCCCGCCAAGGTGTTGGATGATCTGCTGGACGGCTATATCACCCCCGATCATGCGCGGGATGTTTATGGCGTGGTCGTCAAACCTGTCAGCGATGGCTATCAATGGGGGCTGGATCTGCCCGCCACCGCCAAACTGCGGGCCAGTCTGCAATCGGCTTGACATAGGTTGTCGCTGGCTAACCTATGGGGCGGCGGGGCTATCCTGCCGCCCTGTCTTATGGATGTCAGCGATATGGATCTGCGCGATTTTCAATATTTCATCTCGATCGCCGAGATGGGCAGCTTTTCCAAGGCAGCTATGGCCCATAATATCGCACAATCCGCCCTCAGCCGCCGTATCCGCGAGCTTGAGGCGGATTTGGGCGTCACGCTGTTTTACCGCAACGGGCGCGGCGCTGTGATGACCGAGGTGGGACAGACGTTTTTGACCCGTGCGCGGCGTGTGATGGCAGATGTCGCGCAGATCCGCCATGATCTGATCGAGGATCAGGATCGTGTGCAAGGTGCCGTAACCTTTGGTGTGCCGCCTTCGGTGGGCTTGGTGCTGCTCGCGCCCTTGCTTGCGCAAATCCGCCGCGATTTTCCGGGGATACAAATGCGCGTGTTGGAAGGATTCAGCGGCTATGTCGCCGAATGGCTGGCCAGTGGACGGGTTGATTTGGCGGTTCTTTACAAGGTGCGGGCGGGCACGTTTCCCGATACCGAACATCTTTTATTTGAAGATATGTATCTGGTGTCAGCCCGCGATGCGCCCCCCTTGGGGCAGGGCGCGACCGTGCGTCTGCGCGATCTTGAGGGTGAAGACCTTGCCTTGCCCGGGCATCCCCATGGTCTGCGCATTCTGGTGGATGAGGCCTGCGCGCGTGCCCAAGTCACCCTGAGTGTTGCGATGGAATTGGAAACCCTGCCGACCATTCGCGGCCTTGTCGCCGATGGCACGATCCGCACCATTTTGCCTGTGACAGCCGTGCAAGCCGATCTGGACAGCGGCATCTTGGTGGTCCAAAAAATCGTCGATCCCGTGATCAGTCGCGAATTGATCCTTGCCCATTCGCCCCAACGCGCCAATGCACCCGCGACGCGCGCGGTTGTGCATCTGATCCGCAGTCATATTCAAGACTTGATCCAGTCGGGTGCTTGGCTTGGCAGGGTTTAGCGACCCATTTGCCCAACTCGATAGGCGCTGGGCGTCTGCCCGAACATTGCCTTGAACAAGCGCGAGAATTGCGCCTGATCGGAAAATCCAAAGCGATAAGCGATATCTGACATCGGGCCAGGATTGGGCATTTGCAGCATATTGCGCGCCGCGATCAGTCTTTGTTCGCGGATATGTTGGGACACTGTGCCGTTTCCGTCCGCAAAAATCTCATGTAGATAGCGTTTGGAAATACCACAGGCCTCGGCCACCAAATCTGGCGACAGGTCTGGGTTGGACAGATTGCGGCGGATCACTTCGGCGGCGCGTTTCAAATGCGCCGCCCGAACCGAGCTTTGCGCCACTTCGGTTGTCTCGGAACTGCGATCAATGGCCATCGACAAAAGTTCAATCAACTGCCGCCCCAACAAGTCGCCAGCGGCTTTGTCATCGGGGGCTTGTGCATGGATATTTTGCGCCATGATGGTGAACAGCCCGCCCATGCCGTCGCGGCCATTAAAGACCTGCGCGCAAAAGCGGTCAGGATTGCGCAGACGATTGGCCAATATCGGCTTGGCGATCTTTAACACACACAGATCATTCGCCGCTTCATAAGAGAACCGATAGGGTTCATCGCCACGCTCAATGATAAAACTGCCAGGATCACAGCGCAGTTCGCGGCCCATTTGACGAAACTCGACGGGCGATCGGCGGGGAATGGTGATCAGATACTGTTCCTCTGATGTGCCAGCGATATGGCGGGGATGTCGTTCGTATTGCACAGGCTGGGTTTGCAGGCGCGACAGCGACAAATCCCCCAAAGATTGCAATTCCAGCTTGCCATCAAAGGCCCCTGCATCGCGGAATGTAAGATGCAGCGGAAAATAGGCATCTGCGATGACGGCATTCCAATGTCCCGCCCGCGCCTGTGGGGCAAGGTTCTTGGTGCTATGCGACACGACAGACATAACGCGTTCCTCTCACCTCAGATAAAATGGTATGATTTGATAAGGACGTGTCCAAATGCAAGCGGAATCCTGATCCAACCCGCAGGGTCTAACCCTTTGCACGGATTCTATGCGCCCTGTGACAAAACTTTGTTCACTCTGGCGCAAGACCGCCCCCGCCAAAAGGTGCAGCATGGGGCTTGATTGGGTATTTACCCATACTTCCCAGCAGGAGAACACCGGATGTCCCAAGCCAAGGTTGACCCCATTACCCTATCCGTCGTGCGCGGCGTGTTGGAAACAACGCAGCGCGAGATGACCTTGACGCTGGAACAAACCGCGCGATCATCCGTCTTCAATTTGGCGCATGATTATTCAACCGCGTTGTTCAACGCGACGCCCGAGATGATTCTGCAAGGCCAAGACATTCCGATCCATCTGGGCTCGCTGATCCCTGCGATGAAATCGGTGGCCAAGTATTTTGAGGGCGATATTCATGACGGCGATCTGATTTTGCACAATGATCCCGAATACGGCGGATCGCATATCATTGACACCTGTATGTATTACCCCGTGTTTTATCAGGGTGAGTTGGTGTTTTGGACTGTTTGCAAGGGCCATTTGACCGATATCGGCGGACCCGTTCCCGCAGGCTATAACCCCGCCGCGACCGAGATTTATGCCGAAGGCTTGCGCATCCCGCCGTTGAAACTGTGGGACAAAGGCAAGCCGCGCAATGATGTCATCAACCTGCTTTTGTCCAATATGCGCGCGCGCCGCGATCAGCAGGGCGATTTTAATGCGCTGATCGGTGCGTGCAAAGTTGGCGCGCGCGCCTTGATCCGTTTGATGGACAAATACGGCAAGGATACAGTGCAGGCCTGTATTGCCGAGTTGTTGAATATGGCCGAGGCGCATATGCGATCCTTGATCGCAAAGGTTCCCGATGGCACCTATACAGGCACCGCGATCCTAGAGGATGCGGGCCACGGTTACGGCGATTTTGACATCACCGCGACGGTGACGATCACAGGCGACAGTTGCCATATCGTCATCCAATCGCCGCCGCAAATCCCCTATTTCATCAACAGCTATGAGGGAAACAGCCATTCTGGCGTCTATCTGGGCCTGATGATGTTCGCGCAATTGCCCCCGCCCTATAATGAGGGGCTTTATCGCTGTGTGACCACCGACATGGGGCCAAAGGGGACGCTGTGTAACGCCAAATCCCCCGCGCCGCATATGAATTGCACCACGACACCCATGGAAACCCTGACCGATGCGGTGCGTCTGGCCTTTGAACAGGCGGCACCCGACAAAGTGTCGGCCTCTTGGGGCCATGCCAATGGCTGCAATATCGCAGGCTGGGACAAGCGTCATGATGAAGAATATGTAACGATGGTTCTGGCGTCGATCATTTCGGGCGCCGGGGCTACGGCCAACCAAGACGGTTGGCACGCCTGCGGTCCTGAATGTTGCTTTGGCGCGCTGACCTCTGGCGATATTGAAATGTTGGAACATTCCTATCCGATCATCATTCACCGCTATTCCTTGATGCAGGATTCAGGCGGTGCTGGGCGCAATCGTGGCGGCTCTGGCACCTGCTGGGAGGTGGAACCTTTGGACAGCCCGATGACGCTGATCACCTTTGGCGAAGGCCGCCGTATTCCTGCGATGGGTGCCGCAGGGGCCAAATCCGCGATGGTCGCGGCCAAAGTCGGATCTTTGGAATTGACCCGCCACGGCAAGACCGAAGTCATCACCGACAACGTGATCGAAACGATTAATCCAGGCGAACGTGCCGCGAACCGCAATCCAGGCGGCGGGGGTTTCGGCAATCCCTTCCAGCGCGACATTGCCCGCGTGGTGGAGGATGTCCGCAACGGGCTTGTGTCGGAACTGGGGGCGAAACTGGATTACGGCGTCGTCTTTAGCCACTTCACCGCACTTGAGGTTGACCATCCCGCCACCGCCGCCCTGCGCACCGCCTGATTAAGGACACATATCATGCAAAACCAATATCGTCTGGGCATTGACGCCGGCGGCACCTTTACCGATTTCATTCTGGCTGACCGCAAGGGGGATGTGCGCATTTTCAAGGCGCTGTCGACCCCCCAAGACCCAACCCTTGCCATCCGCAATGGGTTGAAACTGATCGAAGAAGAAACGGGCATTTCCGCCTCTGAGATCGTGTCCAATGCCGATTTGTGCATCAATGGCACAACCGTCGGCCTGAATGCGCTGATCCAACACAAGGGGGCCAAGGCGGGGCTGATCGCCACCAAGGGCCACGAGGATTCGATTGAAATTCGTCTGGGCCATAAGGAAGACGGCTATCGCTACGACCCAGAATATCCGCCTGCCACGATGCTGGTGCCGCGCTATTTGCGCCGTGGCGTGACGGAAAGGGTTATTTCCACTGGCGCGGTGCACACCCCGATGAATGAGGACGACGTGCGCGACGCCTGCCGCCATTTCATCCGCGAAGGCGTGGAATCCGTGGCGATTTCCTTTGTTTGGTCGGTGCTGCATCCCGAACACGAATTGCGCGCCGCCGAGATTGTCCGCGAGATGATGCCCGATGTCCGTCTAACAGTGGGCAGCGTTCTGTATCCGCAGGTGCGCGAATATACCCGCACCTCAACCGCGATTGTGAACGCCTATCTTGCCCCGATCCTGACCCGTTATGTCGAGGCAGTGGATGGCTATTTCCGCAGTCTTGGGGCGAAAAATCCTGTGCGGTATTTTCAATCAAATGGTGGGTTGGCCTTGGGGTCGGTGGTGTCAGATCAATCGGTCTATGCGATCAACTCTGGCCCTGCTTCGGCCCCGCAAGCGGCACTGTATATTGCCGAACCTTGGGGGATGAAAAACATCATTACGGTCGATATGGGCGGCACGTCGTTTGATATCACGCTGACGCGGGATGGCCGCGCGAATGTGTCCAAGAATATCGACTTTCTGCGCTATCGCATTGGGATTCCCATGATCCAAGTGGAAACACTGGGTGCGGGGGGCGGCTCGATTGGTTGGATTGATCCGACGGGCTTGATGCAAATGGGGCCGCAATCGGCGGGGTCTGAACCTGGGCCTGCGTCCTATGATCAGGGCGGCGCCGCACCCACGACAACAGATGCCAACCTTGTGCTGGGCTATATCAATCCAGATGGATTGGTCGGCGGGCGATTGCCCCTGAACACCGACAAGGCGCGGGTCGCGATCAAAACCGATATTGGCGATCCTTTGGGTCTGTCGGTGGAACAGGCCGCCTATGGGATGTTCAACATCGTCAACAACAATATGGTCAATGCCATTCGCCGCGTGTCCGTTGAGCGCGGCTATGACCCGCGCGATTTCGTGCTGAACTGCGCGGGCGGGGCGACAGGTGCGCATATTACCGCACTGGCGCGGGAAATGGGGATTACGCGGGTCTTGATCTCAAAACTCGCATCAGGTCTGTGCGCCTATGGGCAGATTATTTCCGATGTCAAATATAACTATATGGCCCCCGCCCCGATCCGTTTGGACACGATGGGTGCTGCGGCCAAGCTGAACGGACTGTTCAAAGGCCTTGAGAGCAAGGGCGTGGCCGATCTGACCCGCGATGGATTTGCGGCAGATCGCATCAGCATCCGTCGCAGTCTGGATATGCGCTATGTCGGCCAAGTCCACGAATGCACAGTCGAAATTGATCCCTTTGATATCGACGACGACGCGCTGGTGAAAATCATTGAGGCGTTCCATACACGGCATGAGGAATTGTATACCTATTCCGAACGTCAAAGCGTGGTCGAAATCGTTAATGTCGAAAGCGCGATCTGGGGCAAAGTTGACAGGCCAAATCGGATGTCGATTGCCGCAGGCAAAGGGTCCGAAACCGCCCTTGAGGGCACCCGCCCGATGATTTTTGACGCAAGCGCAGTCGCGCAAGCTTGCCCCGTCTATGCGGGCGCGCGTCTGGGCGCAGGTGACATCATCACGGGACCCGCCGTGATCGAAGAAGTCACCACCACCATCGTGATTGAACCGGGCTGGCAGGCAGAACTGCATGAAAGCGGCGTTTATCTGGTCAATGATATCGCGGGGGCAGCATGACCCTTTTGAACTGCGATATGGGCGAAAGCTTTGGGTTGTATCGCATTGGCGATGATGCAGGGCTGATGCCGCTGATTGATGTGGCGAACGTGGCCTGCGGCTTTCATGCGTCGGATTACAACCATATGCGCGCCACGTTGCGTTTGGCCAAACAACACGGCGTCAAGGTGGGGGCGCATCCATCCTTGCCTGATCTGCAAGGCTTTGGTCGGCGCGAAATGAAAATTGGCCGCGAAGAGATGACGAATTGCATCATCTATCAAATCGGCGCGCTGAAGGGGTTTTTGCAAGCCGAAGGGATGGAATTAAACCATATCAAACCGCATGGATCGTTGTATGGCATGGCCGCACGCCAAGAGGATATTGCCCATGCGATTTGTGACGCCGCCGATGTGTTCAAGGTGCCGCTGTTTGGCATGATCGGCACGCTGCATGAAACCATCTACCCTGCGCGGGGCCATGTGTTTTTGTCGGAATTCTATGCCGATCTGGATTACACCGACGCAGGCGGCTTGATCATCACCCGTGAACATAGCGCCACGGATGAGTCTAGGGCCGCTGCGGCCTGTATCCGCGCCATCACCCAAGGCAAGGTCACATCGGTCGGCGGCGTGGATGTCGCCGTGCGCGCCGATACGATTTGCGTGCATTCCGATACGCCCAATGCTGTCGCGCTGGCCCAAGCGGTCCGCGCCGCCCTCACCTCTATTTCCCATTGAAAAGGCCCTAAAATGACCAAACAGATCCTTTCCCCCCTGCCTGGCACGTTCTACAGCAAACCCGCCCCCGATCAGCCGCAGTTCAAATCGGTGGGCGATAAGGTCGCCGTGGGCGACGTCATCGGCCTGATTGAGGTGATGAAATCCTTTAACGAGGTGCTGGCCGATCAGGCAGGCACCCTGACGGCGTTTGTGGTCGAGGATGAAGAACCCGTCATGGCGGGCCAGGCCTTGGTAGAGCTGTCGTAATGCCCATCAAGAAACTTCTGATCGCCAATCGCGGGGAAATTGCCGTGCGGATCATCCGCGCCGCGCAAGAGCTGGGGATTGCGACAGTGCAGGTGCATTCTGCTGCTGACACAGACTCGCTCGCCGTAAAGATGGCGGATGAGGCGGTTTTGATCGGCCCGCCGATGGCAGCGAAAAGCTATTTGAACATCGCCAATATCCTAAAGGCGGCGGCGGATACGGGCGCGGATGCGGTGCATCCCGGCTATGGGTTTTTGGCCGAAAACGCCGATTTTGCGGACGCAGTTGAGGCAGCAGGTTTAATTTGGGTTGGACCCAAGGGCAATTCAATCCGCGTGATGGGCGATAAGGTCGCCGCACGCGTGGCGGCTCAGACGGCGGGCGTGCCCGTTGTGCCTGGATCCAATGGGCGGATTGATGATCTGTCCGATGCCCGCACCATCGCCATTGCGATTGGATTCCCCGTGATGATTAAGGCCGCCGCAGGTGGCGGTGGGCGCGGCATTCGTATCGCGCAGGATCTGGAGGAGTTTGAACGCCTAGTTCCCCAAGCCAGCGCCGAGGCCAAGGCAGCTTTTGGCGATGGTGGCCTGTATATGGAAAAGGTGATTGAACGCGCCCGGCATATAGAGGTGCAAATTCTGGGCGATGGCCAAAACGTCATTCATTGCTTTGAACGCGAATGCTCCTTGCAACGCCGCCGCCAAAAGGTTTGGGAAGAGGCCCCATCTGCCGCCCTGCCGCAAGCGATGCGCGATCAGCTTTGCGCCTCTGCCGTGGCACTGGCCAAGGCCGTGCAATATCGCGGCGCGGGGACGTTGGAATATCTGTATGACGACGCAAGCGGCGCGTTTTATTTTATTGAAATGAACACCCGAATTCAGGTGGAACATCCCGTCACTGAAATGATTACGGGCGTTGATCTGGTGCGCGAGATGCTGCGGATCGCGGGGGGGGAACCCTTGCGCTATACCCAAGACCAAATTCGCCTGAACGGCCATGCGATCGAAGTGAGGATCTGCGCCGAAGATCCTGCCCAAGGGTTCAAACCCGGGCCTGGCACCGTGACCAGCTTGACTGTTCCCGGTGGCGCGGGTGTGCGGTTTGATACCATGCTTTATGCAGGCTATACCGTGCCGCCGTTTTACGACTCGCTTCTGGGCAAGCTGATTGTCTGGGACGAAAATCGTGACGCTGCCATTGCGCGCATGGCCCGCGCCTTGGGGGAATTAGAAGTGGGCGGATTGCCCACGACCAAACCCCTGCATCAGGCCCTTGCCCGCGATGCAGGGGTTCAAGCCGGCGCATTTCACACACGCTGGCTGGAACCATGGCTGGAACAAAATGCAGATCGGCTAGAGGAGATGAAAACCCCATGACAACCCGTTATACCTTTGGCGGTGACGAGCATATCTTTGTGGAATGCAGCGAGGAAATGTCGCTGGATGCGTTTTTCAAAGGAATGTCGATCACCAATGCCCTGCGCGATGCCCAGATTAAGGGCGTGACCGAAATTTGCCCCGCGAATGCGTCGTTTCAAGTGCGATTTAATCCTGATGTGATCGCCCCAGATGAGATGATGCGCCAGTTGCAGGCCCTTGAGGCCGTCGCGCAATCTGCGCCATCGACGCTGAACACAAGGATCATTGAGGTTCCTGTGTATTACAACGATCCTTGGACGCATGAAACAGGCCAACGCTTTCGCGAGCGCCACCAAGACCCGACATCGACCGATATCGAATATACCGCAAGGATCAACAACCTTGACGGGATTGAGGGATTTATCAAGGCGCATTCCGGCGCGCCTTGGTTCGTCTCTATGGTGGGATTTGTGGCGGGTCTGCCGTTTTTGTATCAGATGGTCGACCGTGATCGGCAGATTCAATCACCGAAATATCTGCGCCCCCGCACCGATACGCCGCGCCTGACGGTTGGGCATGGCGGATGTTTTGCCTGCATCTATTCGGTGCGCGGCGCGGGGGGCTATCAGATGTTCGGCATCACACCCATGCCGATCTATGATCCAAACCAAACCACCAGCTATTTGCGCGATTTTATGTGTCTGTTCAAACCAGGCGATATTGTGAAATGGAAACCGGTTGGCCGCGAAGAATACGATCACACTGTGGCCGAGGTGGACGCAGGCCGCTGGCAACCCCGCATCGCGCCTGTCACCTTTTCGCTGGAAGAATTCCGCAAAGATATCGACGGCACCAATGCCCGCGTGATGGAGGCCCTGAATGATTAACGTCCTTAAACCAGGTCTTTCCACAACGGTCCAAGATTTAGGCCGCCCAGGATATTACCATATTGGCATCCCAACGTCGGGCGGGATGGATAATCTTTCCTTGGCCGCCGCCAATCTTTTGGTCGGTAATGAGGCGGGCGCTGCGGTCCTAGAGGCAGTGTTCATGGGGCCAGAATTGGAATTTACCGCCGACGCCATGGTTGCCGTAACAGGCGCCGATTTGCCGCCACGGGTGGACGGGGTGGAACAGGCGGGCTGGACCGCATTTCGCGTCAATAAAGGCCAAGTTTTGTCCTTTGGCTTTTTGAAAAAGGGGGCGCGGGCCTATATTGCTGTGTCAGGCGGGATTGATGTCCCTGTGGTTCTGGGATCGCGGTCGACCTATACTTTGGGCGCGCTGGGCGGATTTCAGGGACGCAAACTTGCGGCGGGGGATGTTCTGCCTGTCGGCGTGGGTTCCTTGAAGGGCGAGGGGTGCGCTGTGCCAGAACATCTGCGCCGTATGCCGAGCGCACCCGCCGAATTGCGCATGCTTCCAGGGCTTTATTGGCATCGTATCACCGAACAAGCAGGCGCGAATTTCTTTGAGGACATATGGAAAGTCGCACCAGAGGCAGACCGCATTGGGTATAGGTTCAAGGCGGGTCGTCCTTTGGACTTTGTGCCGCGCACGCCGCCCTTTGGTGCGGGGTCTGATCCATCCAATATCGTGGACGCCTGTTATCCCTATGGTTCGGTTCAGGTGCCTTCGGGGACAGAACCAATTGTTTTGCACCGCGATGCGGTGTCGGGCGGGGGATATATGATGATCGGCACTGTGGTTTCGGCGGATATGGACCTGATTGGTCAATTGCAGCCCCACACGCCCACACGTTTTGTCAAAGTTACGATGGAACAGGCGGTCGCCGCCCGCGCGGATCGTCACAAAACACTGGGGGCTATCGCCGCCGCTCTTGCGTGATAGGAATGTGGCGGGGGAAACCTCGCCACATTGACCGGCACGGGCAAAGAGGTAAAACTTGGCACAGCACGCTGATTCTTCAACGACACATGATCTGGCCGCGCCGCCCCAGATAAAACGCCGCCGCCTTCGGGTCCGTGGAACATCAATCACGCTGTTGAAAGAAGTCCGCGAAAGGGCGCAAGCCGACCTTGGGTTTGATGTCGAATATGAGTTGCTGGAATTTATTGATTGTCAGCGCATGGCCGCATTGGACCCCGCGGGCTATGACATCTATGAGCAATGCTTTCATAATTTGGATATTGTTTGGTTTTGGGGCGCGCTGCAGCCCATTGATACTGACCGAATCACTGATTGGGACAAAATAACCGATCTCTCCAAAACGGGTGGCATCAGCAAATATGCGTGGCGCGGCCATGGTGACGCGCCTGTGCGTAAACTTTATGTGCAGCCTGGCGGATTTCTGGGGCCCAAGCAGGGGCGCTATATTTCCATGCTTCCGACTGTTCACAATATGGACAGCTTTGGTTTTGACACCAGGGTTTTTGGCAAGGGCGATCTGCGCGCGCCCAGTTGGGCGTGGCTTTTAGATCGCCGGGCAAAAGGGCGGATCGCCTTGGTGGATGAGCCCGCCATTGGCATTTTTGATGCGGCTCTTGCCGCAGAAGCGGCGGGAGAGCTGCAATTCTCCGATGTCAGCAATATGACGATTGCCGAAATCGACGCCCTAATGACACTTTTAGAAGATCGCAGGCGTCAGGGCTACTTTTGCTCAACTTGGCGCAACGCGAGTGAGGCTGCAGATATGATCCTGCAAGACCACGTTTCGGTTCAAAGTATGTGGTCGCCCGTCTATTCCAAATTGGGTAAAATGGCGGAAACCTTTGTAGAAGCTGCGCCGATTGAAGGATATCGCGCGTGGCATGGGGGGGCCAGTTTATCGCGCCACCTGCAAGGCGCGCAATTGGACATGGGCTATGAATATCTGAACTGGTGGCTGGAAGGCTATGCGGGTGCCGTTATGGCGCGGCAAGGATATTATATGTCTGCGCCAGAACGTACCAAAGCCGCCCTTACGCCTGAAGAATGGGCCTATTGGTATCAAGGCGCACCTGCAGCCCTTGATTTGTTGGGGCCTTCGGGTGGCATTGTGGTCAAGGCAGGTGCGCGGCGTGCTGGTGGGTCGTATCAAGAACGGGCCAATCGGATCGCCGTTTGGAACACCGTGATGGAAGAATATAACTATGCCGCCCGCGCTTGGGATCGCTTTGTCCGTCGGGTCAACGAGGTGCAAAAATGACCCCACGTACCAACAACCCACTGGCACAAGAGCCGCGCTACGAGTTGATCTCGCAGATCTTGCGGCGAAATATCCTGAATGGCGCGCTGCCCAATGGGCTGGTTTTGCTGGAAGGGCCGATTGCAGCTATGATGCAAACCAGCCGTATGCCCGTCCAAGCTGCTTTGCGCCTATTGGCCGACGAAGGGCTGGTCCATCGATTTGACGGGCGCGGCTATCTGGCGGGCGAACCGGGGGCCGTGCCGCTGCGCCGCGAAATTAGTGAGTTCGACCTCGATATTCCCGCACAGGTTGACAGCGCCTTGCAAACGCGCGGGACTTGGAAGCATTTTTATGAAGAGGTCGAGGAACAGGTTGCGTCCTGTCAGGTCTTTGGCGAATTTCGCATCGTTGAAACGGAATTGGCGGAATATCTGGGCGTCAGTCGCACAGTGGTGCGCGATGTTCTGTCGCGCCTGCAAGAACGCGGTCTTATCCACAAAGACAGCAGCTCGCATTGGGTTGCGGGCCCGCTGACCGCGCGCACGTTGCGAGAAAAGTTTGAACTGCGTGCGATCATGGAACCCGCCGCCCTGCGTCTGGCTGCCCCGTATATTCAGTATAGTCACATCGAAGAGATCCGTGACCGAATCGGTTCAGACCCCAGTTTGCAACCAGAGGATCTGGAAAATGCATTGATGGAACATTGCATCTCGCAGGCGAAGAACACATTTCTCGTGGAGATGATTCAGAACAATCAAATGCTGCTTACTTCGGTCAATCGTGCGTTGACTGGACTTGGTTTGCCCAAAGATTCAATTGCTTTGGATCAATATCGCACCCTTTTCGACCTGATCGTGCGGCATCCAATTGATTCTGCGGCAGAATACCTGCGCGATCATTTGCATATCATGGCAGCCAAGAATTTGGCACGTATGAAAATTGTCGCGGTGATCAGCGAGGCTGTCGGTTTCCCATCTTATTTGATCCTTCAATAAATCGAATTTCGTATTACAAACTCATTTTATTTTTAGCTGCAAGGTACTCAAACTGCGCATTATTTGTGTGTTTTATTTCATTATTGCGCAAAAAAAGCGCGAAACGATAATAAAAGTTCAATTGACAGATAAAGAAAACCACTGTTTTATACGAAGTGCAGTTTATACGCGGTGCTGCCCGTTGGCCGAAAGGCCCGGCCGCTGAGAAGCAGAAGAAGTAGAAAGCGGCTGGCGAAACAAACGCTGGGTCGCGGAAGGTGCGAATGGTAACCGAAACAGCTATCTTTGAGATCGACGGCGTGTCGAAAAGCTATGGGGGCGTAAACGCCCTTGATGGTGTCACGCTGCGCGCTGGGGTTAATGAATATATGTCGCTGCTTGGGCCATCTGGCTCTGGCAAGACGACCTTGCTGCGTGTGATCGCAGGATTTGAGGTGCCCGATTCTGGGCGCGTCTACTTTGAAGGTCGTGACATTACGGGACTGCCTGCACATGAACGTGGCATCGGCTTTGTCTTTCAGAACTTTGCACTGTTTCCACATCTCACCGTGCGCAAGAACGTGGCGTTTGGGATGATGAATAGCAGCATCAGCGTATCACAGTCCGAGATCGACAGTCGCACGCAGGCGGTGATCGATATGGTCGGTCTGACGGGAATGGAGGATCGAGGGGTCGAGCAAATCTCGGGCGGTCAACGCCAAAGGGTAGCTTTGGCGCGAACATTGGTCATGAAGCCGAAACTTGTGCTTTTGGACGAGCCGTTGGGCGCATTGGATGCAAATTTACGCGGACGTATGCGCAATGAATTGCGCGCAATCCGCGAACGGATGGGCGTCACATTTTTGCACGTCACTGGCTCTGAAACCGAGGCTTTGGCTATGGGCGACAGTGTAGTCGTGCTGGACCGGGGGCGGATCATCCAAGCAGGCACGCCAGATGGTGTCTATTCCACGCCGGCAAGCCCTGCGGTCGCGCATTTCTTGAACAGATTTAATCTGTTCGATGGAAATCTTTCCAACGGCGTCTTTACAGGCTCTTTCGGCGCAGTTGCTGCGCCAAACGCGACCCATGCCACAGATGACGTTTATGCCATCCGCTATGATCGCGTTCAGGTGCATCCTCTCGGAGCAGCGGCCAACGGCCCAGCCCTGAAAGCCACCTATATCGCCAGTGAGTATCTGGGATCGTCGGTGATGAATTTCTTTGAAACCGCGGATGGCAAGTTATGCGAAGTCGAGCATCACCTAAGCCTTGGCGCGCCCGAAACCTATGAACCTCGGCAGGAATACCTTCTGACTTGGGCGGCCGATCAGGCCATCGTTTTCGGCAAGGAGGGTAAGCTATGACAAGCGCAACCGTAGAGCCGAAACGCAGGGGATCAAATTGGCTGATCATTCCCGGAATCGTATGGATGGCCCTGTTCATGGTCGTGCCGATCTTGATGATCTGCTATGTCTCATTCTGGACACAGACGACATTTAACATCTCGCCAACCCCAACGCTGGCAAGCTGGAGGCAATTCTTTGCGTCCGACACCTATATCGGCGCTTTGTGGACGACGATCCGCATCTGGCTGATCGTCTTGGCGACCACATTTATCATCGGCTACCCGACCGCCCTGTTTGTGGGGCTGTTCGTAAAATCCAAAACCCTGTCGACTGTGCTTTTGGTGATCTGCGTTATCCCTTTCTGGACATCCTTTCTGATCCGCGTTCTGGCTTGGCGGCCCATGCTGGGCAAAGAGGGTGCGATCAACATTATTCTGATGAAATTGCACCTGATCACGCATCCGATTGAGGTTCTGCTGTTTACGGAACTGTCGGTCATCATCGGGATGAGCCAGATTTACTGCGTGTTCATGGTTGGCCCCATCGCCTTTATGCTGGGCCGCATTGACCGCAATATCATCGAGGCGGCGCGGGACCTTGGCGCAGGATTTGGCCGTATTTTCTGGAAGATCATCTTTCCGCTGTCCCTGCCAGGTGTGGTTGTGGGCGCGATTTTTGTCAGCGTCATGGTTCTGGGCGAATTTGCCACGGCAGGGGCGTTGTCGGGTCGCAAGGTGAACCTGTTGGGCAATATCATTGTCACACAAGTTGGATCGCTGAAATGGGCGATGGCGTCGGTGACTGGGGTTATCTTGACTGTGGTGATGGGGATTGTGATTGCCGCATTCTTGCGAATTGTCGATCTAAAGCGGGAGTTATAAGACATGGAATCCCGAATCCTGAAACCAATCCTTGCTGTGTATTTGGTGGCGTTCATCCTGTTTCTGTATGGTCCGTTCTTTGTGCTGGGGATCTTGTCGTTTCAGCAAGGACCAGATGGCGGACCACAGTTTCCGATCATCGAATGGTCAACCTATTGGTATCGACAAATCTTTGGCCTAACCCCACCGTCGCGCATTGCCCCCTTGCCTGTGGGAGAAGCGCTGAGCCGCTCCTTGATCCTTGCCTTTATGACGATGGTGACATCGACAGTGTTGGGCGTCATGTCGGCTCAGGCGTTTCGGCGCAAGTTTCGCGGATCGAGTTTCGTGTTTTACCTGATCGTGCTGGGTATGATGGTCCCAGGCGTATTGACGGGGCTTGGAACATCTTTGTTGGCCAATAACGTCATCGGGATCACGCGGCATTGGTACACCACCGCCTTTGCCACCCATGTGGCCTATACCTTTCCCTTTGCCTTTCTGGTCATGCTGGCGATCCTGAACAGGTTTGACGGATCGGTCGAAGAAGCCGCTTGGTCTCTGGGCGTCAACCCATTGACCACCTTTCGTAAAGTCACCTTTCCACTGATCTTTCCCGGTGTTCTTTCAGCAATGCTTTTTGCCTTTACGCTGAGTTTTGATGAATTCCCCCGATCCTTGTTCGCGGCAGGTGGAACCGAAGATCAGACCCTGCCACTGGCCATTTACGGCACTTTCTCGGTTGAGATTCACCCTAATATCTTTGCTTTTGGGGTTCTAACCACGCTGTTCTCGTTTGCCCTGTTGTCGGTCTACGGGATCCTGATGGCCCTGTCGGTCCGCCGCGCACGCAAACTT
The DNA here is from genome assembly GCA_040398785.1 of Cypionkella sp. Taxonomy (GTDB): domain Bacteria; phylum Pseudomonadota; class Alphaproteobacteria; order Rhodobacterales; family Rhodobacteraceae; genus Cypionkella. Next base: position 250,693 of record JBBATJ010000004.1, on the reverse strand, counting down.
GCGATGCAGGAGGATATCGCGTGACCGATACAGCAATTGTGACGGGGGCGGGTTCGGGGATCGGGCAGGCGATTGCGCTGCGTCTGGCGGCGGATGGATATAATGTCGTCGTCAATGATTTCCGCGCCGAGGCGGCAGCGGCAACGGCCGCGCAAATAGGCGCCACGGCAGTAGCCATTGGTGGGGATGTCTCGATTGAGGCGGATGTTGCGGCAATCGTTGCCCTTGCAAAGGCGAAATTTGGCCCCGTGACCCATCTGATCAACTGTGCGGGCCATGTCCATCAGGGCCGATTTACTGATCTAACGGTCGGCGATTTTGACCGCATGATAGCGGTGCATTTGCGCGGCACGTTTCTGTGCACCCATGCGGTGCTAGCCGATATGGTGGCGCGCGGATCAGGGGTTATCGTGAACATCGCCTCGCAATTGGGGCAAATCGGTGGTGTGGAATTGGTGCATTATTCCGCCGCAAAGGCTGGGATTATTGGCATGACCAAGGCCTTGGCGCGCGAAGTGTCATCCCAAGGTGTGCGCGTGAATGCCGTGGCCCCAGGTCCGATCAACACGCCGCTCGTGCGTAGCCTGTCGCAGGATTGGCAGCGCGCCAAGGCGGCAGAACTGCCACTTGGCCGCTTTGGTGAACCCGAAGAGGTGGCCGATACAGTGGCCTTTCTGTGCGGTCCACAATCGGCGCTGTTCGTTGGCCAAACCCTTGGTCCCAATTCAGGAGATGTGATGCTATGAGCCAAATCGTTCTGATCACAGGCGCAGGCATTGGTATTGGCCGCGCCACGGCCAAGGCCTTTGCCAAGGCGGGCTATCATGTTGTCGCGACCGATATTCTGGCCGCCGAGGGTGCGTCCGTTGTGGCCGAGATTATGGCCGAAGGGGGTTCGGCAGAATTTCACATTCTGGACGTGCGATCCACCGAGGCAGCAGACGCCATTGTCGCCGCGACTGAGGCCAAGCACGGCGGTATTGACGTCATCGTGGCCAATGCGGGCATAGCGCACAAGGTGCCGCTGTCAGAGATGACAGATGCCAAATGGGATCACACCTTTGACATCGACCTTAAGGGTATTTTTCGCGTTGTCCGCCCTGCATTGGCAGGGATGAAAGCACGAAAATCAGGGGCAATTGTGGCGCTGTCGTCGATCATGGGCGTGGCCTATGGCTGGGACGAACACGTGCATTATTCAGCGGCGAAATCTGGCGTGGTCGGCCTTGTGCGTGGCCTTGGCGTCGAATTGGCCCGCGACGGTATCCGGGTGAACGGCATTGCGCCGGGCTATATCCGGACGGCGCAGCTTTTGTCCAAGGAACATTCCCTTGGACCCGAAGCTGCGGACAAGGCTGGGGAGTTTATTCCCATGGGGCGCATCGGCCAACCCGAAGAGATTGCCGATGTTGCCCTGTTCTTGGCTTCAAACGCCGCCCGTTACATGACGGGTCAGGTGGTGGTGGTCGACGGTGGTTTGCTGGTGGGTCGATACTGACCCTTTGGCGGCAAGAAACTAATCAACACGGAGATACTGAGATGAAACACAGTTCACTATCCCGCCGCGGCTTCCTTAAGGGAACTGCTGGCGCTGCGATTGCTGCGGGCGGCTTGCCGTTCCTTGGCGCGCAACAAGCCTTTGCTGCTGACCTCGCGTCGCAAGAACTGCGCACCGTGGGTCTGTCGGTGACCGTGCAGGACCGCATTCTGGCGGATTTCCAAAAGGCGTCGGGTGTTAAGGCCGTGTCGGGCAAAGCCGACATTTTCCCAAATACCCAGACCGAATTACTGTCGGGCTCGACCGCCTATGACTGCTGGGAGACCATCGGTGAGCGTCTGCCGTCGATCACGCAAACGGGTCTTGTCTCGCCCATCGCCACCTCGGCGTTGACGAACTGGACGGGCGTGGGCGAAAGCTTCCTTAAGGCAGATCCAAAGTGGGATGCCAAGGCGCAGATCGTTGGCCAAATCTATACAGACGAGTCGATGACCGCGCTGAACATGGTCCCAACCGTCTATAACTTTGACTCCATCGGCTATCGCCCTGACCTCGTCTCGGCAGAAGAAGCGTCGATGTGGTCGTCGTTGTTCGACCCCAAGTTCAAGGGCAAAACTGGTCTGAACGTCGACCCGCTGATCGCTTTTGGTCAGGCCGTGTTGGCGATGAACGAATTGGGCCTGCTTGAGGTAAAGAACCCAGGCAACCCAGATGCAGCCGCGATTGAAGAAGCCGCTAAGTTCCTGATCTCGAAGAAAAAAGAAGGCCAGTTCCGCGCCCTTTGGGGTGACTTTGGCGAATTGGTGAACCTGATGGCTTCGGGCGAGATGATCCTTGCGGACGCATGGCAGCCTGCTGTTATGGCTGTGAAGGCACAGGGCGTTCAGTGCTCTTATGCCACGATGAAGAGCGGCTATCGCGGTTGGGCAATCGGCGTTTCTGCGCTGAAATCCTCGCCAAACTTGGACGCTGTGACAGCTTATGCGGATTACTGGCTGTCGGGCGGCCCAGCGGTTGCTGTGTCCGAGCAGGGCTATTACTCGCCCAACGACAAGGTCAAAGCGATCATGGCCCCCGAAAAGTATGCCTTCTGGTATGAAGGCGCACCATGGGTTGGCGCGGAAGAGCGCGGCATCAAAGAGGGCGATCTGCGCGATGGCGGTTCCTTGGCGACCCGTGCGGCAAACGTTGCTTATTGGCACCAGTGGCCAGATCAGTATGACTTGCTGATGACCAAGTGGGACGAATTCCTGTCGGCCTAATCTGCAAATCTATCGGTCGGGGCGCAATCCCCGACCACTCCCTAACATCAAGGATAATGCCAAGTGGCCTATGACCTTCAGCTTTCCAAAATCGGCAAAGTTTATGACAACGGCACACCCGCCGTCATAGACTTCAATTTGGATGTGAATAAGGGCGAGTTTATTGCCTTTTTGGGACCATCAGGCTGTGGCAAGACCACGACCCTGCGGATGATTGCGGGGTTTGAATCGATTACGTCAGGTGATCTTTTGATCCGTGGCAAACGGGTTAATGATATGCTGCCCGAAAAACGCCCCACCTCGATGATCTTTCAAAATTACGCGTTGTTTCCGCATATGGACGTGCGCCAGAACATCCGCTTTGGGCTGGATGTTAAGGGAATGGCCGCTGCCGAGGCGGACCGCAAGGTTGACCGTATTATTGACAAGCTGGGCCTGTCGGATGTCGCCAATATGCGCCCGAACCGATTGTCAGGTGGGCAACGCCAACGGATCGCCCTTGCGCGGTCTTTGGTGGTTGAACCCGATATTTTGCTTTTGGATGAACCGCTGGGCGCATTGGACGCCAATCTGCGCAAATCCATTCAAAGTGAGTTGAAACTTTTGCAACGCGAGTTGGGGATTACCTTTGTGTTTGTCACCCATGCGCAATCCGAGGCTTTGGCCCTGTCCGACCGCATCGTTGTGATGAATGCAGGCCGTGTCGAACAAATCAGCCCCCCGCGCGAATTATATACCCGCCCAAAAAGCCTGTTTGTCGCCCGTTTTATCGGTGCGAATACCTTGATCCCTGGCAAAGTCACGCAACTGGGCGGCGGCGAAGTGGTGTTGGACACGGCCTTTGGCCCGCTGAGCGGTGAAAAGAATGATATGCTGTCCATCGGTGATCAGGCCTCTTTGGTGCTGCCTGCCGAGGCGGTTGACATTCTGCCCGCAAATATCCCTCTGGACGAGGCCCGCAAAGCCTATGGGACCAATCTGATCCCGTGCAAAGTCACAAGGGCGCAGTTGGTTGGTCATATTTTGCAGATGGCGATGGATCTGCCCAACGGCGATATCATCGCCGTTGAGGGTCATGCCGACAAATATCGCGGACAGTTCGCAGCGGGTGCGCAGGCTTTTGTCGCGTGGCGTGCCGATCGCTCGACCGTCATTCAGCACTAAGGTAACCAGATGCGCAGAACCACCGCCAGCCAGATTTCGGCAGACCTGCGCAGCGGGCGGTTGGACCCGCTTGATCTGGTCGATCAGGTTTTCACCCGCATTGCCGAGGTGGGCGATCCTGCCATATTCACCGAAACCTTGCGGCCCAGGGCCGAGGCAGAGGCGCGTGCAGCGCGCGAACGTCTGCGCGCGGGCCATCCGAACAGTCTGTTGGATGGTGTGCCTGTGGCGTGGAAAGACCTTTACGATCTTAAGGGGCGCGTGACGACGGCGGGGTCGGTGGTTTTGGCAACGAACGCCCCAGCGGCGCAGGATGCGGCCCTTGTCAGCGCAGGCGCGCAGGCGGGTCTGATCAGCATCGGCGCGTTGAATATGACGGAATTCGCCTATTCTGGGATTGGTTTGAACCCACATTTCGGCACACCGCGCAATCCGAACGGCACGGGGGCGGCGCGTTCCCCTGGCGGGTCTTCGTCGGCGAGCGGTGTTGTCGTGGCAAATGATATCGTGCCCATCGCCTTTGGCACGGATACGGGCGGTTCCATTCGTATTCCAGCCGCGTTTAACGGCGTGGTAGGCTATAAATCCTCGACAGGTCATTATCCTATGGCGGGGGTATTTCCCCTATCGCCCACGCTGGATACACTGGGCCCATTGGCCCACAGTGTTGAGGATTGCGTTTTGGCCGATACCGTCTTGCGCGGATTGCAAGCACCCGAGGTTCACGCGGCTATGGTGCCCGCACTGGATTTCGTCATTCCTGATGCCGTGATGTTCGACGGGCTGGCACCGGCTGTAGCACAGAATTTTAACGCCGCCGTGACGCGTTTGGAACAAGCAGGCGCGCGGGTGCGCCGCATTGCGCTGCCAGAATTGGCCGAAACGCTGGATTTAATCACCCACCGCGCCGTTCTGGTCGCGGTTGAGGCGCTGGACTTTCATTGGGACCGCCTGCATGGCCCCGATGTGGCGCGGATCGACGCCCGCGTGGTCCGCCGCATTATGAATGCCGCCAAGACCAGCGCCGTGGATTACGCGATCTTGTTGCGGGAACGTAAACGCCTGATGGGCGCTGTGAATGCGCGTCTTGGCAACGCCCTGCTGATCTGCCCCACGACGCCCAGTGTGGCCATGCCCATTGCCCCCCTTGAGGCCGATCAAGAGGTGTTTTTTCATCACAATGGCCTAACGCTGCGCAACACGTCGCTGGGGAATTTTCTGGATTGGTGCGGGCTTTCGATCCCGAACGGATATGACGCCGACCTGATGCCGACAGGATTTATGATCTCGGCCCCGCATGGGCAGGATCGGGCCGTTCTGGCCGCTGGACTTGCCGTTGAACAGATTGTCAGAGGATAAATGATGGCCGAAGCATACCCTACCCTGTTTTCCCCGCTTAAACTGGGTCCAGTGACCCTGCGCAACCGTATCGCGATGGCCCCCTTGACCCGCCAGATGGCCGAGGCCGATGGCACCCCGACGGACGAGATGGCGGCCTATTACGCCCGCCGCGCGCGCGGGGGACTTGGGCTGATCATCACCGAAGGCACATACGAGCAAGACGCCTTTCAGTCACGGGCCTATCTGTCGCAACCGGGTATTGCGACCGCCAGCCATGCAGCAGGCTGGGCCAAGGTTTTTGACGCGGTGCATCAGCATGATTGCAAGATCATCGTGCAACTGATGCATGGCGGCCGCGTCAGTGACCCCCGCGTGCTGAACGGCGCGCCGCCTGTCAGCGCCTCGGCCACCCAAAGCGGGGGCTGGTCGCTGTATACGGACAGTGACGATGAAAAAAATATTCGCGCCATTGACGGGCCGTGGGAAAAGGTGACCTTTGGCCCTGCCCGCGCCCTAAGCGTTGCGGAAATCCATCAGGTGGCCGACGGCTTTGCCGCAGGCGCGAAACGTGCCGTGGATGCGGGCGCGGATGGGGTCGAGGTGCACGGCGCAAATGGCTATTTATTGTGGCAGTTCATCAATCCCAAGACCAACCTGCGGACCGATGAATTCGGCGGATCGCCCGAAAACAATATCCGTTTTGCCAAATTGGTCGGCGACAAAGTACGCGCCGCCATTGGCCCAGATAAGCTGTTGGTCTTGCGCCTGTCGCAAGATGGCGTTGATGATTTTGTCGGCGCGTGGCCCGGCACAGATTACGCGCGGGCGATTGGCGCGGCGCTGACGGGGTCGGCCTATGATGCGCTGCATTGGGCAAGTTTTAACTATCTGGACAACTGTCAGGGCGCGGATACCACACCGATGTCAACCGTCTTGCGCGCGGCCTCTGGCCTGCCTGTCATCACCAATGGCGGCATTGCGGAGGGCGCGCAGGCCGAGCAAGCATTGACCACGGGGGCGGCCGATATGGTGGCCATTGGCCGTCCGATTTTTGCGCAACCCGACTGGCCGTTTATCGTGCGTTCGGGTGTCGACTATCCGTGGGCAGAGTTTGACCGCAAATATGTCATCCGCCCCGCAATTGATTATGCTATCGCCTATCCCTTGGCGGTGATCGACCCGAATTGGCCCACTATTTGAACATCTTAGGAGGAAACACTGATGGCTAAAAAGATCTATTGCGCCTTTGGCACCGACATCGACTCGGTTGCAGGATGGATCGGATCCTATGGCGGCGGCGACAGCCCGTCTGACATCCAGCGCGGCATTTTCGCAACCGAAGTGGGCGTGCCACGCCTGCTGCGCCTGTTTGAAAGATATGGGTTAAAGACGACATTCTTTATCCCCGGCCATTCGCTGGAAACCTTTCCAAAAGAGATGGAAATGATCGTCAAAGGCGGCCATGAAGTGGGCGCGCATGGCTATCTGCACGAAAACCCCGTCGCGATGACCCCTTCGCAGGAAGAAGACGTCCTGGTCAAATCTGTTGAGTTGATTAAGGGTCTGACAGGGTCCGCCCCGCGCGGCTATGTGGCCCCTTGGTGGGAAATGTCGGCCAATACGGCGGCACTGCTGCAAAAGCATGGCTTTACCTATGACCACAGCCAAGGCTACCGTGATTTCCAGCCCTTTTATGCCAAGGTTGGCGACAGCTGGAACACCATCGACTATACAAAGACAGCCAAGGAATGGATGCATCCGCTTAAGCATGGCACGGAAATCGACCTCGTCGATATCGGGGCGAACTGGTATGTAGATGACCTTCCGCCCATGATGTTCATGAAAAAGGCACCTAACAGCCACGGCTTTGTCAATCCACGCGATATCGAAGAAATGTGGCGCGATCAGTTTGATTGGGTTTATCGCGAAATGGATTATGGCGTATTCGCCTTTACCATCCACCCTGACGTGGCAGGCCGTCCCCAAGTTTTGCTGATGTTGGAACGTCTAATCGAATATATCTCCAAACATTCGGGCGTTGAATGGGCCCCGTTTGAAGATATCGCCAATGACTTCCGCAAGCGGTATCCCTTTGGTGGCAAAGCCCGCCCCGAAGTGATCTAACAAAGCGGCGGGTGTCGGGCAACCGACACCCCCATAGGAGGCTGAAATGTGCAACGCCTGCGGAAATCCAGCCGTTCCAGGCCATTGGACGGATGCAGGTGCTGACACGCCTGGCGATCGGCTGCGCGCGCGGTTTCGCCGCGTCGCTCTTTTGAATAAAATCCTGCGGCCATACGGACTGTCTGCGCATGATGACGGTATGGTGCCGGGCATACAGCTCAGTACTTGGTCGGGCAACACCACCATCGTGCCCGATCTGGGTTCCCTTTGGGCCGATGCTGAACGACTGATCGGCTGTCCCATTGACCCATTGGACGCGGAATATCTTCATGGCTGACGCGTCAGGCGGTCGGATACGATTGACGGTGCTGGGCGGATACCTTGGCTCTGGTAAGACGACATGGCTGCGCCATCAATTGCATTTAGGCCGTTTTGGCCCCGTTCATGTTGTCGTGAATGAGGCGGCCGAAACATCTGTCGATGATATCCTGCTGACCACTGCGTCTGGCCTGACTTTGCTGGCGGGGGGATGCTGTTGTTGCGTCGGGCGTCAGGATTTGGTTACAGCGTTGCGCCGTCTTTGCGATATGCGCAGTCGGATTATTTCGACCGATACGCGGCTGGATCGGATTATCCTTGAGACAAGCGGCCTTGCCGATCCAGGGGCAATCGTTGCGGCCATTCAGGGCGATGCTATCTTAGTTAATCATATTGTCATTGATGAAACAATCGTAGTGGTGGATGCGCTCCACGGGCTGGCCCAGTTGCAGTCTGAACCCTTGGGTCGGCAGCAAATCGGGGCGGCAGATCGGTTGATCCTGTCCAAAAGTGATGTGGCTGATCCCGCCACATTAACAATATTGCGGGCCACCTTGCGTGACCTTAATCCTGCAGCCCCACAAACAGGTGCCATCTTGGGCCAGGACGTAGCGTTGAATCGTTTGCCTCCAGAAATGCAAGCTGCGCCATTGCCGCACCTTTCTAATGAGGATATGCGGGGGCCAATTATTCCCGCTTGCGTGACAGTGGGTGCCAATATGGATTGGTCACTTTTCGCCGTCTGGCTGTCTGCATTGCTCCATGCGCGCGGCAATGATCTGGTGCGGATCAAGGGGGTTGTGCGCACCCCCGCTGGCCGCTTGTTGCTGCAAACCGTGCGCAAAGTTGTGCAATCCCCAGAGATCCTGCCCAACCGCGCTGATCTTGGGCAAGACGGCAAGATTGTCTTCATCGGGCGCGGATTTCGTCCTGAGGATTTGCAACTGTCTTTGGATCATTTTATGGAACCGACGCGGTGATTTGTCTGGCTTATTGGACGTCGCAATGTCCCACAATCTTCGCCAAAGGATCAAATACCCAAAACGAATAGGACCGGCCCGCCCCAAATCGCAACCTTTGATCAGCTTGCAAGGGAAACTTTGGATGAACTGATCTCCTCTTCGATTGTCGAACAGAATTCAGCTTTACGTGATCTTCTGCCATCACCTGCGGATCGTTTTCAATGCTGTTGAAGTAACCTGCGGCGGAGGCTGTCCGCCATGACCCGTGGGAGAGTGGCAGACAAAGTTCATTCGACGCCCGCCGCCTAGATCCGCCGCGGATTTGCGTAGGTTCAGCCCAAACAAAGAATAAATAACAAAAGGCAACGGCCCCCAATCCTTTCGCAAATCTTCACTGATCACGCCTTTTCAAAACCCTTCTGTCCATGCTGTCAGCAGCGATGGGGCGCGGTTTCGGATGGTCTTGAATCAAAGGCTGCGTTCGTGTGACACTTCACGTGCAGTTTTTGCAGGATGGGCGTGATATGGATAGAATTGCGGTTGTGACGGGGGCTGCGGGCGGACTTGGGCGGGCGATCAGCGCGCAGTTGATTTCGGACGGGCTTTATGTGGTGGGGCTTGATATCAATGCGGCGGGTTTGGACAGCATGGCGGGCGCGCATTTTTCGAGCCATGTGGTTGACTTGACCGACCCCGCCGCGATTTTTGCGATTTTTGCGCAGATCGGTGCGGATCACGGCGGCATTGATGCCTTGGTCAACAATGCGGGCACTTGCTTTATGTCTGATTTTCCCAACATCCCAGCCGCGGAATTGGACAGCCAGATGACGCTGAATTTTTCGGGGGCCTTTCATTGTTGCCAAGCGGCGATCCCCTATATGGCGGGGCGTGCGGGCGTGCGCAAAATCGTCAACATCAGCTCAAACGGGGCCTATAATTTCGACGTTTTTGATCCGCCGCATTACCGCGCCTCCAAGGCGGCGCTGGATACTTTGACCAAGGATTTGGCCCGCCGCTATGCGCGCGACAAGATCGCCGTCAATTCGGTGGCACCCGCGATGACTGAAACCCCGCTGTTCAACGTGCTGACCAAGGATGTTCTGGCTCGCGCCATTGCCGCCATGCCGCATGGCCATGCAATGCAACCAGCTGAGGTCGCGGCTTGGGTTGGCTTTCTGATATCCCCCGCGGGCGATATCAGCAGCGGCAATGTCATCATCCTAAACCAAGGTCGCGACGTTAGGTGAACCAATGGGGGGCCTTGGGCAGGCTGGGCCATTGCTGCGGGCAGTGACCAAAGATCACAAGGGCATCTTTTTCACGCGCCGTGCGCATCAACCGATCGCCGTGATGGATCGCCAAAGGCACATCCCAAGATCCCGCAAATCCTTCGTCAATCTCGGACGGGCGGCTGATTGCATCTGACGTCAGCAGGATCCATCCGCTTTGCGGCAATCTGACCATAAAGGCCAATTGTCCAGGCGCGTGGCCGGGGCATAGCAGCACCTCAAATCCTGGCGCGAGTGCGACATCTTTGGTGACCAAATGATATTCACGCTCTGGCCATTCCATCGCCTGTTTGCCCGACCAGTAAAGTGGGCGCGGCAAGGCACGCTCGGCCGCCGCAATCAGGATCGGCACATCTGGAAACCCGTTCATATGGCCTAGGTGGTCAATATGGGTGTGGCTTTGGATCATCAGGGTCACGTCAGATTTTGCTAGGCCCAGTTTTGCCAACTGCGCCAAGGGCGTGTTATCAGGCGAGATTTGCACTATGCGGCCAAAACTGCCAAGTCCATCCTCAACGGTCGCGGCCTGTGCATCGCGGGTGTATTTTTCGGGAAAGCCCGTGTCGATCAACACCACTTCCCCCGCATCCGTCTGCAGGGCAAAGCCGCATATCCCGATGGTGCGTGGGCCAGAATAGACCTCAAACAGCCCATAATCCAATACCGCCAGCCGAAAGGGTTGCCCCTGTAAAGAAATCTGATCCATCATGCCCCCAAGCCCAGATCAAACGGAGCAGCGCGTTAAAAGTCAAGGCAAACACTTTGATTGAATGTATGATGGAATCAATGCGGTGCCCCAAGGCGATCGCGGGGTGTTGTCGTGTGCCGAGGTGCTGATCACCGCGGGCGCGGCCCACTATCTGGCGATCCTGCGGCTGTCGCAGCCTGATAAGCGGATCGTCAATGAGCCTCTGGCGGGCCGAGGTTGTGGCCAAGGCCAAACGTGTCGGCGCATGGCCGTTGCTTGATGTGGTCTATCTGGGTCTGGAATGGGATGGTTCCTGCGCCCCTTCGGTCGCGGGGCTAAAACCGCGCGGCGTCACCACCGGATCGGTCTTCAAGGCGCTGGGGTTGCAGACCGGATGGATGATTTGCCCCGTTGCATGACTGATGCGCGCTGCCGTGATCCTATGGGAAAACTCTATTGAAATCATGAATGTCATGGGTGAAGTGATCGCAGAGGTCGCCTTGCGGACCAGTTGATGTGCCACAGCGCTTGCGCGCGCCAAGAAGGTGCCGCCACTCTGGCTTAGACGAAAATGGGTCGCTTTGCGGGATCCGCCCACTTGGTGCTGCCAAAGGCGGGCCTGGCGTCGCGGGCTTCTACGTCTGGCACGCGCATCAGTTCGTCTCCTGACGGGGGCTTTCGAAAGGCGATATCGGTATCGTCACTATCCTGCACGCATCACACGGATCGCGTCCGCGATGATCTTAGCGGCTGAGTCCTGCCCCAAAACGCAAAAGCCCCAGCCTTTCAAGGGGGCTCTCTAAACCTTGCGCAGGTGTTGATAAGGATTTGCAAAGACAAAAGCCGATCTTCTTAATAGGATGTGAAGTCGCTGATAAGATGTGTAAATTTGGCTTCGGGACAGGATTTCAACCTGCGCCTGTTGCGCCGCGCTGTAGTTTCACAGGCTCTGACCGCCCAAGCCGTAGAAAATGTGCAATATAGGGCTTTGCTGCATCTTCGGTGCGGGTGGCCGCAAAAAGGCGTTTGGTCACGGTTTGGGGGCCAAGCGGGCGCGTGATGTAATCAGCGTTAGATTTGATATCGCGCAGCACCCAATCGGGCAGCACTGCAACACCGCGCCCCGAGGCCACCAGCATCAAAATCACGGCAGTCAATTCCACGGGGCGTGTGGCGCGGGGTTCGACTGCGGCGGGGGTAAGAAGTTCCGTAAAAACATCCAATTTGTCGCGTGCTACGGGATAATGAATGATCGTTTGATCGCGAAAATCTTCGGCGGTGATCACGGATTTTGCGGCCAACGGGTGATTTGAGGCGGCCAAAAACATCGGGTGATAATCGAATAAGGGGTTAAAAGTGACGCCCGCCAGGTCTTCGGGATTGGATGAAATGACCAAATCTACCTCTTCGCGCAACAGGGCGGGAAAGCTGTCAAAGGCAAGGCCTGCGCGAATGTCGACATCAATTTCGGGCCAAGACTGGCGGAACATTTCCAACACGGGAAACAGCCAGTCAAAACAGGCATGGCACTGAATTGCGATATGTAGACGGCCCGTTTTTCCCAAATGGAGCGCCCGAAATTCATCCTCCAGTGCGGATATTTCGGGCAGGATACGATCAGCGGCGCGCAACAGGCGCACACCTGCCGCCGTTAGGGTCATGGGGCGCGCGCGGCGGGTAAACAGCTCCATCCCCACCTGATCCTCTAGACCTGCGACCTGATGCGATAGGGCGGACTGGGTGATGTGCAGCATCTCGGCTGCCCGCGCAAGACCGCCTGCCTGATGAATAGCGCGGATGGTTCGCAAGTGGCGCAGTTCGATATACATGCGGGCAACCTCATGTTGAACGTGAATAATATGAATTGGATTCATTTTGGCAGAGATGCGACAAGGTGGCAAGGAGAACGCCATGATCACACCTCGTATCAGCTTTGAATTTTTTCCACCGCAATCGTTGGATGCGTCGTTTCGATTGTGGGAAACGGTGCAGGCGCTGGCGCCCTTGTCGCCAGAATTTGTCTCGGTCACCTATGGGGCAGGTGGCACCACACGCAAATTGACGCATGAGGCGGTCACAGCAATTGGGCGGAATTATGGGCTGAATGTCGCCGCACATTTGACTTGTGTAGAGGCAAGCCGCGCTGAGACCTTGGCGATTGCAGATGCCTATGCCGAGGCGGGGATAACCGAAATCGTGGCCTTACGCGGCGATGCGCCATCAGGTCAGGCGCGGTTCACCCCACATCCCCAAGGCTTTGCGGGATCGCACGAGTTGGTTGCCGCATTGGCAGATCGGTTCACGGTGCGGGTTGGGGCCTATCCCGAAACGCATCCTGATGCGGCCACGGCGCGGGCGGATATTGATTATCTCAAACGCAAGTTTGACGCGGGCGCGACGTCGGCGCTGACGCAGTTTTTCTTTGAGGCCGATACATTTTTCCGGTTTCGCGATGCTTGTGTGGCTGCAGGCATCACCCAGCCGATTGTTCCGGGGATTTTGCCTGTTCAAAACTGGGAGGGTGCGAAACGATTTGCGGCCCGCTGCGGCACGTCTGTGTCGGCGCGGCTGGATGAGGCATTCACCCGCGCGACACGCGATGGGCGTGAGGGGCTGTATGCGCTGGCTCATTGCACGCAACTCTGCGGGCAGTTGATTGCGGGCGGGGTGCAGGATTTACATTTCTACACCTTGAACCGTCCTGATTTGACGCGGGATGTGGTGCGGGCCTTGGGGATTACACCCGCGCCTGCGTTGGAAAAGGTCGCATAGCGCCCTGACTTCTCCCTGTTGGCAGAGGGCTTGTGATCTTAGGCGCGCCCCTTATGGGGGCGCGCTATTTTATTGGCCTTTGCTGCGGGTGGCGCTATGCTGAGCAAAACTGCAAAGGACGCCCAATGAAGCCGATTTATGTGATGAATGGCCCGAACTTGAATCTGCTGGGATTGCGCCAACCTGAAATTTATGGCCGCGACACCTTGGCGGATGTTTTGGGACAAATGGCCTCTTTGGCGACGGAATTAGGTCTGTTGGTGCAGGGGATGCAGTCGAACCACGAGGGGCAATTGGTGGATTGGATCCATGAGGCGCGCCTGCACGCGGCGGGGATTATCATCAATCCGGGGGCCTATTCGCACACATCGGTGGCGATTTTTGATGCGCTGAACACCTATGAAGGGCCCGTGTTAGAGGTGCATATCAGCAATATCCACAAGCGCGAGGCGTTCAGACATCATTCCTATGTCTCTGCGCGGGCCGAAGGGGTGATTGCCGGATTTGGCACAGAAGGCTATTGTCTGGCGCTGCGCCGCATGGCCAGTTTGCTGCGCTAACATGCCTCTGGCGGAGGTATTTTGGCCAGTATGAAAGAACGTTTCGCTTGGCATCCTATGGCGCGGCTGGTCGGGGATGCGCCTATATTACAGCACGCGCAATTGCGGACGGCCCTGTCTGGTCAGCCGTTTCGGATTGGTGGGGCAGGGGAATTGGTGGCCGCGCAGGGGCAGTTTGAAACCCTAACTTCGGGCAGTTTGTCCGAACCACGCCGCATTTTGCGCAGTATGGCCAGTTGGATCCGCAGTTTTGAGGTGAATGCGGGGTTATTCGGGATTGGGCCAGGTGTGCGGGTGGCGGTCCTGGGCGGGTTAGAGCAATCTTTGGCGCTTTATGGTGCGGTTGAAGCGCTGCATTTGGGGGCAGAGTTGCATTATCTGGGCGGGATGCGGCCAGATCGGCAGGCGGTGGCCTGTGGCGATGTCGATGTCATCTATGCAACACCTGCGCAATTGCGACTGCTGCCGGGGGCGAATTGGCCGAGAATGTCACGGATTATCGTGGGGGGATCAAAGCTGGATGCACGATTGCGGGCGGGTTTGGCGGCGATAACCCCTGCTGTGGTGCAAGAGTTTTACGGCGCGTCCGAGGCGAGTTTTATCAGCCTTGCGGGACCAGACGCGCCTTTGGAGTCTGTTGGGCGGCCATATACTGGGGTCGAGATTGATCTGCGGGGGGGGGAGATTTGGGTCCGCTCGCCCTATTTGTTTGAACGCTATATCGGGGATGGCAGCGCGGTTTGGGATCAGGGCTGGCTTTCGGTGGGGGAAATGGGTCGGCTTGAGGCGGGGTATCTTTATCTGTCGGGGCGGGCAGGGCGGATGGTCACAGTTGCAGATCAAAATGTCTTTCCCGAAGAGATGGAGGCCGTGATGGCCGATTTCCCCGGAATTATTCAGGTGGCGGTTTTGCCAGAGCAAGACGCGTTGCGGGGGGTGGTGATGGTGGCGGTTTTGCAAGGGGATATGGCCCAAGAGGCGCAGATATTGGCGCGGTCACGTTCGGTATTTGGCGTCTTAAAGGCGCCAAGACGTTTGATTTGGCGGCAGGACTGGCCGCTGCTGCCGTCGGGCAAAACAGATTTGCGGGCCTTGCAAACATGGCTGTGATTGTGGCGGCGAAGCGATCGGCGATCGTGCCACGGGGCGGGGCCTTTGCGGGTTTGGAAATAGAAGAGATTGCTGCACCCGTGATTGCCGCGCTGCGTGGTGATTTTGCGATTGATGAGATCATTTGCGCCAATGCTTTGGGGGCGGGGGGCAATGTGGCGCGGATCATAGCGCTGGCTTGTGGTCTGCCCCATGTGGCGGGGTTAACCATAGATCGCCAATGCGCAGGCGGGTTGGATGCCATTCTATTGGCGCGGGCGATGGTCGATTCTGGCGCGGCGCGTATCGTGATTGCGGGCGGGGCCGAAAGTTATTCGCGCAGACCCACGCGGATGCGGGATGGCGTGCCCTATGAACAGGCGCGGTTTGCACCCGTGGGCTGGGATGATCCAGAAATGGCGGTGGCCGCGGATCGTTTGGCGCAAGAGTTCGGTATTTCAAAGAATTCTCAAGATGCTTGGGCGGTCGACAGCCATGCAAGGGCGCGGGTTTGTGACGGCGAGATCGTGCCTATTTTGGGACAGACGTCCGATCCCTTTGCGCGAGGACTGAGCATGGCGGTCGCGGGGCGGGCCAAGGTCATTTCGGGCATGATCACGGCGGCCAATACGGCGGTTGCTGCGGATGGGGCGGCGTTCGTTTTGGTGGTCGCGGATGAATTGGCGCGGGAGGGTTTGCGGATAATTTCGGGGGCATCGGTTGGGGGGGATGCCGCGCGTCCTGGCCTTGCGCCCTTGGCGGCGATGGACAGGTTGGGGCGTGACGGGGTCGAATTGGCCGAGATAATGGAGGCTTACGCCGTGCAAGGGATGATTTGCGCGCGGGGGTTTGCCCGCGTGAATGTTGGTGTCAATGTGGGCGGCGGCGCATTGGCGCGGGGGCACGCGATCGGGGCTTCGGGTGCGGTGCTGGCGGTGCGGTTGTTTTATGAATTGGGCGCGGGGCAGGGAATGGCCGCAATTGCGGCCGCGGGCGGGATTGGCACCGCGATGCTGGTGGCGCGGATCTGATCTGGATCAATGTTTTGGGGCCTAGGCCTGTTACTCTTGTCCAAAAGGGAGAGAGTTATGCGGTTTGTGGTTTTGGCCTGTGCAATGCTGGGGGCTTGCGTGCAAGCGGCGCGTCCCAGTTCGGATTTCGCGACCTATTGCGCGGTGTGTCATGGGGCGCGGGGGTTGGGCGATGGTCCAGCGGCAGAGGGTTTGGCTAAAAAGCCTGCCGATTTGACGCTGTTGTCGGCGCACAATGGGGGTAAGTTTCCAACGACGCGGGTGATGTCGCAGATCTGGGGCTATGCGGGGGGCAAGGGGCAGGGGATCATGCCCGAATTTGCGCCGCTGATGGCGGGGGATAAGGTGCTGTTTGACGGCGGCGATGGGATTGCGACACCCACACCAGAGCGGCTGGTGGCGCTGGCTGAATATTTGAAACAGATGCAAAGGTGAAAGGCGGCGATTTTGGCGCAAAAGGTCCGCGAGACCTTTTGCAATCCTGAACGCCCGCCAAGCTGTGGCAGATGTTGTTAATGCAGGAGAGTTTTAAGCTAAGCCGTCTTGGACCAAACAAGGCGCATGGCAACGCAAAGGCTCATCGTTTCCCGCGATCTAGGGGCGGCCCATTTGCTGTTTGCAATCCATGCAAAGATGGGTCAAATCGTCGCGCTGATCTGTTGTCCTGCTGATGCTTTCAAGCCGATTGGGCATCGTGCGATCTTGAACAGACCAACGCGATTTCAGCCACGTTGCAAACGCGCACGGGCGAAGCCGCCGATTTTTTCAATCATTTCGGTCAAATATTCGGGGGGGGCCTGTTGCCCCAGTATCATTGGCAGCAGGTCGGTGTCGTTTTCTTCTAACAATCGATCATAGATGCGCAACTCTGTCTCGGACATATGCACCAAATGCGCGTCCGAATAAGGGCCAAGGATCAAATCCATTTCCTTGGTGCCGCGCCGCCAAGAGCGCATCGACATCCGCTTGCGCCGTGCATCATTCGTTTCCATGCCCGCAATCCCTTGAACCCTGTCCGTAACAGGCCTATGACATCCCGCGCAAATGCACCAGCCCGAGGAGCTTCCCATGGCCTTTTTGTCCGATACTCTTGCCCGCGTCAAACCGTCACCCACCATTGCGGTGACAACCAAGGCGGCGGAACTTAAGGCCGCAGGGCGCGATGTGATCGGTCTGGGCGCGGGTGAGCCTGATTTTGACACCCCTGAAAATATCCGCAACGCCGCCAAGGCCGCGATTGATGCGGGCAAGACCCGTTACACCCCCGTGGACGGTATCCCCGAACTGAAACGCGCGATTTGTGATAAGTTTCTTCGGGAAAACGGCCTGACCTATGCGCCCAACCAAATCAGCGTTGGCACGGGCGGCAAACAAATCCTGTATAATGCGCTTATGGCGACCTGTAATAAGGGCGACGAAGTCATCATTCCCGCGCCCTATTGGGTTTCCTATCCCGATATGGTCGAACTTGCGGGCGGCACGCCTGTGCCTGTGGTGGCGACGATTGAGCATGATTTCAAACTGACCCCTGCCCAGCTAGAGGCGGCGATCACGCCCAAAACCAAATGGTTTATTTTTAACAGCCCCTCGAACCCCACAGGCGCGGGCTATACGGCGGCGGAACTGCGCGCATTATGCGATGTATTGCTGCGCCATCCCCATGTTTGGATCATGTCGGATGATATGTATGAACATCTGGTGTTTGACGATTTCAAATTCACCACACCTGCGCAGATTGAACCCAAACTTTATGACCGCACGCTGACCTGTAACGGCGTGTCCAAATCCTATGCGATGACGGGCTGGCGGATTGGTTATGCGGGCGGGCCAGTGGCGCTGATCAAGGCGATGGGCACGATCCAATCGCAAAGCACCTCGAACCCCAGCTCTGTCAGCCAATATGCAGCGCTTGAGGCCTTGACAGGTCCGCAAGATTTTCTTGCCCCAAATCGCGCCTTGTTTCAAACCCGCCGCGATCTGGTTGTGGATATGCTGAACAAGGCCAAGGGCGTGACCTGCCCCAAGCCTGAAGGCGCCTTCTATGTCTATCCTGACATCTCGGGCTGTATCGGCAAAACCACCCCAAAAGGGCAAAAAATCACCAATGACGAAGATTTCGCAACCTTTTTGCTGGAAGATACTGGCGTTGCCGTGGTTTTTGGCGCAGCCTTCGGCCTAAGCCCCAACTTTCGCGTGAGTTATGCAACATCCAATGCTATACTGACCGAGGCTTGCACGCGAATTCAGGCATTTTGTGCGTCTTTAGATTAGGTATTTTATGACGGCGGATCTTCCAGAATATTACTTTCGCATTCGCGAAAATGGCGCGGCGGTGTTTCTGGTGGACACCAACAACCGCCAACGCCGCATTGATCTGGAAGAGATTGCGACTGTGAACGTCAAGAATGGTCAGGTCAAACCGCATGGCGAGCGTGTCCTGACCCCGCGCGATATAAAGGCGATCACGAACTGGCTGCAAGAGCGCGTGGATCTGTTGGCGATGCGGGATGTAGACGATATTCTACGCGCCATAGATCATCTGAACCTAACGGCGCAATGGGCGCAGTCCAAGGCGACTGACGAACAGTTGGACGCGGTGATGGATCCTTTGCTGTTGGCAATGCATGATCTGCGCAGTGTTTTGGTGCGCAAAAAGGCCGAGGGTCTTAGCCGCACCGAGGCGGCAGAATAGGCCAGATAACAAAATGCTGGCTTGAAACAGGGCGGGCTTGTTGGGCCCGCCCCATCAGTTAGGCGCGTTGCCGCAACCGCGCCGCAAGCAATGGCAGCACCCCAATCGCCAATCCCCCCAAGCCCACTAACAAGGTTATATTGTCAAAGGTCGGGATTGAATACACGCCGATAAAGGTCATGAACGCCGCCCCAACAAACGGCCAGACGACATGACTGACGGCATCCCCAAAACTGCCCCGCAGCATGGCGCGGTAATGCCAAGCGCAAGCATAGCCCGCAAGGCTCATGTAAAAGCAGATCTGAATGCCAATCGCCAAAATGGACGCCTGCAAAATCGCGCCCACTCTCGGCAGATAGCTGGACGCGAACAACAACACCACGCCCAAGCCCCAGATCACGGCCGTTGCCACCCAAGGCGTCTGCCATTCAGGATGAATAGCCGCATAACGCGGATGCAGCATATTGTCGCGCGCCATGGCGAACATCGAACGGCTAAATTGCAAAATCTGCGTTTCAATCGTGCCAATGGTCGACAGGATCTTCGACAGCACCGCAAGATAGGTCCAAGGCGAGTTGAACAGCTTATTCGCAATGGCATAAAGCACATTGGTGTTGGCGGCGGCGATTTCTTCGTCTGTCAGCACGATCAACACCACGATCATCATAATGATGAAAAACAAAATCAGGTTGATCATCGCCCAAAACGCACCCTGACCTGCGGGGGATGGCGTGCCATCCGCCGTTTCCTCGCCCAAGTTCATCGTCACATCCCAGCCCCAATAGAAAAACACGGCGGTAAGTGCACCGGTCGCAAACAATTCGGGTGTGAATGAAAACGGCGATATCCAGGACCACGACGGCGCATGGGCGGGCGTTGCCCCATATTGCCAAAACGCCGCCCCGATCAGCGCGAAAATGATAACCGTCTCAATGATCGTCAGGGTGATTTGCGCGTAAGAGGCGTGTTTGATCCCCTTGGTGACCACCGCCGTGACAATCGTCAACCAAATCGCAGCGGTAAAGGTGACCCAAGAGGTGCTTTCGACCAAATTGGGCGCAATCAGCACCAGCGTCGATGTCGCCGCAGGGATCGTCGCAGAGACCATAAACACGACCGAGGCGACCAACAGGCCCCAGCCCGCGAAAAATCCCCAAGTCGGCCCGAACACCGCACCGACCCAAGCATAGGTTGCTCCCGCATGAGGTGACATTTTGTTCAGGTTTTTAAACGCCAGCATCAGGCCAAACATAATCAGCCCACAATAAAGGATTGCACCAACCGACAAATCCCCCACCGCCGCCACGATTGTCGCCGTTGTGACGGCCACCGAAAATGCAGGCGCTGTGCCCGCAATCCCCATCACGATTGATTCCACAGTGCCCAGCGCGCCCTTGGCCAAACCTGCCTCTGATGACGTTTGCGACATCCCCTATCCCTTCGTTTATAATTGTTGCGGAAAGACTAATGCGACAATATGCCCGCTGTAAAGGAATTTAGGCGCGCCGCCAAAAGCGCCACATCATCGTGACGGCGGCAAATGTCAGACCTATGACCAGCCCCAGCCACAGCCCACCCCCCCCAAGGCCCAAGGTGAACCCCAGCAGATATCCCGCAGGCATGCCAATGATCCAATAACTCACAGTCGCCATGATCATCGGCACGCGGGTGTCATGCATGCCGCGCAACAATCCCAGCGCCATCACCTGCATTGCGTCTGCCATCTGAAACAGCGCCGCAAACATCAACAACATCACGCCATAGGCCAGAATGTCGCCACTCGCAGGTTTTGCCATATCCAAAAACACCCCGATAATTGGCGTCGCAAAGACCACCATCAAAACGATGTTCACTAGGCCGATCAGCACTGACAGCCCAATCGCCGCCTTTGCCCCATCGCGCAGCCCTTGGGCATCCCCCGCGCCATGCGCCCGCCCCGCCCGCACAGTGGCCGCGTTCGACAGGCCCAAATGCGCCATAAATGTCAAAGACGTCACCTCAAGCGCGATGCCATGCGCGGCCAAGGGGATCGCCCCAATCCACCCCATCATGATCGCGGTGGCAGAAAACAGCCCCGATTCCGCCAGCGCCGTCACGCCAATCGGCCAGCCCATGCGAAACACAGACGCAAGCGCACCGCGGTCCATGCGCCAAAACCGCTGCAACAAATGAAACCGCCGCAATGCGGGCAGCCATCCCGCATAGGCCAACAACAGCCCCGCCGTCAGAATTTGCACCGTCAAACTGGCGAGACCCGCGCCGCGCACCCCCATCTCGGGCGCGCCCCAATGACCAAAAATCAGCGCATATCCAAGGGCTGCATTGACCAATACCGCCGCAAGCGTCACCCAAAGCACGACCTGCGTGCGCTCGAGGGCCGCCAAATAGCCCTTAATCGCCATCACCATCAGCGCGGGGATCATCCCCAGCCCTGCAAGGCGCAAAAAATCCTGCCCCAGACGGGCGACATCCGCCTCTTGCCCAAGACCCAGCAGCAGCGGTTCTGACCACCAAAACAAAGGATAGGTCAGCAGACCAAAGCCCATCGACAACCACAGCCCCATGCGCGTATCGCGCCTAACCTGCCCCTCATCGCCGCGCCCCATGCTTTGCGCCACCATCGGCATCACCGCCTGCGCAAAACCCGATCCAAAGACGAAAATGACATAAAACATCGAACTGCCCAGCACGACAGCGGCCAGTTCATGCACCCCATACCAGCCCAGCAAAACGGTATCGGTGACATGAAGCGCCATCTGCGCAAGATGACTGCCGATCAACGGCAATCCCAGCACAAGGGTCGCCCGCGCATGGCCGGCGAGTGTCATTCGGTCAGTAATGGGGGCAAAGTTCTGGGGTGACTGTTCCATGCCCCCTGAATAGGCTTTGCCTATTGTTTAGGCAAGGTGGTGAACCGCATCAGTTTGCGTTACCCGTTCGGATCCGCCACATATTTGCGCCAGTCATGTTGTTCCTGAAACCCCAACACCTCGCGGATTTTGCGGTTGGACAAGAGGCCCTCATATTCCCCCAATTCCCGCGTCACGGGGACATTGGGGAAAAACGCGGCCAGAAGATCGGCGTTTTTGCGGGCCACGGAATTTGTGTCATTGGCGGCGTTAAAAACCTGATAGCCAAGACCGTCCTTGTTCAGGCACAAATCCACAATCTGCCCCAAATCCCGTGCATCGATATAGGAAAAGGCAATACGGCGGCGGCTGGCGGGGTTGGCGAAAAAGCCGGGAAATTGGTCATATTCATGCGGTTCAATCACATTGCCAATCCGCAGCGCATAGACATCAATGCCAAAACGGCGGGCAAAGGAACGGGCCGTCACCTCGTTGACCTTTTTCGACAGACCATAGCTGTCCATCGGATCAATGTCGTAATCCTCATCCAGCGGGAATTGATGGGGATCAACCACCCCATCGGAAAAACAAACGCCATAAGTGGTTTCCGAACTGGCGATGATGATCTTTTTAACACCCATTTTTGCCGCCGCCTCGATCACATTATAGGTGCCCATGCTGTTGACGCGGAATGTCTCTTGATCCGCCGCCATCATCATGCGGGGCAGGGCCGCGAAATGCACCACCGCGTCAAACACCTGCGCGCCGTTGCCCGTTTCCAATTCGTCATAGCCTGCGTGGCTGTTCATCAGGCTAAACATCTGCCCCGCATCTGTGATATCGCCGATCACATCATGCACGCCGTCCATCTTTAGCGCCACCTGATCGACATTCAAAACACGGTGCCCCGCCGCCGCCAAATAGGCCACCACGTGCCGCCCCGCCTTACCCGATCCGCCTGTGAATAAAACCCGCATCAACCGCCCCCCAATTCCATTCCCCTCTATACCCCATCAAAGACCCAAAACAACCGAAACCCCGTCCTCGTTGGCCAAATATCCCGCGAGGTCACGTTGGCCCTGTGCCAATGTGACTGGGGGGCTGCCCCCCCTTAACGCACCATACCTACATCTTGCGCCCGCCCCCCGCCGCATGGTCTAATAAGCACCTTACAAAAGGAAACCCAATGTCCACCGAAGATACATATGACGCCTCCTCGATTGAGGTTCTTGAACCCCTAGAGGCGGTGCGCCTGCGCCCCGGTATGTATATTGGTGGTATTGATGAGCGCGCCTATCACCACCTTGCTGCTGAAATTCTGGATAACTCGATGGATGAGGCGGTGGCAGGCCATGCCAACCGTATAGAGGTGGAACTCCATGCAGACGGCAGCCTGACCATCCGCGACAACGGCCGCGGCATTCCCGTCGATCCCCATCCCAAATTCCCCGATAAATCCGCATTAGAGGTGATCCTTTGCACCCTGCATTCGGGAGGCAAATTCAACGGCAAGGCCTATGAGACATCGGGCGGTCTGCATGGCGTGGGATCTTCGGTCGTCAACGCGCTGTCCGACAGTATGGTTGTTGAGGTTGCTAAGAATAAAGAATTGTTTCGCCAATCGTTTTCACGCGGCAAACCGCTGGGCCCGATTGAAAAACTCGGCCCCGTGCAAAATCGACGCGGCACGACGGTGACCTTTCACCCCGATGCGGATATCTTTGGCAGTCATGGCTTTCGACCCAGCCGCCTGCTGCGGATGGTGCGCTCCAAAGCCTATCTGTTTTCGGGCGTCGAAATCCGTTGGAAATCCGCGATCCCTGATGGCGACACGCCGCTAGAGGCGGTGTTTCACTTTCCGGGCGGTTTGGCCGATTACCTGTCCGACACGTTGCAAAAAACCACCACCTATGCCGACCGCCCCTTTGCGGGCAAGGTGATGTTTCAGGAAAAATACGGCGTGCCGGGGTCGGTGGAATGGGCGATCAACTGGTCGCCTGTGCGCGATGGGTTCATCCAATCCTATACCAACACCATCCCCACCCCCGAAGGCGGCACGCATGAGTTTGGCTTTTGGTCGGCGATCCTAAAAGGCATTCGCGCCTATGGTGAATTGACCAAAAACCGCAAGGCGGAACTCATCACCCGCGACGATATGCTGACGGGGGGCTGTGCGCTGATCTCGGTCTTTATCCGCGAGCCGCAGTTTGTCGGTCAAACCAAGGATCGTTTGGCCACGGAAGAGGCCGCAAAATATGTCGAAGGCGCGGTGCGCGACCATTTCGACAATTGGCTGGCGGGGGATGGCAAATCGGCGGGCGCAATTTTGGATTTCCTGATCCTGCGCGCCGAAGAACGCCTGAAACGTAAACAGGAAAAGGAAACGCAACGTAAAACCGCGACGAAAAAACTGCGATTGCCCGGCAAACTGACCGATTGTTGCAGTAAAACCCGCGATAATACCGAGATTTTCATTGTCGAAGGTGATTCCGCGGGTGGTTCCGCCAAAGGCGCGCGCGACCGCGAAACCCAAGCGATCATGCCGCTGAAGGGGAAAATTCTGAACGTTCTGGGGGCCGCGTCAGGCAAGCTGAATGAGAATTCCGAAATCCGCGATATTTGCGAGGCGCTGGGTGTTGGGATGGGCACGAAATTCAACGTGGATGATTTGCGCTATGATAAAATCGTGATCATGACCGATGCCGACGTGGACGGCGCGCATATCGCCAGTCTTTTGATGACGTTTTTCTTTACCCAAATGCGGCCCCTGATTGATAAGGGCCATTTGTACCTCGCCTGCCCGCCCCTGTATCGTTTGACCCAGGGCGCGCGCCGCCTCTATGTGGCCGATGACGCCGAGAAAGAAATTTGGCTGGCCAAGGGTCTGGGCGGCAAAGGAAAAATCGACGTGCAGCGGTTTAAGGGCCTTGGCGAAATGGACGCCAAAGATCTGAAAGACACGACGATGAATCCCGCGACGCGGAAGCTGATACGGGTGTCGATTGATGAGGATGCGCCAGGCGAGACGGGGGATTTGGTAGAGCGGTTGATGGGGAAGAAACCAGAACTGCGGTTCCAGTATATTCAGGAAAACGCGCGGTTTGTGGAGGAGTTGGATGTTTAAATTAAATAACCTTACTTAGACCAGTCTGTTGGTTCAGGTTAATTACGCCGACATACCTGAGTATAGATGCGCGTTTTTTTGGGGAAGCGCCAACTAACTGCTGTTCAAATTCCTCAAATCGCGCAGTCGTTAGCTCTATTTTTCCTTTCTCCAATATACAGTTAAAGGCTGTAACTTGAAGCGAAGGGAATGAACATTTCAAGATAGAGATTTCGAGATTGGCCTCAAGAATTGCCCAAATCAAATTGCCATATGCTATTTCTAACTCTAAAAGACTCGATGATGATAGAATTATGTCGTCGACATACATTGTGACAAATATTCCAGAAGCTTTTATTTTTTCAATTTCTTTTCCCACTAAGCTTTTTTCGAGAACTAACGTCGCCAAGGCCATCGACTGGACAAAACCATATGGCAAAAATTTTCTCGCCCCATCTTGGACGCAGGAACGCTCTGCTATGTCGAAAGCCTGCTTATTTGGAAAACCAATTTTGCAAAGAGCTCTGTGCACTTTGGTTCTCGAGATTGATTCAAAAAAGCGACGCAAGTCAATACTTGCCATAAACTCATTTTGCTGGTGAGGACGCAGCGCTGCAACATGGCCCCCTTTCTTACCAAAATGGTAAAGATAGCCAGAAGGACGCCATCCCTTCTTATTTATTTGACCGACAATTTTTTTTCCATCGAGCTTTGACTTCTCATCGGGAACATACACAAATTTTCCTGGCTTAATTTCAAATCGAAATTCGTAGTTTTTTATGGTCATAGTTAGTGGCCTCGTTAATCAGGCGAATAATTAAGCTAATGATGCGTTCAGCAACAAGAGCCCATTTTATGGCCTTCATAACGAGGCGAAAATATGAAAAGAGTTTCTTCATAATAATCATTCCTTTCTATCATTCGGCGGCCTTTCGTCTATACGAGAACCACTAACCAACCACGGTGCATGACAATTGAGTAACTCATGCATCGCAACATGCAGCATGATCAGATGCAAGATGCACCATCGCGGCCATACTGCTGCCGAACCTTTTCTACATATGCGTGTGGCAGGTTCAATTCAAGCGCTAGTGCGTCAACCCCGTCAGATTTGCCCAAAGCAAATCTGACCGCGCCCGAACCGCCCCACAGGGGCGGGCGCGGCTAGTGCCTTGCGCCCCAAGAGCCCCTGCGGTTCGGGCGCGGTCAGCTTTGCACCCAATCATCGGGTTGCTGCATAGATAGCCTGCTGCATCGACACACGGCCCGCCAAAGCGTTGGCGGGCGTTCGAGGCTAAAAACGCTCCACTGGAGCGTTTTTGCGGGCAAGCCCGCCGCCTCTCACCTTTGTAACCTCTTCAAATACTCTGCCAGCGCCACCAACCGCTCGGGCGTGGCGATCCCAGCGCCGCCGTCGAACAGCACCTTGTCCCCCACCGTCAGCGGTGCGGGCGAGCATGGCGCCGCGCCCCTTGCCCCCAGACCGGCGACATCACCCGAGCCGTCGCAAACACCCCGGCATTGCGCACTGCGAGCCGCGTCAAATCCGCGGCGATCAACCAAAGCGAATCAGGCATTGTGCAATCAACCCATCAAGCGTCAAACGCGAGGGTTGCTGAATTTCGGGCGCATCACCTCAAATTTGACAAAATCATCGCGCGTTTACCTTATATTTTGCTTTTTCCGCGATTCTCTGACCTGTTACCCCTAGTCGGAGAAATTGTATGACCATGTTTAACCCTGTGCTTGACGGCTCGGAAAAGGCGCTTATGGCGGGCTATTTGGACAATCTGGCCTTGCTGGAACGTCTGCATCGCCTGTTGCTTGACGTCATCAAAGACGAATTTGAACGTTTGAATATTTTGGAAATCAACTCGGTTCAGGCCTTGTTGTTGTTTAACATTGGCGAAAACGAAGTGACCGCAGGCGAGTTGAAATCGCGCGGCTATTATCAGGGCAGTAACGTGTCCTATAATCTAAAAAAACTGGTGGAATTGGGATTCATGCACCATCAGCGATCGGAAATTGACCGCCGTTCTGTGCGGGTGCGTTTGACGGAAAAAGGCCGCAAAGTGCGCGGTATGTTGACCGATCTGTTCACCCGCCATTCAGAGGCTTTGGCCAAACGCAACATTGTTGACGCGGCAGGCGTGGAACATATGAACCAATCTTTGAAACGCATTGAGCGGTATTGGACGGATCAAATCCGCTATATCTACTAAGGATTTTGGCCCTAGAACGGGGCCATTTATCGCCACCAATGCGCCAGGCTGGCAAATTGCCCCTGTATTTTGGACAAAATCCGCAACGCGGTTCTCGTTTTTACCGCATGGCCCTTGATCAGTCTGTGCAGCACGATCTCGGGCGGACAGGGCGCGCCTGTGACAGGATCGATATAGCGCGGATAGGCGATCAGCGTGGCATAGCACAGTTGAATTATATCCGGACGCGGATAGATATTGCGGCGCTGCGGCGTTACGCCCAGATCGGTGGTCAAGCCCCAGCCCGCATAAAACGGCGCACCTGTGCAGGTGACAGGCTTGCCGCGCAACAACGCCTCAAACCCCAACGTCGATGTCATGGTGAAAACACGATCACATTGCGCGATCAGATGGATCGGATCAGCCTGGGTCGCCACCAGATCGGCCAATTCCAAGAGCTGTTCGGCGGGGATGGCGCCACTTCGTAAACCCGCCTCGACATCAGGATGCGGTTTATAAACGATAAACCCGTCAGGATGCGCGGCACGGGCGGCGCGCAACAATGCAAGGTTGGTGTCGACCTTTCCTGCCGCCAAACGGATCGATGCGTCATCTTCGACTTGACCTGGCACCAAAACGCGATTGGGATGATTTGGTAGGGGGACGTTTGCGGCGGACAGGTTGTATTTCGACACATGGGCGGATCTTATTGCGGTCAGCATAACCTCGGCGCGGTTGCGCGCGGCGGCGTCGATGGGTGTTGCGATTAACTTTTCCAGACGACTGGGGCGCGTCGGATCATAGTAAATCCCCAAATCATCCGCGACCAAGGACATTGGCGGAACCAGTTTCGCCCCCAAACCGCGCGAACGAATGAATCCGTCTTCAATTCGCAGGCACGCCAGATCGGGGGGCAAATCTCTGGGCTCCTTGCCCGCCCAAGTGATCAGCCCCCGCCCAACAGTGCGGGCGCGTGCCATGGCCACGGCTGGATCACGCATGAAAATCAGGGGCTTGGTTCGGCCAAATACGATTTGCAGATGCCGCCGCTTCCACAGACGCATCCCGATTGCGATATGTCCCGTTGTATCCGCGCGGTGGGGGATAAGCCGTGCCTCAAGGATATCGATTGCCTCTTCAAAGCTGCAAAGGCGATCGCGGAATGGATCATACCAGCGGGGGGCAAGGATCATTGCGGCGGCGAAAAGCTGCGTGCGGGTAAGGCGGCGATTGCGGCGCGGCGGGGGGGTCATATCTTTGCTCAGGCCCCATCCCGCATAGAACGGATGGCCGAAAACATAGGGGCGATGGCCGGCCAAAATCGCCTCGAACCCCAATTGAGAGCTGATCGTATAGACAGCAATGGCGCCCTCGACAGCGGCCCAAGGGGAAACCGCGTCGGTCAAAAGCGTGACATTGCCGCCCGCGTCTTGGGGGCCAAAATGCCCCAATCGCAGTCCCAACGCGGTTTCGGGATGCGTCTTGATCAGAATGCGCGCGTTGGGATAGGCGTCCATCGCGGCCGCCAGCATCGCGCGAAAATTTACCACATCCGCCCCCATCAGCGCGGCATCGCCCCGCGTTTGGTCCACCACCAAAACATAACCCGCTTTGGGGGGCTGCGCGTTGTGATGATTGTATTTAGAAATATCCAAGGCGCGCAACCGCGTTATCCCGGCCGCTGCGCGGGCCAAAAGAACGCTGTCATCCAAGGGATCACGCGCCAAAATCTGTTCCAATTGGGATGGGCGTGTTGCGTCGTAATGCACGCCAATCGGATCGATCATCAGACCCAAGGGCGTCTCGCCCAGCCGCCCAGGATGGATCGAGCGGACAAACGCATCCTCGACGCGCACCAATGGCAGATTGCGGCGCGCGGCAACGCCTTGGCCGCGGTGGGCGGTCGGCGAATTTCCCCACACAACCACCCCGTCGCCGCGCTGAGGCAGGCCAAAATGCAGACTATGGCCAGACAATTGCATGATACGGCGCAGGGTTTTTTGATATGCAAAGCCCAAGTTGAAATAGAAAAGCCGCTGCGGGGCAGCGGCTTTTTCAGTGTTAACCCGATCGTCCGACACGGGCCTATTTCGCCGCGGTCGTGGCCAGACTGGACGCGGCCGATGTGGTGCCCGTGATCGCCGACAGGGTTTTTGTCCATTGCACAAAGGGTGCTTCGGTGACGTAAACCGTGTCGCCATCACGGATTAAGAAATCGCGCGCCTCAAACATTCCCGTCGGTTGCGTCAGGTCCAGCACATAGACAAAGCGCTGATCCCCCTGCAAATCATTGCGCCCCAAAACGGCATTTGCGATTTCGGCGGGCTCATTACGGAACACAAAGACGCCCGTTGGATCGGCACTGCCGGTGCTAAGACCGCCGACTGTGGCAATCGCCTCAATCGCGGATAAGGTTTGGCTTTCGAATTTTACCAGACTTTGCGATCCTGTTGCGCCCAAGGCGGTGAATTTTCGCGTGTCCTTTTCGACGACAATGCTGTCACCGGGACGTAGGGCGATGTCCATCGCGGGGTTGGAATACAGATCTTGTAACCAGACCTGACCGGTTCGGCCTGCCCGCGTGACACGAATGATTGCTGTTTCCGGTGGGATCGACACGCCGCCCGCCCGCGCGAGCATCGACGCCAAGGTGCGCGTCGGGCGTTCAATCGGCAAAATCCCTTGGGCGCCCGCAAATCCTGCCACAGTGACAGTGGATCCATCGCCTGCAAGGCGTTGCACCAACACTTGGGGATCAGGGGTTTGGGCATCCAGTTTGCCGGTGACAATATCGCGGAGCGAATTGGGCGATTGTCCGGCCGCCTTGATCTTGCCCGCATAAGGCACAAAAATATTGCCCTGTCCGTCAACCTCTAGCTGGGTCAATTGTGACACCCGTTGGCCGGTATTGCCCAGCAAAGGATCGTCCTTGACGTTTTCAAACACTGTCAGACCCAGTTTGTCGCCAGGCGCGATGACATCCGATCCAATGATCCCCGCGTTTTTGAACCCCGAGTCAAAGCCTAAAGAAGGCTGCACCGAAGTTGCCCGCGTCACCCGTGAATTGACCGTGACGATAAACGCATCGCCTTGGCGCAGAACGGAACCTTTGAATATTTCAGATTTATTAGGGCCAGATCGCGGCAAACCACAAGACGCAACTGCGCCAACAACCGCAAAAAGGGCAAGGGTGGTCGCCCCCCTTGATAAAAACCGTGTCACTGCCCGGGCTCCTTAAAAATGGATTTGCCTCATATTTTGAACGTAACTGTAGCTAATCGCGAAACAAAAAGCTAGTCACCTTTGACGTGTTTGCGAAATCAGGTGCAATTGCAGGCGCGGGGCAGGGTTGCCAAGGCGCAAAGCGTCATAGGGATCGTCGGCTTGCAGCATCATGTCCACGATCTGGCGCAATACCGCGCGCCGTCCAAGGGCGCTGTAAAAGCCGCCGGTAATTTGGCTGGTCTCCAAAAGATAGTGTCGATAATCGCGATAGGCGCGGCTGTCGGGGCGACTGGGATTGGCAAAAAATTCTGGCAAAGATTGGATCGAGACAAATTCAGGCTTGGCATAAACTGCCGCACCAAAGGTTTTCAACGGCAGACCGCGCCACAATGCCTGCTGCGCCGCGGTGGAATTGACTGTAACTGCCGTGCGGGCATGGTTCAAAAGGCCCGCCAATTTGCCGCCGCGCACAAAATGCACGCGCTGTTCCACGCCATGTTGCCGCGCCAGACGACGAATTTCACGTGAAAGATGAACGCGCCCGTCCTCAAGAGGGTGGGCTTTGAACACCAGATGATGATGGGGGGCCGCCCCCTTGGCAAATCCGTCGATGACGACAGCCAAAAAGTCCGTCATCGTTTCAAAGGAAGAATGCATTTTGAAACTGGCATCATGTTCCAGTTGCAGCAGCACCAAATGATAGGGAAATCCGCCGTTCTTGATGCGGTAGGTGGCCCATATCCGCTCCCACCGGTGCGGCAACATCAGCGCCAACCGTTTCAGATACAAAACAAATTCCTGTCCCACACCCAGACTGCGATGCGGGCGGAAATTTGGAAAATCCCAAAACCCCGTCAACACAAACCAATGATACAGCGCGCCCCACAAAATATGTTGGCGCATATCGCCCCAACGCGCGGGGGCATCAGGCAAATCTATATCATAGGGGGCAATTGCGGATTGCATCTGGGCAACGGTCAGATCCATCAGGCGAGAATGACCATTGGATCCGCCCCGCTCATAGGTGATCCAATAGGGGCGCAAATATCCCTCTTCAAAAACGTGAACTGTGATGCCTTGGGCCTTGGCATGGGCGATGGCCTGCGCATGAATGGGGCGGGTATCGCCATAGACGACAAGATCGGTGATGGATTTATCCTGCACCAACTGCGCGAAAGTTATGGGCCAATCCTGATGTTGACCCTGAAAGGGGATAAAGCCGTCCTTGGGCCAAAAAGCGCGGTCGCCGCGGTTGAACCCAACCCGCCACACTGTCGCCCCTGCAGCGGTCAGCATTTTGCCCAATTGCGCAAAAAACGGGCCGTGCGGCCCTTGCAGGAATAGGAATTGACGGGCTGTGCCGTGGGTCTGCATCTTGGCCTCGTGAAACTTTGCTCATTCTGGCGGAGCAATAGATAAGATTGTTTTAACACAAACCCTGCACTTGGGCAATTTTATGTCGGGGACGGGGTATCGCTGCGGCTTGATGGCCCTTGCACTTGGGGAACAGGTCGCGCAAATGGGCGATGCAACCACGGGATTCGCGATGACAAAGGCAGAACGACAAAAGATGACATCGGCAGCGCGGCTGTATGCGGTGCAGGCGCTGTTTCAGATGGAAACGTCTGGTCAGACGGTGGAAACGATCTGCCGCGAGTTTGAAGATCACCGTTTCGGCGCGATTTACGATGATGTTGAAATGGCCGAGGGCGATGTCGATCACTTTCGCGCGGTGGTCAACCATGCGGTGAATCGTCAGGCCTTGGTCGATCAGATGACCGATCGCGGGTTGGTGGCGAAATGGCCGATTGAACGGATTGACCCCGTCCTGCGTGCCCTGTTTCGTGCCGCAGGGGCCGAAATGGTCGAACTGCCCACCCCGCCGCGCGTGATCATCACCGAATATGTCGACGTGGCAAAAGCGTTCTTTCCCGATGGCAAAGAACCCAAATTCGTCAACGCCGTGCTTGACCACATGGCACATGAGGCAAAGCCTGAGGGTTTCTAAGGTGGCGGGCCCGTAGCGGCCGTGATGGCGTGAATTTCCCGAGAGCCTGAGTGTTCAGGTTGGTCGCCAGGTAGTAAGACCAGGATCTTACCAGAGCCAGCTCCCTCGGAGATGCTTATCGGCCACTGGAAAAGGGCCATTCACGAGAAGAACAGAACCCGCCGTCTTGACAGATAGGCGCGTGATGCGACTTCTGCAAGGCTTGAATGGCACGCGGCGATCAGCAATAGATTGGTCATGGACGACGATGTTCCCAGCATGGCAGGGCAAAGGTTGGCGCGGGGTGTGGCGCGGGCCTTGCAGGCCTATGATTTCGCAAGTTTGGCGGAATTTGTGCCAACCTCTGGTCTGCGGGTCGATCTGATGGCGATGGGTCCAAAGGGCGAGGTTTGGATCATTGAATGCAAATCCTCACCGGCCGATTACCGCGCGGATCAAAAATGGCAGGGCTATTTGGAATGGGGGGATCGGTTCTTTTGGGCCGTGCCGCCTGATTTTCCGACCGCGATCTTGCCTGGGGATACAGGGCTGATATTGGCCGACGCTTATGGCGGCGAGATTGTCCGAATGGGTCCAGTCACCCCCCTTGCCCCCGCGCGGCGCAAATCGTTGACGGTGCGATTTGCCCGTCATGCGGCGCTGCGCCTGCAAGCGATACGCGATTCGGGGGTTTAGCGGCGCTTGGTCGGTTTGCGCCCCAAACTGCGGGCGGCCTCGGCGGCGGCGCGCAATTCTTCAGCGATTTCTTCGGCTTCTTCGGGATCGAAATCCAAAGGCAGTTCAATCCCTCCCTCGGCCTCAATATAAATCCGCACCATGCCCAATTCGGTCGGCCCAATCTGAATATTCGCGGCAATATCGCTTTGTTTGTCGATGCCCATGGCATTCCCCTGATGATCATTGGGGTCTGGCGTAACAAGGCGGGACATCCTTTGCAATCCTGCTCTTGCAATCTGATGCTTGCGGGGTTAAATCGCCCCTGCGTGCCGCCTTAGCTCAGTTGGTTAGAGCACTAGATTGTGGATCTAGGGGTCCCCCGTTCGAGCCGGGGAGGTGGTACCATTCCCTTATTTTTTTACCGACGCCTGATGATTGGATAGTCATGTCTGCCCCTATTCCCGTTCAAATCGCTGGTGAAATCGGCGCAGATGCGGCCCAAGTTCGTGCGGCGATCGCCCTTTTGGATGAGGGTGCCACGGTGCCATTCATCGCGCGCTATCGCAAAGAGGTGACGGGCGGCCTTGATGACACGCAACTGCGCAATCTGGCGGAACGTCTGGTTTATCTGCGCGAGTTTGAGTCGCGGCGCGCGACGATTCTGGCCTCGATCCGCGATCAGGGCAAATTGACGGATGATTTGGAACGCGCCCTCAACCGGGCCGTGACCAAATCGGAAATCGAAGACATCTATCTGCCTTTCAAGCCAAAACGCCGAAGCCGTGCGATGATTGCCCGGGAAAATGGGCTGGAACCGCTGTTGACCGCGATTCTGGCCAATCGTGCCGCTGACCCTGTGGCGCTGGCGGCGGCGTTTGTCACCGAAACTGTGTCCGACACAAAAGCCGCCCTTGAAGGGGCGCGGGATATTATCGCCGAAACCCTTGCTGAAAATGCCGATCTTTTGGGGCGTTTGCGCGGCCATATGACCTTGGTGGGGCGGCTGTCGTGTAAGGCTGTCGCAGGAAAAGAGGCCGAGGGCGCCAAGTTTTCCGACTATTTCGACCATAATGAACCCTATAAGGTTGCCCCCAGCCACCGCGTTTTGGCGATGATGCGGGGCCAAAACGAAGGTTTCTTGGCGCTGGATTTAGACATTGAACCCGACGCACCGCGCGGCCAATCCGTGGCTGAACGTGCCTGTGCGGCGGTCTTTCGTGCAGGATCGACAGGGGCGGGGGATGTCTGGCTGCGCGACGCGGCGGCTTGGGGTTGGCGGATCAAGGTGAAAACCAGCCTATCGCTGGATTTAATGGGCACATTGCGCGACCGCGCCGACGCCGAGGCGATCCATGTTTTCGCCCGTAACCTGAAGGATTTGCTGTTGGCCGCCCCTGCGGGGGGGCGTGCGACGATGGGCATTGATCCAGGGATTCGCACGGGCTGCAAACTGGCAGTGATTGACGGCACGGGCAAGGTTTTGGCCACCGACACGATCTATCCCTTTCAACCAAAAAACGATCTGCGCGGCGCGCAAGCGGCGATTGCGTCGGCGATTGGCAAATATGGCGTCAAACTGATTGCCATCGGCAACGGCACCGCCAGCCGCGAGACGGAAAAACTGGTCGCAGACCTGCTGGGTCTGATGACGGGGGACAAACCGACTAAGGTGATTGTCAGCGAGGCGGGGGCGTCAATCTATTCGGCCAGCGAACTTGCGGCGCGCGAATTTCCCGATCTGGATGTATCGCTGCGCGGCGCGGTCTCGATCGCGCGCCGCTTGCAGGATCCTTTGGCGGAATTGGTCAAGATTGAACCGAAATCCATCGGCGTTGGGCAATATCAACATGACGTCGATCAACATCGTCTGGCCCGCTCGCTTGAGGCCGTTGTTGAGGACGCCGTGAATGCGGTGGGGGTGGATGTGAACACAGCCTCTGCACCCTTGCTTGCGCGGGTGTCGGGCGTGGGCGCAGGTCTGGCCGAGGCCATTGTCAGCCACCGCGACGCCAATGGCCCGTTCAACAGCCGCCGCGATCTGCTAAAGGTGGCGCGCCTGGGACCGAAGGCATTCGAGCAAGCAGCGGGTTTTCTGCGCATTTCGGGTGGCAAAGAACCCTTGGACGCCTCATCCGTGCATCCCGAAGCCTATGATTTAGCACGCAAAATCGTGGCCGCCTGTGGGCGCGATATTCGCAGCTTGATGTCCGATCCAACGGCGTTGAAATCTGTCGATCCCCGCGCTTTTGTCGATGACCGCTTTGGCCTGCCAACCGTGCGCGATATTTTTTCAGAGTTGGAAAAACCTGGCCGCGACCCACGCCCGAGTTTCAGAACTGCAACCTTTGCCGATGGGATTGACGATATTCGTGACCTAAAGGCGGGAATGATGCTTGAGGGGACCGTGACCAATGTTGCGGCCTTTGGTGCCTTTGTCGATATTGGCGTGCATCAAGATGGGTTGGTGCACGTCAGTCAATTGGCCGATAAGTTTGTCAAAGACCCGCATGAGGTGGTCAAAGCGGGCGATGTGGTCAAAGTGCGGGTTGTCGATGTGGACGCACCCCGCAAACGCATCGCGCTGTCGATGAAATCGGACACGGGCGGCGCACGCGAAGATGCAATGGAACGCCGCACCACCCCAACCGCGCCAACTGTGCAAGCCAAACAAATCCCGTCCACCAGCAACACAGCCTTTTCGGATGCGCTGAAGGACAAGTTCAAGCAAAAATAGCTGGTCTTGGCACTGCCTCGGGGCGCGCGCCCCCCTAGGCGGTGCCGCCTACCGTCAGGCCGCCGATCAAAAGCGTTGGTTGTCCCACGCCCACGGGCACCCATTGACCCGCTTTGCCGCAATTGCCGATGCCGGGGTCTAGTGCCAGATCATTGCCGATGGCGCGGATATGTTTCAATGCGGTCGCCCCATCGCCAATCAAAGTGGCCCCTTTGACAGGTTCTTGGATCACGCCGCTGCGCACGCGATACGCTTCGGTGCAGGAAAACACGAATTTTCCGTTGGTAATGTCAACCTGCCCACCACCAAATCCGACGGCGTAAATGCCGTCTTTTAGGCTGGCCACGATTCCCGCGGGGTCATCTGGGCCTGATAGCATATAGGTATTTGTCATGCGCGGCATGGGAATATGTGCATAGCTTTCGCGCCGCCCGTTTCCTGTTGGTGCCACCCCCATCAGCCGCGCGTTTTGGCGGTCTTGCATATATCCGACCAAGCGTCCGTCCTCGATCAGCACGTTCTTTGCAGAAGGTGTCCCTTCGTCATCGATTGTGATCGATCCGCGCCGATCTGGGATCGTGCCATCGTCCAAAACGGTTACACCTTTGGAGGCAATCATTTGCCCCATCAGCCCTGCAAAGGCCGAGGTTTTCTTGCGGTTGAAATCACCCTCAAGCCCGTGGCCGATCGCTTCGTGCAACAAAATCCCGGGCCAGCCTGGGCCAAGAACCACATCCATCATGCCCGCAGGCGCCGCCACCGCGTCCAGATTGACCAGCGCGATGCGTAACGCTTCGTGCAGCAGCGGTTTCCAGTGCGCGGGTTCCAACAATTTGGCCAAGCCAAACCGGCCACCGCCGCCCGTGCCGCCTTGTTCGCGCAGACCTTTGTCGGCGACGATCACGGAAACATTCATCCGCGCCATGGGGCGCACATCGGTGTAACGTTCGCCTTCGGGGCGCAGGATTTCGATTTCTTGCAATCCCGCAGATATGGTCGCCGAAACCTGCACCACGCGAGGATCCATTGCCCGCGCATAAGCATCTATTTCCTTAAGGATATCAATTTTTGCCGCAAAGCTTGCGTCTAACATCGGGTCAGTGTCGCCATAAAGCCGCGTGTTCGTGCGCAGGGGGGCAGGGGCCATCACGCCCCCGCCGTCACCGACTGCAAGTTTCACCGTGCCCACGGCGCGCAATAGGGCAGATTCGGAGATTTCGGAGGCATGGGCGTAACCTGCTACATCGCCGCGCACGGCCCGCAAGCCGAATCCTTCGGAAGCGTCGTAACTGGCGGTTTTAATCCGCCCATCGTCCAAAACGATCCCCTCTGATCGGCGGCGTTCCAAAAACAATTCGCCATCATCCGCGCCACGCGTCGCTTCGCGCAAGGTGCGCAGCGCGGCGTCAACGTCTAAAAGCGTCTCAAAAGGTCGAAAAGGGGCGTCCGTCATGGTTGATCCTTGGCATTTGCCTTGATTTATCACAAGCGGCGCTGATTTGCCGCAACACAGAGTCTTGTTTCTGTAACCCTAATATGGTTTCAGAGGCACGGGAAACAATGGGATTCTGCCCTGACTTTGGGTAAGGCCCGAAAGGTGGCCGATTGGCCACCCTTTGACACGGGAATGGATCATGCGTCTTACGTCTGCATACAGAACTTTGGCCACAGTTGGCTTTGCATTTTTGATGCCATCAGTGGTGCTTGCACAGGCCTTGGAAAAGGTGGGCGTGCCAATCCCGATGGGCACAGAGCATCAACCTGCTGCCACGGAATTGGCCCGTGATATGCAGTGGTTGGATCATATGATCTTTATCATCATTGCCGCGATCACCGCCTTTGTGACATTGCTGCTGTTGGTCATCATTGTGCGCTTTAACAAACGCGCGAACCCAACCCCTGCGAAATTCACGCACAACACGCCGCTGGAAATTGCCTGGACGCTGATCCCTATCCTGATCTTGGTGTTCATCGGGTCTTTCTCATTGCCGGCCTTGTTCAAAAGTCAAGAAATTCCTGCAGCGGATATCACGATCAAAGTGACGGGCAATCAGTGGTTTTGGTCCTACGAGTATGTGGGCCAAGATGTCGCATTTGATGCGTTGCTGCTGGAGCGTAACGAACTTGAGGCTGCAGGCTATGCGCCGTCTGATTACTTGTTGGCCACAGACAACGCGGTTGTTTTGCCAGTCGGGAAAACAATCGTGATGCAAGTCACGGGCGCGGATGTGATCCATGCTTGGGCAATGCCGGCCTTTGCGGTGATGCAATCGGGCGTTCCGGGTCGCTTGGGCCAATTGTGGTTCAAGGCCGAGCGTGAGGGCGTTTATTTTGGTCAATGCACCGCGTTGTGCGGTCAAAATCATGCCTATATGCCGATCACTGTCAAAGTGGTTAGCCAAGAACGCTATGATGCGTGGCTGGCGGGGGCTAAGGCGGGCAATTTGAAACTGGCGTCCAACTGATCAGCAAAAATGGTTCTGGCCCATTGGGGGCCAGAGCATTTTCTAAGGAAATAATATGGCCGATATTCGGTCCGATGAAACCCTGACATCCGAAGCAGGCTTTGGCGATTTTGTGCAACTGCTCAAGCCGCGTGTCATGTCTTTGGTGGTCTTCACTGCGCTGGTGGGCCTTTTGGTGGCCCCTGTATCTTTGCATCCCGTCGAAAGTTTTGCCGCGATTTTGTTTATCGCTCTTGGGGCGGGGGCATCGGGCGCGCTGAATATGTGGTGGGACGCCGACATTGACGCGGTCATGAACCGCACGCGCAACCGCCCCATTCCCGCAGGCCGCGTTGCAGGTGGTGAGGCGCTGGGTTTTGGGGTGGCAATGTCTGGCATCTCGGTTGTGATGATGTGGTTGGCGACCAATGGCTGGGCCGCGATCTTGCTGGCCTTTACGATTTTCTTTTACGTGGTCGTCTATTCGATGTGGTTGAAACGTCTGACACCGCAAAATATTGTCATTGGGGGGGCTGCTGGGGCGTTTCCGCCGATGATCGGTTGGGTCGCGGCCACGGGCAGCATCTCGGTCGAAGCGGCCTTGATGTTCATGTTGATCTTTATGTGGACACCGCCACATTTCTGGGCCTTGGCGCTGTTTATGAAGGAAGATTATCACACCGCAGGCGTGCCGATGTTGACGGTAACGCATGGGCGCAAATCGACGCGTTTGCATATTTTGATCTACACGGTCCTTTTGGCGCCGTTTGCGTTATGGCTGGGATTTACCAGCATTGGCGGGCCATTTTACACGGCGGTCGCTGTGGCCTTGAACGCATGGTTTTTGTGGGGCGCAGTCCAAATTTGGCGCCGCGATGAGGTGGTGGCGCAGGCGGATAAGTATAAGGTTGAAAAAGCATTCTTTCGCTTTTCGCTGCTGTATCTGTTTGCGATGTTTGCGGCGCTTTTGGCGGAACGCTTGTTGGGAGGGTGGGCATGAAAGTCGAGCATGAAATTCACACCCGTCGCTTTGGCCGCAATGTGGGACTGGGTTTGACATTGGCGGCGTTTGTCGTGCTGGTATTGGCTCTGACTGTGGTCAAGGTCACGCGCGGCATGACCGGGCATGAGTTGGACGCGCCGGGTCTGTATGGCGCAAGCGTGCCTGATCCGGCAAAGGCCACGCCATAATGTCGCAAAAAACCCCAATCACTGCGCAACAAAAAACTGCCGCCTCTTTGGCGGGTGTGGC
The DNA here is from genome assembly GCA_040398785.1 of Cypionkella sp. Taxonomy (GTDB): domain Bacteria; phylum Pseudomonadota; class Alphaproteobacteria; order Rhodobacterales; family Rhodobacteraceae; genus Cypionkella. Next base: position 211,430 of record JBBATJ010000004.1, on the reverse strand, counting down.
TGTTGTGATGCTATCGCTAAGTTTCGCTGCAGTGCCGTTTTACAATTGGTTTTGCAAGGTGACTGGATTTGCGGGAACCACGTCGGTTGCTGTCGCGCCTTCGGATGTGGTTTTGGAAAAGACTGTTGTGGTAAAGTTTGACGCCTCGCTTGATGCGAAAATGCCATGGCAATTCAAACCAATGCAGACCCAGATGACCCTCCATATCGGCGAGACGGGCCTTGCGTTTTTTGAGGCGTATAACCCCACCGATCGGGTGATCGCAGGCTCTGCCAGTTATAACGTGACGCCCGACCAATCGGGTGGCTATTTCACCAAGATTGAATGCTTTTGCTTTACCCAACAGGTTTTGCAACCAGGCGAGCGGATCACGATGCCTGTAACCTTTTTCGTCGATCCATCGATTGAGGAAAACCCAGAGGCGCGCGAAATCAAAGAAATCACGCTGTCCTATACTTTTTATGAAACACCGCTTCCCGAAAAGCAGGCGGCCCTTGCCCCTGTTGCGGGTAAGATTGTAAACTGAAGATAAGAAACGAGGGAAAACATCATGGCCCACGCCAAGAATCACGACTATCATATTCTGCCTCCGTCGATCTGGCCCTTATTTGGCTCGGTCTCGGCCTTTGTCATGCTGTTTGGCGCGGTGTTATGGATGCATGACAGCCCACCATGGATGGGTCTGATTGGCTTTGCGGGTGTTTTATACACGATGTTTGCTTGGTGGTCCGAAGTTGTCCACGAGGCCGAGACGGGCGATCATACCCCTGTCGTGCGCATCGGCCTGCGTTATGGTTTCATCATGTTCATCATGTCCGAAGTGATGTTCTTTTCGGCTTGGTTCTGGACGTTCTTCAAACATCGCTTGTATCCAATGGGGCCCATGTCGCCCTTGCAAGATGGCGTTTGGCCGCCCGAGGGGATCACCACCTTTGACCCGTGGCATTTGCCTTTGATCAACACGTTGATCTTGTTGCTGTCGGGCTGTGCTGCGACTTGGGCGCACCATGCCCTTGTGCATGACAACAACAACCGCAAGGACATCAAAACGGGTCTGACCATTGCGATTCTGCTGGGCGCGCTGTTCACAGTGTTCCAAGCCTATGAATACAGTCATGCCGCCTTTGGCTTTGCGGGCAATATCTATGGCGCGTCGTTCTTTATGGCGACGGGGTTCCACGGGTTCCACGTGCTGATCGGGACGATCTTTTTGACTGTGTGCTTGATCCGTGTCTACAAAGGCCATTTCACCACAGAACAGCACGTCGGCTTTGAGGCGGCGGCTTGGTATTGGCACTTTGTGGATGTGGTCTGGTTGTTCTTGTTCGCATCCGTCTACGTTTGGGGCCACTAATCCCTGTAAGCTGAGTGAACGCGGGCCTATTTTGGCCCGCGTTTTTTATGATGGAGGCGTCAAAATGCTGCGCCGATTGATTTTTCCGATCCTTTTGGGCCTTGCGGGGATAGGGTTTCTATGTAGCCTGGGCGTTTGGCAAATCGGACGTATGTATGAAAAGCGTGCCCAGTTGGCCGAGATGACGGCGGGGATTACCACCGCGCCTGAACCAGTGCCGATACAGTATGATCCAGAAAAAGACCGCTTTCGCCCCGTCACTGTTGTGGGGAATTTCACAGGTGAGCAATTGTATGTGCTGTCAGGTCAACCCGATGTCGGCGCAGGCGTGCGGGTGATTTCGGTTCTGGCGACAGCAGAAGGTCGCCGTTTGCTGATTGATCGCGGTTTCTTGTTGGATCAAGACAAACACCGCGCTTTGACGCAAAAAACCGCCGATTTAGTCGGCAATATGATGTGGCCGCGCGATGCCAATCAATATACCCCACCGCCAGATGCGAAAACGGGGATGTGGTTTGCGCGGGACGCGGACCAGATGGGGGCCTTGTTGCGGGCAGAGCCGTTGATTATTGTCGCGCGCACAGATACGGGTGACGGGATTGAACCGATCCCTGTAGATACTTCGTCTATACCCAATGACCATTGGGGCTATGCGATCACATGGTTTTCGCTGGCCCTTGTCTGGGCGGTGATGACAGGCGCGTTGATCTGGCGTATCACGCGCAAAACGTAGGGACGGATGATGCGATATATCTCAACGCGGGGCGCGGCCCCAGTTTTGACCTTTGAGCAGGCGATGATGACGGGTTTGGCGCGGGATGGCGGCCTTTATGTGCCCGAAACCATTCCGCAATTGGCTGACATCGCGGGGCTTGCGGGAAAATCCTATGAAGAGGTTGCCTTTGCGGTCATGCGGCCCTTTTTGGGCGATACATTTACCGACGATGAATTTCGCGGCTTGATCCATGCTGCCTATCAGGGCTTTGGCCATGCCGCCCGCGCGCCGATGGTGCAATTGGCGGAAAATCATTTCCTGTTGGAATTGTTCCACGGCCCCACCCTTGCGTTCAAAGATTTCGCGATGCAGTTGCTTGGCCAGATGATGCAGGCGTCTTTGGCGAAATCGGGTCAACGGATTACCATCGTCGGCGCGACCAGTGGCGATACGGGGTCCGCCGCGATGGAGGCGTTTCGCGGTCTGGCGAATGTCGATCTGTTTATCCTTTATCCGCATGGCCGCGTGTCCGATGTGCAGCGCCGCCAAATGACCACGCCGTCTGAGGCGAATGTTCATGCGCTGGCGATTGACGGCGATTTTGATACGGCCCAAGCACGGGTCAAAGATATGTTCAACGATTTTGCATTCCGCGATGGCGTGCGCCTTGCGGGGGTCAATTCGATCAACTGGGCGCGGGTTCTGGCGCAGGTGGTCTATTATTTCTATGCCGCTGTTGCCCTTGGCGCACCACATCGTGCGGTCAGCTTTACCGTGCCCACAGGCAATTTTGGCGATATTTTTGCGGGCTACATTGCGCGCAAAATGGGTCTGCCGATTGAAAAGCTGGTCATTGCGACCAATCAAAACGATATTTTGGATCGGGCGCTGAAAACGGGCGAACATATAACGCATGGCGTGACGCCGACGATAAGCCCGTCGATGGATATCCAAGTCTCCAGCAATTTTGAGCGGGTTCTCTTTGACGCTTATGGCCGCGATGGGGCGATGATTGCCGATCTGATGGGACAGAAGGGCGGATTTCATATCTCTGAACCTGCGCTGAAAACCTTGCGCGCCACATTCGCCTCGGGACGTTGTGGTGAGGCTGATACCACCGCCACCATTCGGACCACCTTTTCCACCACTGGCGAAATCCTATGCCCACATTCCGCCGTGGGCGTTCACGTGGCACGGGATCATCTGGGCGCAACCCCTATGATCACCCTTGCCACCGCCCATCCCGCCAAATTTCCTGACGCAGTGCAGGCCGCGATGGGCAGTCGCCCCGCGCTTCCGCCGCGCATGGCCGATCTGTTCGATCGCCCAGAACGCATGACCCGTGTGCCGAATGATTTGGGCGCGCTGCAATCTATTATCCGCGAAAGGATCGCGCATTGACCACCCGTTTGACCACCCTTCCCAATGGCTTTCGCATTGTCACCGAACATATGCCGGGGCTGAAATCCGCCTCGGCGGGGGTTTGGGTGATGGCGGGCGGGCGGCATGAAACCGCTTCCCAAAACGGCATTGCGCATTTTCTGGAACATATGGCGTTCAAGGGCACGGCGCGCCGCAGCAGTCTGCAAATCGCCGAGGCGATTGAGGATGTAGGCGGCTATATCAACGCCTATACATCCCGCGAAATGACCGCCTATTATGCGCGGGTCTTGCAGGCAGATGTGGGTCTTGCGCTGGATGTGATCGGCGATATCGTGTTGAACCCCGCCTTTGACCCGCGTGAAATTGAGGTAGAGCGCGGCGTGATTTTGCAAGAAATCGGACAATCCTTGGACACGCCCGATGATATCGTGTTCGATTGGCTGCAAGAAGTGTCTTATCCCGACCAACCCTTTGGCCGCACGATTTTGGGACCAGAGGAACGTGTCGCCGCCTTTTCGCGTGCCGATTTGCAGGGCTTTGTTGCCACCCATTACGGGCCAGGTCAGATGATCCTGTCGGCGGCGGGGGCGGTGGATCACGATCAGATCGTGGCCCAAGCGATTGATATTTTTGGGGGAATGGCTGCCAAACCTGCAACCACCTATCAAAAGGCCGAGTTTCGCGGTCTGGAACGCCGCGAGGTGAAAAAGCTGGAACAGGTGCATTTTGCCATGGCCTTTGACGCGCCCGGCTACCGTCATGCCGATGTTCATGCCGCACAGATTTACGCGATGGTGATGGGGGGCGGAATGTCGTCGCGCCTGTTCCAAAAAATCCGCGAAGAACACGGCCTGTGCTATTCGATTTTCGCGCAATCTGGTGCCTATGAAGATGCGGGACAAATCACCCTATACGCTGGCACGTCGGCGGCGGATATCAAATCGCTGACGCAACTGACAGTCGATGAATTAAAACGCGCCGCCGAGGATATTTCGGAACCCGAGGTTGCCCGCGCCCGCGCGCAGATCAAGGCGGGAATGCTGATGGGGCTGGAAAGCCCGTCCAGCCGCGCCGAACGCATTGCGCGGTTGCTGGCGATTTATGACCGCGTGCCAGATATTGACGAATCCGTGTCCAAAATTGACGCGGTCACCACGGCGGATGTGAAACGCTATGCGGGCGAGATGATCGGCGCGGATGCGGCCCTAGCCCTTTATGGTCCCGTCAAATCCGCCCCCAGTTTGGACGCAATTCGCAAGGCCTTGGCGGCGTAATGTTCGCCCGCATAAGGCCCATTTTGCAGACTGAGCGGATGGTTTTGCGCCTGCCCAAACATGGGGATTACCGTGCTTGGGCGGAATTGCGCGAAACCTCTGCCGCGCATCTGATGCCTTGGGAACCTGTCTGGGCGCATGACCACCTGACACGCCGCGCCTTTTCCAATCGGGTCTATTGGGCGGCCAAGGCCGAATCAGCGGACACAGCCCTGCCATTGCTGATGTTTCGCCGCGCGGATCAGGCGTTTTTGGGGGCGATCACGTTGGACAATATTCGCCGTGGTCCTGTTCAGGCTGGCACAGTCGGCTATTGGATTGGGCAACCCTTTACCAGACAAGGATTTATGCGTGAGGCGGTTCTGTCGCTGACGCATTATGCCTTTGCGCAGATGGATCTTTCGCGTCTAGAAAGTGCTTGTTTGCCCGAAAACGCCGCCTCACGCGGGGTTTTGGAAAAATGCGGATTTAAATATGAAGGCGTGGCCCAATCTTATTTGCAAATCAACGGGCGCTGGCGAAACCATGTGTTATACGCAAATCTTAGGGGCGATCGACGCGGCCGCACAGACGTAGGTTAAGGCATTGGCCAGTCCTACGCTGGCACGACCGGCGAGCGCACAGGAGAAGTCCATGAGCGAGATTAAAGTGTTGTTGTTGCGCGGGGTCAATGTTGGCGGCGCAAACCGTCTGCCGATGCCAGAGTTTCGGCAGATGCTGTCAGAGCTGGGCCTAAGTGAGGTTCAAACCCATATCCAAAGCGGTAATGTTGTCTTTAAAGATGCAGGTTTGGCGGATCTTGAAGGAATTATCATAGCGGGCATGAAGGACCGTTTCGGATTTGCGCCCAAAATGTTTTTTATGACACTGGCCGCGTTTGATGCCATTTTGGCGGCAAATCCCTATCGCGATGCCGCAAATGGCGCCTTGGCGCATATCTTTTTTTTGGATGGGCATTTTGCGCCGGCTGACATCACCACCCTTACCGCCCTTGTGGCCCAAGGTGAGGCGGTAACATTCACCGACACTGCAGTGTATTTGAATGCGCCGATGGGGATTGGGCGATCGATTTTGGCGGACAAGCTGACGAATACACCTAAAATCGGTTTGACGGCCCGCAATGTCACGTCGGCCAATGCCATTTCTGCGCTGGCCCGCACCCTTCCAAAATAGGCCCGCCATGCTGAACCCCGCCGATGCCCAATTTTTAGATCACTTGGCGCAAAGCCTGCCAGAAAACACCCTGCGCCCCGCCGAGCCGCGTTACTTGACCGAACCGCGCGGTCGCTGGTCTGGGGTTGCAGGGGCGGTGGCCTGTCCCGGCACGACGGCAGAGGTGGCGCGCATTGTGACCGCTTGTTCTGCGGCAGGCGTTGGGATCATACCTTGGGGCGGCGGCACGGGTTTGGTCGGAGGGCAGATTATGCCCGACGGCCCCCTACCTTTGATCTTATCGCTTGAACGGATGGCGGGGCTGCGGGCTGTTTATCCGACAGAAAACGTCATCGTCGTCGAATCCGGCATGATCCTTTCCGATGTGCAAGCGCAGGCACAAAGGTTGGAACGTATTTTTCCGCTGTCTCTGGCCTCTGAGGGGTCTGCCCGAATCGGCGGCAATTTGGCGACCAATGCGGGGGGGCTGAATGTGTTGCGCTATGGCAACGCGCGCGATTTGTGCTTGGGGATTGAGGCTGTTTTGCCAGACGGCAGCATTTTTCATGGCCTCAAGCGGCTGCGCAAGGACAACACGGGCTATGATTTGCGGCATTTGCTCATTGGGTCAGAGGGCAGTTTGGGCGTGATCACGGCGGCCGCCTTGCGGGTTTTTGCGCGCCCTGCTTCGGTGGCCGTGGCCCTTGTGCAGGTCACAGACCCTGCGGCTGCCTTGGAACTGCTGGCGCGGGCAGAGCGGCGCTTGGCTGGGATGATCACGGCGTTCGAATTGATTGGGCAAATGGGCGTCACCTTTTTGCACGAAACGATGCCCGAAATTCATGTGCCGTTGAATTGCCCGTGGATGGTCCTGATCGAGGTCGGACTTCCGCAAGGTTTTGGCGAAGCTTCGACACATTTAGAATCGCTTTTGGCGGGCCAAGCCGACGGGGTGATTGCCCAGTCACAGGCGCAAAGCGCGGCCCTGTGGCGGATCAGGGAAAGCATCCCAGAGGCAAACCGCCGAATCGGGGCCATTTCCAGCCACGATATTTCATTGCCACTGTCGAACCTGCCCGAATTTGTCCGCTTGGCGGGTGAGGAATTGGCAAAATTGGGGGATTTTCGGATCAACTGCTTTGGCCATCTGGGTGATGGCAACTTGCATTACAATGTCTTTCCTGCACGGGGACGGACGCGCAAAGATTACGAAAATCAAAGAGATAGCATAAAATCCTGCGTGCATGATCTGGTCGATGCAATGGCGGGATCGGTTTCTGCAGAACATGGTTTGGGGCGGCTGAAGCGCATGGATTTGGAAAAATACGGCGATCCTGCGAAATTGGCCGCAATGCGCGCGATTAAGGCAGCCCTCGATCCAAAGGGCATTATGAACCCGGGCGCCGTTATCATAGGTCACACCCCGCCGGACAAGCCGACGAGGTGCTAGGGTGGGTGGTCTTCACGTGTTGCAAGCAGCGTGACCAAAGGACGATGGGGTGAATCTATTCCTTTGGATAGGCTCAGAATTACGGTATCATCCTAAACATAAGGTTAACAAAAACCGTGCTTGCAGAATTTATGCCCGCGAAAGCAGCGCATTTGGGCGCATTTTCGCAATGCTTTGGGTAACCAGCGCTGCCAAGATCGCCTTGATCAGATCACCAGGCAAAAAGGGCAGGTCCAGCAATGCCGCCTCGGGCAAAGTTTTGCCCAGCATGGCGGACATCCCAAAAATGCCGCAAATGTGCAGGGCGATAATACCGCCCAACACCGCACCGATCAGGGCGGCGGGGACAATTGCCAAATTGGACAGACGTTCCACTGTCAGACCCGCGACAAAGGCCGCAATCGGAAATCCGATCAGATATCCGACCGAAGGCGACGCAAATACCCCAAGACCGCCACGACCCCCCGACAAAAGCGGAAGGCCCAGCGCGGTCAGCGCCAAAAACAACAGCACCGCCAACGCGCCTTTGCGCGCCCCCAAGACCGTGCCGCACAGCATCACGCCCAGCGATTGCGCAGTGATCGGCACGCCAGCCAGTAGGTCAATTTTCGGGATCAGGCCCAGAACCGCAATCAGCGCGGCGAATAGGGCGATTTGGGCGATAGATTTTTCCATGGGTCTCTCCTGTTGTTGCAGGCTTGTAGCGTAGGGCCGCACCCATTTCTAGTGGATACCGCCACGGGCGCGTATTGCCTCGGCCACACGATCCGAATCGTCCAGCGCCGCAAGCGCCAGCGGCACAAGGATGCGCCAGCGTGGGCGGCGGGGGGACCGCGCGCGCCAAGCCGCATTGATCTGATCTGCATGATGCAAAAGCACCGGTATAAAGCGGATCATCAGCGCAATGGCCAAGGCAAGGCGCTGGGGTGGCAAAATGCGCGAGAGGGGACGCGCTAGGGTTTCAAATGTGGTGATCATATCTGACAGGCGCGTGGTCATTGTTACGAAATTGGCCAATGCAACCGCGCAGATCATCCGCAAAATAATGCTCTGCCAATTGGGATCATGCCATACAGCAACGATCAGCACGAACGGCCAAAGGGGTCGCAAACCCAACAGGGATTGGCGCGTAAAATCCATGCCGCAACTGAGCAGCAGTCCCACAACAAACAGGCCCGCGATCGACAGGGCAAAAGGGGATGTTAGGACAAAAAGCAACATTGTCACCGCGCAAAGCGCGGACAGTTTCAATCCTGCAGGCACGGGATGCGCCCAAGTTTTACAGGCTAGGGTCAGCATCTCTGTCCCCCAATTCCTGCATAGCGGCGGTAAACTTGGGCAGAACGAATGCGGGCGGACCATCGGCCTGCACGCGTCCATGATCCAGCCAAATCACGCGGTCAACTGTCCGCACTGCGGCAGGATCATGACTGATGGTGATCAGGCGTTGCGGCAAGGCTGACAGACGGCGTGCGAGGCGAATTTGCGTGGGCAAGTCCAGCCCTGCAAACGGCTCGTCAAGCAAGATGGTTTCTGGCGCCATGGCAAGGATCGACAAAAGACACAGATAATGCCGCTGCCCCCCCGAAAGGGTATGGGTGGGGGCATCGGCCCAGTCACACCGCCCTTCTGCCTTTAGCAGCGCCCGGGCGGCAGAATCTGCGTCTTTGTATCCCATTTGTTTTAGGCCAAAGGCGATTTCCTCGGCGCAGGTCGGGAATAGGATTTGATGATCTGGATTTTGAAACAATATTCCGATTCTGCGCAGCATATCTTGGCGGTTGTTTGGGTCGGTGCCGTTGATGCTGACCTTGCCCGATGTCGCGGGAATCAGCCCAGAAATCAGCCGCAAAAGTGTGGTTTTGCCCGACCCGTTGCGGCCAATTATGCCGATCCGATCCTCGGCGAGGGTCAGGGTGAGCGGGGCGATAATCACCCGCCCCCCCAAAGTGACGCTGGCCTGATCTAGACGGATCATTTTGGCGTGGCGCGGATCAGAACCTGTCCGCGTGGCAATTCAGTGCGCAGGAACTCTGCTTCGAACCCAGAGGCGCGGATCAGATACTCTACATCCGGCAAAAGCATATGATAGGGCGCGCGCGCGGCATGGGTGACGACGCCGTCAGGCTGACGATATGCGCAAAGATAGGCATTTTCTGGGGCCAGAAACACAGTGAACAGCAGGGTCTGCAACTGTGGCAGGCGCGCACGAATTGAGATCAGCGCGCGGCGCAAATGGTTTGCGGGCAAGTGGGTAAAGACCGCAAAGGCAATGGCATGGGTGATGGTGTCAGGAATACCCGTCAGGCTGAAATCAGCGTCTTGAACCATTTGATTGAGGGGCAGGCGGCTGGGATCGGCCAGTTCTGTCGCATGGCCAGCACGCATCAAATCTGCTGACAAATCGGTTGCCCAGTAATGGCTTGGGTTCAAATAAGGGACCGCGCGGCATCCCAACCGCAAAGACCCTGCCCCAATGTCCAAAAGATGATGGTGGGGGTCAAGCCCTGCATTCAGCAGCAATTGCATCTGGATCAGACCCGTTTCCTCCCAGCGTCCGCCGACAATATCACGGTGACGTCCCTGTGCGAGGGCGTCTTTGAAAAAGTTGGGGGCGTGATAGGGCGAGATATGCATCCCGCCCCTATAGCAGGGGATCGCGTGACGCGAAAGATGTGGGGCTTTGCGCCCCCCGACCCGATGGGTCCCCTCCCGCAGGATATTTGGGCAACGAGGAAGCTGTCAGAGCGGGCGGCGCACGGGCGACTTGGTTTTCATTTTGAACAGGCCGACGGCGATCGCATAGCCAAACAGCGCCCCAAATCCCATTTGGGTCATCACCCCCATCAGATCAGTGGTTTGCCATTCCTGAATGGCCCGCCCATCGCGCATCTGGCGGATCAAAGTGCCGCGCACAGCAAGATCTTTTTGGGTGGCAGGCGCGCCCATAAACTTGCCAATGTTTTTTGCGCGGGAAATAAAGTTAATCGTCACAAACTCACCATCGCACAAAACATGGGTGAATTCCATTTTCATGCCCGAAAACGCATCCTTCATATCCTGCATAAAGCCGATGTAGTCATCGCGGTTGAACTGCATCCCATCGCCTGAATAAGTGAAATTGGGGGCAAGCAGGCTGTCCAGTTTCGCCCAGTCGTCATTTTGTATGGCCAAAGAAACGGCAAGGGCGGCGGTTTTGGTCGCGTCTGACATAGGGCATCTTTGGGTTTGGGGTTGATTTGGGCAGGTTAGCGCGCCTATCCTTTTTGGTAAAAAACGCACCAAAAAGTGAGTGGATGATGGATGTGCAAACCCCGCCGACCTATGTTATTGGCGCGGCGCAGTATTTCTGCCCCGTGCAATTGGTGGTCGAAACGCTGTCAGGGCGGTGGAAGCCGATGATCCTGTGGCATTTGGTTTTGCATGACAAAAAGCGCTATTCCGCGATCAAGCGGTCTTTGCACAGGGTCAGCCATAAGATGCTGGCGCAAAGCCTGCGGGAATTAGAGGCGGATGGTCTGATTGTGCGCACGGTTCATCAGGTCGTGCCGCCGCAGGTGGACTATGCCCTGTCCGAACGCGGGTCCGAACTGCGCCCCCTGTTCATGGCGATGAAGGGCCTTGGTGAGGGGTATTTGCACGCCTAATGCGCCATATTTGCGCCAAATTGCAAGGCGGCACATCCCACGATTGCAAGAGGTGCAGCAACGATGCAAATGAGTTCAAATATTGTCACTGCAGGCGTGGCGGTTTTGGTTGATGGCGAGAATATTCCGCAATCCCTTGGCGGCCAGATCATCACGAAATGCTTGCCAATTGGCCGCGCCACTGTGCAGCGGATTTCGGGGATGTGACCAGATTGCCCCATTGGGAAAAGGCCGCGGGCTTTGAAGCCGTGCATACGGAAAGCGCCAAGAACGCGGCCACTATGCGCATCTGCATTGACGCAATGGATTTGGTGCATGGTGGCGGGGTAGGACGGGTGGTTTTGGTCAGTTCTGACCGCGATTTCACCCATCTGGCACAGAATTTGCGCACAAAGGGCATGAACGTTCTGGGCCTGGGCGAGCCGAAAACCCATGAAAGTTTTCGCAAAGCCTGCAGCAAGTTTGTGGAACTGGGCGGCGTGGCCAAACCTGTTCCAGCGGTGGAAACACCTGAACAACAAATAGCTGCCTTTGTTAAGACCGAGGGGAAGGGCGGTATGTTGATCACGGCGCTGTCGGTTCAGATGCGGATGAAACACGGCTTTTTGATCGGCACGCACGAATTGAAAAACTGGCACCGATATTTGTCTGCGAAACCCCAGCTTTATGATCTTGAACCAAAGGGGCCGACAGCCCGCGTCCGACTGCGCCGATCATAGACGACAAACAAGGGGGTCTGTTCGCCCCCTAGCACGATTTTGCCATAGCGCAGAAGGTCAACGCATATGTTGCGGGCACCACAGATGTCACAGAACTGGGGTAGGGTGCGTGGTTTCCACGCACCTTTCTTTTAGGCAAGCGATGGATCAATCGCCTTGCAGGCCTCAACCAAGCCTTTCACGGCATCTACGGATTTCGTAAACATCGCTTGTTCATCATCCGACAGTTTGATGTTCACAATCCGCTCAATCCCGCCTGCTCCGATGATGGTGGGCACGCCCACATACATCCCTTTTAAACCGAACTCGCCATTGCAATAGGCGGCGCAGGGCAAGATGCGTTTTTGATCCTTAAGGAAGGCTTCTGCCATCTCAATCGCAGCGGTTGCCGGCGCATAAAACGCCGAACCCGTTTTCAACAGACCGACGATTTCCGCGCCGCCGTCGCGGGTGCGTTGCACGATTGAGTCCAGTTTTTCTTGGGTGGTCCAGCCCATTGCAACCAGATCGGGCAAGGGAATGCCGCCCACAGTCGAATAGCGCACCGATGGCACCATCGTGTCGCCATGCCCCCCCAGCACAAAGGCCGTCACATCGCGCATCGACACGCCAAATTCCACCGACAGGAAATGACGGAACCGCGCCGAATCCAGCACGCCGGCCATGCCGACGACCATATGATGTGGCAGGCCGGAAAACTCGCGCAGCGCCCAGACCATCGCGTCCAGCGGATTGGTGATGCAAATCACAAAGGCATTCGGCGCGTGCGCCTTGATGCCTTCGCCCACCGATTTCATCACCTTTAGGTTTATCCCTAGCAAATCGTCGCGCGACATACCTGGCTTGCGTGGCACGCCTGCGGTCACGATGCACACATCTGCGCCCGCGATATCGGCGTAGGAATTTGCGCCTTTCATATTGGCGTCAAACCCTTCAGATGGGCCAGATTGGGCGATATCCAGCGCCTTGCCTTGGGGGGTGCCTTCGGCGATGTCGAACAGTATCACATCCCCCAGTTCTTTGATTGCCGCCAAATGGGCAAGGGTGCCCCCAATTTGACCAGCGCCGATAAGTGCAATTTTGGGACGAGCCATGAAAAATCCCCTATGGGTTTGCGTGAATGTCGCGCGTCTCCTATGCTTAAAACAGCCCTTTGCGCAAGCCTGTTGCGGTGGATTCGGTGGTAGGGGACGCTTGTTTGCGCTAACCCTGTTCTGAAACATAGGAGTGTGACGATGGATGCGGCGATGACGGGTGTTTTTTTCTGGTCTGTGGCAATCATTGCGGCCGTGTTTGTCGGTATGGGCAAGGGCGGGCTACCGGTTATTGGGATGTTAAGTGTGCCTGTTTTGGCGCTAGCAATCTCGCCCGTGACGGCGGCGGGGCTGTTGCTGCCTGTCTATGTGTTGTCGGATATGTTTGCAGTTTACAATTATCGAAGCAGTTTTGATCCCCGTGTGATCTGGATCATTGGGGCGGGCGCGACGGTCGGCGTGGGTTTTGGCTGGGCGACCGCGCATATCACGCCCGAATGGTTGGTCACCATCGTTGTGGGCGCAATTGGTGCGATTTTTGCGCTGAACCTATTGCTGCGCCGTGGCCCGCCCGCACGCGCGGCAACGGTTTCCGAGGGCCTGTTTTGGGGGATTGTGACGGGGTTTACCAGTTTTGTCAGCCATTCTGGCGGGCCGCCCTATCAGATTTATGTTTTGCGATTGAACCTGTCGAAACTGGTCTTTGCCGGCACGGGGACACTGGTTTTCGCCTATATCAATGCGATCAAACTGGTGCCCTATTACTTTTTGGGCCAGTTTACGTTGCAAAATCTAGAGGTTGCGGCGGTGCTGATGCCCATCGCCTCGGTATCGGTCTTTGGGGGTGTGCGTTTGGTCAAACTGCTGCCGGAAAAGTTGTTCTTTCAGGCCGTCACTTGGGCATTGTTGTTCGTTTCGTTGAAATTAATCTGGGATGGTGTGCGGGGGATGTGATCCCCCGCAGGCCTTGGCCTTTGGTGTTATTCGGTCGACCAAGTTGTGTTGGTGTCCGCAAAACTTGCCAACGTCAGGCCAGACACTGTGGTATTCGCCGCTTCGAAATAAATCCCGACATCTGGGACGTTGACAGCGTCCGCGCGCGCCGCGGCAAAATTTGCATAAACGCTGGTCAAATCCAGAATGTCGATTCCGGGCTGGAAATCTACGACAAAGGATGTGTTCGACGCATCCAGCAGGGTTTCGGGGGTGTCAAACGCCCCATCCGCCGCACTGACGACAAATCGATCCGCGCCGATGCCGCCATACAGCGCGTCGTTCCCACCCTCGGCAAGCAATGTATCGGCCCCTTCCCCGCCATAAACATCGTCAATCCCAGCGCCGGCATAGATCAGGTCATTGCCACCCCCGCCAAGGATGAAATCGCGGCCCTCGCCGCCATAAATCGTGTCATCCCCGTCGCCGACGGTAACGTAATCATTTTCCGTGCCGCCATAGAGCAAATTGTTGCCATATCCATCGGCCAGTGAATCGTCACCGGCGTCGCCGTATAGCGTGTCATTGCCGCTCTGCAATATGTCTGCAAACGAGGCGCCACCCAGCAAGTCGTTGTCAGCGCCGCCATAAAGTAAATCGTCACCAATTGACGCGAAAACCTGATCGTTGCCACTGTCACCATAAAGCGTGTTATCCCCCGCCAAATCGAAGACAAGATCATTACCTTCGCCGCCGTAAAGCAGATCATTGCCCGCGTCAGCGCCCGCAAGGATATCATCGAAATAGGCGGCTAATCCAAAACCGTCATCTCCCGCGCCGCCATACAACGTGTCATTGCCGTCGTCACCAAAAACGAAATCGTTTTGATCCCCGCCTGCAACAATATCATCGTTTGCGCCCCCCGAAACATAATCCTCGCCCGCCTGTCCCTGAACGTCGTCTTGGCCGTCATCCCCAAACAGATCATCGTTTCCGTCGCCGCCGACCACAGTGTCATCGCCCGCATCTGCATGAATTTCATCATTGGGGGTGGTAATATCGCTGCCATCCAACCCTTGGGACTGTGTGTTGCCCGAGATCAGATCATCACCTGTCGTGCCGATGACGAGGCCATCATCCGCGCCATCAGAGTCATCGTAAATCGGATCATTCCCCGAACTCGCAAGGTCCATAACGCCAAACGCAATCGCGAATGTCATCAGCAAAAAGATGATTTCCATGCCCAATCTCCGTTAAAATAAATGTTTCGCCGCCACAGCGCAGCCGATGAATTCTGCAAATGCGTTCAATCTTAGGCTGAAATATGAAATTTAGTAACCTTGATTTTGGAAAGAATGTGTTTTCATTTTAGAAACAATAGGGGGAAACGATCGCTCCGAAATTGGCCCGTTACCGCAGATACTTTTGCCTATGCACCCTTGGGCGGAAAAACCATGCTGCATCAGCAAGATCAGCAGCAGAAATACGAAGGATAGGGCGAACAGTGGCTTTTCCATCCGGTCTCTTTGCGCAACAAGCTCAGCTTCGGCGGCCGAGTGCCAAAGTCCGTAAATGTCGCGCGCGGAATTTTCTGCGATGCAGCAAATTGTCCTTGCTGAAAGTGACAAAATCATGCCAATTGACGCAATATTATTGCGAGGAAGAATCATGCGCCCCTATCGCTCGGCCCTGTATATCCCCGCCTCAAATGCGCGGGCGATGGAAAAGGCGCAAACCTTGGGCGCTGACGCGATTATCTTTGATCTAGAGGACGCCGTTGCGCCTGCCGAAAAATCTGCGGCACGGCAAACCCTGATCACGGCGCTGCAGGCGGATTATGGCGGGCGGGCGCGGATTGTGCGCATCAATGGGGCGGACACAATCTGGGGGCGCGACGATGTTGCGGCCTTTGGGAATCATCCAAAGGTCGATGCAATTTTGCTGCCCAAGATAAACGCGCCGCAGGATTTGGATATTGCGGCCACGCGCCCCTTGTGGGCAATGATGGAAACGGCACAGGGGATGCTAAACGCCCCCATGATTGCCGCGCATCCCGCCTTGCACGGCATGGTTATGGGCACGAATGACCTTGCGCGCGAGATGAACAGCCGCTTTCGGTCCGACCGACTGGCGCTGCAAACGGGTCTTGGCCTGTGCGTTTTGGCTGCCCGCGCCTATGGCCGCGTGATTTTAGATGGGGTTTACAACGCGTTCAAAGATGACGACGGATTACGCGCCGAATGTGAACAGGGGCGCGATTTTGGGTTTGACGGCAAGACCCTGATCCATCCCGCGCAATTGGCCATCGCCAATCGCGCCTTTGCCCCTTCAGACGCTGAAATCATCCTTGCCCACCGCCAGATCGACGCATTTGACGCTGCCGTGTCATTGGGGCAAGGCGTGGCGGTTTTGGATGGTAAGATCGTCGAGAATCTGCATATTCTGACCGCCAAGGCGCTGCTGGCAAAAGCCAAAGCGATTGTGCAATCGGAGGATGCAAGATGATGTTTATACTTATATTGGGCGTGGCGCTTTGGGCCTATTCCCATTTGATGAAGCGGGTGACACCTGGGTTTCGTGCAGGCCTCGGCGATCAAAAGGGCAAAGGTGTTGCCACAGTCTTGACGCTGATTGCACTGGGATTGATGATCTGGGGCTATCGGGGGGCGGATGTGATCCAACTGTGGACGCCGCCTGCATTTATGCAACATATCAACAACACGTTGATGGTGATTGCGGTGGTGCTGGTCAATTTGGGCGCGTCGCGCGGCGTGTTGCGCACCAAGCTGCGTCATCCGATGCTGGGCGCGGTCAAGGTTTGGGCGCTGGCGCATTTGCTGGTCAATGGTGATTTGGCCAGTGTCATCCTGTTTGGTGGCATTCTGGCTTGGGCCGTGTTCGACATGATTATGATCAACAAAATGACCACATGGGAGCGTCCCGCGCGCGGGCCAATCCGCAATGACATTCTTTATATCCTTGCCAGTGCGGTTCTGTTCCTGGTGATCGTTTATATTCACACGTATTTGGGCTATCCGCCCTTGCCCGGGGGGATGTGATGCTGCTTTACCGCTTTTTGACAGATGATGACACTTCGGCCTTTTGTCACAAGGTTAGTCTGGCTTTGTCCAAGGGGTGGGTGCTGCATGGCGGGCCGACCTATGCCTATGACGCCACGGCGGCTGCGATGCGCTGCGGTCAAGCCGTGACCAAAGAGGTTGAAGGCGATTATCATCCTGACCTAAAGCTGGGGGCGCAATGAAAACCAACGCGGGACGGTTCTTTGAAGATTACCATATGAATCAGGTGATCGAACACGCCGTTCCGCGCACGATTGGGGCGGGGGAAAGGGCGCTGTATCATGCGCTGTATCCCGCGCGCCATGCGATCCATTCCAGCGACGTCTTTGCCCAAAGCAGCGGTTTGGCGCAAAGCCCGTTGGATGATCTGATCGTCTTTCACACCGTGTTTGGCAAAACGGTGCCCGACATCAGCCTAAACGCGGTGGCCAATTTGGGCTATGCGATGGGGCGATGGCATTTGCCTGTGCAGGCAGGCGACAGCTTGCGGTCGCAAAGCACCGTGATCGGGTTGAAACAAAATTCGAACGGGCAATCGGGTGTGGTTTATGTGCGGTCTGAGGGGTTTAATCAACGCGGTGAATTGGTGTTGGATTATGTGCGCTGGGTCATGGTGCGAAAACGCGATTTGACCCATCCCGCGCCGGAAACCTTGGTGCCTGATCTGCCCCCTGCCGTTTTGGCGACAGATTTAATCGTGCCAAAGGGATTGAATTTCGCCGCATATAATTTTGACTTGGCGGGCGAGCGTCACCGGCTGCGCGACTACCAAATCGGTGAAGTGATCGACCACGTAGACGGCATCACGATCGAGGAGGCCGAGCATATGTTGGCAACGCGCCTGTGGCAAAACACCGCCAAAGTGCATTTTGATGCGACCCAGCGTGATGATGGGCGTCGGCTGATTTATGGCGGGCATATCATTTCCCTCGCGCGGGCCTTGTCGTTTAACGGCCTTGCCAATGCCCAGATTTTGGTTGCGCTGAACGCGGGCGCACATACCAATCCCTGCTTTGCAGGCGACACTGTGCGCGCATGGTCGCAAGTGCTGGATAAGGCAGAGATTGGCGGCCTCGGTGCAATCCGTCTGCGCTTGGTCGCGATCAAGGGCGGTCATGCGGGCGAATTGCGCGGCGCTGATGGCAAATATCTGCCCGAAGTTTTGCTGGATTTGGATTACTGGGCGCTTATGCCTGCATAGCCGCCCTTAGCCGCGCCCATTCACCCGCCCCCCCCGCAGGGCCAAGCCGTATCCAACGCGCGCTATAGGGAAAGATGCGCGACCAGATGTGATGGCGGGCCAAGTGATCTTGGGCTGCGGTGGCGTTCGGCGTGTCATACAGGCGAAACAGATCGGTGCCACCCACCACGCCCCATCCCTTGTTGCGTGCCAAATCGTCCATGCGAACCGCGTCCTGTGACAGGCGCGCGCGCGTAGCATCTGCCCATTGGCGGTCGTGATAAGCCAAGGTTGCGATGTGCAACGCAGGCCCCGCCACAGGCCAAGGCCCCGCCATTGCGCGTAAGGTATCGGTTGTGTCAACATCCCCAAATACCAATCCCAGACGCAGTCCTGCCAGACCCCAAAACTTCCCAAACGACCGCAAAACAATCAGCCCTTTACGGCCAGCATAGGGCAGGGTGGACAAATGGGGGGCGATGTCGCCGAAACTTTCATCCACAACCAATCGCCCCACGTCTGGCAAAAGCGCGATCAGATCGTCGGCGGCATAACTGCGGCCGTCGGGATTGTTTGGATTAACCACAATGGCCAAATCGGCCCCTGACAAGGCCCTTATATCTGACACCTCCTCAACCTTCCAGCCAACATCCCGCAAGGCGGCTGCGTGTTCATTGTAAGTGGGGGTTAGGATCCGTGCCAAACCACGCCCCAAATGTGGGATCATTTGAATTGCACCTTGGGCACCCGCGCAGGCCATGACGGGGGCGGTGCAATTGTAATGCGCAGATGCGGCGGCCAACAGGCCGGACATATCCGATGCCGTCGGCAGGCGTTGCCACAGGATCGGATCAATTACCGGCATGGGATAGGCCAATCGGTTTATCCCAGTGGACAGATCGATCCAATCGCCCGCGCCGTAATGGTCGATGCCCAAATCCATATTGCCACCATGATCGCGCATTTCGTTCCCCTAGATAAATACCGCACCAAGCGCCAAAAGCACCGCCATCAATCCCATTGCCCGCAGATACAATGCCAAACCCTGCGTGACATCTTGCGACGTCGGATCTGGGGCGCTGCCGTTCAGCCACGGCTCATCCGCGATATGGTCGTGATAGACACGCGGACCCGACAAGCGAATGTTCAGCGCACCGGCCAAGGCCGCCTCGGGCCAGCCCGCGTTTGGCGACCGATGCGCCTTTGCATCCCGAAACATCACCCCAAGCGCACGGCGGGGCGTGCCAGACGTCATGGCAAACAATAGCCCCGTCAACCGCGATGCAGGCAAGTTCACCCAATCATCCGTGCGGGCCGAAAACCAGCCGAAATCTTGGAAACGCGGCGTCATGTGGCCGATCATACTGTCCAAAGTGTTGATCGCCTTATAGGCGGCAATGCCGGGCAGGCCCAAAACTGCGCCCCAAAATAACGGCGCTATGATTCCATCGGATGTGTTTTCGGCAAGACTTTCCAGACTGGCGCGGGCCACCCCCGCCTTGTCCAACTGGCTGGGGTCACGCCCGACGATCATCGAGACAGCATAACGGGCCGCAGGCAGATCATCGGCACGCAGGGGCTGTTCGACCGCGCGGACATGGGTAAACATGGACCGCGCCGCCACCAAGGGCCATGCGCAGACCCCCGTCATCAGCGTGCCGATCCAGCCAGACGGGATCATCCACGTGATGACCAGCGCAGGCAAAGCGGCCGCCCCCACTGTGACACCAAAGGTCAAGACACCCCGCAAGCGGCGGTTTCTGCCTTCGACATTCAGTCCGCGATCCAAGCGCGCAATCAGCGCCCCCGCCCATGTCACAGGATGGCCGATGCGGCGATAAATCACATCTGGCCATCCGAAAACGGCGTCGATCAACAGGGCGATAAACATAGCGGTCATGGTCGGTATCCAAATGAAACAACAGATGTCAGCCCCGCCGCAACCATTGCAGCGCGCGCGCGGGACGGGATTTGTCCGCGCGCAAATATCAGCCCGCGCGCCGTTCCGGTATGGGCAATGACCACGCCCAGCGCGCCAAGCTGCTGGGCAAGGGCCCAGATCGGGTCATTGTGCGGGCCGCGCAGATCAAGGGTGCGCTGGGCAGATATTGTGGACAGCATGGCAATCCCAGCGACATCTTGTGATTTTGCGGCGATGATCCATCGCGGGATCAGGTCGGAAATATCGGGAAAGTGTAAATCTTGGGGGTTTGTGCGGCGCAGTGCGCCAATGAAACCCCCTAAAATGTCAAAAGGCGGCAGCGCGGGAAGCTTGCCCAAAACGCTGGCCTCGCGCGACGCCCACAGGATTTGGGCCGGGTTGGACATCATCAAAGGATCACTGGCCCCTTCTGCCCTTAGGCAAGCCTGGGCCAGTGCCAAGGGCGTGCCGCGCCAACCCGCCACCTGTGCCAAAGCCACCAGCGCCGCCGTCGAACTGCCCGCGCCGCCTCCAATTGGCATATCGGCTTTGCATAAAATCCGCCCCCTCAGGCCCAGACCCAGGTCAGCCAAAAACTGTTGCGCCCGCTGGGGGGAAATCAGCCCGCGCGGATACATGGTCAAACCACAGCCCGCCTGCCGTGTGGCGGTGACCCGCAGCGCGTTGCACGGCAGGCTGATCAAGGCCACGCGGGCCCCAATGCGGCCTTGGATCAATTCGCCGAAATGGCCAGACACGACTTGCATCATTCTGCCGTCCAATTGGCATAAGAGATCGCGCATTGCCCATCTGCCAAAAGGATGATTTTTGTCAGCGACAAGGGCGCGATGTGAAAGCTTAGCCCCATATGGTGGTGGCCCAAGGCCCAGCCCAAGGCGGCACGGATCACACCTGCATGAGAAACGATTGCCACCCGCCCCACATGGCCCGACAGCGCGGGCAGGGCGCGGTCGCACATATCTTGGAAACTTTCGCCCATGGGTGGGCGATGTGCCGCGATTTGCGCCGTCGTCAATGGTCCCAGATCGGGAATGTCGCCATAGGCCAAACCCTCCCAATGACCGAAATCTTGCTCCCACAAACGCGCGTCTTGGCTGCACGCGCACTGCGGCAACAGCGTTGCCGCCGTTTGCAAACAGCGTTTCGCAGGACTGGCGATCAGCTGATCCACCGCGCCCAGTCGCGCGCGTATTGCGGCAAAGGCGGGCAAGTTGCTGCAATCGGCGTCGACATCGCGCCGCCCTGCCATGCGTCCATCGTCCAACTTGGGCGCATGGCGGATCAAATACAGCTCTGTCGGGGCAGGTGTGTTCACCGTCGGATTCTCACTTTCGTCATGGGCCTATATCTGCTTTGTTCGCGCAGGGTCGGCAAGGAGCAACGATGATTATTCTGGTTACAGGTGGTGCCCGTTCGGGCAAAAGCGCGATTGCCGAGGCGCGATGCCTGACATTTGCCCCAAAGGCCGCTTATATCGCGACCGCTGTCGGCTATGGTCCTGAAGGTGCATTTGACGACGAGATGACGGCCCGCATTGCCCTGCACCGCGCGCGGCGGGGAGACGAGTGGACAACCTTTGCTGCGCCGTTGGATTTGGTGGGGGTTTTGGATCACGCGCGGGGGCAGCCGCGCGTGATAGATTGTTTGACCCTTTGGCTGACCAATCAAATGTTGGGGGGGTATGATGTTGCTGACGCGACCAAGGCGCTGCTGGATGCCCTAAGCCGCGCCACCGATCCGACTGTTTTGGTGACAAATGAGGTCGGTATGGGGATTGTCCCCGAAAATGCCCTTGCCCGTGCCTTTCGCGACGCGCAAGGGATATTGAACCAACGAATCGCGGCCCTGGCGGATGAAGTGATCCTTGCTGTGGCTGGAATTGCCATGAAAGTTAAATGAATGCAGTTGACCAATCTGGACGAAATCGCGGCTTTGACCCTGCCCTTGGCAGATGCAGCCGCACGTGACGCGGCCTTGGCGCGGCAAAATATGCTGACCAAACCCCAAGGTTCCTTGGGGCGACTGGAAGATTTGGCGATTTTCATGGCAGGGTGGCGCGCTACGGCGCGGCCAACAATCACCACGGCGCAGGCGTTGATTTTCGCCGGCAATCACGGGATTTGCGCCCAAGGCGTTAATCCCTATCCCCAAGAAGTCACCGCCCAGATGGTCGGAAATTTTCAGGCGGGCGGGGCTGCGATCAATCAGTTGTGCCGCGCCAATGGGGCGGATTTAAACGTGATCGCACTAGAGTTGGATCGGCCAACGGCAGATTTCACCCAAGGCGCCGCGATGACCCAAGACGAGGTTTTGGCGGCAATGCAGACGGGCGCAGATGCGGTAAACCCTTTGGCGGATGTTTTGATCTTGGGCGAGATGGGGATTGGTAATTCGACAGTGGCCGCCGCCTTGACCACCGCCCTTTTTGGCGGGACCGCTGCCGATTGGGTGGGCCCGGGCACTGGGGCCGATGCGGCGGGGATTGCGCGCAAAGTGGCGGCAATTACGGCAGGTGTGACGCGGCACCAAGGGCTTGGGCCGCTACAGGTATTGGCGGCCTTTGGCGGACGCGAGCAGGCGGCAATCTGCGGCGCGATTTTGGCGGCGCGTTTGGCACGGATTCCTGTGATTTTGGACGGATTCATTTGCACGGCGGCGGCATCTGTTTTGTTTGCGGTCGACGGCGCACTGCTGGATCACTGTCTTGTCGGTCATGTCAGTGCGGAACCCGGCCATGCTAAACTTTTGACAGCCTTGGGAAAAACTGCCGTTTTGCAATTTGATATGCGTCTTGGCGAAGGATCAGGCGCGGCACTGGCCTTGGGCATTTTGCGCGCGGCCTTGGCGGTGCATGACGGCATGGCCACTTTTGGCGAGGCGGGGGTTTCCGAGGCGTGAGGAAAATACTTGCCGAACTGCAACTGGCCGTGATGCTGTTGACGCGGCTGCCGGCAGGTCATTTGTCCTATGCGCCCAGCATAGGGCAATCGGCTTGGGCCTTTCCGGTTGTGGGCGCAGTGGTGGGGGCGATTGCGGCCGTCGTTATGACGGCATTGACCGGTCTGACCCCGATCTTGGCGGCAGGGATTACTCTTGCCGTGACTGTGCTGGTGACAGGTGGGCTGCATGAGGATGGTTTGGCCGATCTTGCCGACGGCTTTGGGGGAGGGCGCGACAAGGCCCGCAAACTTGCGATCATGCGTGACAGCCGGATCGGCAGTTACGGCACCTTAGCGCTGATTTTTGTTTTGGGATTACGGGTGCAGGCCATTGCCGTCGTTGCAGGGCAGGGTTCGGCGGTCTGGGGTCTGATCGCCATTGAGGCGGCCAGTCGTGCGGTCCTGCCGTTGGTGTTGCGGGTTATGCCTGCCGCACGGGGCGATGGTCTGGGGCACAGTGCCGCCCAAGTCAGCTGGGGCCGTGTCGCGATTGCTTTGGCGCTTGGTCTTGCATGCCTGGTGCTGATCGGGGGAATGACAGCCGTTTGGGTTGGGGCCACCATCGCCCTTGTGGTTTCGGCGATCGCAGGTCTGGCCCTTCGTCACATCGGTGGGCAGACGGGCGATGTGCTTGGCGCCATGCAGGCCCTGTCGGCCTGTGCTGCGTGGATCGTTTTGTCCGCCGCAGTTTAGGCGCGCGCATCGCCCATCTCAGCCAAGCGATGGTTTAACTCAACCTTGGACTTTGCCCAGATCAGCCCCAATCTGGGCAAGGCGGCACGCGCACTTTCTGGGCGGCCTCGTTTCAAATCGCTTTCCATTCCAGCCAATATGGTTTGCAATCCGGTCGCGCCAAAGGTTGCACAAGACCCCGCAAAACTGTGAACCAAGGCTTGGGCCGCGCCATGATCTGCCGACTCAAAGGTTTGGATGATCCGCGGCAGGGCCGTCTCGCCCTCATCCAGATAGCGCGTCGCCAGATCCTGCACCTTTTTTTGCCCCAAAACCTCGTGTAAATCCTGCAAAGCGGCGTTGAACAGCGGTGTTTCAGGGGTGTCTTGCGCCATAACTTGGGCCTCTTTTCGGGGTTTGCTGGATTTGGTCACTTGGGCCATGATCTCGAACATGGCTTTGCGGTTCAGGGGTTTGGTCAAGACAGCATTCATGCCTGATGCCAAAAACAGGGTGCGATCTTCGTCCGAAGCATGGGCTGTCAGCGCAACGATTGGCACGGCGTGGCTGGCGGCGTTGCCTGCCCGCAGACGCACCGTTGCCGCAATGCCGTCAAGGCGCGGCATGGAAATATCCATAAAAATTACGTCAAACTTGCGTTGCGCGGCCAGGTCAAGGCCTGCAAGCCCGTCATGCGCTTCGGTGACGCGGTGCCCATCGCCTTGTAACATTTCGCGCAAAATAAAGCGGTTAATCTGATTGTCCTCGACCACCAAAACATCCATGGCGCGCAACGGCTTGATCTTGGGTGGGACGGCGGTCTTGGCAGAGGGCTTTGCCACGGCAGGGCGATAGGGGATTTCCAACCAAAATAGACTGCCGGCCTTGGGTTGACTTTCAACACCGATTTCTCCGCCAATCGCTTGCACCAATCGCCGTGCAATGCCCAAGCCCAGACCTGTGCCATCTGCCTTGCGCCCAAAACTGCTGTCCAGCGTTACAAAATCGTCAAAAATGCGTGCCTGATCCGCCGGCAAAATGCCCGCGCCGGTGTCTTTGACCGACAGGCGCAAGCGTTTGCCGTCCTCTACAAGGGATGCCTGAACGACCACCTCGCCTTGTTCGGTAAATTTGATTGCATTGCTCACCAGATTCAACAAAATCTGTCGCAATCCAATGGAAGAGGCAATCACATAACCGATCTTTGGGGCAGGACGATCATAGCGCAGGTCCAGCCTCTTTGCCGTGGACAAGGCGGATTGGCTTTCGACGATCTCATCAATCAAAGCATCCAAATCCACAGGGGCAAGGTCATTGGCCAAATTGCCGCCCTCAAGTCGCGAAATATCCAAAACATCGTTCACATGATGCAACAACAACTGCCCAGAGCTTTGCATCATATCCGTCAACTGCACTTGCTTATCACTGAGTGTTGTGGATTTCAGCAGGTCCAGCGATCCCAAAAGCCCATTCAAAGGCGTGCGCATTTCGTGGCTCATCACCGCAATGAAACGGGACTTTGCCCGCTCGCTCGTAAGGGCTTCGTCGCGCGCCTTCAGCAGCTTTTCCTCGGCCTCGCGGCGATCAGAAATGTCGCGCAAATAGCTGACAAAGATTTCGCCTTGGGGTGACATTGTTTTGGCAATGGACAATTCGACAGGAAAGGTCTGGCCTGATTTGCGCCGCGCCTCAACTTGAACGCGGCCAGACCCCAACAGACGCGATTCCCCCGTTGCCAAATGGTGGCGCATTCCGCGCAAATGGGGTTCAATCAAATGTTCGGGGAAAATCAGTTCGGTCATGTCGCGGCCCAAGGCCTCGTCCTTGGTGTAGCCAAAGATTTCAGAGGCAGCACCATTGAATTCGATGAATCTTCCCTCGCGATCGACAACCAAGACTGCATCCAAAGACGTGTTCAACATTGCCAACAGTCGGTCGCGCGTCTGTTGGGTTTCCAAAGTTTGCATCCGACCATATCGATACAGTCTTGTCAGCCAAAATACCCCAAACAGCAGCATCACGATCAAGCCGACTGTCAGGCTTGCGATGCGCAGCATGGTCGCACTGACCGATTCGCGTCGCTGATCTGACAATTGCGAAAAGATACGGATGCCTTCCAGCGAAATGGCCCGAATTTCGCCCCGCAACGGCGCGGCCTTGATCGCAATTTCGGGAATAGCAGCCAGCAGCGCCTTATCGTCGCCGTCGATCAAAACCGCCGTTTCATCCAAAAACGTGGTGATATGGTCAAAGGCAGGTGTCATCTTATGGCCCTTGGTCAGTTGGCCATAAAGTTTGCCTGTGGTGATCGTATTCATGCGCGAGTAGAAAATATCAAACCACCGCCGCACCGAAGCCATTTCCAAGGTCTGGCCCGCATCTACCCGAATAAGCTCATTGTAAAAACTAAGAAACTCAACTTCGCCTTGGGCCAATGTCCACTGCAAATTGTCTGATTTTGCGGTGTTAAGCGCGGTCAGCTCACGAATGGCTTGTTGGGCCAGCGTTGTGATGCCAAATGTCAAAACAACAAACAGCACGCCAGCCGCAGCCGACGCGACCCAGCGCGCCATCAAAAAGCGTTTCGTTTCCGGCACAATGTTTCCTTCGCCAAGACCCTGCGGACTATTGCTGGATCGTTATGCGATTAAGCTGCCAGATACTGCGCGAAAAAACCACTTCCGATTGATAATCCATGTTCTGATCATAAGGATATACGATCCACAACGGACCCTTTTCACGCACGGACATCGGCGCGCCGTTTAGGGCATAGGCGATGATTGGGCCCCCGACCACGGCATCACTGACTGGAATATCAATCGCATAGTCATTGATTGCAGTGGCCGAAATTGTGCCCTTATCAATGCCATTGGCGTCAAGGATATCTTTTAAGAGAACACCTTCAAAGGCTTGTGGACCCTCTGTCCACATGGTGGCGGTGGTAAAGCTGGTCTTTGGCAGGGCCTGCAATGCCGCAAGGTCATATGTGGCGTTAATTTGGCTGCCGTCGGATGGTGACGTGCCAGAGATCGTCAAGATAACTTCGCCTGCCAAAACAGGCGACAGGCTGGAAAAATGCACCAGCAGCGCCGCAACCAAAGTAAAAGCGCGATTATAAGGCGGAAAAATAGACATTTTTAATCCTGTATGCTGAAATCGTATCTCTCTTACTGGTATATGCCATATCATAACTTGTTGTGCGACGTGGCAAAAGAATATTGATATATGCTAAAGGTTAGTCGCAATTTAACCAAAATGGTGTATGTTTATCCGAAGTCGCAGGTAGAACGTATGATCTTGCACTGATAGGTCGAGAAAGTGTTCTGGTTAGATGCTCTGGTATGGAAGTCGGTCATGAAGTGTCAAAACTGCTATGCAAGCAGTTAGCGCAAGCAGGCTATCTTTTGCGGGGTGGGTCTAAACAGGTAGTTTTAGAAAGAGATGACGATGAAAATTCTATTGGCGGATGACCATGATTTGGTACGCGACACCTTGGCGGCGTTTTTGGAAAATGAACCTGACATCACCGTGCGCACCGCCGCAAATTTGCCTGAGGCGATGCAAATCGTCGAAGAAGAAGGCGGATTTGATCTGGTGATTTTGGATTATACCATGCCCGGAATGGAAGGGTTGTTGGGCCTAAGCCATATGATCACGGCCAATGCGACCAAACCCGTGGCAATTTTGTCTGGCACGGCCGACCGAAGTGTTGCCGAACAGGCGATCAAGGCTGGGGCGGTTGGATTTGTTCCAAAAACATTGGCCGCGAAATCGATCGTTTCGGCGATTAAATTCATGGCCTCTGGCGAGGTGTTTGCGCCCTTTGGGTTCATGCACAAAGAAGAGGTCGACGGACATTCTGCGATCACCAAACGCGAGCGCGAAGTGCTGATCGGTTTGACCGCAGGCAAGTCGAACAAAGAAATCGCGCTGGATCTGGAACTGCAAGAGGTGACGATCAAGCTGCACGTCAAAACCCTATGCCGCAAGCTGGGCGCAAAAAACCGCACCCAAGCCGCGATGATCGCGCGGGATCGCCGTTTGTTGTAAGTCACTCTTGTCTGGGCTGCAAAGGCGCGCTGCTATTTCCTGAAAAGGGGAAGGTATGCGCGGCCTTTGGGTGATTATTGGCGTTACAGTTGCCGCACTGAGTGGCGCAATCGTGCTTTGGACATCCGCCCCCGCACTTCAGATTTTCGCGGTGGACCCTCATGGGTTTCGCGCGGCATACTTAATCCGTGCTGATGGTGTAGAACCGCAAGTTCACCTGATTGTCACCTCTGGCGAGATGGACAATCAAGGCACCGAAGGAATACCGCATTTCGTTGAACATCTTGCGTGGCTCAACAGTGTTGGGACCGCCCAATCTTGGCAAGATCGCGATACGAATGCCTTTACGTCACAAACCCAGACTGAATATCTGGTCGCCGCGTCCGATCCCTTTATGGCGGTTACGACCTTGGCACCCGTTTTGGCGCCCTTGCCCGCAGACACATATTTCATGCGATCCGAACGCAATGTGATTTTGCGTTAATATGATTTTCGGTTGGTCGAAAACCCGATGGCGGACATCCTGAAGACTAGCGATGGCCAGCTTTATCAAAATGATCCGCGTCGGCGGTCGGTGATGGGCGCAAAGGCCGAAATTGCCAATTTTTCGCTGGATGAGGCACGGGCCTGGCATCAATCCACCCATCGGCGCGACAATGCGATTTAGGTGTTTTATGGCCCGATCACAGCAGCGAACGCTATATTTGGCAAGCGTTTCCGACCTTACAAGCAGCTTCCGCGCCGCCCATGACCCCGCGCGGTTTTGTCCAAGCGCCTGTTGAAACCATCGTTAACAGGGTCGATGACAGCCGTTTTCGGCAGGATTTTCTGAATTATCGCAAGACTTTCATGCTGGGGCGGGATTTGGATTACGTCAGCCAAATTGCGCAAATCAGCCTGCTTTATGACATTTTGGACAGCACATTGCAGGGCGGTTATGCCAAACCCCTGCGCTTTGCCCGCAAAACCGCACAAAGCTATAATATCTGGCCAATCTGTCGACACGGGATATAGAGTTTGGATTTATCGACGGCCGCCCCGATGCAGGGATCAGTTTGGATCAATTGCACGCCGCAATTCAGGCCGCGGTGCAAGAGGTGGCGCGTGATGGAATCCCCATCGGCAACTTTGATCGCATCAAATCGCGCTGGTTAAGGCGTCTGGATGCAGCCAATCCGCCAGAGGAAACCCTTGCCCTTACTCTTGCGGCGATCCGCCTTGGCAATCCCCCCGTGGTCTTTGATGATTTTATGAGGTCGGCACGCGCCGTGACCTCTGACGATTTAAATTACCTGGTCAAAGCCATGGCAGGGCCGGGCCGCAGTGTTGTGGATGTGGTGACAACCCAAAAGGAAAATTGATGCGTTTTGTCCTATTATCGCTGGCCTGTTTGGCCCTATTGGGCTGCAAAGAAGAAGATAAGGGTCTTTTAACCAGTCCTGCAGGGCATAAATTTGCCTTTTTGCAGCGGCCTGACGCCAATATCGTGGCGATCCAAGTGGCGTTCCCGATGGATTGGGCCTTGCAACACAATCCCGCTGTTCCCACGATCGCGGCCGAGGTGATGACCACGGGGGGGCGCAGAGGGCTACCTTCCCGAAGACGTCTTGGAAAGCTTTCAGGATATGGGCGCGCAGGCGTTTCTATATCCTGATTTGACGACCTTGCGCGGCGGTTTGAATGTGCCGCCTGAACAGGTGGATGTTGCGGTCACGCTTGCCAATGCGGTGCTGCGCGCGCCCAGTTTCGATGCGGGATGGATGGCGCGCAGCAAAGATGGGTTGATGGCGAATATGCAGGCCTTTAACGCACAAGCGGCGGCGCAGGGGCTTTATGCACTGCGACTGTCCATGATCGGTGATACGCCCTTTACCGAGTCGCAGGCCTTGACCGATAGGGCGGCGATTGACTCCGTCACGCAAAAGATGCTGCAAGATTGGCACCGCGAGACGGTGGCGCAAGGCAATGTCTTGGTCGCGGTGGCGGGGCCAATCAGCGCAGCCGATGCAGGACTTGCGGTGGATAAACTGCTGGCGGGACTGCCGCAGTCAGACAAGATCTTTGTGGATCCGCCAATGCCTGACTACAAACCACGACAAATCTTGCTGCATCTCCCATCCGCCGAATAAACCACTCTGACGGCGATCGCGCCCATCCCGAAATCAGAAGGCAAGTCAGACTTTTTGGATATCTTGGGGTTTCTCGCCTTGGGCGGCGATGATCAATCTTTGTAATTCCAAGCGATCCGAACCGATCTGCGCGCCAGTTATAGAATGTCAGCAGGTTTGGATATGTATGCAAGGTCGGCGCGGGTCATGGTGATGTCGGGCGAGGTTGAAACCGCCCAAACCGCAGCGGTGCGTGATGTGGTGCGGCAAGTCTATGCGGACATGGGGCAAAAGCCCCTAGACGCGGCAACCGTATCCCGCTGGCGAGACGTTCTGGCCGACGGATTTGACCAGCTAAAGGATGACACAACCAATCGCGCAACGACGATGGTCGAAGCGATGCTGTATGGGTTTGATCCCCTCATGTTTGAACAATCGCCGCAGTGGATTGCGGCGCTCAGTCCCGAAACTTTGCACAGGCGCTATGCGCAAGATTATCCAAAGCCCGAAGATTTGACAGTGATTGCGGTGTCACCTGATGCAAACGCCTTGCCTGATGCCTGTGTCATCACCGCGCCGCGCGAGGTTTTGAATTGCCCCTAACGCCTATGGACTTTGCGGGGGCACAGGCTAAATTGGACTCACAGGGAGAATGGAATGACAATTCGGTATCTGCATACGATGGTGCGCGTGTTGGATTTGAACGCATCCATCGCGTTTTATAAATTGCTGGGTCTGATAGAGACGCGGCGCTATGAAAATGAAAAAGGGCGTTTCACGCTTGTTTTCCTCGCCCCACCAGATCAGCCTGACTGCCCGATTGAACTGACCTATAACTGGGATGGCGATACGGGCCTGCCGTCAGACAGCCGCCATTTTGGGCATCTGGCCTATGAGGTCGACGACATTCACGCCTTTTGCGCAGAATTGATGGCGCAAGGCGTGCTGATCAACCGCCCCCCGCGCGATGGGCGCATGGCGTTTGTGCGCAGCCCCGACAATATCTCGATTGAGATATTGCAAAAGGGCGATGCGTTGCCGCTGTCAGAGCCGTGGATCAGTATGCAAAATTCGGGCCATTGGTAAAAGGTGCCCCAGTGGGGCACCCCTAACAATTATTCCTCGATGATCGTGTTCGGGCGCAATTCAGAGACGAAACGATCAAAGTCATCTGCGGCTTGAAAATTCTTGTAAACACTGGCAAAGCGGACATACCCCACCGTGTCGATACGCGCCAAGCTTTCCATCACAATCTCGCCAATGACTTTGGACGAGATATCGGTGTCGCCAAGGGATTCTAAACGGCGCACAATGCCCGAAATCATCTGATCAATCCGTTCAGGATCAATGGGGCGTTTTTGCATGGCGATGCGGATAGAACGCTCTAACTTACTGCGCTCAAAATCTTCGCGCTTTCCTGACGATTTGACCACCACCAGATCGCGCAACTGCACGCGCTCATAGGTGGTAAAGCGGCCACCGCAGGCCGGACAAAAGCGGCGTCGTCGAATAGAGACATGGTCCTCGGCAGGGCGGCTGTCTTTGACTTGGGTATCGACGTTCCCGCAGAATGGGCAGCGCATGGCCTCCCCCCTTATTGTTGTTGACTGCTCTTCCGATATGTTTCGGATTGTGCCCCCGTGATAGCGCATCCTCCCAAGCGGAGACTAGCACAGAATTATTCATCCTGCATCTGAAGCGCAAAGTGTTGCAAAGAGGACTCTGCTTGGCGCTAGTTTTGGGCGAAAAAGGCGTCTGGAAAGCCCAGATGTCTAATTTGATCAAGCGTGGCTTGATCATGTGCAACAAAGGCCACCACAATCCACCACGGGCGATTGTCGCGAATAACGGCCTCGATCTTGGCGGGAATGCCATTTGCCTTGGCCTGCTCCAGTGCGGCATTGGCATTGGATTGCACAGTAAAGCTGCCGATCAACAATCTTGCAGTGCTTTGGGGCAGCAGTGCTGATGGTTTGGGGATTGCCGTCAAGGTGGGTTTCGCAGTCTGGCTCAACGTTGTTGTGGTTTCCCGTGCGGTGTCGGCGGCGGGAACATTTGGGGTCAAGACAGGCTCTGCAAGGGGCGCAAGCGCTTGCTTTGGCGGTTCGGCTTTGGCGGGCGCTGGGGCCATCGGC
Organism: Cypionkella sp.; assembly: GCA_040398785.1. Taxonomy (GTDB): domain Bacteria; phylum Pseudomonadota; class Alphaproteobacteria; order Rhodobacterales; family Rhodobacteraceae; genus Cypionkella. The sequence goes on along the minus strand of JBBATJ010000004.1, from coordinate 179,663 downwards.
ACAGTGCAGGGATGATAATCCATGCTATTGGCATGGGCCAACAGTTCCAGCGTGGCCTCTTCTAGGATTGTGCGCACCCCAAGCTGCATCGGTTCTTGGGAAATGTCGCCGCCATAGACGTCAAACAATTGCTTGTTGTTGAACACATCAAAAAAGCTGAAGAGGTTGGCGTTGACTTCGCGGCCGGTGAATTGTTTTTGAAAGCTAGAGGTTGCCACCACCTCTAGGCTGTCGGTTTTTACCAGCCGCAGATCGGCGGCAATGCTCATGGTAAAGGTGCGACGTTTAAAACCTGTTTGGTTCATCTCGGCATTAAACCCGCCGGATGACAGGTTAAAGTTGACCTCTGTGATCCCGCCCATGATCACGTAATCCGACTTAAGGATCGAACCGCCGAAATATGGCATCCATGGCACTTTTTCATTCTCGACAGTGTGTTCTGATCCGTCGCCCAATTGACGCGCGTTGACATATTTCATTTCCATGTCGGTGACGGTGGTGTCAAAGCGGTCTTGCAACTTGACGCTGTGCTTCATCAAACCCAAGGCGGAAAACAACATCAAAGACCCGCCGCGCGTGATCACAGCCCCCTCACTGTCAGACGTTTTGCCCGTATAATCCGCGATATTGCCGACGGCGATTTTCAAAGGTTTCTTGCCTGCCTTGGCCAAGGCATTGTCAAAGCAGACAAAGGTATCCGTCAAAATGGTCGTATTGCGCCGCACCCGACTGCCGATCATGATCGGCTGTTCATCGCCCGCGAGCTGCACGGTCGGACCCGCGTCGCACGAGGCAAGCATTGAGGCCAAGATCAGCCAAGAAATTGGGTTACGCGACATCATCATTACGGCGCGTTCACAATTCCATTGCCGACAGAATAGCTTTCTGGATTGACGGAATTGATCGGGGCCGCAAGGTTGCCTGAAATTGTCTGGAAATCGCAGGCATTGCTGCCTTGGACTTGGCTGGTCAGGCTGGTGTTCGCCATGGTTTGGGTGGAATTCAGGTTGGCTTGGGCGCTGCCGCCACTTCCTGCAACGCCCGCAACGGCATATTCATTGCCGACGGAACCGACAGTCGACAATTGCGATCCGGCGTTCGCCTGATCGCTGTTGAGCACGGTCGATGTCGTGGGGTTTTGGGTGATCGTATCGCCAATACCGATCGCCGAATCGACCATTCCGCCATTGGATGTGTCCGACGTGGCCCCCGCACCTTGCGCAGTGTTGGCCGACGTGTTGCCCGTCGCCCCTGCGTCCACCGACGAATCCAGCCCAACAGTTGGCGATCCGATCGGGGCATCTTGGCTGTTGGTGCCTGTGTTGCCCACTGCGGTCGAGTTCAGGTTGCAATTGACCATATCACCCGCAATGTCATAATTTATCGTCGTGTCCCCTGGGCCATAGCCTGCCTGGGCCTTTTCGATCAGGCTGGCGACATTGGCGCGGTTCAGCGTGTCGGTTGAGGTCTGAAACTTCCAAGTGTTACCTTCGCCGATTCCATTCGAAAGCGCCGTTGTGGCGATCAACGCCCCAAGGCACGACAGTGCAATTGTCGCTTTTCCCATTTCGATCACCTTTAGCTGCTCTGCAGGTTTTTCCCGCATCTATTTTGGTTCAATTTACGCCTGATAGTTGTCTGGCATGAACAGGCTTCGCACGGGCGCACCGCGTCCAGCAAGTGCCATTCATTTTTCAATCATGGCGCATTCGTATACAAATGGCTAATTCATAATAGGACCAGTTTCCAGAAAAATATTTATATGATTGTATAAGAAGGATTTTGCTAAATGTAGTGTTTGATTTTTAAAAAAAAACTACATTTAGTCACTTTCTGCTTCTTGTCAGTTTTGGAAATGCCATAACATGATCATGTCATTGATGAACCTGGTGGGATACGAGACGTTAACCTCATGGATTGGGCGGCGATTCTGTCTGCGATAAGTCCAATTGTTTGAAGACTTCGGCTGAGGCTGCAGCGAGAATCAAGTGACCTGCTGCGGTCAATAGGTGTCGAACCAATGGGGAATGAAGGCGATGAAAACGATCTATACGGCAATCGGCGGGCGGATGACGAAGTGGAAAGGCAAAGTTGTCAGCTTTGCCCCCTATGTTTCGGCGTCGATCGCGATGGGTGTTGCAGCAACGGCTATCATGTTTGGCAGCGCCGCCCTTGCACAAGAGGTGACCTATGTTGACGGTGCCGCCGCGACAATTGCCTCGGCTGAAAAGATCACATCGACCTATCAACTTGGGTCTGGCGACATCGAAGCGTTGATCAGCGGCGGTTCTGTCACCTCGACGGCGACAGGATCGAATGGCGCCATCACAACCGATGTTTTGTCGAACGCGATGACCGCGACGGCTGTCGGAAACACCGCGACAGCCAGTTTGGATTTGTCGCTGGTGACGGGAACCGGCGGCACATCGAACGCGGTGATTGCGTCGGCGCTGGAAAACATCGGTAATGACGCCTTTGCGCAAATTTCGGGGTCGTCGATCACATCGTCTGTCAGCGGTGGCACGACGGCTGCCTCGGCTTCAGTGTCCAGCAACACCATCGCCACCTCGATCACTTTGGCGAAATCGACCAATATGTTAGAAGGCACGATTGCCACCAGCTTTGCAAATACGGATGCGGGCAGCGTCAACGTGACTGCGACAGATTATGGTCTGACATCGGCAAATTCGACCGCGGGTTTGGTGTTGCAATCGACGCAACTGAATGAGGATGTGCAAAACGTAACTGCGGGTTACGCCAGCGCGGCAGCATTTTCGAATGTCACCAGTTCAGACATTAACTTGGACGTAATGGGCGGGTCTACGACATCCTTGTTGTCCTTGGACAGCAACAGCATTGCTGCAAGCTTCAAGGGCGCCTCGGCGGCAAATACGGTCTATGTTGAAAATGGCGGGCTTGCGACATTGTCCAGTTCGGCAGGCATTTCTAACGTGCAAGTCGCTGAAAATGTTGGAACTTCGGGCACGACAGCCCTTAGCAACGCCGTTGTTTCGTCGACCTCTGGGATTGCCGCCACTGTGACAGGCAGCTTGGACACCACATCAGTCGAATTGACCCAAAACAGCATGACCTCCTCGGCTGCGCAAAACACTGCGACCAACACGCTTTATGTCGCGGATGGAATCAGTGTCGATTCGTCGGGCAACAGCAGCACCAATGCCGCAAGCAATATCAGCCTTAGCTCTGCAGCATCTTCGGTCACTGCGGCTGTCGACAACGCTGATTTGTTTGTCAGCAACGTTCAAACCAGCGCCGACTCGTCGATTGTTGCGCAGACAAATGGCGCTGATGGGATCACGCTGTCCTCGGCTGGGGATGCACAAACGGTGGCGATTACGGCGACGAACAACACAGTTTCGGCGACGACCACGGGCAACAAAAACACAGGCAATCTGATCGTGGCAGGGGCCAATGATTTGAATGCCGTTGTGGCACAAACCAACGTGCAATCCTTTGCCGACACCACGGATGATGCCTTGGGCAACAGCGCAAGCTCGACGATCAGCGATCCCCTGTTGTCGTTGACTGTGGCAAGCGGTGCCGGGACCACAGTTGGATCTTCTGCCGCGATTTCGCTGAGCAGCAACGCCGTGACGTCGTCTGCGACCGCAAACACAGCCACGATGTCGACCTCGCTTAAGGGCAACAGCCTGACAGATGGCGTGGCCGCTGGAACAGGCGTGGCACCTTCGGCTATTGGGGACGCTTCGGGCACGGCAACGGTGACAGCGGGCTTTGCCTCGGTGAACACACAATCCGCGAAGGGCGACGCCACTGCAGCGGCGTCAAAGTATGTGGCGCAATCGCAAATCACCGACACAGTCGGTGACACGATGGGTCTGACAGTTGGCAACTCTGCAGGCACCACACTGACGGATGCTTCGCTGACCATGTCCAGCAACGCGGTCACTTCGACCGCCAAGGCCAACACGGCGTCGCAATCTTTGGCGGTTTCGGCCAACGATCTGACCGCGACTGCGGCGGTTGTGGGCGAGCAAACCCTGACAGGCGGCGTTTTGTCGGCGATCACTGGAACCAGCCTTGCCTCGGCTGCAGTGGCTGATGGGGCAACGACAGATGTGTCCAACCTGACCATGACGGCGGCATCGAACGCCGTGACGTCAAGCGCAGTGGGCAACACGGCGTCGAACACCTTGTCTGTATCGGCAACATCTTTGACGGCGGTTGATCTGGTTGCCGCGGCATCCTTGACGGCGGACCGCACGGCGCTGTCGTTGAACAGCACAGGGACCGACACGGGTTCTGCGGCGATGTCGCTGGTGAACACCCAAAAATCGACCACGGCCAAGACGACAGATGCGATTGCATCGACCATCACAGACGCAGGCATTTCGGTGTCTTTGACGCCGGATTCGGTAACGGCAGGCTCTTCGGTCACCAATCTGACAATGGCGTTAGAAGGCAACAGCATCGGATCGACGGCGCGCGCCAACCTTGCGTCAAATGCGATGACGCTGGATTTTGGCAGCCTTGCGCTGACTTCGGCGGCGTATGATTCATCTACTACAAGCAGCGCCACAGGCGGCACCAATATCGCAGCCCTTGGATCGTCGCAGGTCAACGAGATTGGGGTGACCTCCACAGTGGATGCGGGTGCGTCGCCGTCCAATTTGACGGCTTCGGTCGCCAGCGGCACGGGCGCAATCGACACCAGCAGCCTTTCGGCCAGCAGCAATGCGATCACAGCCCTTGCATCGGGCAATGGTGTGACCAACAACTTTGCGCTGACGGGGACATCGATCCAAACGCCAGATGCCAATGCAAACGCCAGCTACCTAAACGTGGCCTCGACATCGACCAGCAGCGCCACGGTGACCGCCTATAACACCGCCTTTGCCGTTGGCAACGAACAGGCCAACAGCGGCGACATCACCGCGTCAATTGGGGCAGGCGCAGGCACAAACACGATTGCCGCAACGGCCCTGGGCGCACGCGCGACCACGGACAGCACGATTGCCGCAGACGGAAACCGTGTGGTTGCCCAAGCGGTGGCGGCATCTGATTCGACCACCACATCAACCCTGGACGCAACCGCGATTGCCACGTCGTTCTTGACAGGGTCGCGCCAATTGAACACGGGCGACATTGCCGCTTCGGTAGGTGGCACAACGATTGAGGCAATGACGGGCACCGCAGGCACGTTCGACAATTCCAGCCTGACAGCCTCCAGCAACACGATCGGTTCCACGGCAACCGCCACATCGGACGTGCTCCGCCTGACGTTGGGCGGATCAACCACCGCAACATTGGACGGCAGCGGATCGGTCAGTGCGACAGAACCCTACGCGTTCAGTGCCAATATCTATTCCAAAGCAACCGCTGACTTTGCCCAAATCGAAAGCCAAACCAACACGGGCGATGTGACGTCAACGACCACAAACGCCACCGTTTTGGCCCAATCTGGGACCACTACGGACAGCACTGTCGCGGCCAACAGCAACCTTTTGACGGCCATGGCCACGGGCATTTCGGGCACCACGGCCATGACAGGCACGGCGGCCTCGATCGGGGGCACAACCGCGCCAAGCTTTGCCTTGCTGTCGGCACAAAACAGCACGGGTGCCATTACGGGCACATTGGACAGCGCGGCGGTGACGATGACTGCCGCCAATACCGGCACCACCAGCAATTCCGAAAGCCTGTCGATCAATGCCAACACCTTGGCGGCGGCGGCCACGGCGGTGACGTCGTCGAACACACTGGTGACAACTGCGACGGGCCAGATGGCGGGATCGCAAGATGTCAGCAATCTGTTGAACTCTAACTCTGGTGCGATGGACGTCGGTGTTAAGGCAGATCGCGCCTTGGTGTCGGATCAGTCCAGCAGTGGCGCAGTCACGGCTGCGGTCAGCACGGACGCAAGTATCACGATGTCAGTGACTGCGGCAACGGCGGGGTCGTTGGTGTCGGTGGCATCAAACGCGATTGCGGGCACAGCCACGGGGATCACCGCCGCCAACACGATCAGCAGCAATGCGGGCGCGGCAAACGGCGCATCGGTAGGATTGGCATCGTCGCAAACGGGCGGCGGCGCGATTGCATCGTCGGTTGACGCTCCTATGATCAGCACCACGCTGGGGACTGCGGTGTCATCTTCGGCGGTTGATATTGCCTCCAACAGTGTTGCGGCATCGGCCACGGGCCTGAACGGCACCAACCGCATTTCGGTCACGGGGGGCAGTATTGCGCCTGTGAACGCAGGCGGTTCGGGCAACTCATATACTAACACATCTACGGGCACCCCGTATGCCGTTGACAGTTTTGCGGCCCTGACATCCTATCAAAACCAATCGGCCAACGTGTCTGCGTCGGTCAATGATGACGGATCGGGTGTTGCGCCAACGCTGAAACTTGCGATTACGGACGGCACAAGCGATTCTGCCTTAGCTCTGACGTCGAACAGCATCGCGGCCACGGCGGCCGCGGGCACTGTCAGCAACACACTTGGCCAAGTGTCGGATACATCCGTTGATTTTGATTATTCGGGCAGCAGCCTCGCCTCGGTCCAAACGGGCACGGGCGACACCACCGCGACGATCGAGTCTGCCTCGATTGCCATGACAGGGGCGGCAGTTGCAGACAGCACCATCACCCTGACGGGCAACAAAGCCACTGCAAGCGCCACAGGGTTCAGCGCCACCAACGCCAACACCCTGACCGCAGGCACGGATATAACGGGCGGTGGTGCGGCAACAATGACCACGCTGACCAGTGGTGTGATCGCCGCGCAACAAATGACGTCGGTTCTGTCCAACACCCAAAGCAATTCGGGCGCTGTGACGGCAACGATGACAACACCGACATCGGCGGATGCACCCCAGGTCAGCGTCAATGTGACGACGATCACGGGCGATTCGGCGATTGATGTCAGCAGCAACACGATGCGGGCACAGGCGACGGGTCTGTCGGCAGATAATCGCAGCGCGATCAGCGCCGCAAGCCTGACCGATTTCGCCGCAGTCACCGCCAACTATCAAGATCAATCGGGCGTCATTCTGGCCAATCTGGCCGCGCCGCAATTCTCGATCACGGCAACCAGTGCCGCGGGCAGCCTGACCACGGACGGCAACATTGGTGTTGCATCCGCCACGGGCACAACGGCGACAAACCGTCTGTCTTTGACGGCAGATACGTCGATTGCGGGTGTGGCATCAGGCTTGACCACCAAATCTGTGACCATGGCAACCAGCACGCTGAGCGACGGCACGAACACAACCAGCCTGCTGAACAGCCAATCAGGATCGGCTGATGTGACGGCGCAAATTGTAGGAACCTCCGCCGCAGGCGATGTTTTGATCGGAACCACCCTGACGGGGGCGCTGACAGGTTCGGTCAGCGCTGACAGCAACATCTTGGTCACCCAAGCGCGCGGCAACATCGCCGACAGCGCCTATACGATGACCGCGGGCACATCCATAACCGATGCGACCCAAGGTTTGCTTGCGTCCAGCCAAACCCGTTCGGGCGGAGACCTCGTATCTGACATTTCCAACTCAACTTTTGGGAAACTGGGTGTCGATATTGGCGGGAACGTGACGGGGGCCGTTTCGGTGTCGAACAACACTGTGCGGGCAACGGGCACGGCCAACCTCGCGCTGAACTCTATGTCGATCAGTGCGGCCTCTGGGATAGATCAGACTGACGCAGGTGCAGGCGCTGCGGGTTCCAGCGTGGGTGTGATGACCACAACCGCGCAATACGCGGTGATGAATGGTCAAAGCAACACGTCGGGCGCCACATCAACCCTGACCAACTTTGCGATTGGGGTCAGTGCTGATAGTGGCACGAACAGCGGGTCTTTGGCGCTGAATGGCAACATGATGATGGCCGACACAACGGGCAACAACGCGGTCAACAGTCTGATGCTTGCCTCGGGCGGGTCTTCGACAGATGCCACGGCCGGGGTCAGCAACTATCAGACCAACACGGGGGCGATGTCGTCCACAATCACAAGTGCAGAGGTCGTTATGGCGGCAGGGGCAACCAACGGTTCTGTCAGCGCGTCAAACAACGCGATCAGTGCCTCGGCTGTTGGCAATACCGCCACCTCGTCCATCAGCACGAACGGCAGTTCGTTCAAATCGTTCTAAACACAAGGCCGCACCGGTTTTCGCCGGTGCGGCATAACAAACAGGAAAAACTATGTTCGCCAAATACACACTTTCTGCCCTTAGCCTTGTTGTCGCCACCGCTGCTTATGGATCTGACGCGGACGGTAAATTTGCGGTCCGCGGCATCGGCGGTCAGGCGTGCAGCGTCTGGACATCGATTGCGGCCAGCACCGATGAGGCGGCGCGCCGCGATGGTATTTTGGCGTTTCAGGCGTGGATTGCGGGTTATCTTACCGCAACCAATCGCCTGAAGGCGGATTCTTATGATTCAGTCCCCTTTTTGGACATGATCAACGTTCTTGCCATCACCATGAACGAATGCAAAGCCACCCCTGATGAACTGGCCGAAAACACGATTGCCCGCGTTGTGGGCGCGTTTGACAAGGCCAAGGTGACCGCTGAATCCCCTATCGTGATGGTTCCAGATGCAGGCGCTGAAAAACCATATCGTCAGGCCACGATCAAACTGGCGCAACAAAAACTGGTCGATCTGGGCTATTTGGCGGCTGAACCCGATGGGGTCATGGGCCCTGCCACAACCGAGGCGCTGACCCTTTATCAATCGGAAAACGGGCTGACATCGAATGGTGAGCTGTCTGTCGACACCATGTTTAAGCTTTTGCTTCAGTAACCCATGACCCGCGCACGGCCCCAGTGGCCTTGCGCGACTTTGCCTAAGGATGCGAAAATGTTCAAGAAATTTGGTGCAATCTCCTTGCTGACCGCCTTGTCGGGTTGTTACGAGGCGCCGCCCACAGCATGGTCTACAGTCGTTATGAATGGCTATTATGCACATTGCCCGACGACAGTTGCCTGTGTTGTGGCAACGCGGGGCGGGGCGGCATCCGTGGCGCATTACGGAAATGTCACATCGGTGACTTCCTCTGCGGGGGACGCCCACAGTGCTGTTGCGACCGATGGCACATCGTCGGCAGTGGCTGCAGCCGCAGGCAACGCCTATGCTTCGGTCGGCACATCAGGAACCAATGTTGGCATCAGCACCAGCGCAGGCGGCGGTTCATCCGCAAGTTTGGGCGCGGATGGCAGCGGATCGCATGGCACGACAGCGGCGGGCACAGCAACCATCGGATGGTAGATAAAATGCCCCGCACTGACAGATGCGTGTGATGTCCCCTCTCGCGTCCTTGGCGCCAAAGCCTGAAAGGCGCGGCATCCTATTTGGGATGCGCGTATCTCGTGCAGACGGATTGTTCCTGATCGCGTTGGCAATTCTGGTTTTTTCTGTGCAGTTTCTGCTGCTGTCGCCCCTGTTGCAGTCCAAAATCCCGATGAATCCCTATGTATCCTTGCGATTGCCAACAATAACGACGGCTGATTACAGCGAATATCGATCAACATTCAGTTGCCTGCCGACACAACTGAAATCGCAATGTGCCATCCGTGCGAAATACAATTTCGTTATTCCGTCCGGCAGCGCAAATGATTATGGAATTTTGGTTGCTGACTATAATGGTAACTTAGAATTTTTGGTCAACGGAATTGTTGTCGATCCGCGTGGGCCTATTGTTTCGGCACAACGATTGATGTTCGGCTTGCCGACATTGGTTGTCTTTCCGCAGAATCTTCTAAAATCAGGCACGAACACAATCCAAATGACGGTAAGTTCCGATTTGCCCTTTGGCGCTTTGATCCATCAAGTTTACATCGGAAAAGCCTCTGCACTGCAGCAAAAATACAGCACGATGTATCTGCGCAAATGGACGATCCCGAAACAAGTCGAGGGGATATTGATCGCAGCTTGGATATTTACCAGCTATATTGTTTTGCGGCATCGGCTGAAAAAATACTACAGCTTGTTTTTTTTCTTGACGCTGATTTGCCTTTCAATTTTTTCTAGTGTTTTCGCTGAATATTTCTTGGGAATATTTCGAATTTTACCCCTATATTTTAGACTTTCCGCCGCGATATTTATTGCTGCTATTCTGACGGCGGATGATAAGAAATCATCGTTTGTTGCGCTAAAGTATCTGATGCTCGTTCCACTAAGTCTTTTTGCATTTTTTGTTCAGGCGGATAATGTCTATGAATTGCTTATTATAGCGCTTGCCTTTTGGGCATTCTGCATTGGAATTTCGATAAATTCTGTTTTTGTATCGATAGATAAGGCGTTGAAAAAACGTGACTATGTTGAATTGGTTCCAATCGCGCTTGCAATATTTGCTATTGTGATAAACTCTTTTAATATTTTACCCGTTTTTGGGATCATAAATTCGAATATGATTTCTTTGCGTGGTTACGTCATGGTTGCACTGGTCGTTATAGTGACAATTAAGATATTCAGAACATTCACCTACAACTTGGTTGCCGCCCAATCCGCAAATGACACATTGGTCAGCGAAGTGGCGCGGGTGCGTGCAGAGTTGGATTTGATCTATTTCAAGGATAACGCCCTGAAACAACAAATGACCGTGCAGCTAGAGCGGGAACGGCTCATGGGCGATTTGCACGACGGCCTTGCAGGAAATTTGATTTCTATCAATGCTTTGGCCGAGCATGGTAAACCCAGCGTCTTGGATGAAATACGGCGATTGTCCAAACTGGCGCTGCTGGATTTGCGGTTGGTTGTCGATTCTCTTGATACATTTGATGGTGAGTTGGCCGTTGCAATAGCCGCATTTCAAGAAAGAATACTGCCGCAATATTCGGGAACGCCCATAAAAATAAGCTGGGATACAGAATACGCACCCGTTATCGCCACATTGCGGCCCGAAGTGAATTTGGCGATATTCCGGATTTTACAAGAGGCGATTGCAAACGCGGTCCGTCATGGTAAGGCAAATCGGGTGCATATTTTGGTGCGTCCATCCAAATGTCGCAATGTCACAGCGTCAATTTGGATATTGGACAACGGCACTGCCGCTGGGCTTTTTGCGCCCGGATTTGGAATGCGTAATATGCAGCGTCGGGCAGAGAAAATATATGGGAATGTCTACTTTCGCCTGCACAAGGATGGGTCAGCCGTCTTATTGAATATCTAGGAGGCATGGATATGGACACGTTATATGGTCGCAAATGGTCCATTTTGGTGGTCGAAGATGATTTCGCAACCAGACGTCAAATCGCCGGAAAGTTGCGCGCAGATACGTCTTTGGCTGTCGATTTAGCTGGAAACGTCCTTGAAGCGCTAAAGCAAATGAAAGAAAAAAAACCCGACGTGATCTTACTGGACTTGGATCTGCCTGATGGAACAGGTTTGTCTGTTATCGAGGCCGCGATGAAATATGACACGGCGCCGGAAATTCTGATTCTTAGTTCGTGCAAAGATGAGGCAAGCGTTGTGACAGCTATATCTGCTGGTGCAGGCGGTTATATTGTTAAAGATTCGTCCTCAGATGACTTATTGGAAACTGTCGATATGTTGATGAAAGGTTTCTCTCCACTTTCACCCAGTATCGCGCGGTTCATATTGCGATCTTTTCGCAATCGCGAACAGATTCAGCCCCAAGTCTCTGAGGCAGATTACAATTTAACAGCGCGCGAACAGTTGGTATTGACCGAAATAACGCGCGGAGCTACCTATAAGAAAATATCGCAAAGCCTTGATATTTCCGAGGCTTCTGTGCAGTCGCACGTTAAACAAGTTTACCGCAAACTTGGAGTTCATTCGCGCAGTCAAGCGATGATGAAGGTGGCGGCACCATCTGCGAAAGTCGCAGGGTGATTTCGGCGCAGTTTCATCAAACTTTGTCTAAAAATATAACCGCATTGGCGGGGTTAGATACCTTGGGTTCGGCGCTATACCAACGCGCGCCCGATTGGGCGTAAATCGGCGATCGCAGTCACATCACTGTCACGCACGACGCTTAGACGGGCGCTACGGATCGAGTTGATCCGCGACCAAACCGGAGATTCCCATGACGCTGAAATCTGCTTTGCTGACCTCTGTCAGCCTTTGCGCAATGATCGCTGCTCCGATCGCGCAAGCCCAGACGATGGACGAACTTGTTGCTGCGGCAACTGCCGAAGGTGCTTTGACCACGATCGCTCTGCCACATGACTGGTGCGCCTATGGCGCGGTGATTGAAGGCTTTAAGGCCAAATATCCCGGCATCGCGATTAACGAATTGAACCCAGACGGCGGTTCGGCTGACGAGTTGGAGGCGATTCGCGCCAACAAAGACAACAAAGGTCCACAGGCCCCTGACGTCATCGACGTAGGCTTGGCGTTTGGTCCACAGGCCAAAGAAGAAAGTCTGATCCAGGCCTATAAAGTCGCAACTTGGGACGAAATTCCTGCTGATGCCAAGGATGCAGATGGTGCTTGGTATGGCGATTATTACGGCGTGATGGCGATTGCGATCAACAAAGATTTGGTCAAGAACAACCCAACCGATTGGGCTGACTTGATGAAGCCAGAATATGCCAATTCCTTTGCGTTGTCGGGTGATCCACGTTCGGGCAACCAGTCGATGATGAGCCTGATGGCCATGGGCCTTGCAAGCGGTGCCGAAGCCGGCGCTGCATCCGCCGAAGCTGGCCTGAAAATGGTGGCTGACCTGAATGCTGCGGGTAACTTTGTGCCCGTCGCGGGCAAAACCGCGACGATCGCACAGGGCACCACGCCGATGGTGGCAGCATGGGACTATAACCTGCTGGCATGGCGCGATGGTCTGGCGGGCAATCCCCCCGTTGACGTCATTGTGCCTGCGTCAGGCGTGATTGCGGGCGTTTATGTGCAGGCGATCAGCGCCTATGCACCACACCCAAGCGCCGCAAAGTTGTGGATGGAATACCTGTATAGCGACGAGGGCCAGTTGGCTTGGCTGTCGGGCTATTGCCACCCAATCCGTTTTGCTGCGATGTCTGCTGCAGGCAAAATTCCTGCCGAAATGTTGGCAAAACTGCCTCCAGCCGAGGCCTATGCCAAGGCAGTCTTCCCGACACTGGATCAACAATCTGCCCACAAAGCCGTTGTGACCGAAAAATGGGACAGCGTTGTTGGCCTGAAGGTCGAATAACCTGTCAAAAGGCTGTCCCAGCGATGGGGCAGCCGCCTTTGAAAGTATCCAATGCAAACTGATAATTCTATGGGCAAAACTGCCCCTGTCAAACCCGCGCGATCCCGACGCGATTTATCGATGAATTGGCTGGGGATTGTTCCCTTTGCCATTTTTGCGCTGTTGTTTTTGCTGTTGCCGACGCTGAACATCGTGCTTGGTGCGTTTCGCACGGGGCAGGGTGCAGCGACATTCGACAATATTCTAAATCTTGCGCAACCGCGCATTGCAACGGCGTTTTGGGTGTCGATCAAGCTCAGCTTTGCCTCCGCCGTGATTGGCTGTTTGATTGGATTTATCCTTGCAACGGCGGTGGCCTTGGGCGGATTGCCCCGATGGTTGCGCCAATCGACACTGACGTTTTCGGGGGTCGCGTCGAACTTTGCGGGCGTGCCTTTGTCCTTTGCCTTTATCGCCACTTTGGGGCGGGTGGGTATTTTGACGATCGTCCTGCGTGAGGGGTTTGGCATCAATCTGTATGGGTTAGGGTTCAATCTGCTCAGCTTTTGGGGTCTTGTTCTGGTCTATCTTTACTTTCAAATTCCCTTGATGATCCTTATCATCACCCCCGCCTTGGATGGTTTGCGCCGTGAATGGCGCGAGGCGGCGGAAATACTGGGGGCTAGCGGTTTTCAATACTGGCGTCGTGTGGCCTTGCCGATCCTATGGCCGTCGACCTTGGGCACCATGGCGCTTTTGTTCGCCAACAGTTTCGGTGCCATTGCGACGGCCGTCGCCCTGACGGGGTCGCAACTGTCCATCGCGCCCATTGTTTTGTTCAATCAAATCAGGGGGGATGTGTTGCAAGACCCGCAATTGGGTTATGCTATTGCCTTTGGCATGATCGTTGTGACGGGCATCACGAACCTGATTTACATCGTGATGCGCGTGCGGTCAGAGCGGTGGCTGAAATGAAATCTTCACGCTTTTGGTCCTATGCGGCCTTTTTTGGTGGTCTGTTGTATTTCATCATTCCCTTGATCGGGATGTTTGAATTTTCCTTGCGCAAGCGGCGCGGGGCCTATTCCTTGGATGCCTATACATCGGTGCTGACGGATTCACAGTTTCAACAGACCTTTTTGTATTCTTTGGTGATGGCTTTGGTTGCCATTCTGATTGGCGTATTTTTGGTGGTTCCCACCGCGTATTGGGTGCGGTTGCGCTTGCCGAAATTGCGTCCCGTCGTCGAATTTATCACCCTTTTGCCATTGGTCATCCCCCCCGTTGTCATCGCCTTTGGTTATATTCGCCTGTTCAATACGTCATCCATGATCCCGTTTTTGGGCAGCGAATTCGGGACAGATGTCCTGCTGGCCTGCGGCTATGTCGTTCTGGCCCTACCTTATATGTATCGCGCCGTGGATACGGGGCTGCGCGCGATTGATATTCTGACCCTGACCGAAGCCGCCCAAGGTTTGGGCGCGGGCTGGGCCGTCATCATCTTTCGCGTGATCCTGCCCAATGTTCTGGTCGCGGTCCTGTCGGGGGCATTTCTAACCTTTGCCATTGTGATCGGCGAATATGTCATCTCGGCGCTGCTGGATCGCCCTGCTTTTGGCCCCTATCTGGTCTGGATCGGATCGAACAAGGCATACGAGCCGTCAGCTTTGGCGGTCATGACCTTTGCGATCACATGGGGCTGCATGGCGTTGATCCAAGTGATTACGCGGTTTTCCAAACACACAAGGACACCTATCTGATGGCCTATCTTGATCTGTCGCATCTGGAAAAATCTTTTGGCATAAATCATGTGGTCAAGGATTTTAACCTGAGCATTGAGCAGGGCGAGTTTGTGTCCCTGCTGGGTCCATCAGGCTGTGGCAAGACGACCGTGCTGCGCATGGTTGCGGGGTTTGAAACACCCAATTCTGGCGAAATTCGCATTGCAGGGGCGGATTTGGTGGGATTGCGCCCAAATCAGCGCAATATCGGCATGGTGTTTCAGGCCTATGCGCTGTTTCCCAATCTGACCGTGGCGCAGAATGTGGCCTTTGGCCTGTCTGTGGCGGGCCTTGCTAAGTTAAAAATAGCCGAGCGCGTGGCCGAAATGCTGGATTTGATCGGTCTGTCTGACCTTGGCGCAAGGTTTCCGTTCCAACTTTCGGGCGGGCAGCAACAGCGGGTGGCCTTGGCGCGGGCCTTGGCGGTGCGGCCTAAGGTATTGCTGCTGGACGAGCCGCTTTCCGCATTGGATGCCAAAATTCGCGGCAATTTGCGCCGTGAAATTCGCGCAATTCAACAAAGGCTAGGGATAACGACAATATTTGTGACACATGACCAAGAAGAGGCGTTGTCCATGTCCGATCGTGTCGTTGTGATGAACGGCGGGATTGCTGATCAAATCGGCACGCCGTTCCAAGTCTATAACCATCCCACAACCCGCTTTGTGGCCGAGTTTGTTGGCACCTTGAACACCTTTGACGTCACCGTCACCGATCCTGTCAATGGCGCTGTAACGTTAGGTGAAACGCCCCTGACGTTGAACCGCGCGATTGCCGCGCAACAGGGCGCAACAGTCACCTTGGCGATGCGACCCGAAGCGGCATCTTTGGGCAAAGGCGATCTAACCCTGATGGGGCGGATTGAAGAGGTGCAGTTTTTGGGCGCGATCATCCGAATTAAGGCGGATATCGGGGGCCAGCAATTGACATTGGACACGTTCAACCGATCCGATCTGCCGCCGCCCGCGATTGGGGCGCAAATGCCGATCAGCCTGCCTGCCAGTTCATTGGTCGTTTTGGTCAAATAGGGTGCCTTGGGCCTGCAGGCCCAAGGCAATCGCATTCACTTTTGCAATTCGGTCCAGATTTTGGTATACAGTTCTTGCGCCTTGGGCGAGCAGGTCGGAATAAACTCACCATAAGGGACGAATTCAGCAGGAATAACCACCTCTGGCGCGTCTTTCATGTCGGCAGGCATAAAGGCAGTCGATCCAGTGATCCCGTTGTTATAGCGCGCAAAGGCCGAAATCAGCGCCGCGTTTTCGGGTTTCAGGATGAATTCGATGAACTGATAGGCCTCATCGACATTGGTTGCGTCCGACAGCAGCGCGACCGAGTCCATGAAAATTGGATAGCCTTCCTTGGGGTATCCGAAATGCACATCAGGATTGGCCAGACGCGCGCGCAACATCGCGCCGTTCCAATACATCGACGCGACCACATCATTCGAGGTCATTTTTTCCGTCATGCCATAGTCCATCGACAGCCATTTTGGCTTGGCGGCAACCAAAACATCGCGCACTTTTTTCAGCACTTCCAGGTCTTCGGTACAGGCCTGACCGCCGACATATTTTGTCGCCAGATAAATCACATCGTTCATTTCAGGTGTCACGTTCACCTTGCCGATCAATTCCGCAGGCGGATCAAGGAAAATGGCCGAGGTGTTGATATCGCCTGAATAGGCGGTCACATTTACACCCATACCCGTTGTGCCCCACTGCCATGGAACGGAAAACTTGCGCCCCTCATCCCAGGCAACATTCATCCATTCGGGCGCGATATTGCCGTGGCTTGGCAATTTTGACAGATCCAATTCCTGAATCAGACCTTTTTCTTTCCAAATCGGAATATAGTTGGCCGATGGCACGACCAGATCGAAACCAGCACCCCCTGCCTCAACTTTTGCAAGGGCGGTATCGTTGGAATCGTAATCTGTGACGGTTACTTTGATGCCCGTCTCGGCCTCAAACTTGGCCAAAAGTTCTGGGTTGGTGTAATCGCCCCAGTTGTACAGTTGCAAAACCTTTTCCGCATGGGCCAAGCTGGTGCTTGCCCACAACATCAGCGTCGCGGTCAGTATCCGTTTCATGATTGTAACCTTTCCCTGTTAGTTTGGTGTCTTGTTTCGTGTGAGCAGAAAGAACAGCGCCAGCAGCAGCACTGTTGCCGCCAAAAGCGCGGTCGAGATGGCGTTCACCTCGGTCGTGATCTGCCTGCGCAATTGCGCCAGCATATAGGTCGGCAGGGTGTCTTGACCTGCCGATTTTACAAATTGCGTGATCACCACGTCATCCAGCGATGTCACAAAGGCCAACATCATCCCCGCGATAATCCCTGGCCATAACAAGGGCAGGGTGATGCGGCGAAAGATTGTAAACGGGCGCGCATATAAATCGGCAGCGGCGATTTCCAGCGTGTTGTTCATCCCCTCAAGCCGCGCGCGGATCGGCAAATAGGCAAAAGGGATGCAAAAGGCGGTGTGTGCCGCAACCAGATATCCCATGCCTTGATAGCCCGTGATGACCTTAATCCCCGCAGTGACGATCAACAGCGCCACAGCGGTGACGATTTCGGGCACCATCAGCGGCTGGTTGATCATCGCGTAAATCACGTTTTGCCCGCGAAACGCGGGGCGGCGCGTGGTGCCAAGGGCGGCCAAAGTGGCAAGAATAGTTGACAAAACGGCGGCGGTTGCGGCCAGCCATAGGGATCGGATCGTTGCATCCTTGACCTGATCATTGGCAAAGGCCTTGGGGAACCATTGCAGGGAAAATCCCTCCCACAGGGCCACGGATTTTCCCGCATTGAACGCATAGATCACCATCATAATGATCGGCAGATACAGCAGCACAAAGACCAAAACGGCAACAGGCCCAAATCCCGTTTGCTTGACAGCAGAGAACTTAGCCATGTGACGCCCCCTTGGATGCGGCACGGACATAGAACAACAGTGCCACCGTCACGATCACCATTAAGATCATCGACAAGGCCGCCCCCAGCGGCCAATCGCGCCCCTGACCAAACAACAGCTCAATATAATTGCCGATCATCATATTCTTGCCGCCCCCCAAAATGCGCGGCGTGACATAGGCCCCAAGCGCGGGGATGAACACAAGGATAGACCCCGCCACGATCCCAGGTTGCGTGATGGGCAAAATGATGCGGCGCAACACCTGCCAGCGCGTGGCATAAAGATCATATCCCGCCTCAAGCAGGCGCATATCAAACCGATCAATCGCCGCATAAAGCGGCAGCACCATCAGCGGCAAATAGACATAGGCCATGCCCACAAACACCGCGAAATCCGTATAGATAATCTCGAGCGGTTTGGTTATCAGGCCCAAATCCAGCAGGGTTGTGTTCAGCAACCCCTCTTTGCGGATGATTTGATTGATCGCAAAGGTGCGGATCAAAAGGTTTGTCCAGAACGGGATGGTAATCAGGAACAACAAGACATTGCGTATATTTGCGCTGCGGGTGGCGATGATCCACGCGGTCGGATAGCCGATCAGAAATGTCAAAACCGTGGTTTCCAGCGCCAATTTGACCGACCGCCAAAAGATGGTCAGATGCGCATCCGCCAGATGCACGGTGTCGTCAAAAATATCGCGCGTGAACAGCGTGCCAAACCAACCATTGGTGGAAAACACCCATTCGACATTGCCGTATTTGCCAGGTGTCAGAAAGGAATAGACAAAGACGATCAACAAGGGGCCGACGGCGGCCACAAACAGCACGATCAAGGCAGGGGCAGATAACAGCCATGCGCGGCGACTGGATTGCATCATCAATCCTCTAGCACTTGCAAGGCATTGGGGGCAAAACTGATCGCAATTTCCGTCCCATTGGCGAGATTATTGTCTTGGGTGGCATCCGTTTGCAGGCGCGCGACCATCTCGGAACCGTCCTGTAGGGTCATATGGATATGGCTGTCGGTGCCGAAATAAACGCTGCGGGTGACAGTCGCGGGCAGGCTGTCTTTGCTGCCCTTGGGCATCAGTCGCAATTGTTCGGGGCGGATCGCTATGCTGACCTCGCGGGCTGGCCCCTGAAAATCAAGGGCAAAATCAACCCCCAAAATCTGGGCACAACCTGCATGAACTTTGGCGGGCAAGATATTGATATCGCCAATGAAATCGGCAACAAAGCGATTGACAGGGCGGGTGTAAATATCCCTTGGCGCACCGATTTGTTGTATTTTCCCCGCCGACATGACCGCAATGCGGTCGGACATCGTCAAGGCCTCTTCTTGGTCATGGGTGACAAAGATAAAGGTGATCCCCGTTTCCAATTGCAACCGTTTCAATTCGGTCTGCATTTCTTTGCGCAGTTTGAAATCCAACGCCGACAAGGGTTCATCCAACAACAAAACCTTGGGCTGGGGGGCAAGGGCGCGGGCAAGGGCCACGCGCTGTTGCTGCCCGCCTGAAAGTTGCGCAGTTTTGCGATTTGCCAAGGTTTCCAGTTTCACCATCGCCAACATACGCGCCACGGTTGCGGTAATTTCAGATTTCGGGCGGCCCAGCATCTCCAGACCAAAGGCGATGTTTTGTGCCACAGTCAAATGCGGAAACAATGCATAGTTTTGAAACACCGTGTTGATCGGGCGCAGATTGGGGGGGGTGTTGGTGATATCGGCCCCATCCAGTTTGATCTGGCCCATCGACGGCCCCTCAAACCCGGCAATCAGGCGCAAAAGCGTTGTCTTACCACATCCAGACGGGCCCAGCAGGGTAAAAAATTCCCCCTGCCGAATGCTGACCGAGACGTCATCCAAGGCGCGCACGGCGGCACTGCCCTGACCAAACAATTTGACCACGTTTTTGACATCGACAAAGCCCGTATCCGTCACGTCTATCTCCCCTGATTTGGGTGCAGTCTGGGATTGGCCCGCGCGTTGCGCAAGATGTATTTGATCAAACACGCGAAAAACCTGCGCGGATTTTGGGCGTATGGCGCAATTTGTGGCGGTTTTTCGCAAACCTATACGATTGCTTTGAAATCCAACGCTTGGCTGGACAGGGCATCGGCCCCCAGATCGGGCAGATCGGCAATAATCAATGCGGTTCCCGTTCCCGCTTGGGCCAAAATCGCACCATCGCGGGCTGCAATCAGCGAACCACCAACATAGGTTAAATCGCCGTCTGTGCCGCAGAAATTGGCATAAACAATCGTCACCCCATGCCCCGCGGCCATCGCCGCCACCGTATGACGCACGACATGGGTAAAGGGTTCCATATTGGCGGTGGGCACCAATATCAGGGTGACACCCCTTGCCGCCAAGGCCGCCACATGGGGTGCAAATTCAATATCATAGCATATCAGCAGCGCCGCCTTTTGTCCCTGAAAGTTAAATATTTCATAGGCTTGCCCGCGCTGATACAGTGCGGCCTCGCGCGCGCCATAAAGTTGGATTTTGCGGTAATGCGCGATGACCTGACCCGCCGCGTCAAAACTGATCGCAGCATTGAACAAGGCGTGGCCGTCACGCTCGGCATAGCCCAGGGTCAACCCGCAGCGCGCCTTGGCGCATAACTGGCCCAAATCCCGCGCCCAAGCGCCATCCCGCGATTGCGCCAAATCGGCGATATTATCGCTGTTATAGCCCGGCAGCCAAACCTCGGGCGCGGTTAGCATATGCGCCCCCGCCGCGCCCGCCGCGTTCAACGCCCAAGCCAGCGTTTCAAACGCATAGGCCATATCGCCAGATGCAGCGGGGGCTTGAAGGGCGGCAAGACGCATGACAGGGTTCCTTTGATATTTGATCAAACTCTTGCGCTTTTGGGCGGGTTTGGCAAGATAACGAAAACGGGCCTGTGGCCCTAAGAAAGGCTTTCACATGACCGAATCCCCCGTCGATCTGATCGTAACCAATGGCAAAGTCTTGACGATGGATGCCGCCAATCCCATTGCCGAAGCCGTGGCAATAAAAAATGCCAAGATTGTCGCCGTGGGCAGTCGTCGCGAGATTGAAACTTACAACGCGGCTAAGATCATCGACGCAGGCGGTCGCAGTGTTTTGCCCGGATTTGTCGAAAGCCATTTGCATTTGGTCATGGGGGGCGCGGAACTTGCGCATTTGCAGCTGGGGGATGTGCATGGGTTTGACGCGCTGGCCAATGCGTTTCGGCGTTTTGGCGCGGCTCATCCCGACAAGGATTTGTTGATCGCGCAAGGGGCCAGTTATGGGATGTTGGATCATCCCGTCACCCGCCACGATCTGGACTGTATCATCTCCGATCGTCCGATTGCGATGACCGCGCCCGACCATCACACGATCTGGGCCAATACGGCGGCATTGAAGGCGGCGGGTATTTTGCACGGCGCTGTCATGCCGCATGGGCATGAGGTGGTCATGGGTGACGATGGTCTGGCCACAGGCGAGCTGCGCGAGTTTGAGGCCTTTGCCCCGGTCATCGCCTTGGGCGGCGAAACGCGCCTGAACCTTGGGATTGCTACGGGGGGCGAACCCAGCCCTTGGCCCAGTGCGGCCCAGCAGGCGATTGACCGCGCCAAGGCGCTGAACGGTTTGCGCCATGCGGCACGCCACGGCATCACGTCGATGGTGAATATGGATGGCAATTTGTATACGCTGGATTTGCTGAATGGTCTGCGCGCCGAAGGAAATCTGCTTGCCCGTGTGCGCGTGCCGTTCCATTTCAAACCGCATATGGAAGTGTCGGAACTGTCCCGCGCGGTCGATATGCACGCCCGTTACAACGATGACTGGCTGTCCAGCAATTTCGTCAAGATGTTTATGGATGGCGTGGTCGACAGCCGCACCGCCTTTATGTTGCGCGATTATGTGGGCTATCCGGGTCATCGGTCGGAACCCCTGTTCGACCCCGCGCGTTTCAAACAGATTTGCACCGAAATTGATCGTTTGGGGATGCAAATCGCGGTGCATTGCATTGGCGACGGCGCGGTGCGCACGACGATTGATGGCTATGAGGCGGCCTTGTTGGCCAATGGCCGCAAAGACGCCCGCCACCGTATCGAACATATCGAATTTATTGACCCTTCTGATATTCCGCGCCTTGCAGCACTGGGGATCGTGGCCAGCCTACAGCCGCCCCATCCCCCGGGTGCGATGGATTTCCCGATTGAACCCACCATGAGTTTGGTGGAAAAATCGGTCTGGAAAGGCGCCTATCTGTGGAAATCTTTGGCTGATCAGGGGGCCAAGATTGCCTATTCCTCTGACTGGCCTGTGGTCGATATTTCCGTGATGCGCGGCATCCAAGCGGCGCTGACGCGCCCGGCATACGATGGATGCGCGGATGAACGCCTCAGCCGTATGGAAACCCTATACGCCTATACGGCAGGGGGCGCTTGGGCGGGGCACAGCGATCATGTCACGGGGACTTTGCGCACAGGCCTTGCGGGGGATGTGGTGATTGTGGATGGGGATTTGGAAACCATTGCCGCGCAAGACATCGGCAAAATGGGTATTCACAGCACAATTGCAGGCGGACGGATCACCCATGGGGGTGCAGCATGACCAAAATCGCTGTCACGCAAATGGCCTGCTCTTGGGATATTCAGGCCAATTTGGACCGCGCGGAAAGTTTGGTGCGTGCCGCCGCGGCAGCCGGGGCCAATGTGGTTTTGATCCAAGAATTGTTCGAGGCCCCCTATTTTTGCGCCGCCCAAAACGTGGTGCATTTCGATCTGGCAAAACCGTTCACCGCCAACCCCCTGATCGCCCGCTTTGCCGATTTGGCGCGGGAATTGTCTGTCGTCATTCCGATCAGCTTTTTTGAACGCACCGCGCGGCAGTATTTTAATTCGGTCGCGGTGGCAGACGCAGATGGGCGGATCTTGGGTCTGTATCGCAAAACCCATATCCCCGATGGCCCGGGGTATAATGAGAAATACTATTTCACCTCGGGCGATACGGGGTTTCGCACCTGGGATACGGCGGCGGGGCGGATTGGTGTGGGGATTTGCTGGGATCAGTGGTTTCCCGAATGCGCCCGCGCGATGGCGCTGCAAGGGGCGGATATTCTGCTGTATCCGACTGCAATTGGGTCTGAACCCCAAAACCCCACCGTCCATTCCCGCGCCCATTGGCAGCGCGTGATGCAGGGCCATGCGGCCGCTAATATGTGCGTGGTCGCCGCGTCAAATCGTATTGGTCTTGAGTCCGAGGGCCCAGGCCTGACCTTTTATGGTGGCAGTTTCATCGCCGATCATACGGGTGAAAAACGCGTTGAAATGGGCGACGAACAGGGGTTTCAACTGGCAAGCTTTGATCTGGACGCCATAAGGTCGGACAGAAACGCTTGGGGACTATTTCGTGACCGCCAACCATACCGCTATGGCGCTTTAACGGCCGAAGGCGCGTTCTAGCCGCCTAAATTGCCCATTGCCTTTGGCGCAATTGCGCCTTAACCCGCCCGCAGTCTGCGCGGCGGGCTTGACTTGTGGGTCTTTTCACCGAAGATAGATCCAACTGACATGCTTGCATTCTAGAAGGTGATTTGAATGTCCAGCCCCCCAGCATCCCGCCAAGCTTTGTCCCCCCTCAGCGAATTTTCAGGGTCGCTGGCGCAAAAGGCCTATGCCAGTCTAAAAGATGCCATTCTGACCCTGAAATTTCGCCCAGGCGAGGCACTGCGCAAGCCAGAAATTTGCGAAGAATTGGGCGTATCGCGTGCGCCTTTGGGCGAGGCCTTGGCGCGCCTTGCGGCCGAGGATTTGGTGGAATTGGTTCCCCAAGCGGGCAGCTATGTGGCGCGGTTCTCGATGTCTAAAATCCAAGAGGCGGCGTTTCTGCGCGAGGCGTTGGAACTGGCCGCCGTGGAACAGGTGGCGCTGACCATCACCGAAGAACAGCTTGTGCTGCTGCGCCGCAACCTGCGGTTCCAGGGCGTTTTGGCCGATGACCAAGATGGCGCGGGATTTTATGCGATGGACGCGCAGATGCATGATCTGATCTTGTCCTTTACGGGATTTCCGCGTCTGTCGGTTTTGGCACAAACCACTTGGGTTCATGTCAACCGCGCGCGCCAATTGGTCTTGCCCGTAGAGGGGCGGATCAAGAAAACCCTGATCGAACATCAAGCAATCTTGGCGGCCCTAGAGGCGCGAGATCCCATAGCCGCCCGTGCCAAAACGCAATTTCATTTGCGCCAGTTGATCCCCTATCTGGAACCGCTGGAATCCACCCATCCCGAACTTTTTGCCCCACGTTAGGCCCATCATGTCCGCTTTGCGCAACCGCCCCCGCTATGCCGCCAGATTGAACGCCTTTAAGGTGGGGCTGACGAAACCCACCACCGCCGATTTGATTGCCCGCGCCGCCACAGTGCAGGGAATGGATGCGGCGGATTTGAATTATCCTGACCATTTTGACGGGTATAAACCCGCGCAATTGGGCCAGATTTTGGCGGATAATGGCATCAGTCTGAACGGGTTGGCCATGCGCTATTACACCGATCCGGGCTTTCGCTTGGGCGCGTTCAGCCATCCAGATTTGGCGGTGCGCCGTGCCGCTGTCGATCTGACCAAACGGGGGCTAGATGCGCTGGCCGAAATGGGCGGGCAGACGATGACCCTGTGGATGGGTCAAGACGGGGTCGATTATTCGTTCCAAGGCCGCTATTCCCAGATGTGGGATGACACCATCGCCGCCATGGCCGAGGTGTGCGATCACAACCCCGCGCTTGACATCGCGATTGAATATAAACCGAATGAGCCCCGCGCCTTTGCCCTGATGCCCGATGTGGGGGCCACGATTTTGGCGACAGGGCAGGTGGCGCGCAAGAACCTTGGGATCACCTTGGACTTTTGTCATGTGCTGTTCGCCGATGAAATTCCCGCGCAGTCCGCGATGCTGGTGGCCCGTCATTCGCGCCTGATGGGCGTGCATTTGAATGACGGTTACGGCAAGCGCGATGATGGGTTGATGGTGGGATCGGTGCACCCGGTCCAGACGGTGGAATTGTTCGTGGAATTGGCGCGGATGGGGTATGACGGGGTCATCTATTTCGACACGTTCCCCGATCATGGCGGCCTTGACCCCTGCGCCGAGGCGGCAACCAATATCCTCATGGCGGATCGTTTGCGGGCGATTGCGGCAAAATTGGTGGATCAGCCAGACCTTGCCGCCGCCATGTCGCGTCAAGATGCGGCCTCCAGTTTGCGGATCGTCGCCGACGCGATGTATCGGTCCTAAAGGCCGTAAAACCGCGCCGCCGTGCCGCCAAAAATCTGCGCTTTATCGGTGTCGGACAAGTGTTCTGTCAGTTCCAGCGCCGCGCTGTGCCAATCACCATAGCTGGCCCGCAACAAGCACACAGGCCAATCGGATCCCCACATGATGCGATCCGCCCCAAAGACCGCCAGAATATGATCGACATAGGGGCGCAACCGCGCCGCCGACCAATCTGGCCCATCCTCGGTAATCAATGCCGAGAATTTCACACAGGCCCGCGTTTCCCCCGCAATGCGTGACATTCCATCCGCCCAATGGGCAAAGCCCGGCGTGTCGCGAATTTGCGGCTTCATGCAGTGATCCACCACCACCCGCAAATCGGGATAACGTTTGAACAGCCCCAAGAACGGGTCCAAATGGCGCGGAAACCCCAAGGCGTCGAACGTCAGGCCCAGATCGCAGATGGCGCGATAAGCCCATTGAATATCGGCCTGCGTCATCCACAGATCATCGGGAATATCTTGAATCATCGGGCGCAGGCCCAGAAATTTCGGATGCTGCGCCAGACGCGTCATATGGGCCAAATCGCTGGGATTGTCAAAATCCACCCAGCCCACGACCCCCGCCACAAAGTCGCACCCATCCGCCAGACCCAGCATATATTCGCTTTCCTGCACGGTGGCCGCCGCCTGCACCAAGACGGTTTTATCAACACCCGCACGCGCCAAAATTGGGGCTAGATCACGCGGCAGATACGGTTTCGTCAGGATTGGATCATCCTTTGGCATCCAATCATAATCCCCGCGCGCGGGCGTCCAGAAATGCTGATGGCTGTCTATTTTCATCATATCTCTACCGGCGCATCGGCACGTAAAATGCCAGCAGCTTTTAGGTCCGCCCAAAGATCATTCGGAATAACGGCGTTCGCCGCGCGCAAATTCGCCTCAACTTGGGCAGGGCCAACGGCACCTGGGATTACGGAAACCACTGCCGCATGACGTGCGGTGAATTGATAGGCGGCGTCGACCATCGCCACGTTGTGATTGCGGCAGATCGCCTCAATTTGGGTCACGCGGTCCAAAATCGCTTGGGGCGCAGGATCATAGAAATAAAACGCCCCCGCCCGCGCACCCGTGGCCAAAATCCCCGAATTATAGGGACCACCCATGACCAACCCAATCCCCCGCGCCGCGGCCATCGGCAGAAACGACGCCAACGCCTCATGCTCCAGCAAAGTATACCGCCCCGCCAGCAGGAAAATATCGAAATCCCCCCGTTCGGTCAGCCACTGGGCGGGCTGCCATTCATTGATCCCCGCGCCAAAGGCCTTAATCACCCCCTGATCGCGCAATTCCACCAAGGCGCGATAGCCGCCCGCCATGAATTCC
Organism: Cypionkella sp.; assembly: GCA_040398785.1. Classification (GTDB taxonomy): domain Bacteria; phylum Pseudomonadota; class Alphaproteobacteria; order Rhodobacterales; family Rhodobacteraceae; genus Cypionkella. The sequence goes on along the minus strand of JBBATJ010000004.1, from coordinate 153,224 downwards.
GCCATTTTGGCATCCAGCGCGTCTTGGGTTTTGTGGTTGAACAGGTCCAGATCATGCGCATACAGGATATCAATGCGGTCAATGCCCAGACGTTCCAAGGAAAATTCAACCGAGCGCATGGTGCCGTCATAGGTGAAATCATAGACTTCGCGTCGCGATGGCACGTCAAAAAATTTCCCGATACAGTCGCGTTCTTCGCCTTTGCGTGTCGCACGCAGCAGCCGCCCGATTTTGGTCGATAGAACATATTCATCGCGCGGTTTATCGCGCAGAAACTGGTTCAACCGCGTCTCGGACAGGCCCAGCCCATAAAGGGGGGCCGTGTCAAAATAGCGAACCCCCAAATCCCAAGCCTTTTGCAGCGTCGCCTGCGCCTCGGCGTCAGAAATCGCGCGGTATAAATTGGCAATCGGCGCCGCACCAAAGCCAAGTCGGGTGAATGTCAGCCCGCCATTGCCAATTCTGTCCCAATGTTTCGTAAAACCGATCGTCTTTGTTTGCATATCGCCCCCAAACCTCGCTAACATACTAGTATGAATCAACGCGGCAAGCATCAACTTTTTGGGGCGGAATATGGGTAATTTTCAAAATGTCTTTGGGCGTCCAAAGCCCGTTATTGGCATGGTGCATCTGGGGGCAATGCCAGGCGCGCCCCTGTATGACGCGGACGCGGGGATTGACGGTCTGGTCAGGTCTGCGGCCAAGGAACTGGCGGCGCTGCAAGACGCCGGATTTGACGCGGTGATGTTTGGCAATGAAAACGACCGTCCCTATGAGTTTGCCGTCGATACGGCGTCCACGGCGACCATGGCCTATGTGATCGGCCAGTTGCGGGGGAAGATTACTGTGCCGTTTGGCGTCAATGTCCTGTGGGATCCGATGGCCTCAGTCGCATTGGCCACGGCTACGGGTGCAGGGTTTGTGCGCGAGATTTTTACAGGAACCTATGCCAGCGATATGGGGCCATGGACGCCCAATGCGGGGGCCGCGATGCGATACCGCGACCGATTGGGGCGGCGTGATTTGGCGATGCTGTACAATGTCAGTGCCGAATTTGCCGACAGTTTGGACCGCCGCCCCCTGCCAGATCGGGCGCGCTCGGCGGTGTTTTCCTCGATCCCCGATGCGGTGCTGGTATCAGGTCAAATCACGGGTGAGGCGGCGGCTTTGTCGGATCTAGAGGCGGTGAAAAAGGTGCTGCCCGACACGCCCGTGATGGCCAATACGGGTGTCAAACACGCGACGATTGCCGATATCTTGCGGGTGGCGGATGGCTGTATCGTGGGATCGGCCCTAAAAGTAGATGGCCACACATGGAACGCGATTGATCCAGAACGGGCGCGCGATTTCATGGCGCGGGTGCGCACCATTCGGGGGGAGGCGTGATGCAGGATCGTTTGCGCGCAAGCCTATATGAATTGATGTTAACCCCCGGTCTTTCGGGACATGAAGAACGTGTGGCGCGCCTGATCCGCGCCCGTTTGGGGGAAATGGGGGTTACCTCTTCGGTGGATCGTTTGGGCAATGTGACGGCGACATTTGCGGGTGATCCTGCCTGTCCTTCGGTGATGTTTTTCACCCATATGGATCAGTTGGGGTTCTTTGTGCGCCGCATTGAGGCGGATGGTTTGATCCGCGTGGAACGCATGGGCGGCGTGTCGGAACGCGCCATGGCTGCGCAATGTGTGACCTTTTGTGTGGGCGAGGGGCGCGATGTTCAGGGCGTGATTATGAACAAATCGCACCATGCCACAACGCCAGATGAGAAATATAAGGTGCTGACAGCGCCTGAGATTACAATCGACACGGGCCACGGATCAAAGCAAGCCGTCGAGGCCGCAGGTGTCCGTATAGGGACACCCGTGGTCTATACACCGCGTGTGATTCCCCTTGCGGGGGGCCGGGTGGCGGGCACATCGGTCGATGACCGCGCAGGCTGCGCCGTGCTGCTCGAGGTGGCGCGGGAATTGGTCGCGCGTCAGGGTGGCCCAACTGTGCATTTGGTTTTTTCCGTGCAAGAAGAGTTTAACCTGCGCGGCGCGCAAGTGGCAGCGCAGGCCTTGCGCCCCGATATTGCCATTCAGATTGATCTGATGCTGGCCTGCGATACGCCTGATCTTGCGACACGTGGCGAGATGACTTTGGGCGGGGGGCCAGGCATTGGCCTTTATTCCTTTCACGGGCGCGGCACGTTGAACGGGGTGATCCCGCATCCCGCGATGGTTGCCCTGTTTGAAAATGCGGCGGCGGCGCAGGACATTCCCCTGCAACGGTCCGCCCAAATTGGAGTTTTGACCGATCTTTCCTATGTGCAATTGGTGGGCGAGGGGGCGGCAGTGATCGATATCGGATACCCCATGCGCTATTCCCATTCGGCGATTGAATGCTGTGATATTGCCGATCTGGTGGGGCTGACGCGGCTGTCGGTGGCGGCATTGGCGGCCATCACCCCCGATTTCAAACTGACGCGGGGGGCGTGATGCGTTACACGCTGGGCGTTGATATTGGCACATTCGAATCCAAAGGGGTTTTGGTGGATGAACAGGGTCGCATTGTGGCCCAGTCCAGCTATCCCCATCAAATGCTGGTCCCTCAGGCAGGCTGGGCCGAACATATCCCCGATCAGGATTGGTGGGGCGATTTCGTCACCATCACGCGGGCGATTTTGGCGCAAAGCGGCGTTGATCCCGCCGATATTTCCGCCGTGGCCTGTTCGGCGATTGGGCCTTGTATGCTGCCATTGGATGCAGATGGACGCCCCTTAATGAATGGGGTTCTATATGGGGTCGACACGCGGGCACATCAGGAAATTACCGATCTGACAGCAGAAATTGGCGCGGACATGATCCTGTCACGCTGTGGCAATGCGCTGACTTCGCAATCGGTGGGGCCGAAAATCCTGTGGCTGCGGCGCAACCATCCTGACCTTTGGGCGCGCACGGCCAAAGTCGTCACGGCCACCACATACCTTACCTATCGTTTGACGGGCGCCTATGTGATTGATCACTATACAGCGGCGAATTTCAGCCCGCTTTATGATATCGCGGCGCAAAATTGGCGACTGGATCTGGCCGATATTTGCACCCGCGATCAGTTGCCAGACATTCTGTGGAGCCATGATATCGCGGGCCATATCCACGCAGATGCTGCGGCGGAAACGGGTTTGGCGATTGGGACGCCCGTGACCTGCGGCACAATAGATGCCGCGGCCGAGGCAGTTTCCGTGGGCGTGACCCAAACGGGCGATCTGATGATGATGTATGGATCGACAATTTTTATGATCCTTTTGGCCGACCGCGCCCCTGCGGATGCGCGTCTTTGGGGCGCGCCTTGGGTGTTTCAGGGACAATCGGCGGTTATGGCGGGGCTGGCGACATCGGGCACCTTAACCCATTGGTTTCGCGATCAGTTTGCGCGGGAACTTTCGCGTGATCAGGCCTTTGCCACCCTGACAGACGAGGCGATCGCAAGCCCGCTTGGCGCAAACGGGCTGATCTGTTTGCCCTATTTTTCGGGCGAACGCACGCCCTTGCATGACCCCAATGCCAAGGGCGCATTTTTTGGGTTTAACCTGACGCATCAACGCGGCGATCTGTATCGCGCCGTGCTGGAGGGGATCGCATCTGCGACCCGCCATGTCACCGATACCTTTGCCGAAGTGGGTTTGCCGATTACCCGCACCCGCGCCGTGGGGGGCGGGACGAAAAACCTGCCTTGGTTGCAGGCCACGTCAGATTTGACGGGGCTGGATCAGACGATTTGCAGCGTATCCACAGGCGCGTCCTATGGTGATGCCTTTATGGCGGCAATGGCGGCGGGGATTGCACAAATTTCCGACATTCACCAATGGAACCCCGCGCAGGCGCAGATCACCGCCCAAGCCGTTCCCGTCTATGCCAAGCAATATCCTTTGTTTCGCAGGCTGTATGAGCAGACCAAGGACATCGCGGCGGAACTATAAGGGCGGCAGATCAATCACGCCCTTTTTGACGATGAAACAGCCGTAGGGGCCGCTATCACTGGTGCGGATTACACAAAACGCCGACCGCGCGCGCGTGTAGAACTCAAACCTCTCGACTGCCTCTATCATCACGCGCGCGCCATGGGCGGCGTCGCAGACAGCTTGGACGGCGGCAAAAATCGGCACTTGCCCGTCAGGATTGCCCACCACTTGCATCCGTGTGACGGGCGCGGGCACGAAAGTATCCAAAGGCAGCAGAGTCAAAATCGCGCGCAGACCCGTGGGGATATCGCACCCCGCCATATCGATCAGTCGGCCATAAGTGGTTTCTTTCGCAATGCGCGCCGCAGGGTGGTTCACATCGCAAATCAACAGATCATCGCCATGCCCCATCAGCATCAACGCATGGACAATTTCTGCCGAAAGGCGCTGATCAATCCCGCGCAGCATTACTTAATCGCCCCCGCCGCCATGCCCTTGATGATATAGCGTTCCAGCGCCACGCCGATAATCAGCAACGGCATAATCGCGGCAAAGGACAGCGCCGCCATCGCCCACCACGCAATCCCCTGCGATCCCGTTTGGCTGGCCACCATAACTGGCAATGTATTGGCATGGGTCGAGGTCAGCAATGCCGCAAAGAAATACTCATTCCATGTCAGCACAAGCGATAGGATCATCGCGGCCACCATGCCCGGCAGGGCGATGGGCACGATAATCGTCAAAAACGCGCCCCAAATCGACAGGCCGTCGACCAAGGCGGCCTCCTCTAGTTCCGTAGGGATTGCGCTGAACTGATCTTGCATGATCCAAATCACGATGGGCAAAACCGACAAAGTATACAGCAGGATCAACCCGATCTGCGTGTCCAGTATCGCCAATTCCTTATACAAAACCAGCATCGGTAACGCCAAAACCACGGGTGGCAAGATCAACTGCGACAGGAAAAAGAAACTGATATCCGTGTTTTTCATCCACAGGAATTTATAGGAAAACCGCGACAGCCCATAGGCGGCCATCGACCCCAAAATCACCGCCAACACCGATGACGTGACCGAGATCACCACCGAATTGCTGAACCGTTTTAGGAATTCATCCCGCACGGTGCTGTCTTGGAAAATCGTTTGCGGCGACAGGCCCAATGATTTCCACCCCAGCCAAGCGGGTTTGAAATCCAGCCACGGGATTAAATCGCCCTTCATCACATTTGGGGCCATCTTAAAGCTGGTGGTGGCGGTCCAATAAATCGGAAACAGGCAAATCAGCGCCCACAGGAGCAGCAGCGCATAAATGCCCACCCGTCCCAACACCCGCTTAGCGCGGTGGTTGCGATCCGACGCATGGTCAAAGAAAATCTGGGTCATGTGCGCGGCCTTATGTAGCGGTCAGCAAGTTTCATCAAAACCGTCATCGCAATGATGATAATGACCAGATAAACCATCGCCAGCAACGTGCCATAGCCGACATTGGATCGGTCGCGGTATTCGCGGTAAATGAAACTGGTGACAGTGTCGGTCGCCCCCCCAGGGCCGCCCGAAGTAACAGTGATGACGATATCGGCCAGTTTCAACTTAAAGATAATGCGGATCATGACGGCGGTGATGGACACGGGCAGCATCAGCGGAAAGGTTATTTCCCAAAAGGCGCGCCAAGGGCTTGCGCCGTCAACCTTGGAGGCTTCGGTCAATTCCTTGGGGATGGATTGCAGGCCCGCCAAAATCATGATCATCATGAACGGAATATAGGTCCAAGCATCCATCATCATGATGGTCGATTTTGCAATCCAAGGCGATGAGAAAAAGCTAGGATCTTCGATGCCGAAAAACCGCGCCAAATTCGCCAAGGGGCCGTAACGCGGCTCTAGCATGGATTTGCCGATCATCCATGACACGGCGACAGGCGACAGCATCAGGGGCAGCAAAAACGCCACACGAAAAAACTTGCGCGCCCGAATTTCGGCGTTCAAGGCCAAGGCAAGGGCAAAGGCAATGGCATATTCCACAAAAATCGCCAGCGTATACCAGACCATATTGCCCATCGCGTTCCAATAGAATGGGTCATGCCACATCTGGATCAGGTTATCGACGCCGTTGAATTGCCGCCCATCTGGGCTGGACAGATTCCAACTGGAAAAGGCGATAACCAGACCGAACAGCAGGGGAAATACCGTCAACGACACCACAAACAACGCGGCAGGCAGCACGAATAAGGTGCGCTTGCCTGCCTCGCCTTGCGTCAAAACTTGGGCCCAGCACAGGCAAATCGCCCAAACGATATAGCCATAAAGCGCAGGGCGCCAATTTTGAAATCCGAAATCTGCCCAGCCCTGTGATTGGGCGAATTGCGCTGCGAATATTGTAAACATAAGGGCCGCAGAACCCCATTTCAGGGCTTGGCCAAATGACTGTCGTAGGGGGGAGATGCTGTCACTGGTGACGACATGCAATTGATTTGGCGCACCGCTCACGTTCTATGCCCTTGTGTTGGGAAAGGTGCGCATTGACTGCGCACCTTGTTTTTATTGCATAAATCAGGCGTTACATACCCAGCGAGGCTTTGTACAACTTGATCTGATTGTCGCGACCGATCTCATCCGTGATCTTTTCCCATGCGGCGGCAATTGCATCAGCGGTTTCTTGTGCCGTCTTATAGGTGCCAGCATAGCCCTTGGCCAATTCGTCTTCGGCCACGGAATAATACTGGAAGATACCGGGAATACGGGGTTCAATCGCCGCATTCGGGTGATTATAGCTGTCCAAGTTCGAACCAAGGTAATCTTCGACAAAGGCACGATCATACCCAGCCGCGACCCACTCGTCGTATTGGAAGTTCGAGTTGCGGTAAGGCTGGAAGCCCGATGGATAGGCCGACATCCACAACGAGATATCTTTGCCGCCCAGATGGGCTGCGGCCGACCATGCTGCCTTGCGCTTTTTCTCGTCGCCCGACACGCGGTTGGTGACATAAACGCCCCAGCCCAGATAGGCCATGTTGGGCGATTCGTTATAGGTTTCTTCCCAAGCCGCGGTTTGCGAATTGTAAACCTTGTCCGAGCCACGGTTGATCCCGAACCCAATGACATCGCCCACGACCGAAGTATCGGACGTGCGTGCGTTCGAGCCGATATCGCCCCACCACATCAGCATCGAACCCGTGCCCGCGAGGAACTGCGAGAAGCCCGTGGTGCCTGGGTCGGCGTTGATCTGGTCGGCAGGATATGCCCCTGGTGTTGCAATCAGATCCATAACGTCTTGGATCGCCTGAACCCATGCGGGGTTGTTGACGCGTGGCTTCATGGTTTCTGGATCGAACAACCATGCGGGATCAGATGGATGCTTGGCATAGGCGGCCGCGCGGTTTTCTAGGAAGTAGAACCCGAAACCACCCCAGCCCTTAAGTGGGTCCAGATAGCCAATGGCAGGCTGACCCGTCAATGGATCGGTCTTGCCAACCAAGGATTTGCTGACAGCGTTGACTTCTTGCCACGTTTTTGGCGCATCCGCCATGCCGCTGATCGAACCTTCGCCAAAATAATCCGTGCGATAGGCGAATGTGTGGCAGTCGCCGTCGATCGAAATACGGTATGTTTTGCCATCCCATGTGCCAACTGGCGCCTTAAGATAGTTCACATAATCGTCCATCTCGATCTGGGTTTTGACCCAATCGGGCATCTCGTCCAGCAAACCCTTGCTGGCGGTGTCGCCCTCTAGGGGTGCGCCCATCGCAAGGATGTCGAAATCGACGGTGCCTGTGGCGATATTTTGTTGCAGGCGGGGATTATAATCGGCCTGTGCAAGGTCGATCCAGTTGATTTTCGCGCCTGTATAGGTCTCCCAACCCTTGAGCAGGCCACGGAACAGGATGTTGTGCAGACCGTTGTTGTTGATCCCAAAGAAGGTCAACTCAACGCCCGCAAACTCGCCCTCGGCGACATTCGCCTTGGTCGAGCCAAGGCACATCTCGCCCACTTTCATCCAATCCGCATCGGTCGGCGATCCCGCGCCAACACCTGGAATTTTCAGAATTTCGGCGCGGACATTGTCTTGGGCGAAAGCGGGCAATGTGGACAAGCCACCCATCGCCGCCATACCGCCCAGACCCGCAACCCCTTGCAGCAATCGACGGCGGGTCAGACCCGCGCGCACTGCATGATTATATAGTTCTACCTTCATTCGTGACCTCCCTGAATGCAGCCATCCGTTGTCATCCCAATGCAAGGGCGAGGCCAATTTGCCCCAGTGGTCCCATCGGCCCACCTTATCACCCGCGCAGGTGTTCGCCCTCCCGCGAACATGGCCCACACTTTCAGTAAGGGGGCCGTCTGTCAAGCAACTAACATATTAGCATTGTAACCTGTGGACAGCACCGAATTGCCGCGCTAGGCTTGGCTGTAAGAGTGATGTGACTGCCATTTTTTGTCAGATCATGTGGCTGATATGTTTTGGGGGAAATATGGCCGAAGTTCGCATTCGTGATCTGCGCAAATCTTATGGCGCGCTGTCGGTTGTGCATGGGGTGGATGTCACGATCCCTGACGGAAAGTTCGTGGTCATGGTCGGGCCTTCGGGATGCGGCAAATCCACCTTGCTGCGGATGATTGCAGGCCTTGAAAGCATCACATCGGGCACGATTTCCATCGGCGAGCGCGTGGTGAACAACCTGCCCCCCGCCGAGCGCGATATCGCGATGGTGTTTCAAAACTATGCGCTGTATCCGCACAAAACGGTTGCGGCGAATATGGGATTTCCGCTGAAAATGGCGGGGCTGGACAAGGGTAAGATCACCGAACAGGTCGCCCGCGCCGCCGAGATTTTGGGCCTGACGCCCTATCTGGCGCGCTATCCGCGTGAATTGTCGGGCGGTCAGCGTCAGCGCGTGGCGATGGGCCGCGCCATTGTCCGCAATCCGCAAGTGTTTTTGTTTGACGAGCCACTGTCCAACTTGGATGCAAAATTGCGCGTGCAAATGCGCGCTGAAATTCGTGAATTGCATCAACGCCTTGGCACAACGACTGTCTATGTCACGCATGACCAAATAGAGGCGATGACGATGGCCGATCAGATTTTGGTGCTGCGCGAAGGGCGCATTGCCCAGATGGGCGCGCCGCTGGAGCTGTATGATCGCCCCGCGAATGTGTTCGTCGCGGGGTTTATTGGATCCCCTTCGATGAACTTGCTAGAGGGGGTCGTTCGGCGCAATGGCAATTCTGTCAGCGTTGACGTGGCGGGGACAGGATTGGCCGCACCTGATCTGGCCAGCCTGACCGATGGGCGTGCGGTGACCTTTGGCATCCGCCCCGAGCATCTGGAACTGGACCCCACGGGATTTGCGGCCACAGTGGTCGTGATTGAACCCACTGGGTCGGAAACCCATGTGGTGCTGCGTTTAGGCCAGCGCGATATCGTGGCGGTGTTTCGCGAAAGACACGCCTTTGCGCCCGGTCAAACCGTGCATCTGCGCGCCAATGCAGCACAAATTCATATGTTTGACACGCAAACGGGGATGCGTCTGGACTAATCTTAATGTGATACTTTAAGATCGTCTGATATGAATTTGAAAAAACACGCAGAATCTGGGGGGAATGATGCTGAAGGGACTTGATAACCGACTAAACGCCGAGGTGTTGTTTGCACTGCGCGCGATGGGTCATGGCGACACGCTGGTGATTTCGGACACCAACTTTCCCGCCGACAGCATCGCGCGCCAAACGAGCTTTGGCGATTTGCTGCGGATGGACAATTTGACCTGTGCGCAGGCGGTGCAGGCGATCCTGTCCGTCCTACCCTTGGACACATTCGTTGACGATTTCGCAGGACGAATGCAGGTGGTGGGCGATCCCAATCGCCTTGAACCTGTCCAATCCGAAGTCCAAGCCATGATCGACGCCGCCGAAGGCCGCCCACGCCCGATGATCGGGATCGAGCGGTTCGATTTTTATGAACGTGCGAAAAATGCCTATGCGGTCATTCAAACGGGGGAAAGACGCTTTTACGGCTGCTTTATTTTCCGTAAAGGTGTGATAGCCCCCTAACCCCGAGGTATTTATGTCATCCGTTGTCATCCTAGGCGTCTTTGTCGCCGACACCGCCTATCGCGCCGCGCGTCAACCCGTGATGGGCGAGACGATCCTTGGCAATTCCTTTGTTTTGGGACCAGGCGGTAAGGGGTCGAACCAAGCGGTTGCGGCGGCGATGGCAGGGGCCAAGACCCATTTCATCAGCCGTTTGGGCGCAGATGATTTCGCCAAAATCGCGCTGGAGACGTGGAAAAAGGCGGGGGTTATTCCTGTCGTCACCCAAGACCCCAGCAGCTATACGGGTGCTGCCTATATTTTTATCGAAGAATCCACGGGCAATAATGCGATTATCATCGCGCCAGGGGCTGCGGCAAAGATATCGGTTGCCGATGTTGAGGCGCAGTCAGCGCTGATCGGGGCGGCGTCGGTGTTCATCACCCAGTTAGAACAGCCGATGGACGCGGCCCTGCGCGCCTTGCAGATTGCACGTGCCGCAGGGGTGCGCACAATATTAAATCCAGCCCCTGCCGCGACGCTGCCCGAAGGAATGCTCGCCCTGTGCGATTACGTCACCCCCAATGAATCCGAAGCCGAGGCGTTGACAGGGATAAAAGTCGTCACAGTTGAGGATGCCATGCGCGCCGCAACTGCCTTGCGCCAACATGGTGCAAAGGCCGCCATTATCACCTTGGGCGATAAGGGTGCGCTGTTCCAAGACGATCAGGGCAGTTTGCACGTTCCTGTGATCAGTGCCGGCAAGGTGGTTGAAACCACGGGGGCGGGGGATGCCTTTAACGGCGGCTTTGCTGCGGCCTTGGCGTCGGGGATTGATCCCCGTGATGCCGTGCGCTTTGGCTGTGCCACGGCTGGTATTTCCGTGACACGTGCGGGAACCGCGCCCTCTATGCCATCCTTGGACGAGATTAGGGCGCTTTTGGCGCGATCAGCATAATCTGCACATCCGCGACATTTGTCCCCGTCCCGCCTGTCATCAGCAAATCATCCGAAGACAGCAGCGCATCATAGCTTGCGTTATTGGCCAGATATGCCAAGGGCTTGGCCATCCGCCGCAAACTGCCCCGATCAACAATTCCCCCCGCCGCATCGGTCGGGCCATCGCGCCCATCCGTGCCGCCACTTAGAAACACCCAATCGCGATCAAAATCTTGCAGTTCCAAGGCGACGCGCAGGGCCAATTCCTGATTGCGCCCTCCGCGTCCATTGCCGCGCAGGGTGACAGTGGTTTCGCCGCCAAAGATCAGGCATTGCGCGCCCGCAGGCGTGGCGCGTGCCGCCTGTGCAATCTGGCGGGCGGCATCGGCCACATCGCCAATCAACGCGTCATTGACGATCAGCGCGCCCTTGGGTGCGGCGGCGTGCATCGCATTTAAGCTGAGACGGTTGCTGCCGATCAGATTGTTTTGCGCGGCGTGGTGCTGGGGCATTTCGGGTGCAGGCCCCGAAAGATGGTTCTGCACCGACGCGGGTAGATCGGCCCAGATTGGCCTTAACAGGGCGACAGCCTGTGCCCTTGTGCCAATTGGTTCGGCGGTCGGACCCGAGGCAATCACCCGCAGATCATCGCCGATCACATCCGACAGGATATAGGCGTGGACGGGGGCCTTGGTGCGCAAAAAACCGCCGCCTTTTAGGCGCGAAAGTTGTTGGCGCACCAGATTCATCTCAGAAATAGAATAGCCCCCCGCCAGCAGCAGTTTGCTCACCTGCATCTTTTCTGTCAGCGTCACACCCGCAACAGGGGCGGGCAACATGGCTGATCCGCCCCCCGATATCAGCGCGATAATGCAGTCCTGATCGGTGGCATTGTCCAAAGCCGCCATCACCGCCTTGCCCGCCAATTCTCCTGCCTCGTCGGGGATTGGGTGGCCTGCGATAAACGTCTGCACCCCCGTCATTTCAGTTTTATTCTCGGCATTCGTGATCAAAATTGCATTCTCGTCGGGCAGATGTGTAAAAGCTTCGCGCAGCATCGGCACGGCGGCTTTGCCCAAGGCGATGATGATCGGGCGCCCCTTTGGAAAGGGCGCCCTTTGCAGGCTGTCGCGCAGCGCCAGTGCGGGATCGGCGGCGCGCACCGCCACATCGAACAAATCCCGCGCTGTCTGCCGCAACCCGGATATCATATCAGCCCGCTGCAATCTGGCGGGCTTTTTCGACCAACACTTCGGCCTGACGGATCGACGCGTAATCGATCAAACGGCCATCCAATGACACCGCACCCTTGCCCTCTGATGCGGCAACCGCCATCGCCTCTAGAATACGACGGGCGCGGGTGACTTCGGCCTCGGACGGGCTCATGGTTTCATTGGCCAGCGCGATTTGGCTGGGATGAATGGCCCATTTGCCCTCGCATCCCAAAACGGCGGCGCGTTTGGCGGCATAGCGGTAACCATCAGGATCAGAAAAATCGCCAAAGGGACCATCGACGGGACGCAGGCCATTGGCACGTGCGGCCACCACCATCCGCGCCAGCGCATAATGCCACATATCGCCCCAATGCACATCGCGCGACCCATCCGCAAGCGGGTCGGTCAGCACCGCGTAATCGGGGTTCACACCGCCAATGACCGTGGTGCGCGCCCGTGTCGATGCCGCATAGTCTGCAACCCCAAAGTGTAGGCTTTCATTGCGTTTGGACGCGGCGGCAATGGCCGAAACGTTCTGCATCCCCAGCGCGGTTTCGATGATATGCTCAAACCCAATCCGCTTTTTATAGCCCTTCGCGGCCTCAATTTGCGTGACCATCATATCGACCGCATAGACGTCTGCGGCGGTGCCAACTTTGGGGATCATGATCAGATCCAAACGTTCGCCCGCCTGTTCCACAACGTCCACAACGTCGCGATACATATAATGTGTATCAAGGCCATTGATTCGAACCGACATGGTTTTCTTACCCCAGTCCAGTTCATTCAGGGCCTTGATGATGTTCTTGCGCGCCTGGGCCTTATCATCAGGGGCCACGGCGTCCTCTAGGTCCAAAAAGATCACATCTGCATCAGATTTTGCAGCCTTTTCAAACATTTGCGGCGCGCTGCCTGGCACGGCCAATTCGCTGCGATTCAGGCGGGCGGGGGCTTGTTCGATGACGTGAAAGCTCATGACGCGGATCCTTTGGATGCTGTGTTGCGATGGGCGTCAGAGTTGCGTTGAAACATTATTACCTGTCAAGGCAATTTTCTTTGCATTCTTTTCGTCACCGATCCGTCGTTAGGACGTCCCGCCCGCGCTGCGGCTGGCGTAATAGGCAGCGATGGCCTTGGTGCGATTGCGCACGCCCAGCTTTTCAAACAGGTTGCTCAGGTGGAATTTCACCGTGTTGTCCGAGATGGCAAAATCGCGCGCAAGTTCGCGGTTTGTCAGGCCGCGTGACAGACCCTCTAGCAGCGCCTTTTCGCGTTTGGTCAACTGCAACATCGGATCAGTCTGCAACTCTCGGATGTCTAGAAATGGAAATACCATCTGGCCTGCCGCTACGGCAAGGCAGGTGTCCAGCAGTTTGTCGGTGGAGGCATTTTGCCCGACAAAACCCGCCGCCCCCGCGATCATCGCAAGGCGGGTTTGGTCAGGTTGGGCCGCATCGCCGTAAACCACCAAACGCGGCGCGTTGGGTTGGTCGCGCAACACCTCGATCAGCTTTTGGCCGCCCAGTGCGGGCAGGGTCCAATCAATCACCCCGATTGCGACGCCAATTCGCATCACCGCGCCAAGGAAACCTTCGGCACTGGCGGCGGTCGTGACCAAAGAAAATCTGGGATCACGGTCAAAAATCTCGGCCATGGCGGACAGAACCAGCGGATTGCTGTTGGCCAAGGCCACGGTGATGGATTTGCTGGGTCTTTGCATTCATTGGCCTTTTTGTCAGAAAACCACCCGTTTTGGTGGGTGCGATTTCGGTATACAGCCGTATTCCGCCCAAAAGTATGGGTTTTTACCCATCTATTTAGTTACCCATAAGCAGGAGTAATGCAGGTTGCGTCATAATTCCATTACATTCTTACCTAGGCGCAGAGATTTTGTCCAAAGGATGATCCATGACCCTGTTTGCGCCCTTAACGATTCCAGAAACCTTGGCGGCAGGCCCAGGCCCTGGCAACACCGATGCGCGCGTGTTGGCGGCCTATGCCAATGCGGGCCTTGCCGACCATATGCAGGCGGATGTGCTACGTGGCATGGTTGAGTGTAAACAGATGCTGCGCGCCGTGTTTCGCACGAAGAACACCTATACCTTTGGCGTGGCTGGCACGGGTTGGTCGGGTCTGGACTGTATGATCAACGCTGTCCTGCCAGAGGACAAAGTTGTGGTTTTCGTCAATGGCACGTTTTCGGGGATAGATGCACTGTCCGTGCGGATGCGTGCGGCGACACGCGCAGAATTGCGCGCTGATCCGATGAACCCGAATGCGGCCAGTGTGACGGTGATCCATGTGCCACATGGGCAATCGGTCAGCGCGGAGGTGATCAACGCGGCCCTAGAGGCGCACCGTCCAAAATGGGCGATGATGGCGCATTGGGAAACGGGGTCGGGGCGGATCAATGATCTGCGCGCCTTTTCGGACGCTTGTCTGAAATTCGGCGTGATGGGGTTGATTGATGCGGTGTCATCCCTTGGGATCGCGGATTTCTCAATAGATGATTATCAGGGCGTTGTGGGTTGGGCATCGTGCCCACAAAAGGGAATTCTAAGCCTGCCATTGACCTATGCGCCTGTCAGTTTCTCGGATCGTTACATTGATGAAATCAAGGCGACGGGCTGCCCATCCTATGTGCATCATCCTTTGTTTGAGGCGCGGCATTGGGGCATTGTCGACGGCAAGGATGTGGCGGCAGGCACCTATCATCGCACGCATTCGGGCTATGCCGTGGCAGCATTCCATGAGGCATTGCGGATCAATTTGCAGCACGGCGCGGCGCAAAAGGCGGCAGATTACGCGTTCCACGAGGGGGCGTTGCGCAAGGCCGTGATCGCCATGGGCTGTGATGTGACATCGAATATGACCAGCCTTGTGGTGCTGAACTTGCCGTCTGCCCTGGCGGGGCGCGAGCGCGAGATGGTTCAGGCCTGCCGCGCCGATGGTTTTGGCATTTGGCCGACATTGTCGGAACCCGTACAGGTTCGCATCGGGATTTTGAACCAGCTTTCGCAAACCGCGATCAGCGACATCGTCGCGCGGTTTGGGGCTGCTATGAACAAAATGGGCGCGGGGTTGGATTTGGATCAGATCAACGGCGTCGTCACCACCTATTATCAAACCGCCAAAGCTGCGGAATAAGTTCACCTTTGGGAGGAGGTAAGCCATGGATATTCATGAATATCAGGCGAAAGAGATACTCAGTAAATTCGGCGTGGCCATCCCCAACGGGGGATTGGCCTATAGCCCAGAACAGGCCAGTTATCGCGCCCGCGAAATCGGTGGGGATCGCTGGATCGTCAAGGCGCAGGTTCATGCGGGCGGGCGTGGCAAAGCGGGTGGGGTGAAAATCTGCAGTTCGGATCACGAAATCCAAGAGGCGACCAATGGGATGTTTGGCCGCAAATTGGTCACGCATCAGACGGGGCCGCAGGGCAAGGGGATTTACCGCGTTTATGTGGAACAGGTGACCCCCTTTAGCCGCGAAATTTATCTGGGTCTGGTCTTGGATCGCAGTTCGCAACGGGTGATGATTGTCGCAAGCTCCGAAGGTGGGATGGAGATTGAGGAAATCTCTGCCAACCGCCCTGACAGTATTGTGCGCTCGACAGTGGAACCCGCCGTTGGTTTGCAAGAATTCCAAGCCCGCGAGATTGCCTATCAGTTGGGCATTCCGCACCCGCTGATCCAGCAAATGGTGCGCACGCTGCAGGGATGTTACCGCGCCTTTCGCGATCTGGATGCCACGATGGTCGAGATTAACCCGCTGGTGATCACCAATGACAACCGCATTTTGGCGCTGGATGCCAAGATGACCTTTGACACCAATGCGCTGTTTCGCCATCCGCAAATCGCAGAACTGCGCGACAAAAGCCAAGAGGACCCCCGCGAAAGCCGTGCGGCAGATCGGGGCCTTTCGTATATCGGTCTGGATGGTAAGATCGGGTGTATCGTAAACGGCGCGGGTCTGGCCATGGCCACGATGGACACGATCAAACTGGCGGGCGGCGAGCCTGCCAACTTTCTGGACATCGGCGGCGGGGCGACACCTGAGCGCGTCGCCAAGGCGTTTCGTCTGGTCACCTCGGATGAAAATGTGCAGGCGATTTTGGTCAATATCTTTGCGGGGATCAACCGCTGTGATTGGGTGGCCGAAGGCGTGGTTCAGGCATTGCAAGCCAATCCTGTCGATGTGCCCGTGGTGGTGCGTCTGGCGGGCACCAATGTCGAAGAAGGTCTGCGGATACTTGCCAAAAGCGGTCTGCCGATCATCCGCGCCACCAGCCTGATGGAGGCCGCAGAGCGCGCCGTTGAGGCGTGGAAAAACGATGTAGCCCTGAATGCAAAGGCGAGGGTCTAAGAATGAGTATTTTTATTGATCGCACAAGCCGCGTTGTGGTGCAGGGTATTTCTGGCCGTATGGCACAGTTTCACACGCGTGAAATGATCGACTATGGCACCAATGTTGTCGCAGGCGTGGTGCCTGGCAAGGCGGGCGAAACTGTCCACGGCGTGCCGATTTTTGACACCGTGAAACAGGCGCATGAGGCGACGGGTTGTGATACCAGCCTTGCCTTTGTGCCGCCGCCCTTTGCCGCCGACAGTATCATGGAGGCCGCGGATGGGGGTATCCGTTACTGTGTTTCCATCACCGACGGCATTCCCGCCCAAGATATGATCCGCGTCAAACGCTATATGATGCGCTATCCGCGCGAACGGCGCATGGTTCTGACAGGGCCAAACTGTGCAGGCACCATCTCGCCCGGTAAGGCGATGCTGGGGATCATGCCCGGGCATATCTATCTGCAAGGGCCTGTGGGCGTTGTGGGGCGGTCGGGCACGCTGGGCTATGAGGCGGCGCAGCAGTTGAAAGATCGCGGTATCGGCATTTCCACATCCGTGGGCATTGGCGGGGATCCGATCAACGGCTCCAGTTTCCGCGATATCCTTGAGCGGTTCGAGGCTGATCCAGACACGCATATTGTGGCGCTGATTGGTGAAATCGGCGGGCCCCAAGAGGCAGAGGCGGCGGAATATATCCAAAACCACATGACCAAACCTGTGGTCGCCTATATCGCGGGTCTGACCGCGCCAAAGGGGCGCACGATGGGCCATGCGGGGGCGATCATTTCGGCCTTTGGCGAAAGTGCGTCGGAAAAGGTTGAAATTCTGACGGCGGCGGGGGTAACGGTTGCGGAAAATCCATCCGTGATCGGCGAAACCATCGCGCGCGTTTTGAAAAAGGCGTGAACAATGGCAAAACCCAAGGTTCTGCTGACCCGTGCTTGGCCCGCCAAAGTCGAGGCCAAATTGGCCGAAGTCTTTGACGTGACGACAAATCCCGCCGACATTCCGATGTCGGCGGCAGATTTTCGTGCGGCTTTTGCCAATTATGATGCGGTTTTGCCAACTGTGACGGATAAACTGGGCGATGATGCGTTCGATTTGTCGAACGCGCGCACCCGCATTTTGGCAAATTACGGCGTGGGGTTCAGCCATATAAACACCGACGGCGCTGGGCGGCACAATATGGTGGTGACCAACACCCCCGACGTTTTGTCAGAATGCACGGCGGATTTGGCCATGACCTTGATGCTGATGGTGGCGCGTCGCGCGGGTGAGGGCGAGCGGGAATTGCGCGCGGGTCAATGGACGGGTTGGCGGCCCACCCATATGATTGGCACCAAAGTATCAGGTGCAACCTTGGGGATCATTGGCTTTGGCCGCATTGGCCAAGCGATGGCGGCACGGGCGCATTTTGGATTTGGGATGAAGATTTTGGTGCAAAATCGATCCCCCATTGCGTCGGACGTTCTGGCAGGCTTTGGCGCGGTCCAAGTCGCCAGTATTGAAGACCTATTGCCGCAATGCGATTTTGTGTCCTTGCACTGCCCTGGTGGAGCGGCCAATCGAAATTTGATCAATGGGGCGCGGTTGGCCCTGATGCGGCCCAATGCGTTTTTGATCAACACGGCGCGGGGTGAAGTGGTGGATGAACAGGCCCTCGCGCAGGCGCTGTGGTTTGGCACGATTGGCGGCGCGGGTCTGGATGTCTTTGCCGCCGAGCCACAAATCAGCCCCGAATTGATGGGGTCAGACAATTTGGTGATGTTGCCGCATTTGGGGTCTGCCACGGCAACGACCCGCGAGGCGATGGGGTTTCGGGTGATGGACAATCTGGTAGATTTTTTTGCGGGCCGCGCACCATCTGACCGCGTCGCTTAGGCGAATGTGCCGGTTCCCATAGCCTGAAATCCATCTGGATCGCGGATCAAAAAAAGTGCGCTGATGCCTTGGGCGTTGGCAAATGACATCCCTTGATCGGCGCCCATAACCAACAGCGCCGTGGCCATAGCATCAGCCTCTCGACACGTGGCGGCCATGACTGTGACGGATGCAGGCGGCGCGATCACCGGCGCGCGGCGTCTTGGATCTATCGTGTGGGACAATCGATGTCCCTTGACCAGAACAAAATGGCGGTAATCCCCCGAAGTTGCCAGCGCGCCATTCGTCAGCGCGACATAGGAATGGGCGGTGGCGGTGTCGGGGCGCTCAATCGCCACAGTCCAAGGTGTGCCACCTTCCAAGGCGCGCAACTCGCCGTCAATTTCGCACAAAGCGCATCTTAGACCAAATTGACGCGCCACATCGGACAATCGGTCAACGCCATACCCCTTGGCGATGCCAGACAAATCCAAAGCCAAGGGGTGGGTTTTGCGGGCGTGGGTTTCCGTCAGTTCCAGCGCGGTCAAACTGGACATCCAAGGGGCAGCACTGGCGGCGCGTATGGCTGCAAGATCAATCTGCGCCGCGCAAAACCCCCAAGCGTGCACCGCGTCCCCTAGGTTCATCTCGAATGCGCCATCGGTTCGGCGTGTCATGTCTTGGCCTGCCGTCAAGACCGTCATCAGGGGATGCGGCAATGGGATCCATTCCCCGCAGGGGGCGGCGTTAAACCGCATCAAATCGCTGTCGGGTTTCCATGTCGACATTTGATCGTCGACCTCTTGAACCGCATTTTGCAAAGCAACCTGCAAAGACGCCGTGTCAGCGTCGCCTTGAAATTGCACTGCCAATGTGGTGCCCATGGTCGGGCCTGAAAGGCGGTTAATAGACGTCTTCAACATATCGCCCCTGCAGTTTTAAATCTGTCGCCGTCAGCGGGGCCAGAATATCGCCCAAAGCATCACGCACGCCTGACGCCATATCGCGCCCGCCACAGACCATGATCTTGGCCCCCGCCGCGATCAATCCGCGCAGGGTATCGGCATTTTCCCGCAGCGCATCTTGGACATAAATTTTGCGTCCATGGCGCGAAAACGCCGTGTGCAGCGCTGTCAAACGGCCCGCTTTGGTCCAATCGGCCAAGTCTGGGCCATAGAACAAATCCGCGTCGGGATGGCGCGCGCCAAACCACAGATGGATCGGCCGTTTTGCCCGATTTTGGCGAATAAATCCCGCCAAAGGGCCAATACCCGTGCCTGCGCCGATCAAGATCAGTGGCGCGGCGGTGGGGTCAGGATGAAAATCAGGATTGCGGCGCAAAAAGCCCATGGCCAAATCGCCCTGCTGCAAGTCGATCAATTGCCCTGAACATAATCCCCCCGGGTATTTGCGTATGGCAATTTCTAAAAACCCGTCGGCGCTGCTGGACGCTAGGGAATAATAGCGCGGCGTGCTGGACCCTTGAGGCAAAATCCCCAGCAAATCCCCTGCCTGAAAACGGCCAAATCCCCGCCCGATGATCCGATGCCACAAACTGACCTGCGGGATATCAAAGCGCAGAATTGCGGCAGGGGCCTGAACCGCCTCGCCATAGTCGCGGCGCGTGGTCAGCACCAAAGACAGGGCGCGCGGGGCAACGGGCTGATGATTGAGATCAAGCGTTCGTCCTATTGCCAGACCAAAGGCACGGCCCCAACGGTTGAAATCTTGGGCAGACTGGCGGTTAATGTGATCCGTCGGGATCAACATCTGCCAGCCAAGCGCGCGCGCCCTTTGCGCGAATGTGTCGGCAAAGGCGCAAAAATGCGCGAAACTGCTGTCACCAAATCCCAAGACAGTCATTGGCACTGTCGGTGAGGATAGTTTTTCCAAAGCGCCCTTTGCAGATGTTGGGGCCGCACCATCGCCCCAAGTTGCCGTCATCACCACAAGCTGACGGGCATTTTTATAGCGTTCAGGGGTCAAGGATGACAAAGAGGCCAGATGCACCGATTGCCCCGTCGCCACCAAGGCCCGTGCCAAAGTTGCGGCAAACCCCCATGTTGTCCCGCCTTCAGAGCCAACCAGAATAACAATCTGTGCCGCATGGGCCCCAACGGCGCCGCGAAACCCGTGACCTCGGCCCTTTAACCAACTGAGCATCCCCGTTACCGCTAAAATCGGCACGGACAGCATGATCAACCCCAAGACCAATCCCCAAAGATAGGCGCCCTGACCCGTATGCAGCAGGTAAATCCATTCATAAATCCGTGTCCAAGGGCCTGAAACTGCAAAGCTCAGCTGTGCCCCCGTGCCTTGGTCTATATAGCCCGTGCCCGCACCCGTGGTCAGCGTGTAGACATCGGCGCTATCGGCGGGAAACGTCAGATCACGCAAGTCTGTGACAGCCGTGGCGCGCAAAGTTGGGATTTGTGCGGGGGCAAATCCCGTTTGCCCACTGACCGCTTGCGGAAAGGCAGGGTTCGCCTCATCGTTGGGCACAAGGTCAAAGTTGACGGCTGTCATCCACAGGGCCGTAATTCCCGACAAGATCAAAACGGGCACCGCCAAACGCGCAATTTCTGTGTGGAAACGTGCAGCAAATGGCCCCTTTTGGCGCACAAACCAATTGCGCCAACCGCCAACGCGGCGCGCGACCAAAACCGACCCAGTCACCGCCAAAATCAGCATGGCCGCCGCGGCAACTGCCATAACGATCCGTCCCGTATCGTCCAAAAACAAAGACCGATGAAAATTGATAAGCCATTGTTCTATCGCATTTGGGTCAGCGCTGCCCATATCTTTCCCGATGGTTGGATCAAAAACCGCCGAGCCGGGAGTGTTGCCTTCGAACCACCAAACAGTGATTTTCCCCGATGGCGCACGGCGGATCTGCTCTAATCCTGGATGTGCGGCCATGGCCAGCGTGGCAAGTTCCGCCACGCTTTGCCCGCCCTTGGCCAAGGGCATCATCCCCCGTTCAAGGGCGGGAAACACGGACAGCAGGGTTCCACTTAGGGCCAGAAGGATCAAGAAAACAGCCGCGATCAGTGCGGGCCAACGGTGAAACTTGCGCAGCATTCCGACACCTAACCTTAGAATTTATAGCTGAAATCAGCGATATAGTTATGTCCAAGGCTGGTCTTACCATTGCCCGCAGTGGTCAACGGCACGGCAACCTCATTTGGGCTTTCGCGCATTTCTTGGGCCGCAGCGTCCAGATGCACCGTATATCCTGCGTCAAACAGCGCATCCGCCATGTCCACGGAAACCGTCGCGGTTTGCCCAGAACCAACGCTTGCCCCTGTAACTGCGCTGACATCGACATTGCCGCCACCCGTCAGGCGCGACCAATCGGTCAAATGTCGATAATAGCGGGTCTTGCCGCCCGCCATCCAAACGGTGCCGGCCAAACTGCCTTTGGCGTCCGTCACATAAAGGGCGATATAGGCACCCGGTCCGCCATATTGGGCCATATGCGTGGTGAAGGTGACAGTTTTGGCAAAGGCAGGCAGCGTCATTGCGGTGCTGATCGCCAAAGCGGCAATAAGGGATTTTATCTGCATGAGTTTTCCTTTTTGGTGCCCAAAGGGTGGGACTTGTCAATTGATGCGTGATGACCAGACCATTTTGATCAGTCATCATGCGGGATGCGGTGGCCTTCGTCATCTTCGCCGCCGATTTGCACGATATCCAATGTGCCGGGATTGATCTTGACGACTATTTTCACGCCCTTGGCGTCAGTTCCCGTGAGCAAATAACAGCCGTCATCAATCCTGATGCGCCGCACTGTCCAGCCACGATCCGCCGCCATTTTCGACACAGCAGCACGCGGTTGCCACTGGGTCATCGGGACCGAGCAATGCACATCCGCAAATGCGCCTTGTGCCGAAAACAGCAACACAAATATAACGAATCTTGTCATCGGCAGAACTCCAGCGCAGACTATCCGCCTTGGCTTTATGCACAGCCAAGCTGAGGGGAACCTGAAGACTGTGAAAAAATTGCTTAAGGTTGCCGTCAGTTTCGTGCGTTAGGGTTGGATCAAATGGGGGCCAAATGCGCATTCTTTTGATCGAAGATGACAAGATCATCGGCTCTGCCGTGCGCGAACAAATCGATGCAGATGGGCATTCAGTCGATTGGGTGCAACGTTTGGACAGTGCCAGCGATGCTTTGGGTGGCGCGGCATTTGATTTGATCCTGCTTGATTTGATGTTACCCGATGGGCGTGGCATAAGTTTTCTGAAATCGTTGCGCGCCACAGGATCGCAAGTTCCTGTGATGATATTAACGGCGCTCGATCAAATTTCAGATCGGATAGAGGGGTTGAACGCGGGTGCCGATGATTATCTGGTCAAACCGTTTGATCTGTCAGAACTGTCGGCGCGGATTGGGGCGGTGGCGCGGCGCTATTCTGGCAATCCAAATCCGATCATAGGGTTTCAAACCTTGCAGATTGACCTTGCGGCGCGCAGAGTGATGCGGGCGGGCAAAGCCATTGCCCTGACGGCCCGCGAATGGGTCTTGTTTGAGGCATTTTTGCAAAACCCTGCACGACTTTTTGCAAAAACCACTTTGGAAGAGCGGCTTTATTCATTTGATGTGGATGTAGATAGCAACACGATTGAGGTGCATATCAGCCATCTGCGCAAAAAATTGGGGGCGGCGGTGATTTTGACAGAGCGGGGCCTGGGGTATCGGTTGGGGCAGGCGTGATGTGGTTTTGGCCCAATTCTATCAAAGTGCGGACGGCATTGATCCTGTCGGTTTTGGTGACGATTTTATGGCTGGGGGCGGCAGGGATTACGGCGCGTATTTTATCGAATGAAATGGGCAATGTGTTTGATGCGGCGTTGCAAGAAACGGGGCAACGCATTTTGCAATTGGCTGTCATAGAAGTGCTGGGGCGCGACGAAGACGGCAACAGTCAATTGGTAACCGCATTGGATTCTGGGCCTGAATTTTTTACATATATGGTGCGCGACGATCTGGGACAGGTTCTATTGTCGTCTCAAAATGCCGTTGCGACACAGTTTCCCCAAGGGCTGCCCATGGGGTTTTCGACATTGGCGCAGGCGCGATTGTACCA
Source organism: Cypionkella sp. (assembly GCA_040398785.1). Lineage (GTDB taxonomy): Bacteria > Pseudomonadota > Alphaproteobacteria > Rhodobacterales > Rhodobacteraceae > Cypionkella. The sequence continues at coordinate 129,798 of JBBATJ010000004.1, read as the reverse complement.
AGAGGCGGCCGTAAGCGGATCGATTATCTTGACCATCGCAGAGCCATTGGCACATCGTCGCACTGTGGCAGGTGAGGTTGCTTTGGCCTTATCCTTGCCGTTGCTGTTGGTGATCCCGCTAAGTATTGTTGGTATTTCCTATGGTTTGGGATTTGGCTTGGGGCCTTTGGGGCAATTGCAGGGGCAATTGGCACAGCGTGAGATCGGGGATTTGGCATCCTTGCAAACCGACGATTTGCCCCGCGAATTGCAACCAATCGCAATGACGGCGAACCAATTGTTTGCACGGCTGAAAACCGCATTCGACGCCGAGCGCAGTTTCGCGTCTAACGCGGCGCATGAATTGCGCACCCCCTTGGCGGGGGCAGTGGCGCAGGTGCAACGTTTGCGGCAATTGACCCAAGAGCCAGAGACAATGCGCCGCGCGGATCAAATCGAGGTGACGCTGAAACGGCTGACACGCCTGTCAGAACGGCTTATTCAATTGGCCCGCGCCGAAGGGGCGCAACTGATTGCAGCCAGCCCCTCTGATATGCGCATCATTCTGCGCTGGGTGGCCGAAGATTTTTCGCGCGGCTCTGATATGGGTCGTTTGCGGATGGATTTGCCAGACCAAGCGGTGCTTTCCACCTTGGATCCTGACGCGGTTGGCATCGTGGCGCGCAATTTGTTTGAAAATGCGCTGCGCCACGGGGACGGTGGACAGGTGCGGGTGCATCTGGGGTTGGATGGTTGGCTTGGGGTAGAAAATGTTGGACCAGCCGTCGCTGACCCTGCAGCGCTTGCCGTGCGGTTTATGCGAATGGGGGGCTTGGGCAGTGGCTTGGGACTTGCAATTGTGCGCACGGTTGCGGATCGCGCGGGTATTGCGATGACCCTAACTTCGCCTCTTGCCGGCCAAACGGGCGGGTTTTGTGCCCTTATCCAATTGCGCGCGGATACCTAATGGCCAACTGCGGTAATCCAGATCAGTGCAGCTATGCATAAAGTGTCGCAAAACAATTGCAGAACTGTGGCAATGCGATGGAACGTCCATTCGATGGTTTTGAAACAGATAGGCCCTGCAACGATGACCGAAGAAAATCTTAAATTCACCGACGGAACTGATACGATGCAGCGTTTCAAGGCTGGATGGTTTGCAAGGCATCTTGAAATCACCTCAACCCAAGAGGCCCCCGTGGATCAGATCAATCAAAGCAGCCCCACAGATCACGATTTCGCCAGTCTTTTCATATCGGATATGCATTTGGGGGCGCGTGCCTGTCGAGATGAGGCTTTGCTGGGGTTTTTACAAACCCATCACGCCAAGCGTATCTATTTGGTCGGCGATATCTTTGACACTTGGCATCCAATTGGCGCGCATTGGAGTGTGCATCAGCACGCCATGATTACCCTTTTGTTGACCCGCGCGCAAATGGGCGTTGACATAATTTATACGCCCGGAAATCACGATGCATTTTTTCGCCCCTATATTGGCACTAAAATCGGAAATATTACAGTCGCCAATCATGCGATGCACAGCAGCACGAATGGAAAGCGCTATTTGGTTATTCACGGGGACAGCGTTGATATCTTTGCAGGCCGTTTTCCGCTGTTGTCGCGTTTGGCCGCCAAGGCCGAAAACAGTTTTCGCGGATTCGGCAATGCTTTGCAGCACCTTTTACGCCGATTTGACCTGCCGATTGGGGATCAAGTCGATTGGCTGATCCTAAAGGTGAACAATTTGATCCGCGCCCAAGACGATTTTCAATCCCGTCTGGCGGATTTAGCGCGCAAACACGGGGCTGATGGGATTATTTGTGGCCATTTTCATCAGCCCGCTTTGCACGATGAATTTGGCGTCACTTATGCCAATTGCGGCGATTGGGTCGAAAATGCCACCGCTTTGGCCGAAGATCATACAGGGGAATTGGTGCAATTGCACGGCGTCATCACCTCTCGCAAGGTCAGCTATGCCCAACCTGCGCCACAGGTTTTGTGGGGAGACCTGAAATGATCGCGTTTTTGACGCTTGCGCTGCTTTTGCAAATCTCAAGCCTTATTTTGGCAGGGATCAAACAGACGCGCAGTCCCAAAGGTGGCATAGACGGCACGCCAAAGGTTAGCATTTTGCGTCCTGTCTGCGGTTTGGAAAATAACCTTGAAGAAACGCTGACATCGACCTTTGCGCTGGATTATCCAGCGTTTGAAATTCTGTTTTGTGTGGCCCATGCACAAGATCCCGTTGTCCCCTTAGTAGAACGCCTGATCGTGGCACATCCTTTGGTCAACGCCAGGATATTGATCGGGGATGATCGAATTTCGGGCAATCCCAAATTGAACAATTTGGTCAAAGGTTGGGCCGCGTCAACAAGCGCTTGGATATTGATGGCCGATAGCAATGTTTTGCTGCCGCGCGACACGTTGCAACGGTTGTTTGGCGAATGGCGCGCGGATACGGGTCTTGTGTCGTCGCCCCCCGCTGGCATTCGACCTTTGGGCTTTGCCGCGCGGTTAGAATGTGCGTTTTTGAACAGTTTTCAAGGCCGTTGGCAATTGGCTGCGGCGCAGTTGGGCAATGGCTATGCCCAAGGTAAGATGCTGTTTTGGCGCAAAGATGTTCTTGATCATGTGGGCGGGCTTGCGGCTTTGGGCCATGAGATGGCCGAAGACGTCGCGTCCACCAAAGTTGTGCGCGCCCAAGGGTTAAACGTGCGTCTGACTGCGCATTTGTTTGAACAGCCTATCGGTGAACGCCGATTTTTGGCCGTCTGGGCGCGGCAATTGCGTTGGTCAAAAGTGCGCCGTTTGGGGTTTTTGCCGTTGTTTTTGTCGGAAATTGTTTCGGGCGGGGCGTTGCCAATGGCCGCCGCGGTCAGCTTGACGGCCCTAGGGGTCATATCGCCGCTTGTCTTGATGGGCTATGTCGCATTTTGGTATGGGGCTGAATATGTTTTGGCCAAGCGATCAAATTGGCCCGCAACCGTTGCGGATGTGCTGACATGGATATGCCGCGATGCGCTGCTGCCTGCGCTTTGGGTTGCGGCGTGGTTTGGCAATAGTTTTGAATGGCGCGGCAACGCGATGTCCGCCCCTTTGCTGAAAGATGGACAAGACCTTGCCAAATCTTGATGCCGTGATGGGCTTGATCCAAGGCTATGGCCTATGGATCCTTGCCCCCTTTGCCATTATCGAAGGTCCGATTGCCACTGTGCTTGCAGCCTACCTTGCCCATGAAGGTTATATGAACCTCGCGGCTGTGTATGCGGTCTGCGTTGCGGGGGATCTGATCGGCGATGGCTTACTATATTTTGTCGGCCGCTATGGCGCAGGGCGACTGCCCGTCGGGATTACCCAGCGCTTGGGCATGACACAGGCACGGCGCATGGCTATGACCCAGCATTTCAGCGTCAAGGGTGGGCGGACATTGATGTTCGCCAAAATCACCCATTCGGCGGGTCTGCCCGTCTTGATCGCGTCCGGAATGGCAAAGATGAATCTTGCCTTGTATATGTGGTATAATCTATTGGGAACACTTCCAAAAACCGCAGTCTTGGTGTTGATCGGCTATTATTTTGGTGCGGCTTATGGCATGATTGATGCGTATATATATCGTGTGTCGCTTGGGGTGTTCTGTTTGCTTGTTTTGGGCGGCGGCTATTACATTTGGCAGCGCCGCACATGAGCGTTACCTGCATCATCCCCGCCTATAATGAGTCTGCCCGCATTGCGGCGGTTTTGGCGGCTGTGAAAAATCATCCTATGATTGATCAGATTATTGTCGTCGATGACGGATCAAAAGATGCGACCTCAGATGTCGTTGCGCGCGTTGTTGGCGTCGAATTGATCACACTGACCCAGAATATTGGTAAAACCGCGGCCTTGGCGGTGGCGATGGGGCAGGCGCGGGGCGATTACCTTTTGCTTGTCGATGCCGACCTCATCGGTCTTGCGCCCGCGGATCTGACAGCATTGATTGATCCTGTCCTTTCTGGGCGGGCAGATGTGTCGATCAGCCTTCGCCATAACGCGCCGATGGTTTGGCGCTGGATTGGTCTGGATTATATCTCGGGGGAACGGGTTTTGCCGCGTGCGCTGATTGTGCAGCATTTGGACGCCTTGGCGTTATTGCCGAAATTTGGCTTTGAGGTGTTTTTGAATAATCTGATCACCAAGGCCCAAATGCGCATCGCTGTCGTGCCTTGGCCGCGTGTCGAAAGCCCCTTGAAATCGCGCAAATATGGACTTTGGGCAGGGATCAAGGGCGATCTTGGCATGATCCGCGATATGTTGCACGCGGTTTCGGTCTGGGGCCTGTTGCGCCAAATCACCGAAATGCGCCGCTTGCGCCGCTAACTGCCCCCCATTCTCTTTTTTGCAAATATCCCAAGGGGAGGCGAAGCCGTGGGGGGCGCCCCCCCCCGCGTCTTATCCGCATTTCGAATGACCGCAATCATCGCAGGTCATACAGCCTTCTTTCATCTGCAAGGCATAAGACCCACATGACGGGCAAGCCAGTTTTGGTCTTGAGGCCGCGGCCAAAGGATCCGCGCTGGGGTCAGTCTTGAGCCCCAATCCCTCGCCCTCAATAAAACCGATAGAAATCAGATGCTGTTCTATCACCCCCCCGATGGCGGCCAAAATGGACGGAATATAGCGCCCCTCAACCCATGCGCCGCCACGCGGATCAAACACAGCCTTCAATTCTTCGACCACAAAGGAAATATCGCCGCCACGGCGGAACACCGCAGAAATCATCCGCGTCAGCGCCACAGTCCAAGCGAAATGCTCCATATTTTTGGAATTGATAAACACTTCAAACGGGCGGCGATGGCCCGCAATAAGGATATCATTGATGGTGATATAGAGCGCGTGTTCTGACCCTGGCCATTTGACCTTATAGGTCGATCCCTCTAGCGCCTTGGGGCGATCCAAGGGCTCTGACAGATATACCACCTCGCCCGTTGTCACGGGGGCAGGTTCGGACACCGATAACACCGATCCCGTCACGGCATTCGGGCGGTAGGTGGTGCAGCCTTTGCAACCCTGATCCCATGCCGCCATATAGACCTGCTGAAAATCGTCAAAGCTGATGTCTGCGGGGCAGTTGATGGTTTTGGAAATGGAACTGTCGACCCATGTCTGCGCTGCCGCCTGCATACGCACATGATCCAAGGGCGGCAGGGTTTGCGCGTTGACAAAGTAATCGGGCAGGGGGGTGTCGCCAAACATCTGCCGCCATAGGTTGACCGCGTAATCGACCACTTCTTCCTCGGTCCGTGTGCCGTCTTTTTGCAGCACTTTGCGCCGATAGGCATAGGCAAAGACGGGTTCAATCCCCGAACTGACATTCCCCGCGTAAAGACTGATCGTGCCTGTGGGCGCAATGGATGTCAGCAGGGCGTTGCGAATGCCATGTTTGCGAATGGCCGCGCGCACATCATCATCCATTCCCCGCATCGTGCCAGAGGCCAGATATTTTTCCGCGTCAAACAGCGGAAATGGGCCCTTTTCAATGGCAAGATCAACGCTGGCCAAATAGGCGCTGCGGGCGATGGCGTGCATCCAATTTTTGGTTTGCTGGGCCGCAATCTCGGACCCGTAACGCAGGCCCAGCATCAGCAAAGCATCCGCAAGCCCCGTCACGCCCAATCCGATACGGCGTTTCGCGGCCGCCTCGGCGGCCTGTTCGGGCAGGGGAAAGCGGCTGGCATCGACCACATTGTCCATCATCCGCACGGCGGTGCGGACCAATTCATCCAACCCCGCGCCGTCCAAATTGGCAAAGGGCGAAAACGGGTCTTTGACCAGAACGGCTAGATTGATGCTGCCCAACAGACAGGCCCCATAGGGCGGCAAGGGTTGCTCGCCGCAGGGATTGGTCGCCGCAATCGTTTCGACATAGTTCAGATTGTTGGCCGCGTTTATGCGGTCAATAAAAATCACCCCAGGTTCCGCAAAATCATAGGTGTTGCGCATGATCTTATTCCACAGATCGCGCGCGGGGATGGTTTTACAAACCTGTCCCCCAAACACCAAATCCCAAGGGCCATCGGCCTTGACCGCCGCCATAAAGGGATCGGTGACCAGAACTGACAGATTGAACATCCGCAGGCGCACAGCGTCGCGCTTGGCCTCGATAAAGGCCTCAATATCAGGATGATCGCAACGCAAAGTGGCCATCATCGCCCCGCGCCGACTTCCCGCCGACATGATCGTGCGGCACATCGCATCCCACACATCCATAAACGACAGTGGCCCTGACGCATCCGCCGCAACCCCCATCACCGCCGCACCGCGCGGGCGGATGGTGGAAAAATCATAACCAATGCCGCCGCCCTGCTGCATGGTCAGCGCCGCCTCACGCAGCGCATCAAAAATCCCGCCCATCGAATCGGGGATCGTGCCCATGACAAAGCAGTTGAACAGGGTCACTGACCGCCCCGTGCCTGCGCCCGCAATGATGCGCCCTGCAGGCAGATATTTGAACCCTTCCAGCGCCTTGTAAAACCGATCCTCCCATTGGGCGGGGTGTTTTTCAACACTGGCCAGGGCGCGCGCTATGCGGTGCCAAGTGTCCTCAACGGTGGCGTCTTGGGCCACCCCATCGGCTGATTTCAAACGATATTTCATATCCCAAATCTGTTCGGCAATCGTGGCAGCAAAGCGGGACATGGCGCGCGGACCTTTCAAAATGGCAAGACAAACACCCTAGCCCTATGCACCCGCTGGGGCAAGGCCGATGGCGTCGATCTGGGCCTTGAGGCGGCGGCAAATAGGTCTATGTTCGGCCAGAGTATCGGGGGAATCGTGGCACATTTGAACATCGTTAAGCTTTGCGTTGGCGCAACCAGCGTCGAAGATCTGCTGGAATGGCACGCCGCCCACCGCCATGTCTGGCCCAATGGCACAACCCGCCATATCACGCGAATGTATCCCAAAAAGGTTACCGAGTTGCTGGAAGGTGGCAGTCTTTATTGGGTGATTAAGGGGGTTATCCTTGCCCGCCAGACCCTGCTGGATTTTCAAGAAGTGCGTGGCGAAGATGGCATTGCGCGCTGCGCCTTTGTTCTGGATGCCGATGTGATCCGCACCGAACCCGCGCCGCGTCGCGCGTTTCAGGGATGGCGATATTTGGACCCTGCTGAATCCCCCCGCGATTTGCCGCAGGGGCGTGGACCCGAAATGGCCTTGCCGCCTGAATTGGCGCGGGCCTTGGCTGACATCGGTCTGCGATGAACAACCGATTTTTGGTTCTGGCGGCCCCCGTCATCTTTTTGCTGCTGTGGTCGGCGGGCTATGCGGTGGCGAAATTGGGGTTAGAGCATGCGCCGCCCTTGACCATTCTGGCGCTGCGCTATGCCTCAGTTTTGGTCATATTATTTCCCATTGCCTTGATCCTGCGCCCGCCCTTTCCGCGTCGCCCTGTCGAATGGGCCCATATCGCCTTTGTTGGGTTTTTGATCCAAGTCTGCTATTTCGGCATTTCCTATGCGTCGTTCATTGCGGGGATGCCTGCGGGGACATTTGCAATCATCGTCTGTTTGCAGCCCATTTTGGTGGCGATTGCCGCACCCTATTGGGTGGGCGAATCTATCAGCCGTTGGGGTTGGGTCGGTCTGTTTTTGGGATTGACGGGGGCGGTGGTGGCCGTTGTGGCGCGGGGCCATCTGGGCGGCACGCCGATTTTGGGCTTGGCCCTGTCGGTGGTGGCGCTTTTGGCGATCACCAGCGGCACATTGTGGGAAAAGCGGTTCGGCGGCAATCATCATCCTGTGGCAAGCAACATTATCCAATATGCCGTGGGCACGGCATTCACCCTGCCTGCGGCCTATGTGTTTGAAGATATGCACATCAGGTGGAACGGCGAGTTTGTGTTTGTGATGCTGTATCTGATCCTTGGCACGTCTTTGTTGGCGATGACCCTGTTGCTGGCGATGATCCGCGCGGGCGAAGTGGCGCGGGTTTCGGCGCTGTTCTATTTGGTGCCCGCCCTTGCGGCGCTATTTGCATGGCCGATTTTGGGCGAAGCGATGCCGCCTATGGCATGGGCGGGCATGGCGCTGGCGGGGGCAGGGGTGGCGCTGGTGTCGCGCAAATCAAAGGCCTAGATTAGAGACTGAGTTTTGCGAACAATTCGGCGCGCACCGTTCCCGCCCAATCGGCGGATTTAGAGGCATAAAGCGTTGCCTGAGAGGCATGGATCACCCCATCCAACATTTTAAGGTGGTTGGCGCGCAGGGTTTCGCCTGTCGATGTGATATCGGCAATCGCCTCGGCAGTTAGGTTTTTCACTGTGCCTTCGGTGGCCCCTTGGCTGTCGACCAGTTGATAATCGGCCACGCCGTGCTCTGTCAGATATTCCCGCACAAGGCGATGGTATTTCGTCGCAATCCGCAGACGAAACCCGTGGACCGCGCGAAAAGCCGCTGCCGCCGCGTCCAGATCGTCTAGGCTGGTGACATCAATCCAAACACTCGGCACGGCCAAAATCAAATCGGCATGGCCAAATCCCATCAGCGCCAATGCGTCGACTTGGGTCTGCCAATCGGCCAGTTTGTCGCGTATCAGGTCCGATCCCGTAACACCCAAATGAATGCGACCTGCGGCGAGTTCACGCGGAATTTCCCCCGCCGAAAGCAGCACCAGTTCAACCCCCGTTATCCCCTCAACTGCGCCCGCATATTCGCGCGCATCGCCCGTTTGGCGCATGGTCAATCCGCGCGCGCCAAACCAGTCAAAGGTATTTTCCATCAGCCGCCCCTTGGACGGCACGCCGATTTTCAGCATCATCCCCTCCGCAGCAGGTTGGGGCGGATCACGCCGCCCACGGCGGGAATGGACCGACCCGCCCCCAAACGGGCCGTCAACGCGTCATAGCGCCCGCCACTGGCCACAGGGGGCGCATTCATATCGCCTTGGAAACCAAAGACAAACCCGTCGTAATATTCCATCGATGTGCGTCCGAAACTGGCTTCAAACGCCAAGTTTGCCGTGTCGATCCCCTGTGCGCGCAAACCTGCAAGTCGCGCCGCAAAGCGGTCAATCGCAGGCGCAATCGCGGGCAACAACGCCGTGATCCCGCGCAAATGTGTCAGCGCCGCATCGGATGAGGCCTGCAAAGACAACAGATCATAGATCACGGCGGCTTCGGTCGCGGGGATAACGGGGCTGGTCGCATCCGCCAGCAGGCTTTCGGCGCGGGCCATGATATCGTCAGCGCTGCGCAACCCGATGAATTGCCCCGCCTGTTCGATCTGTGCGGCCAAATCACCCTTGGACAATTGTCCCAAGAGTGTCGCGCGGGCAGGCGGTGTCGCTGCACGGCCCGAGAACCGATCCAGCAACGCCCGAAACCGCTTGGGCCGCCAGATATGGCGCAACAGGGCGGCTTTGCGGGCCTCGGATGTGGTCAGCCCCCGCACAGCCGCCATGAGAATGCCAATATCCCCCGTGATTGGCGTCAGGTTCTGATCGGCTAAGATATTGGAAAATAGCGTGAATACTTCGGCATCGGCAGTATCCTCGCGGTCGAACAATTCAAACCCGACTTGCAGATATTCCGATGGCCGCGCGTTCAAATGATCCTGTTTGCGAAATACCTCGCCCATATAGCAGTATCGCGCAGGGTCCGCGCCATGCGCCATATGGGCCTGCACGACGGGCACCGTGAAATCGGGGCGCAGCATCATTTCGCCGCGCAAAGGGTCATGGGTGACATAGGCGCGGGCGCGGATATCTTCGCCGTATAGGTCCAGCAGGGTTTCTGCAGGTTGCAAAATATTGGTCTGGACGGGGATGGCCCCCGCCTCTTGGAACAATCTGAACAATCGTTCAGCTTCTGCCCGCAGGTTAGTCATGTGCCAACATCGCCTGCACTGCTGCGATCAAATCGCCGCGGGATACTTCAACTTGGGCGGGGCGGTCTTTCCACTCCTCAAGCGTCGCAGACTGCGCGATTTTCGCGCCAAGGATCAGGTCTTTCAATATGATCGTCCCTTTGGCCAATTCATCGCCGCCTTGGATGATCGCAATCGGACTGCCGCGCTTGTCGGCATATTTCATCTGATTGCCGAATTGTTTGGGATTGCCCAAATAAACCTCGGCGCGGATACCCGCTGCGCGCAACTCGCCCACCATCGCCATGTAATCCGCCATACGGTCGCGGTCCATCACAGTGACAACCACAGGCCCCGCGCTGTCCACGGCCCCGCGCCCCTTGGCCGCAAGCGCCGCCAACAGCCGATCCACCCCGATGGAAACCCCCGTGGCAGGCACCGATTGCCCCGTGAACCGCTTGACCAAATCGTCATAGCGCCCGCCGCCCGCCACCGACCCAAACTGCCGCTTGCGCCCCTTGTCGTCTAGGATTTCAAACGTCAGCTCTGCCTCGTAAACAGGGCCAGTATAATATCCAAGACCGCGCACGACCGATGTGTCGATGACGATCCGATCTTCGCCATAACCTTGTTTCGTCAAAAGTTCGGCCATGTATTCCAGTTCTGAAATGCCTTCCGCGCCATTCGCCGTCTGCCCAATCAACACGCGCAACCCGTCCAGCGTTGTCTGCGATTTTGTGCGTCCCGTCGGCCCCTTAAGTGCATCCGCATTTTCGCCAATGATATTTCCGTCAGACGCTTGAAACACCGCCAAGACCATCGCGATTGAATCCTGATTCAACCCCGCGCCCTTGGTGAAATCACCAGACTCGTCCTTGCGCCCCGCGCCTAGCAGCGCCCGCACCCCGTCCTCGCCCAAACGGTCAAACTTATCAATCGCGCGCAGGACAATGCCGCGCTCGGCGGCAAAACGGTCGGGATCGGTGGGGTCCAGAACCCCCGCCACTTCCATCACGCCATTCAAAACCTTGCGGTTGTTGATCTTGACCACATAATCGCCGCGCTCAATCCCTGCGGCCTCCAGCGCGTCGGCCAGCATCGCGCAAATCTCGGCGTCCGCCGCCACAGACGGCGCGCCAACAGTATCCGCATCGCATTGATAAAACTGACGAAACCGCCCTGGCCCTGGCTTTTCATTGCGCCAAACGGGGCCAAAGGCATAGCGCCGATACGGACTGGGCAGGTCATTGCGGTATTGCGCGGCAACACGGGCCAAGGGTGCTGTCAGATCATAACGCAGCGCCAGCCAATCCATATCCTCATCCTGCCAGCCGAAAACCCCCTCATTCGGGCGGTCCACATCGGGCAGGAATTTGCCTAAGGCCTCGACGGTTTCCACAGCACTGGTTTCCAACGGGTCAAACCCATAGCGGTGATAAACCCCCGTAATCGCCGCCAACATATCGCGGCGTGCGGTCACCTCGGCCCCAAAATAGTCCCGAAAGCCTTTTGGGGTTTCGGCGCGCGGACGGCGGATTTTTGCCTCTGACATCAGCTTGGCCCTTTGTATTTGGTTTGCCTTGCTGTAGCGGATGGGGGCAGAGGCGGCAAGCAGGGATGAACATGGACGTTGAGTCATTGGAAACCAAGATCGCCCATTTGATGCGCAGCGTCGATGATCTATCTGACGTTGTGGCCGCCCAAGCACGCGAAATAGACCGTTTGACGCGTATTACAGCCTTACTGGCCGAACGAGAAGCCGAACGCGAAGCAGGTCTGGATGCCCCCGCCGCCAATCAACGCCCGCCCCATTGGTGATCCCTTGAACTGCAAAGGCCGCGCGCCCACATGACGGATATGAAAAACCTGCCCGCGCTTCGTCGAACCGCCTTGAACGACCCAATCCGCGCCTTGGCCCGCGCCCACCGCCGTGCCAATGGCCCGATCATGTCCCTGTCCAATCGGTTTGGGACCAGCGTGGAGGGGCAAATGTCCCGCCTGCCCAAGGCCGTCCAAGATCAGATCGAACAGGTTGTGATCACGGTTTTGACGGGCGCGCATCATCTGGCGGGCTATGCCGATTTGGGCCGCCGTGGCAGCGCGATGGCCGTGGTGGCCAGCGGTATCGTCGGTGGCTCAGGTGGGCTTGTGACGGCCCTTGCCGAACTACCCGTTACTGTCACAGTTATTTTGCACGCCATTCAGCGTGAGGCGCGCCTTGCGGGCTTTGATCCCGAATTGGCAGGAATCCGCGCCGCCTGCCTGCAGGTTTTTGCAGCAGCCTCACCCTTGTCCGATGATGACGGCGTCAACACTGCCTTTTTCTCGGCCCGCATGACGATCACAGGCCCCGCCCTTCATAAGGTAATCGCCACCATTGCACCACGTTTGGCCGCAGCCTTAGGGCCAAAAATCGCCGCACAATCGATCCCCATTCTGGGGGCGGCATCGGGGGCTGTGCTGAACGCCGTTTATCTTGGATATTACCGCGAAATGGCGCGGATTCGATTTGCGCTGATGCGTTTGGCCGAAGACCAAGGCGGCGAGGCGGTGATCGCTGCTTTTGCCAAGGAAGTGCAAAATAAATCCTAAGCGCCTCCTCGTTGTCCAAATATCCCGGGCGGAGGCAAAGCCGTGGGGGGCTGGCCCCCTGCGCCCTACCGCGCCGCCAGCCAGTCCTCCAAAACGGGTCGCACTGTTTCGGCGCCTGCCGTCCGTGCGTCATCAATCACCCGCCGCATGGCGCCCAGATCAACGCCGCGCAGCGCCTCTTTCACAGGGCCGATAGACGCAGGGCGCATTGACAGATTGCGCAGTCCCATCGCAGCAAAGGCCATCGCCTCTAGGGGTCGGCCCGCATCTTCGCCGCAAAACGACAGGCGGGTGCCGCTGGCCGCGCAACGCGCCACGATGAATTGTAAAAACGTCAAAAACGATGCGTTCAGCACATCATAGCGTTTGCGCACGCGTTCATTCTCGCGGTCGGCGGCGAAAAAGAATTGTTTCAGATCATTGCCGCCGACGGATATGAAATCCACCATCTCAAAGAATGCATCCGGCGCATAGGCAAGGCTGGGCATTTCCAGCATTGCCCCCACTTCGACCTTGGCAGGCACAGGATGGCCAAGGCTGGTCTCGCGGTGCAATTCGCGAAACAAATGGCCCCGCGCCTCTTTGAACTCGGCAAATTCGGCGACAAAGGGGAACATCACTGTCAATGGACGCCCTGCCGCCGCGCGGATCAAGGCCTGCAATTGCATCCGCAAAACGCCAGGTTTGTCCAAGCCCACCCGCAGTGCCCGCCAACCCATCGCGGGGTTCGGCTCGTCTTGGGGTTTCATATAGGGCAGGACTTTGTCGCTGCCGATGTCCAACGTGCGGAAATAAACAGGCAAGCCGCGTGAGGACTCCATGACCCGTGAATACAGCGCCGCCAATTCCTCGCGGCGCGGCATTTGACTGCGGATCAGAAATTGCAATTCGGTCCGAAATAGGCCTACGCCTTCGGCCCCTGATCCGACCAAAGACGGCAAATCCGCCATCAGCCCCGCATTCATATAAAGCCCGATATTGACGCCGTCCTGCGTGGTGGCAGGCAAATCGCGCAAGGACACAAACCGCTCTTGCGCCTTGGCCTGCATGGCGATTTTATCGCGAAAACTGCGTGCGATCTGATCTTCGGGGCGCAGATGCACGACGCCTGTATCGCCATCCACCAAAATTGCATCACCATTGAGCGCCTCGGACGCAATGCGCCCCGCATGGATCACCATCGGGATCGCCAAGGCACGGGCAACCACGGCGGCATGACTGCCGACGGACCCTTCTTCCAACACCACGCCCTTCAATTTGCGGCCATATTCCAGCAATTCGGCAGGTCCGATATTGCGGGCGATCAGGATCGGATTTTCGGGCATATTTGCCCCCGTATCCGTGCCTTGACCCGTCAGGATGCGCAAAAGACGGTTCGACAGATCATCCAGATCATGCAGGCGTTCGCGCAGATAGGCATCGGGCACGTTTTCCAATCGCGCCCGCGCCGTGGCCTGTTCCTTGGCCACAGCCGCCTCGGCGGACAGGCCAGACGCGATGTCTTCCTCCATCCTGCGCAGCCAGCCGCGCGAATGGGCAAACATTCTGTAGGCCTCAAGGACTTGTTTTTGGTCCTTGTCCAGACTTTCAGCCGCCAACAGATCATCGACAGACACCCGCAACTGCCCCACCGCCGCGCGAATGCGGTCCAACTCGTGCAGAGGATCGTCGGCCACGGGGTTGGTCACCACAACCCGCGCCTCGTGCAGCCACACGCGGCCTTCGGCGGCGCCCTCTTGGCCTGTGGATCCTTTGATCGTCACGGCTTGGGTGTGCAGCGTCGCCATGCCAGACCCCGAAAACGCCCCCAGTTCTGTCATCTCTGCCAAAACCATCGCGACGACCTCTAGGGCGTAAACCTCATCCTCGGAAAAGACCTGCGCGGTTTTTGATTGCACAACGACCACGCCCAAACGCTCGCCCACACGCTGGATCGGCACCCCCAAAAAGGACGAGAATATCTCTTCGCCCGTTTCTGGCATGAACCGAAACCCTTTTTCGGCGGGGGCGTTGCCGGTATTTACGGGCAGACCCGTGCGGGCCACGCGGCCCACCAGCCCTTCGCCCAGTTTCATGCGGGTTTGGTGGACGGCGGATTTCTTAAGGCCTTGGGTGGCGCACAATTCCAACGTGTCTGCATCACGAAACAGATAAATTGAGCAAACTTCGGATCCCATCGAATCCGCAATCAAATGCGTGATTTGATCCAGCCGATCCTGCCCCTTGGCATCCGCCGCCAAAACATCGCGCAACCGTCGCAAAAGTTTTCGGCTGTCACTGTCGCTGCGTTCTGTTGGCATGGTGCATCCCTATTTCAGCCAACTATAGGACAGACTTGCGCAAAAGGGGAGTGGGGAAAACAACGGACCTATTGCGGGCCAATATCGGTCTGCGCGACGGCCACCGATTTCAAAATTGCAAAGCAGGGGCTGCCCTGCATCAGGCCCAGTGCCGCGCAAGACCGCGTTGTGATACGCGCCAACAGCCTGTCCGCGCCTGCTTGCAGCTGCACCATCACATTGGCGTCCCCTTCAGGTTGAATATCGATCACGATGACGGGCAGGATATTCAAGGCCGAAATTTCCGTGGGCTGCTTGCCCGAAAGCATCACATCTTGGGCATGAATGCGAATGACGATTTGCGCGCCGATATGCCCTTGATGTGGAACGAAAATCGGTCCTGCCGAAGTGTTTACGCGTGTTAATCCATCCGTTTCATGCGCGGCTATTTCGCCCAATAGGATCGCCCCAGCCTCCCGTTTTCCAAAAATTGCCGTAGCCGATACATCCGACATCACGTCGCGCGCGGGGCCAGAGCGGATGACACGTCCTGCGTCCAGCACAACAATATTGCGCGCCAGTCGCGCCACCTCATCCACCGCGTGGCTGACATAAATCATGGGAATTTTGGCATGGTCGCGCAAGGTTTCTAAATAGGGCAGGATCTCGGCCTTGCGGGGCGCGTCAAGTGCCGCCAACGGCTCGTCCAGCAGCAACATTTCCGCCCCCGACATCAACGCCCGCCCAAGGGCCACGCGCTGGGCCTCACCGCCCGACAAATGCGCGGGGCGGCGGGACAAAAGCGCGCCAATCCCCAACATTTCCACCACTTGGTCAAAATCTACCCGCCCGCCGTAGGTCAGGTTTTGTCGCACGCTCAGATGCGGAAATAGGCGCGGTTCTTGGAACACATAACCGATTCGGCGCAAGTATGGGGGCACATTGACCCCATCGCCAAACAGCACCCGACCCCCCAAAACGATGTGCCCCGCAGTGGGCCGCAGTAGCCCCGCAACGGCACGAATGACGCTGGTTTTGCCTGCGCCGGATCGGCCAAACAGCCCTGTTATTCCCGCCGGCACCTCAAATGAGACGTCCAGATCAAAGCTGGAAAATTGGTGACGCAGCTGCACAGATAGGGTCATTTGCCCTTGATCCTTTGTGCCAAATACCGCGCCAAAACCTCGGATAGCACAAGGGCTGACAAGGCAACCGCGATAGACACCCAAACCAAACGCATGGCTTGCCCGTCACCACCCGGCACTTGTAGCAGTGTATAGATTGCCGAGGGCAGGGTTTGCGTCTGCCCCGCAATATTGGCAACAAAGGTGATGGTTGCGCCAAACTCGCCCATTGCTTTGGCAAAGGCCAAGATTGCGCCTGCGATGATGCCCGGCACTATCAAAGGCAAAGTGACAGTGATAAAAACCCGTCCGGGGGACGCGCCAAGGGTGCTTGACGCCTCTTCCAACCGCACATCTACCGCCTCAATCGACAGCCTGATCGCCCGCACCATTAAGGGAAAGGCCATCACGGCCGCCGCCAAGACCGCGCCCGTCCATTTGAACGCCAAAACCACGCCAATCATGTCCAAATATTGCCCGACCACCCCTTTGCGCCCAAAGGTCAGCAGCAAAACATATCCCGTCACGACAGGCGGCAAGATCAGCGGCAGATGCACCAATCCGTTCAACGCCTGCCTGCCCCAGAAATCGCCACGCGCCAAAAGATAGGCGACCCATATTCCCAAAGGCAGGCTGACAGCGGTCGCCCAAAGCGACACGCGCAAAGACAGGGCGACAGCCTGCCATTCCTCTGGGGTCAGCCAATCTGTCATTTAAGGACGACAAAGCCCGCCTTCGTGAACACCGCCCCCGCCGCATCTGATCCCATATAATCAAGAAAGGTTTGCGCGGCGGGGTTGGTGGATGTGACCGCCGCAGGATAAACAATCGGTTTGTGGCTGTCGTCGGGAAAGGTGCCAATTTGGGTCACGCCGGCCTCGGCATCTGACGCATAGACAATGCCAAACGCTGCCTCAGTCGTGGCCACCAATTTGACCACCGCACGGGCATTTTCGGCCTGAACGATTTGGGGTTTTACTGTGTCCCACAGGCCCAGATTGACCAGCGCATCTTTGCCATATTGCCCCGCAGGCACCGAATCCACCAATCCCATCGCCAATTTTTCATTTCCCAAAAGGGTTTTTAGATCAAAGCCTTGGGTGATATTGATCGAAGGCGCTGCAGGATCGGCTGCGATCAAGATCAAGCCGTTGCCCAAAATATCTTTGCGACTGCCCTTATGGATCAAATTGGCGTCTGACAGATAATCCATCCACTGCTTGGAGGCCGAAATAAACAGATCCGCAGGCGCGCCCTGTTCGATTTGCTTGGCCAGTTTTGCCGAAGACTCGTAGGAAATTGTCACTGTATCACGCGTTTGATTTTGCCAAGTTGTGGCAATCTCATCAAGTGCAGTCTTCAGACTGGACGCGGCGAAAACGGTGATGTTTTCGGCCATGGCGGGAAAGCAGAAAAGGGTCGTGACGAGCGTGGCAAGGGCAAAGCAACGAAGTTTTGTCATAAGCGTCCCCACGGGTTATGTTCGGTGAAACATAACGCCACAAATAGGCGCTGCAAGCGTTATTTCTGATAGGATATATCGTTTATCATCGCCTGAAGCGCTGCGATATCAGCTGCCCCTTTGGTTGCGAAAATCGTCTCAAGGCTGCGAAAATGGGCCAAAGCACGCCGCCCTAAAGCGGTGACTTCGGCCCCGCCTCCGTTTGCCCCACCGCGCGATGTGACCACCACAGGTTCAATGAACATCGCGTTCATTTCTTCCACCAGGCCCCATGCGCGCTTGTAACTCATGCCCATGGCTTGCCCCGCCTTTGTGATAGATCCGGTTTGTAAGATCAGTTCTAACAACCGCATCTTGCCTGGGCCGATACGCCGCCCATCGGTGCGGAGCAGGCGCAGAAGGGGTGCAAGACTAGTCATGGGCCACCGCCACTTGTGGGGCCTGGCTCTCGGGTTTTTTCAAAATCCATGCGAGGGGCAGTGCGCACAGTGTGATCATCATCATCAGTTTGAAATCATCCAAATAGCTGATCATCAACGCCTGTTGATTGACCAAACCATCTAGGATTTGCAAACTTGTGGGGGTTACGCTGGGCACAAGGCTGGTGATATTGGGATTAAACGGCGAAATCCCCGCCGCTAATTCCGCATGGTTGATCTGCAAATTGCGCGTCAGCATCACGGTGACGATAGAAATCCCAATGCTGGACCCGATGTTACGCACAAGAGAAAACAGGCTGGTCGCATCGGCGCGGTAGATCGGATCAATCGTGGAAAAGGCAATCGTGGACAGCGGAACAAAGACCAGTCCAAGACCCATGCCTTGCAGAACACCTGTCCAAATCACGGGACCAGATCCCATCTGCGGCGAAAATCCCGTCATGAAATACAGGGATGCCGCCGTTAGAATCAGCCCTAAGCTGACCAAAAATCGCGGGTCCACGCGGCGCACCATGCGCCCGACGATGATCATTGAGGCCATGGTGCCAACCCCGCGCGGCCCCATCACCAGCCCCGTGGTAATGGTCGGATATCCAAACAACCGCGCCAACATCGGTGGCAGCAGCGCCAAAGAGGCCAGCAGAATGATCCCCACCACAAAGATAAACAACAATCCCACTGCAAAATTACGATCCAAAAACATCTTGGGTTCCAAGAACGGCTTATCCGCGCCCAAAATGTGCAAAATGAACACCCAAAATCCCGTCAGGGTCAAAAACAGATAAATCCAAATCTCGGGTGCGGCAAACCAATCCAATTCGCCGCCACGGTCCAGCATCATTTGCAGCGCGCCAATGCCCACCGACAACATACCAAAGCCGAAAAAGTCAAATCGGCGCGGTCGGCGCGCACTGCGCGGTAAATAGGCGGCGCAGCCCAAAAAGGCGATGATGCCCACGGGCAAGTTGACAAAAAACACCCAGCGCCAGTTGAAACTTTCGGTCAACCAGCCGCCCAAAGTAGGACCAATAATGGGGCCGACCATGATCCCCGCGCCCCACATGGCCATGGCCTGCCCCGCCTTTTCGCGGCTGTTGATGTCCAGCAAAAAGGTCTGTGACAGGGGCACGATGGCCGCGCCAAACAGGCCTTGCAGCAAGCGAAACAGCACCATGGTGTTGAGGTTCCACGCAAGACCACAGGCGACCGATGTCGCGACAAATCCCGCGATGCACAGCAGAAAGAACTCACGCTTGCCGATCCGATCGGAAATCCATCCCGTGGCAGGTGTCATGATCGCAGAAGCGACGATATAGCTCGTCAAAACCCATGTGATCGTATCCTGACTTGCGCCCAAATCCCCCGTCATCGTGGGCAGCGCCACATTGGCGATGGTTGTGTCCAAAACCTGCATGATTGTGGCCAGCATAACCGATAGGGTGATCAGCCCCTTATGGGGAACGTCAGTCATTTGCCGAACAGTCCGAGCAGACTGCGGCGATGGCCTGTGTCAACGCTGACTTTTGCGCTGATCCCAGAGGCAAAGCCCGCGGCATCTGAGGGGTTCAAAAGGCGCAACCGAACTGGCACGCGCTGTGTTACCTTAACCCAATTGCCCGTCGCGTTTTGCGCGGGCAGTAGGGAGAATTCTGACCCCGTGCCAGCACCCACCGCCTCTACGATCGCGTCAATGCTTTTGCCTGCGTTGACGTCGAATGTGATTGTGGCCGGGCGGCCTGCGACGATCCCGTCCAGTTGGGTTTCTTTGAAATTGGCATCCACCCAAACATCCCCCGTTTCCACAAGGGAAAACAGGCTTTGCCCTGGCGCCACCATCTGACCCGCCTTGAAAGACGCGGCCTGATAGATCACGCCATCCGCAGGGGCCTTTACGGTGGCATTGGCCAGATTATAGGCCGCCTGATCGCGGGCGACCATCGCGGCCTGTACCGATGGGTGCGCGTCCGTGGGCGTATCGGGCGCGCCACCAAGGGCGGCAAGGGCGGTGGCCACGCTTTGCTTGGCCAGATCGCGTTGATCGATGGCGCGTTGTTCCGTGTGGCGCGCGGCATCTAGGTTCGTGCCGCTGGCCACGCCCTTGGCGGCAAGACCCTCTTGGCGCTGGCGTTCCGAGGTTTGAAAAGACGCCTCATCTTCGGCGATGTGCAGCTGGGCCTGCGCGGTCAAATAGGCCTGTTTCAGCTGTTCAATCCCAATGCGGGCGGCGTTGATGGACAATTCACCTTGCGCTAAGGCAAGACGGTAGGGTTCGGCATCTACCGAAAACAGCGGATCATTGGCCTTGACCACTTGGTTATCCGCAATCATCACCTGTTGAACCCGCCCGCCGACCGAGGCCGCAATGGAAATCCTTGCGTCATGCAAATAGGCATTTTCGGTCGTCTCATACCGTCCGCCCATCAGCCAGTATCCCCCCGCGACCAACAGCAGAACGGCGGGCCCTGCGATCATCAAAATGCGGCGTTGCTTGGGTGGATTAACTGTCGTCATGTTTACGATCCTTGGCGGGTGTTTCATTCAGATGTGCGGAAAGTGTTTGGTTCAGTGTGGCAAGCCCTGTCAGTAAGGCAACTTGGTCTTGGGGCATAAGATCCGAAAGGGCATCGGTATAGATTGTGGCGGCGATGGATTTGATCTGACTTTGCATTGCGCGCGCGTGGTCAGATGGTGCAATCATCTTGACGCGGCGATCTTGTGGATCGGGCAGGCGCGTTACCCATCCTGCCTGTTCCATCCGATCCACCAAGCGCGAGACGGAAATCGCCTCGACCTCTAACAGGTCGGCGAGCCGTGCTTGGGCGATCGCGCCATGTCGCAACACGTGCGCCAACAAGCGCCATTGTGCCGAAGACAACCCATATTCCGCCGCGCGCCTTTCGAAGGCGCGGCGTAACAAGCGGGCACTGTCATGCAAAAGAAAGCCAAGTTGATCCTTATTCATAGGCTTCGCATATAATAAGCATGCTTAGGGGTCAAGCGGCTGGCGCTTGGGTTTCGCATCGTTCGGGCTTAGGTCGTGAAAGCTAAGATATTTGCAAAAGCCAAGCGGCGCTTAGTAGCGGGTGGTCAGGCGGTGGTTTGGCCCGTGCGACAGGGTGACAAAGGTGATAGGGGATGTTTGCCACCATGTCGCACGCTCTAGGCAAAAGACAGGTTCACCGATTGCTTGGCCCAGATATGTCGCGGTGAGGGCATCGGCTGATTTTGCCAAAAAGCTGACTTCAACCTCGGAAAATGGCACTGTCGCGATCAGCCATTCATTTGGGCCGATTTTGGTGAAATCTTGGGTCGCTGACAGGGGCAGGGCGGTTAGATTGATCCAGCGGTCTTCCAGTTGAAAGGCGCGATCATCGGCATAATGGACGCAGATCAAGTGCAACGCGGGGCTGTTTGGCGAAAGGTTCATTTTGGCCGACAGCCAATCTGGGGCAGGGCAGATATCGCGCTGGATCAAGGCATAGCGATAGGCGGCCCCTGCCTTTTCGATATCCGCGCGCACTAAGGGCATTTCGAACCGCGCGGCGCGAAGAGGCGTCAGGCGCACCCGCGTGCCCGCTTTGCGTTTGCGCTCTATCAGACCCATTTCCGTTACATCCCGCAAAGCGCGGTTCATCGTGCTGCGCGAACACCCAAATTCAGCGGCAAGGTCAATTTCGCTGGGCAACAACGTGCCCGGTCCCCAAGGGCCCTTGGTAATGCGGTTCAGAATCGTATCGATCACATCGCGAAAGCGGGTGGTCTCGGTCATATTTGCCCTTTCGCGCAGATTTGATAGGATTATGTCTGAGCAAAAGGAGACAAGCAATGTATCGGTTTATCCCCAAAGATCATTTTGTCACCACTGCGTGGAAAAATGGCGGTGGCGTGACGCATGAGATTGCGACGGATGCGCCGGATTGGGGGTGGCGGATCAGCGTCGCCGAAGTGGCCAGTGATGGGCCTTTTTCCCGATTTGATGGCATGGCGCGGATTTTGACTGTAATCTTGGGTGCGGGCTTGGATTTACATCATGCGGGGGGGGTGATCGCAGCGCGGCCCATGCAACCCGTGGCTTTTTCGGGGGACATGGCAATTGATTGCCACAGAGTGGCGGGATTGGTGCATGATTTCAACGTGATTTATGATCCCATGCGTTTTGTCGCACGGGTTGCGGTGTTGCAAGGCGCTGTTGATTTTGGCGCATCAAGCTTGGGGGTGTTGCGCCCTGAAGGGTTTCATTTGGGGGCAGGGCCGCTGATCTTGGACGCCCCTGCCTTGGGTGTCATCATAGATCCTCGGTAAGTTGCTTCATCGCCTTTCGGTAATTTGCAACCACCCTGTCACGTGCAATATGGCGTCCATTTTGCACGGAATGGCGCCCCGCTGACCAAACCTCCCGGATCACCTGATCGGGGGCAGCAAAGATCAGACCATCCAGCAGATGTGCTGGATCCAGCGCGCAAAGGCTGGGATGATTGTCATCAATTGCCACCAAATCCGCCCATTGCCCCAACGCGATTTGCCCCGAATTGCGTCCCAAGGCGGCAGCCCCGCCTAAGGCTGCGGATTGGTAAAGATATGCCCCCGTATGGCCGCCCCCTATGACGTTGCGCGCCAAATCGCGCAGGCGTTGGCTGTATTCAAGACTGCGCAATTCGTCTGTCATCGATATGCGGATATTGCTGTCAGTGCCTATCCCAAAACGTCCGCCGGATTGCGTCCAAAGAGCGGCTTGGAACGGACCATCGCCCAAATTTGCTTCGGTGATGGGGCAAAGACCGGCGATAGCCCCCGCTTTGGCAAGCCGCATTGTTTCATCCTTGGTCATGTGGGTCGCGTGGATCATGCACCAATTCGGGCCAATAGGCGCATTGTCCAGCAGCCATTCGACGGGACGCGCCCCCAGCCAAGCGGTTATGTCGACCACTTCTTGGGGTTGTTCGGCCACATGAATGTGGATCGGGCCAATGCTGGGCAGGGCGTGCATTAAATCCTCGGGGCAGGTGGCGCGTAGGGAATGGGGGGCCATGCCGATCTTTGTGTCAGGGCCGTGGGGCAGCGCGCGCACGGCCTGCATCAATTTCACAAAATCATCTACCGAATTGCCAAAGCGCGATTGCCCCGCATTTAACGCCAATTTTCCCGCGCCGCCATAAGTATAAAGCACGGGCAGATGCGTCAGACCGATGCCCACATCCTG
The DNA here is from genome assembly GCA_040398785.1 of Cypionkella sp. Classification (GTDB taxonomy): domain Bacteria; phylum Pseudomonadota; class Alphaproteobacteria; order Rhodobacterales; family Rhodobacteraceae; genus Cypionkella. The sequence goes on along the minus strand of JBBATJ010000004.1, from coordinate 106,883 downwards.
TGCAGCAGCAAAAATCCGTGCCGACATTTCTGCAAGATTGTCATAACGCGCGCCACCCAGACCATGGTGCAGATAATGAAATTCGGCGACGGCGGCAAAACCTGCCTCTTGCATCTCTGTAAAGGCAAGCGCAGCAATCGCCTGCACCTGATCGGGTGAAAGCCGCCCAACAAAGCGATACATCAGATCGCGCCATGTCCAAAAGCTGTCTTGCCCAGCCGTTCGATATTCGGTCATCCCTGCCATCGCGCGTTGAAACGTATGGCTGTGAAGGTTGGACTGCGCAGGCAGCAGCGTGGCCGCGTGATGATCGCCCGTTTGCGCAACTGTGTCACACTCGATCAAACTGACCTGCCCAGCATGAACCGAAATTCGCACATGATCCGCCCAGCCATGTGGCAACAACGCACGTTTGGCGAAAATCATCGGCCGCTCCTTATGTATAGACATAAGGATTATAGTCGCATCAAAAGGGATGCAGCAACAGATAAATAAGACCCTCACCTGCCCGTAGGTGACTGTTTTGGGGTCTTTCAATGGCGCGTCATGTTCATGAACAGAACTTCGCGCCCGCGCTCACAGCGTGTTGAGCGGGTCTTGCCCTTGGGGATTAAACAGTTTTAGGCGTCCAAGGCGCTGGGCCTGACATTATCGCCGACCAAACCGTGGCCTTTCGGCCGTCTTTATGCGCCCAAAAGTTGGAGCGTTGCGTTCATCATTGCCACGCGCAGTGAACCCAAAAACACCAAGAAGCCCAAACCCCGTAACTTTAGAACATCTGACCTAATCGGAGTTGTCCCCTGTCGCCCTGCCTAAACAGGCCCCCCATCCGCCCACAAATAGGGAAACCAATCCTCGCGAAGGATTTGGCCGTCTTGCATCCCGTGGCCTGGAAAGGGCGGTGAGGTCCGGCCAGGGCGGCTGACGTATCGCGCATCATCGCCCAGCAGTCGCAAAGAAAACGCCCGGCGGCGGGTGGTGGAGTCGTTGCCCCTTGCGCCATGCAGCGTGCCATAGTGAAAGGCCACGGCATCGCCGGGAGCCATTGTGAATTCTCGAATATCCATGCCCATCGCATCGGGATCAGGCACGGCCATATAGTCATCGGGATTGGGATAGAAACTGGTTTCAGCCAGCCACCGCGTCGGCAAAACGGGCTTTGGCCAAAGATGCGATCCCGCCACGCACCGCAAAGATGCAGTTGTCACAGGGTCCAGCGGCGACCAAAAGCTGACTGTCTGGCGGCCTTGGACAAAATAATAAGGGCCGTCTTGGTGCCAAGGTGTTGGTTTACTCGTGCCTGGTTCCTTGATTAAAATATGGTCATGAAACATCTGCACGCGGTTTGATCCCATCAATTGCGCGGCCACGGATGCGGCGGGCGAGGTGCGGATCACCTGTTCAAATTCAGGGATACGGGTCCAATTGCAGTAATCGTCGAAAAACCGACCCTGTTCGCCCGGTTTTAGGTTCTCGGCGCCATATTCGCTGGGTTCGGCCATGTTGCGATCAATGCCGGCCCTTAGGGTTTCGACATGATCTGCAAACAACCCTTTAATCAAAACAACCCCATCGCGGCCGTAGGTGTCGATATCATCTTGGCTGATCATGGCGTCCCCTTTTTGTCCATGCTGCCGCCAAGGGGCGTGATGCGCAAGGGGCTAACCCAGTTTTACCCGCAGCATTTGATAGGAATAGGGTGGCAGGCTGGCCTTTAGGGCTCCTTCGGTTATCACCGCCCCCAAACCCGCACGCGGCACCACCGCAATTGGGTCGCCCGCCGTGTTGACCGCGGTCAAACTGTCGCTGGTCATAACCTGATGATCCACCACGACGCCCGCGCCGAACCCCGTCAGATAGATTTCCAATGGTAAGACATCCGTCCCGTGGCGGTTGATCGCAAAGAACGTCAAGTATGCGCCGTCCTGCACCCCTGTCACGTCAATGTAGGGCACATTTTGCGTCCCTTCTGCATTGTATGTCGGGGATTTTACCGACAATTGCAGCGCCACGCCTCGGCCATAGTTTGAGGCGAAATAATACGGATAGTAGATCGTTTGCCGCCATGCCGCGCCCATTGGATCGGTCATAATGGGCGCAATCACATTGACCAGTTGCGCGATACAGGCAATTTTGACCACATTAGATTTGCGGATAAAAGTGTTCAGGATGCAACCGACCTGCAAAACATCTTCAAAATTATAGACATCTTCCAACAGGCGCGGCGCATGAGGCCAGCCCTGTGCGCCGTCCAAAATCGCCTTGTCCTGCGCGTTGGAATGATACCAAACATTCCATTCGTCAAAACTGATATAAACATCATGGGCAGATCGTTTGTTCGCCTTTACAACGGCAATCACAGATTCCACGGTGGTGATATACCGCTCCATTTTATGGTTTAGGGCGAGATAGTTGGCGGTGTTGCCAGACCGGTTCGACACATACATATGCAAGCTGATGTAATCGACATTTTCATAAGTATGTTCCAGCACGATCCTTTCCCATTCGGGATAGGTTTTCATATCGGGATTGCTGGATCCGCAGACCACCAATTCCAGCGTTTTGTCAAAGGCGCGCAGGGTTTTTGCCACCTCATTTGCCAAGCGGCCATATTCATCGGCGGTTTTATGGCCCACTTGCCAAGGCCCGTCCATTTCGTTGCCCAAACACCAGATACGGCAATCAAACGGCGCGGGGCGGCCATTTTTGGCCCGCAAATCGCCCCAATAACTGCCCAAGGGGCCGTTGACATACTCAACGAAATTGCGCGCCTCATCCAAGCCACGCGAACCTAGGTTAATTGCCAGCATCATTCTTGTGCCGACCAGATCGCACCAATCTGAAAACTCATGCACGCCAACCTGATTGGCGTCGCAAGTGTGCCACGCCAAATCCAGCCTTACGGGACGTTTGTCCTTGGGGCCTATTCCATCTTCCCAATTATAGGCGGATACAAAATTGCCGCCCGGATAGCGCACATAGGGAATGTTTAAGGCACGCACGAGGGCGGCGACATCGCCGCGCATCCCATTGCTGTTGGCGGTTGGGTGGTCGGGCTCATAAATTCCTGTGTAAATCGCGCGGCCCAGATGTTCTAAAAAGGCACTGTAAATGCGCGGATCAATGGGGGAGATGATGAAATCGGGATGGGCAATGATCATGACGTGCCTTTTGGTAAAATTTTACCAAACAATATCGCGGCTGGCGCGCGGGTCAATCGTTTCTGATGTTTCGCACCAATTCGGCGATTGTGCTCAGTTGCGTCGCAAGGGGGCTGCTGCGCCGCCAGACCATGCCAATGGTGCGGCTGGGTTCAGGCGCTGAAAAATGTTGGGTGATCACGGGGGCAGAGGCCGTTTCCACTGCCACGGCCATTTGGGGAATAAGGGTCACGCCAATGCCTGCCGCCACCATCTGAACTAATGTTGTCAACGCCGATCCATCCATAATCTCACGCGGGCGGGTCGTGGAGAGGTTACAAAACGACAAGGCCTGATCGCGAAAACAATGCCCCTCTTCCAGTAACAACAGCCGCATTTCGCGCAAAGACTCTCGGCTGGGCACGGGGCGCCCTGCGTCAGACATGGGACGCACCAACACGAAAGACTCCGTAAAAAGTGCAATTTCCGTCAAACTTGGCTCGGCAATAGGCAAGGCCACAATTGCCGCATCCAACCGCCCTTCGTTCAGATCAGTCAGCAGATTTTGTGTCAAACTCTCGCGCAGTTGCAAATCCAATCCAGCGTGACTGTCGTTGATCTGCCCAATCAATTTCGGCAAAATATAGGGCGCAACTGTCGGGATCACCCCCAAACGCAACCGTGATAATCGCCCCAGTTGGGCCGTACGTGCTAAATCGCCCAAGGCGTCTACCTCGCGCAGAATGGCGCGGGCGCGGGGCGCAAAGACAGTGCCAAAGGCGGTCAGGGTCAGACCCTGCGGGCTGCGTTCAAATAAGGCCGTCCCCAAAGTGGTTTCCAAATCCCTGATTTGCATGGACAGAGCAGGCTGCGAGATTGCGCAAGAATCCGCCGCACGACCAAAATGGCCCAAACGTGCCAAGGCATTGAAATAACGTAATTGTTTCAAGGTTATATTGCTCATAAGTAAAACTTATCCACTAGATCAGAAAATGCAACTTTTTTAAATTGCAGACGGGTGGTATCGCGACACCAATATTTCATCAAAGGAGCGAACTTATGGACGGCAATGCGGGGGGCAAATGCCCAGTCAACCACGGCCTGACCAAACACGTCACCAATTCCGTGCGCAGCAACCGGGATTGGTGGCCGAATCAGTTGAACCTGCGGATTTTGCACCAAAATGCGCCTGCTCAAAACCCAATGGATGTGGATTTTGACTATGCGGCGGCGTTCAAATCGCTGGACTTGACCGCGCTGAAGTCGGATCTGACCGCATTGATGACCGACAGCCAAGATTGGTGGCCCGCCGATTACGGGCATTATGGGCCGTTCTTTATCCGCATGGCGTGGCATTCGGCGGGCACCTATCGGACGGGCGACGGGCGCGGTGGCGCAGGCAACGGCACACAACGCTTTGCTCCGCTGAACTCTTGGCCAGATAATGGCAACTTGGATAAGGCGCGTCGTCTTTTGTGGCCGATCAAACAGAAGTACGGCAATGCGATTTCTTGGGCCGATTTGATGATTTTGGCGGGCAATGTGGCCCTAGATTCGATGGGGTTCAAAACCTTTGGCTTTGGCGGCGGACGCGTCGATGTCTGGGCCCCCGAAGAGGATATCTATTGGGGCGTTGAAGACACTTGGCTGGGCGATGCGCGTTATACGGGCGACCGCGAGTTGGAAAACCCGCTTGCAGCCGTGCAGATGGGTCTGATTTACGTCAACCCCGAAGGCCCGAATGGCACGCCAGACCCCTTGGCGTCAGGTCGCGATATTCGTGAAACCTTTGCGCGCATGGCGATGAATGATGCCGAAACTGTGGCCTTGGTCGCAGGTGGCCATACGTTCGGCAAGGCGCATGGTGCGGGCGATCCAACACTTGTGGGGCGCGAACCCGAAGCAGCTGCCATCGAGGAAATGGGTCTGGGCTGGAAAAACGCGTTCGGGTCGGGCAAGGGGGTTCATACCACCACATCAGGGATTGAAGGTGCATGGTCGCCAAATCCGACCACATGGGATATGGGTTATTTCGATGTGCTGTTTGGCTATGAATGGAAATTGGTCAAATCCCCCGCAGGCGCGCAGCAATGGCAGGCGCAGAACGTGCGTCCTGAACATATGATCCAAGACGCGCATGATCCATCGATCAGCCATGCGCCGATGATGACCACGGCCGATATGGCGATGCGGATGGACCCTGCCTATAATGCGATTTCCAAACAATTCCACGCCGATCCCGCCTTGTTCGCTGATGCTTTTGCCCGCGCATGGTTCAAACTGACGCACCGCGATATGGGGCCAAAGGTTCTGTATTTGGGCGCTGATGTGCCTGCCGAGGATTTGATCTGGCAAGATCCGATCCCTGCGGGAACTGCCGTGACGGATGCGCAGATCGCGGATCTGAAAGCGCAGATTTTGTCAACGGGTCTGACGATTGCACAATTGGTAGGGGCTGCATGGGCCTCGGCCAGCACGTTCCGGGGATCGGACAAACGCGGGGGTGCCAATGGCGCGCGGGTGCGTCTTGCCCCGCAAAAGGATTGGGCGGTGAACAATCCCGCCGATTTGGCACGGGTTCTGGTGGCCCTTGAGGGGATCAAGGCAGGCTTTAAGGGGCAGGTGTCCATGGCTGATCTGATCGTTTTGGGCGGATGCGCCGCGATTGAAAAGGCCTCGGGACACGCCGTTCCTTTCCGCTCGGGGCGTGGCGATGCGACGGCTGAACAGACCGATGTCGAAAGTTTCGCCGTCCTAGAACCCGTTGCGGATGGCTTCCGCAATTATCAGAAAAAGCAATTCTCTGTCTCTGCCGAAGAACTGCTGGTTGATCGGGCGCAGTTGTTGAAACTGTCCGCGCCCGAAATGACCGTTCTGGTGGGCGGTATGCGCGCGCTTGGGGCCAATACGGGCGGCACACAGCACGGGATTTTGACCGATCGCGCCGGCACCTTGACCAATGATTTCTTTGTCAATTTGCTGGATATGAACACCACTTGGACCCCCGACGGCGACGATCTGTTCCAAGGCCATCAGAACGGTCATGTGAAATACACCGCCACCCGCGTCGATCTGGTATTTGGATCAAACTCGCAACTGCGTGCCTTGGCCGAGGTCTACGCGGCCCCTGATAACAGCGCGAAATTTACGCGTGATTTCGTTGCCGCTTGGGTCAAAGTCATGGAATTGGATCGGTTCGATTTGGCATAAACAAAAACGGCGCGGCAGAAATGCCGCGCCTCCCCTGCGATGGGCCACGAAACATTGCTTTACAACCTTGGCTTGTTAAACTAGCCAAGGTTGTGTGATTTTTTCTGAAAATTCGATATTTGGTCCAAGGCATTAGAATGAAAAGACGTATTCATGACCTTTTTGAAAGAGTATTTGGCAACAAGCTGAAAACGATTGATGCAAATATAAGCAATGCGAACAGGGCCGCACAATATTCTGACCTGATCCCTGCAGATCAAAACTCTGTCGATATGTTTTCCGGAACATGGTCTTCTACGCTGCCAAATTTTGAAAAATCCGGCGCGGCGGGTTTGTTTCAAGACCCGCGGATCACGTGGATGTGTCAACAGTTAGGCAATATTTCGGGCTGGAATGTTTTGGAACTTGGGCCACTGGAAGGCGGTCATACCTTTATGCTTGAGGCCGCAGGCGCAACTGTCACCGCTATAGAAGCAAATCACGAAGCCTTTTTACGCTGTCTGGTCACAAAAAACTTATATGGAATGCGGTCTAAATTTGTTCTGGGTGATTTTATGAAATCATTTGGGAAAGATCAAAGGACCGACTTGGTTGTGGCGTCGGGTGTATTGTATCATATGACTGACCCTGTCGACCTTATTCGAAAGATTGCGTCGATCAGTTCCAACTTGTTTTTGTGGACCCATGTGTTTGACCCTGATTTAACTGTCTGGAACCCAGCTATTGTGGATAAGGTTGGCGTAAAATGGCTGCCGAAAGAAATGCGCACAGACAAATCAACGCCGATTGCTGTCCGTATTGTGCCGCAGCTCTATGCTGATGCCTTGGGATGGGAGGGTTTTTGTGGCGGTCCTGAAACCTATTCAAATTGGATTTACAAAGAGGATCTATTCGCTGTGTTGCGTTACTATGGCTATGAAAATATCGAAGTCGCCTTTGACCACACAGATCATCCAAACGGACCTGCTTTGGCTTTGATGGCCCGTAAGTCGTAAAAGTAAAAGTCCAAACCATTTCTAAAAGCTTGATAAGGAGAGGTTGTTTGTCGCGCATCAACTCGATAATCCGCCACATTGATACATCAAAATTAGGCGTCGAAGTGGCACCATATTTTGCCCCCATAGTTGCAAAGCGCGACGGGGGAAAGATCATGTCTTTAGATATATTTGATGAAAATAAACTGCGCGAAATGGCGCGCAACGATCCAAGTATATTGACAGAATGGGTGGATCGAATTGAACCTGTGGATATCGTCGGGGATGCGTCGAACATTGGCCACATGATCCAAGAACGGGGACTATCTGGTAAAATCGCCTATATCGTCTCATCGCATAATTTCGAACATTTGCCAAATCCCATTAAGTTTTTACGTGGCTGTAGCACTGCGCTTGAGGTGGGCGGAGTATTGAGCATGGCTGTGCCCGACTGCCGCGCTTGTTTCGACCATTTTCGAATGCCGACACGTCTGTCGGATTGGATCGGTGCCTTTCATCGCGACGATAAACAGCCCAATGCTGAAACCTTGCTAGATTTTTGGGCCAATCAGGGTGCTTATGTGGTGGACGGAAAAAATAGTGTTGGTTGTGATATTAAAACGGGGCAATTGGATAATTTTATTGCTGTCGGCGATCTGCAAAGTGCCTATGGTCGCTATTTGCAAGAGGTGAACCATCAGCCCAGCTATACAGATGCCCATTGTACCGTTATGTTTCCTGAAACACTGGAACTGTTACTGCGGGACTGTGCCCATTTGGGTTTGATCGATCTTGAGATTATAGAGATATCTCAAACCGCAGGGCTGGAGTTCTATGTGCATTTGCGCAAAACAACATCGCTGACCACCCGTGATGCAGCAACCTATTTGTCACAACGTCAAGATCTGTTGCGACGCATCAGCCGCCATCTGGGGGCGGCGCCTTTTTTAACAACGCAAATTGGCGTCTCCGCCCCTGTTGTTGGAACGCTGGATGACAGGGTATTTAACATTTCGGATGGCATTAAGTCTGGCTTGCGCGCGATTTTTGGCCAAGCCGTATATCAGCGTGTCAGAACCTTGAATAAGGCGCGATTGGCGCGTCGCCATCGGCGGTAATTACGTTCCAGCGAATTGGCTGTCATAAAGGCGTTTGAACTTACCATCGGCGGACAAAAGTTCTGCCAATGTGCCACGTTCCAACACTTTGCCTGCCTCAAGATAGCAGATTTGATCCGCTTTTAGGATCGTCGACAAACGATGGGCCACAACAACAGTGGTCACATCTTTGGTCAAATGTTCCAACGCGTCACGCACCAGTTTTTCGGAATGCGAATCCAGCGCGCTGGTCGCCTCATCCAACAGTAAAATCGGCGCTTGGCGTAGAACGGCGCGTGCGATTGCCAGGCGTTGACGCTGCCCACCCGACAAAAATACGCCATTTTCGCCGATTTGCGTATCATAACCTAACGGCAATTTTTGGATAAACTCGTCCGCATGGGCCATTTTTGCGGCGTCAAATATCTGCGCGTCGCTGGCATCAGCGCGGGCAAGGCGTAGGTTTTGAAAAATACTCTGCGAAAACAGAAACGTATCTTGGCCCACAAAGGCGATGCTTTTGCGCAAGGAGGCATAGCTCGCCATTTTTATATCTTGGCCATTGATGAGGACACAGCCCGACGTCGGATCGTATAATCGCAAAAGCAGGTTCAACATCGTTGATTTCCCCCCGCCCGAGGGGCCAACCAAGGCAGTGGTCTTGCCTTGGGGAAAGTCGAGAGTGACGCCGTTCAGCACAGCGTCGCCGGTCGCATAGGCGAATTCCACATCCCGCATCTGGATCAGGGCTGGTCCCGTGCCCAAATCGACCGCATCCTTGGCTTCAACCATGCTGGGGGGGGCATCCAGCATCTCAAACATCAGCCGCACGCCAAACATATTCGCCTCAAGTGCGACAGCCATTTTTGACAGCCGTTTTGCAGGCTCGTAGGCCATCAAAAAGGCGGTCACAAAAGAAATCAATTGCCCAGGGGTGCCCGCCGAATGGCCAAAAATCGTGACAGTGCTCATCAAGACCACGCCACCGATTGCGACCCCGACCAAAGTGTCCATGATCGGGGTTGTTGCGGCCTCTAGGCGGATCATTTTGTTGGCGCGGCGTTCCACTTGGCGCACGGCTGTTTCCATCCGAGACGACATCACAGGTTCCAGTCCAAATGCCTTGATCACCCGCACCCCAATAGAGGTTTCCTGCACAACCTTGATGATTTCCGTCAGACCTGCCATTTCTTGCTGCATCACATCGCGCACCCGCGCCAAGATTTTTTGCACCAAAAACAAAGAGGCTGGCCCGACGATCAAGCAGACAGTCGACAAAAGGGGTTGCTGATAAATCATCAAGGCAACCAGCGCGACCAAAGTCAGCGCATCCCGCACATAGCCCGTCACCAGGGTATCAATCACCGCCCGCCCCATTTGCGCCGTCTGGGTGACGCGCAACAGCAAATCCGATGTTTCTGTGGTGTTGAAATAACTTAGGCCTTGTGCGACCAAACGGTCATAGATTTGCACCTGCTTTTGCGCGACAATGCGGTTTCCCGCGCGCGCCATTAACACAGATTGGGCAAAGGTGGCGATCCCCTTGAACATAAAGATCAAAACGACGCCCAAGGCGACCATATAGATCTTGGCGCGATTTTCGGGTGTGGCCATCACATCCACAATCACGCCGATGATCCACGCCGAAAGCGCGGTTGTGGACGCCACCATGACCATTGCGATCACCGCCGAAAAATACCGCCATCTATGTTCGTCAAAGCTTTCCAGCAGCAACCGCAGGATTAGCCTGTCCGCAGGCAGTCGCGCCAAAAGACGTTCAGCGCGTGTTTTGGGGATTAACAACGTGTGGTCTGCGATTTGTGTCATTCTGTCCAAATGTAAGATGCATAACTGGCTAGGTGTTTAAGGGCGGAATAGCCAGATATACAAGCGCCAATCGCCGTTTGCGGCTCACCCAATATGGTCGCTGTTTTACAACTATCAAGCACAATGACCGCGCCATTATAGGTTCATGAATGGCTAAACTTGCAAAAAGGGGGCTTTCGATTTACAAGATGCGCGTAGTGAGGGAATTTTATGCGTGTCATTAATACCAAATTATCTGGGCTGGTCGTTCTGGTCCCCCAAAGGTTCGGCGACGCGCGCGGTTGGTTTTGCGAAACTTGGAATGGTCACCGCATGGCCCAAGCAGGGTTTGATTTGGATTTTGTTCAAGACAACCATTCCATGTCCGCCGAGGTCGGGACTTTGCGCGGTTTACATTACCAGCGCCCCCCCCATGCCCAAGATAAGTTAGTGCGGTGCACCAAGGGCGCTATTTTTGACGTAGCCGTAGATGTGCGCCGTGGATCGGGCACCTTTGGCCAATGGCTGGGTGTTGATCTGACCGCGGAAAACGGCCATCAATTGCTGGTTCCAAAGGGGTTCTTGCATGGATTTGTCACCCGCCTGCCGGACACAGAGGTGCAGTATAAATGCACGGATGTTTATGCGCCTGATTGCGATGGTGGCATTCGTTGGGACGATCCCAGCATAGGGATTGATTGGGGTTTAACGGGCACGCCGATCTTGTCTGACAAAGACCGCTTTGCGCCTCTGTTTGCCGATTTTAACACGCCATTCACCTAGGGAATTCAAGATGCGTATTTTGGTGACGGGTGGCGCGGGGTTCATCGGCTCGGCTGTGGTAAGGCAGGCCATTGCGCAGGGGCATCAGGTGATCAATCTAGACGCACTGACCTATGCAGCCTGTCTGGATAATCTGGCCAGTGTGGTGGGATCGAACCTGTATCAGTTTGTGCAGGCCGATATTCGTGACCGCGCTGCATTGGATCGGATTTTTGCAGCGCATCATCCCGACGCGGTGATGCATCTGGCCGCAGAAAGCCATGTGGATCGCAGCATCGACGGCCCCGCAGATTTTATAGAGACCAATATCACAGGCACTTTTCATTTGCTTGAGGCGGTGCGCGCCTATTGGACGCGACAGGGGCGGCCTGTTGGCTTTCGGTTTCACCATATTTCAACGGATGAGGTGTTTGGATCCTTGGGGGCAACGGGCCAGTTTTCGGAATCCACGCCTTATGATCCGCGCAGCCCCTATTCCGCGTCCAAGGCGGCCTCGGATCACCTGGTGCGCGCTTGGGGGGAAACTTATGGTTTGCCCGTGCTTTTGACGAATTGTTCCAACAATTACGGTCCCTATCATTTTCCCGAAAAATTGATCCCCGTGGTGATTTTGAACGCCTTGGCTGGGCGCGCAATTCCTGTTTATGGGGCGGGTGAAAATATTCGTGATTGGCTGTATGTTGAGGATCACGCTGATGCCCTGTTGACGGTATTGCAGCGCGGCCAGATTGGGCGCAGCTATAATATCGGTGGCGAAAATGAGGCCCGAAATATCGACATCGTGCGGATGATTTGCGCGATCCTTGACCGCGCGCGTCCTGACGCTGCCCCGCATGACCGCATGATCAGCTTTGTCACTGACCGCCCTGGCCATGATCTGCGCTATGCGATTGACCCGTCACGGATTAGAGACGAATTGGGATGGCGGCCTTCGGTCACGCTGGAACAGGGTTTGCAGCGCACTGTGGATTGGTATTTGGCCAATGAAGATTGGTGGCGTCCTTTGCTGGCCCGCGCTGGTGTTGGGCACCGGTTGGGGACCAAGTCATGAAAGTTCTTGTTTTTGGGCAGTCGGGGCAAGTGGCGCGGGAATTGGCGCGGCGGGTGCCCTTTGGTGTTGATTTGATCTGTCTTGCGCGCAATCAGGCCAATTTGTCCGATCCCAAAGCTTGCGCCGCAGTGGCAGCAAGTTCGGACGCTGATGTGATCATAAACGCTGCCGCATGGACCGCCGTGGATTTGGCCGAATCCCAAGAACAGGCCGCCACTGTCATCAACGGCGACGCCCCCGCCGCGATCGCGCTTGCGGCAGGGGCGCGGCCATTCTTGCATATTTCCACTGATTACGTCTTTGACGGGGCAGGAAATGCACCCTTTGCTCCCAATCATCCCGTCGCGCCTTTGGGGGCCTATGGGCGCAGTAAATTGGCGGGGGAAATTGGTGTTCGTGCTGCAGGCGGGCGGCATATGATTTTGCGCACCTCTTGGGTTGTGTCCGCGCATGGCAGCAATTTTGTGAAAACCATGCGACGTCTGGGCGGGCAACGCGACACGTTGAATGTGGTTGCAGATCAAATTGGCGGGCCGACCTCAGCCGCCGCCATTGCTGATGCACTGTTCGCCATTGCGGCCAAAATGCAGGCCGGTGCCAACGGCGGCACCTATCATTTCGCGGGCGCCCCCGCCGTCAGTTGGGCCGATTTTGCCCGTGCAATTGTGGCCGATCTGGCGTGTCGCGTCCAAGACATCCCCAGCACGGATTATCCCACCCCCGCCAAACGACCCCAAAACTCGCGGCTGGACTGTGCCAGCTTGGGGCGCGACTTTGGCATATCGCCCCCCGATTGGCGGGCTGAATTGCGCGATATTTTGTCAGATTTGAAAGGCGTAGCATGAAACGCAAAGGCATTATCCTTGCAGGTGGGTCGGGCACGCGGCTGTGGCCGATCACGATGGGTGTGTCAAAACAGCTATTGCCTGTTTATGACAAGCCGATGATCTATTACCCGCTGTCGGCCCTGATGCTGACGGGCATCCGCGAAATTGCGATCATCACCACCCCCGAGGATCAATCCCAATTTATTCGTCTGTTGGGGGATGGCAGCCAATGGGGCCTGTCGTTGACCTATATTGTGCAACCCAGTCCCGATGGTCTGGCCCAAGCCTATCTTTTGGCGCGGGACTTTTTGGGCAAGGCACCGTCTGCGATGGTCTTGGGCGATAACATCTTTTTTGGTCACGGATTGCCCAACCTTTTGGCCGAGGCGGATAGCTATACCACGGGCGGCAGCGTGTTTGCCTATCATGTGGCGGACCCCGAACGCTATGGGGTTGTGGAATTTGATGCACAAAACATGGTGCGCGGTATCGCGGAAAAACCTGTGAAACCTGCCTCGAACTATGCGATAACGGGGTTGTATTTTTTAGATAATACCGCAACCGACCGCGCGGCAGAGGTGCGCCTTTCGCCGCGCGGCGAATTGGAAATCGTCAGCCTGTTGCAAAGCTATTTGGATGACGGTGCCTTGCGCGTTCAACTGATGGGTCGCGGTTTCGCTTGGCTGGATACGGGCACCCATGGCAGCCTCCTGGACGCAGGCAATTTTGTGCGCACACTTGAGGAGCGCCAAGGATTGCAAACGGGCAGCCCCGACGAAATTGCCTATCACAAGGGTTGGACAGATGACGCCCAATTGGCGAAACAAGCGGCGCGGTTCGGTAAGAACAACTATGGTCGATACCTAAATGCCTTGTTGAAATAGGCATCTGACGCTGCGTCCCCGAATTTTTTTTGCTGGACTTTTGCATCCCCATCAGATCGCTTGCACACAAAAGGGGCGGCGCGATGGATCAATTTGACTATGTGATTGTGGGCGGTGGATCAGGCGGGGCCACCTTGGCCGCCCGTTTGGCCGAAGATCGTTCGTTGCGGATTTGCTTGCTGGAGGCGGGGGGGCAAGGGGACAATATCCTGATCCGCACGCCAGCGGCAGTTGTGGCCCTGGTGCCTGGGCAAATTGGCGTCGCCAATTGGGCATTTCAGACCACACCGCAACCGGGCCTGAACGGGCGGCGCGGGTTTCAACCGCGCGGCAAAGCCTTGGGCGGATCCAGTGCGATCAATGCCATGCTGTATGTCCGCGGCCAAAGGTCTGATTATGACGATTGGGCCGATCTGGGCTGGTCATGGGCCGATTGCCTGCCCTATTTCCGCAAATCGGAATACAACGAAAACGGCGCAGATGATCTGCATGGCGACAGTGGACCGCTGCACGTCTCCAACCAAAAATCCCCCCGCCCGATCAGTCGCGACTTTGTGGCGGCGGGCGTGGAATGCGGCCATCCCGAAACGCGCGATTTTAACCGTGGTGACAATCACGGGGTGGGACTGTATCAAGTCACGCAATTTCACGATAAGGCCCGCAATGGCGAACGCTGTTCTGCCAGTGCCGCCTTTCTGCGCAAGCGTCCAAATTTGCACATCATCACCCGCGCCAAAGCCACCCGCATTTTGATGGACGCCACGCGCGCAACAGGCGTTGAATATTCCAAAGATGGCGCAAGCCACCAGATCACAGCCCTGCGCGAAGTGATCCTGTCCGCAGGCGCGTTTCAAACCCCGCAACTGTTGATGTTGTCGGGCATTGGGCCTGCGGCAGAATTGCGCCGTCATGGCATCTCAGTTGTCCATGACAGCCCAAATGTTGGGCAAAACCTTTCGGATCATTTGGATTTTACGCTGTCCTATAAAACCCCAGACCCTGATAATTTCGGAATAGGTCTGCGCCCTGCGCTGACCCTGATCAAACAGATGCTGCAATGGCGGCGCAATGGCACAGGCATGATTGCTACTCCCTTTGCCGAAGGGGCGGGGTTTATCAAAACCGATCCCGCACTGGCCCGTCCCGATATCCAACTGCATTTCTGCATCGCCGTCGTAGACCGCCACGGCAAGCGGTTGCATTATGGCCACGGCGTTAGCCTGCACGCCTGCGTTTTGCGGCCCTATAGTCGCGGCGAAGTGTTCCTAAATAGCCCTGATCCGATGGCTGCGCCCGGGATTGATCCGCGCTATTTGTCTGATCCGCGCGATCTAAAGACGCTGATTGCGGGATCAAAACAAGCCCAAGCGATTATGCAGGCCCCCGCCATGGCACCTTATCGCTTGCGCGAGATGTTCGGCACGGGTGGGGCCAAATCAGACGCTGATTGGGCCGACCACATCCGCGCGCGCGCTGATACCATCTATCATCCTGTTGGCACTTGCCGCATGGGCCGCGACGATCAATCCGTCGTGGATACCCAGTTGCGTGTGCGCGGCGTGCAGGGCCTGCGGGTTGTCGATGCCTCAATCTTTCCCAATCTGATTGGTGGAAATACCAATGCGCCGACCATTATGATCGCGGAACGGGCCGCGGATATGATTAAAGGGGGTCTGTAAATGGACACAACCGCATTTGACCGCGATTTGGCCGAACTGGATGCGGCCAAAGCGCATTGGGCCGCGACCTCTTTGCCTGACCGCATTCAGATACTGCATCAGATCAAAGACAATCTGATGCAGGTCGCCGAGGGATGGGCCACCACTGCCGCGCGCAAGAAACTGATCCCCGTTGGGTCATCTTTGGTGGGCGAGGAATGGCTGTCTGGTCCTTATGGTCTGATGATGGCCTGCAATGGGTTGATGGAAACTCTGTCGAAAATGAAGGGTCGGGCCTATCTGACGCCCCTGCACAAGCGCACGATACCCAGCGGCCAATTGGCGGTGCGGGTCTTGCCGCATTCATGGACGGAACATCTGTTATTGTCGGGCATCACCGCCGAGGTTTGGATGCAGCAGGGTGTGACGGCGGAAAACCTAGTCGAAACCACCGCCCAGCATCACAATGCCAAAGGCGCGGTTGCGCTGGTCCTTGGGGCAGGCAATATCGCCGCGATTTCGCCCTTGGACGTGCTGCACAAAGTGTTTTCGGAAAATCAGGTGGTGATCCTGAAGATGAACCCCGTGAACGATTATTTGGCCGATTATCTCACCGCTGCCTTGCGTCCCTTGATCGACCTGAATGCCTTGCGGATCGTGCGCGGGGGCGGGGATGTGGGGGCGTATTTGTGCAACCATGATTTGGTACAGGAAATTCATATCACGGGTGCTGCGGCGACACATGACAAAATCGTATGGGGCGATGATACGATGCGGATCACCCCGAAACTGACCAAGCGGATCACATCAGAATTGGGCGGTGTGGGGCCGACCATTGTGGTTCCTGGCCCTTGGTCGGCGCGGGATTTGGCCTATCAGGCGGAAAACATTGCCACACAAAAGCTGCACAATTCGGGCTTCAACTGCATTGCCTGCCAAATGCTGATCCTGCCGCGTGATTGGGCGCAAAAATCGGCCTTGATGGACAATCTGGCGCGGGTGATTGCAAATGCGCCGCAGCGCGGGGCTTATTATCCGGGGGCAGAGGCGCGTATGAAAGATTTCGCGGCCCATGCAGGACAAGCGTCCGAACTGCCGCGAAATGGCGCGCCGCCCTTGGTTTTCGTGCCCAATGGCGGGGAATGGTTCGCGCAAAATGAGATTTTCGCCCCCGCCCTGACCACGCATGAAATTGCGGGTGGTGATCCTGAGGCGTTTCTGCGCGCCGCCATCGTCTATGCCAATGACCAGCTTTATGGCACTTTGGGGGCAAATATCGTCATCCATCCCGCGACAATGCGCAAAATCGGTAAGGCGCGGTTTGACGCCATTTTGGCCGATCTGCGCTATGGGGCGATTGCGATCAATGGTTGGACGGGGATTGCGTTTTTGATCCCCGCTTGCACTTGGGGCGGCTTTCCCGGCAGCACCCTGAAAGATGTCGGCAGTGGCATTGGCACAGCGCATAACACGATGATGTTTGACCGCGCCGAGCGCGTTGTCGTGACCGCACCTTGGCGGCCATTTCCGCGCAATCTGGGCCTGTCAGGACTGTTGCCGCGCCCGCCGTGGTTCATCACCAACCGCCGCGCCGCGATTTTGGGCAAATTGCTGACACGGTTTGAACACCGCCCCAGCCTTTTGAAATTGCCGCGTATCCTGTGGCACGCGCTGCAAGGATGAACGGGCACCCGATCTGGGCGCCCGTAATTTGTGTTACTTACCCCAGATTTTCGCATAGGCGTCGCGATAGCCGTTTTGCGGATCAAAGGCATTGCTGTCGCCCATCGCCTTAAGGCCTTCTTCCGTTACCAACGCAGGCGCGGTCACATAGCCAGAGCACGCCTCGCCCGACACGGCGCGGTTCAACTCGTCCACCAACTGCCAGCCTTGCAGATTCAGCGGCTCTGCCACCGTCACAGCCTGATATTGACCCGTGCGAATGCGCTGGAACGCGGCTTCGGATCCGTCGCCTGCCGAACCCGCCTTGGGGTTGGCCTTGCCGTCGACGCCTGCAGAGGCCAATGCTGGGCCCATAAAGTCGAAATAAAGATCGTTGATCGCCAGCGAATGCGTCCAATCCGCGCCGTATTTTTGCAGCAAGGTCGTGGTCAATGGCCCCATGCGGGTCGAGGTTTCTGCAATCGGCGTGTCGACATATTCCAGAACCTTGACGCCTGCATCTTCAAGGTCTTTTTTCATCCGATCCGCCTTATCAATCGCGATCTGATAGGTGGAATCGGTAAAGATCACGACGCCCTTGGCCCCATCATCCACCGCCCATTTTGCGGCCACATCCGACACTTGCATTGCATCGGTTGACACGTTTGCGAAAATACCGCCTGGTGCGTCACAGCCGATTTTTGGTCCCGAATGCCACGACACCATCGGCACTTTTGCCGCCGCAACGCCCTCAATCGCGGCCTGTTGTTCGGTTGCGTCAAAGCCGTTGATGATGATCCCGTCTGGCATCAGCGCCATCGCCTGACCAAAGGCTGCCGTGCGTCCTTGCACGGAACCGCCGCCATCCAGCACGCGCACGGTCCAGCCGATTTTCGCGGCCGCCTCTTCGACGCCCGTTGTCACGCCCAGAATGCCGCCGTTTTTCATATCGGCGGCCAGCACGACGATCGTCTTGCCCTCGGCGGCCTTTGGCCCAGCGGTTGGCCCGTCAAAGGCCATATCCTGCGCAAACACCGGCAAGGCAACCAGCATGGACGTCGCCAGCATCACTTTCATAAACATACGCTTCTTCATTTCATCCTCCCAAGGATTGGTTAACTATTTGCGCGCAGCGCCCTTTTTGCGCTGCGCATATCCCGCGATGCCGATCGCAATCAGCAGCGTCGCGCCGTTAAACAGCGGTTCCACCCAGAACGAGCCGCCGAATTGTTGAATGCCGGAAATACCCACCGCCAGAATGGTGACGCCGATGATCGTCCCCCAAACATTGACACGGCCTGGTTTGATGGTGGTCGATCCCAGAAACGCGCCGACCAGCGCGGGCAAAAGAAACTCTAGGCCCACCGAGGCCTGACCAATCCGCAGTTTGGACGCGAGCAATACCCCCGCAATCGCGGAAAGTGTGCCAGATGCGACAAAGGCCGCCACCACATATTTGCGCGTGGGAATGCCGTTTAACTCCGCCGCCTTCTGGTTGGCGCCAATCGCATATAAAAACCGCCCCACCGGCGTGAATTCCAGCACAAACCACATCAGCAGACTGACTGCCGCAACATAAAACGCCGTGATGGGCAGGCCCAGAACCCACTTGCCGCTAAGTTGGTAAAACGCAGGGTCCAGCGCCCCCACCACCTGTCGCCCGCCCGAATGCCACAGGGCAATCGCGTATAAAACCGTGCCCGTGCCCAAAGTTGCGATAAAGGCGTCAATCTTGGCCACTTCGACCAAAATGCCGTTCAAAACCCCTGTGATCGCGCCCAAAATGATCACGATCGCCACAGCCAAAGGCCAAGGCATTCCGAAATTCACCTGAAATGAAATCGCCAGAATGTGCCACAAAACAATGCCGTAGCCGACAGTCAGATCAATCCGTCCCGCTACCATTGGGATCATAGCGGCCAAAGACAGCAGCGCGATGATCGCCTTGTCCGACAGAATTGCGCGCAGGTTCAAAAGGGTTGGAAAGGTGTTTGGCAATAGAATGGAAAACAACCCAATCAAAAGCACTGTCAGGATCACAAGCCCGTAAACGGGCGCAAGGCGGATCAGGCGTTGCATGAAATTTTGCCCCGCCAGTTCATCGCGTGTTGGTTCTAAGGCGTCAGATTGGATCGAGTTCATGGTATTTCCTATTATGCCGCTTGCGCGCTGGCGGCTTGGATCAATGTTGCTGTTGTCAGACCTTCACCCGACAACTCGGCCACAACTTGGCCACGGCTGAACACGATGGCGCGGTGGCAAATATTGGCGATTTCTTCAAAATCTGTGCTGACCACCAAAACCCCCATCCCAGACGCAAGCGCGCCAAACAGCAGATGGTAAATCTCGGCCTTGGCACCCACATCGACGCCCGCTGTTGGGTCTTCAGCAATCAGCAGGCGGCGCCCCGTATCCAGCCATCGGCCCACCACGACCTTTTGCTGATTGCCGCCCGACAGGGCCTCAATCGGCAAATGCGGATCGTTGGGCGACAGGCCCACCCGTGCGCCCAAATTGCGCGCTAAGTCATCTTCGGTGCGGCGGGTCATAAACGACAGCATTCGCCGGCCTGTGGCATTCGGGTTCAAAAACGCATTTTCGCGGATCGTCAGGGCTGGGGCCACTGATTCCACCACGCGGTCGCGGGCGACAAACCCAATTCCTGATCCCATCGCAGCACGTGGCGAGGTGAGATCTGGGGCCTTACCCTCGAGCAGAACCGATCCGCTATGGGGTTCAAGGCCAAACAAAGCGCGGCCGATATCTTCGTGTCCTGCGCCGCGCAAGCCGACCAGTCCCACCATTTCACCGCGCCGAATGTTCAGATCAATTGGCCCCGCCTTGCGGGTCGCCAGACCCTTTGCCGTCAATAGTTCTGGACCCGACTGAACGCTTGGGCGGTCAATGTCGCGGGTTTTGCGTCCGACGATCAGGCTGACCAATTCAGCCGGTTCCGTATCGGCGATATCGCGCAAACCCACCATTTGCCCATCACGCAGCACCGCAACGCGGTCAGCGATTTGAAACACCTCATCCAAGCGATGCGAGACATAGATCATGCCCACGCCCTTGGCCCGCAGCGGGCGCAGGGCGGCAAACAGACGTTCCACTTCATCTGCGGGCAGGCTGGCCGTGGGTTCATCCAAAACCAGAAAATCGCATTCCACCGCCAAGGCCCGCGCAATGGCGACCAATGATTTTTCTGTGCGCGTCAGGCTGCTGACGCGGGCCGTGGGGGCAAAATCTGCCTCAACCAAGGCCAGTGCATCCCGCGCCCGTTTTTCTGTCGCAGGCCAATCTATGCGGCCGTTGCGTTTGGGATATCCCACCGCAAGCGCGATGTTTTCGGCCACGCTCATCCATTCGATGAGCCCCAAATCTTGGTGAATAAAGGCCACAGGCTGTTTTGCAGTCGTTTTTCCGCTGACATGGCGATAGGTGTTACCGTCCACCATCACCTGACCCTGATCGGGCGCATAGATGCCGCCCAAAATCTTAATCAAGGTCGATTTGCCCGCGCCGTTTTCCCCCAAAAGGGCCACGATCTCGCCGCGCGCCACGCGCAAAGACACCCCACGCAGCGCGCGCGTGCCCCCAAAACCCTTGACGATCTGGTCAAAAAATAAGCCGCCCTGATCGGACATATCCCCCCCTAGACTGTATCAGACCCCCTCCTGAGTTTCTGATACTTGGACACAGTTGCGGCAATCCCGCCGCGAGTCAAGAAAAAAGTTATCGATAACATAAGCGCGTGATTTTCTGTTTTTTCACGGCCAAAGTTTCAGAAAATCAGCTAAAGGCACGAATAAATTGGTGTTTTCCTTAGGTCTGCGTAAAATCTATCTGTGCCTTCATCGCCCGACTGCGATCACCCGCGCAGTCAAAGGCGGCAACAGCGTCGCCCAATGCAAAGGTTTGTGTCACAAAGGGTTTCACATCGATCAGCCCCTTTTGCATCAAACTGACACCCGTAAAAAATTCGTCGTGAAAGCGGAACGATCCGCGCAAGCTCAGTTCCTTGGCTGTCATAGCTTGGATCGGCAAGGTCATATCGCCGCCCAGTCCCAGTTGCACAATCGTCCCAGTTGGGCGCATCGCGGGAATTGCAGCAGTTAGCGCCGCCGCCGCCCCTGAACATTCGAACAAGACATCAAAACGCCCCTTGTCGGCGTGAAAGCCCGACAAATCGCCCTTGGCCATATTGATTGCCAGGTCTGCGCCCGCCATTTGCGCCATATTCAGGGTGAAATCCCCCAAATCGGTCACTGCCACAAAATCTGCGCCCGCCCGTCGCGCCGCCAGAATGCACAAAATCCCGATCGGACCACAGCCCGTGATCAGCACCGATTTGCCCAGCAATGGCCCCGCCCGACCCATAGCGTGCAAAGCCACGGCCAAAGGTTCGGCCATCGCGGCCTCGGATGCGGTCAGCCCATCGGCCACAGCACATTGGCCGACATCGGCGACCAGCACCTGCGAAAACGCACCTTGGATATGTGGAAAGGGCATGGCCGATCCGTAAAACCGCATATTCAGGCAGTGGTTATACTGTGCGGCGCGGCAATACTGGCAATTATGGCAAGGCCGAGATGGCGAAATTGCAACCAATTGCCCGACCTGCAACCCTGTCACCCCCGCGCCAAGCTCTGAAATATGGCCCGCGACTTCATGTCCCAGGATCATCGGCTCGCGCAAGCGAATCGCGCCAAAACCGCCGTGGTTATAGTAATGCAAATCTGATCCGCAAATTCCGCCTGTGGCCAGTTGGATTTGCACTTGGCCCGCGCTGGGGGTTGGGATGTCGCGATCCTCAAGGCGCAAATCGCGCGCGGCGTGGATGACAATGGATTTCATCACAGCACCGGTGTCGGCAATGGCTTGCCCGCAAAATGCGCAAGCAGATTTTCGCGCAGTAATGCCCCCATCGCCTGGCGCGTTTCAAACGTGCCCGACCCGTGATGCGGCTGCAAGAGAACATTGTTCAATGCCAAAAACCGTGCGTTCAGGGCGGGTTCACCTTCAAACACATCCAAGGCTGCCGATCCCAAAGCCCTCGATTCCAGCGCATCAAGCAGGGCGATTTCATCAATATTGGCCGCGCGGGAAATGTTAATCAACATCCCCTGCGGGCCAAGTGCCGCAATCACCTCGGCGTTGATGATATGTCGGGTGGCAGGCGTGGCCGCCAAGGTCACGAACAGAAAATCCGACTGCGCTGCCAAAGTTTTGGCATCTTGGACAAATCGCCAAGGGCAATCTTTCTGGGTGGCGCTGGAATATGAGATATCCATATCAAACCCCGCCAAACGTTTGGCAACCGCCGTGCCAATACGGCCCAGACCCAATATCCCCGCCCGTTTGCCCCAAACGCGGTGGCGCAACGGATAAAGTCCCTTGGCCGCCCAAGACCCATCGCGCACCCACGTTTCGGCCCCCACCATGCCGCGCGACTGTGCCAGCATCATCGCCACCCCCAAATCCGCCACGTCATTGGTCAAAACATCGGGGGTGTTGGTTACGCGAATGCCGCGCGCGCGACAGGCGTTCAAATCCACCGCGTCATAGCCTACGCCATAAACTGAGATCACTTCCAGGTTTGGGCAGGCTGCAATCATCGCTGCATTGGCCCCAAGTTCCCCCCGCGTCGCAATGGCGCGCACATTCGGGCCGACCTGCGCCAGAAACGCCGCCTTATCCTGCGCCGCGAAATAACGATGCGCGACAAAGGCCGCGTCCAGTGGCACTTGGTCCCATTCAGGATAGGGACCAACTTGCAAGATTTCCACTTTTGACATGATATGCTTTCTGGTTGACGGCCGTTCGTGGTCCATGTTATCGATAACATAACCGAGACTGAACCGCTTTGCCAAGCCTAAATCGACCCCATCCAAAAAATCACAATCCAAGGGAACACCATGAGCCTGCACTTATTTGATCTGACGGGAAAACGTGCCTTGGTGACAGGGTCATCGCAGGGGATTGGTATGGCGTTGGCGCGGGGCATGGCCGCTGCAGGGGCCGAAATTGTGATGAATGGCCGCGATGTTGCGAAACTGGAAATCGCCGCGCAAGCCCTTAGGGACGAGGGGTATAACGTTCACAGTTTGGCCTTTGACGCCACCGATCACCACGCCGTGCGCGCGGCAGTTGATGCCTTTGAATCGGATATTGGCCCGATTGATATTCTGGTCAATAACGCAGGTATGCAGCATCGCGGCCCTTTGGAAGATTTCCCCGCCGAGGCGTTTGAGCGCCTGTTGCAAACCAATATCGCATCCGTATTTCATGTCGGCCAAGCCGTGGCGCGCCATATGATCAAACGCGGCGCGGGCAAGATTATCAACATCTCGTCGGTCCAAAGCGCTCTCGCAAGGCCCAGCATTGCGCCCTATACCGCGACCAAAGGGGCCGTGACGAACCTAACAAAAGGCATGGCCACGGATTGGGCGAAATACGGGCTGCAATGTAATGCGATTGCGCCAGGATATTTCAACACGCCGCTGAATAAGGCGCTGGTGGATGATCCTGCCTTCAGCGAATGGTTGGCCAAACGCACCCCCGCAGGGCGCTGGGGCAATGTTGGTGAATTGGTGGGGGCCTGCATCTTTTTGGCGTCCGAAGCGTCCTCTTTTGTCAATGGCACGGTGATCTTTGTCGATGGCGGGATCACGATTTCATTATGAATGGGATTAGCCGATTTGTTGTGATGGGCGTGTCAGGTTGCGGCAAAAGCAGCATCGGCGCAGGTTTTGCCGCCGCCCGTGGTCTGCAGTTCACCGACGGCGATCATCTGCACCCCCCCGCCAATATCGCGAAAATGTCGCGGGGTGAGGCGCTGAATGATGATGACCGCGCGCCGTGGCTGGACCTTGTAGGGGCGGAATTGGCGGGCGGGAATAGTGTGATCGCCTGCTCGGCGTTGAAACGTAAATACCGCGATCAGATCAGGAACAGGGCAGGGGCGCCCGTGATGTTTTTGATGTTGCAAGGTGCGCGCGACATATTGCAGGCTCGCATGACCGCGCGCCCTGGCCATTTCATGCCCACCAGCCTGTTAGACAGCCAACTTGCTACCCTCGAACCTCCCATGGCGGATGAATTGCACTTGATCCAAGATATCGACCAGACCCCCGCCGAAATCATCGCGGGCTTTCAAAGGAACGTGATATGACCCTAAAGGTCGCCTTGATCGGTGCTGGTGCTATGGGCGGGGCCATAGGCGCGCGCATTGTGAAAACGGGCCAAGACCTGACCGTATTTGATCTGGATGCGACCAAAGTTGCCGCTTTGGTCGATTTGGGTGCCAAATCCGCGGCGACGGCGGCACAGGCCGTGGCGGGTGCGGATTACGTCGTGGTCAGTCTGAATTCGGCACGGATCGTGGATATTGCCGTGTTCGGCGCTGATGGCGTCGCGGCAGGCGCGCGCGCGGGCACTCTGATCATTGATATGTCCTCAATCGATCCCGACGCCACCCGTGAGTTGGCTGCCAAAGCCGCCAAAAAGGGCCTGCGCTGGGTCGACAGTCCCCTGTCTGGTGGTGCGCCACGGGCGGCCACAGGCGAATTGACCCTGATGGCGGGGGGCGACGAAACCGATGTCACGGATGCCCGCGTCTTGCTGGAACATCTGTCCAGCAATCTGACTCATATGGGACCAGTGGGCGCGGGTCAAACCACCAAACTGATCAACCAAGTCCTGTGTGGTCTGAACTTTATGGCCGTGGCAGAGGCCACGCAACTGGCCCAAAACGCAGGCGTAGATGCATCAAAAATTCCGCAGGCCCTGCGGGGTGGCCGCGCCGACAGCGCCATTTTGCAAGAATATATGCCCCGCTTTGCCGCCCGCGATTACCGCCGCACGGGGCGCATTGACAATATGGTCAAGGATTTGAACGCGGCCCAAGACCTCGCGCGGCGCTCTAACACGTCGATGCCTCTGACGGCCCTTTGCGCCGAAATTCACCGTATGCTGACCGCCGCAGGTCTGGGCGGCGAAGACCAAGCGGCGCTGATGGAATATTTCACTGGACCCAACAAGGACGCATTCAAATGATCACCCGTTTTGCCCTGTTCGAAGGCTGCCTGAAATCTGGCCAATCCGCGCAAGATTTTCGCGCCGCCGTCACCACGCGCCTTGTCCCCCTGTGGCGGCAATTTCCGGGAAATACCTCTGTGCGGGTGATGTTCGGCGTGACGCGCGATCTGGGCGCGCCAGAATTTCCGCTGATCCTTGCGATCAGCTATCCTGATCTTGCCGCCGTGGAGGCCGCGCTGAACAGCCCCTTTCGCGCTCAATCGCGCGAAGTGACGGGCGAAATCGTCGCGCAATTCTTTGAGGGTCGAATCCATCACCATGTTACCGAAGCGGATGAATATTTGCCCTGACATAGACAGGCGCGCGCAAAACTGGCACTAACGGGCCAGAGTTGGGGTCATTATGCAGCATAGCGCCAAAACAATGAAAGATATTGCCCTTGCCGCGGGTGTTTCTGTCATGACCGTTAGTCGTTCTTTCAAATCCGACAGTTCCGTGTCCGAGGCGACGCGCAGCCGTATCCGCGCAATTGCCGAAGATTTGGGCTATGTCTTTGATGCCACTGCTGCCAACTTGCGCACGCAAAAAACTAATTTTGTTGCCGTCACCATCCCATCTATCAACAACGCCAACTTTGCCGACACTGTGGGGGCCTTGTCGGATCGGCTTGCCTTAGCGGGGATGCAAGTTCTATTAGGTCACAGCGGGTATGATATTCAACAAGAAGAAGTATTGATCGAGCAACTTTTGCGCCGACGCCCCGAGGCGATTGTGGTCACGGGCGGCAGACACACCGAACGCACCCGAAAAATGTTGATCAATGCGGGCATCCCCGTTGTGGAAACTTGGGATTTGCCGCAAGATCCGATTGGCCATGTTGTTGGCTTTTCCAATGCAGCCACGATGGCTGGGATGGTTGATCATCTGGTCACAAAAGGCCTGATGCGTATCGCCTTTATTGGTGGAGATACCGATGGCGATACGCGCGGCGCGGACCGTCGGCGCGGCTTTGTTGCGGCCATGGCGGCGCATGGTTTGGCCGCGGATCGGTTGATTGGCGCGGGAAAGCCGCCCATTTCTATGCGGGAAGGCGCCACCGCCATGGGGCAGTTGTTGGATCAGCTTCCCGATACCCAAGCGGTGATTTGCGTTTCGGATCTGTCGGCGTTTGGTGCGCTGACCGAATGTCAACGCCGCGGCGTGCACGTACCAGACCAGATCGCAATTGCAGGCTTTGGTGCCTATGAAATTGCGGGTATTTCGCATCCGACCATCACAACGATTGATCCCCACCCGCGCTTGATCGGCACGCGCACCGCCGAACTGATCCTTGAAGTTTTGGCCAATCCCCAAACTGTGCCACGCCGTATTGTCATTGACTGGCATTTGCAGGCGGCCGAGACAGCCTAAATGCAAAAGGCATAGGTATTGGGCCATTCCCGACATCAGGGCGCGCCTAAAAATCTTCGGCGAAGATTTTTACTCCCGACCGCCTGTTCAGCATTGCTATGGTAGGCCCGGAGGGACTCGAACCCCCAACCAAGGCGTTATGAGCGCCCTGCTCTAACCGTTGAGCTACAGGCCCATAAGAAGTTCGCTGTATCAAACTCGCAGGCTCAGTCAAGGCCATACCTTGATTGTTCGTCCATCTGATGCGACAAATCAGTTCTGAAAATAAAATCAATTATTCAAGGAACCAAAATTTGAAAAGAACTTCTTTGGCGATTGTCGTCAGTATGGGATGCTTTTTGGCGACCCAAGCGAATGCTGGTGTGCCCGCGGTTGCGGCTGCGGGCAGCAGTGTGTTCCCCTTGATTGTCGCGATCATTGTTATTGCCGCAATAATGGCGACAAACAAAGCGAACAAAAAATAGCAGGACCTGCGCGATCCTGCAGGCGGGCTATGACTGCAATCGTGTCATCATCCGCTTTAGCGGCTGTAATAAGATGATCGACAGCTTTTGTTGTTTCAACGCTGCATCGTCCTCGCTCGTAAGGCCAAACAAAACTGCCTCGCGGCCGTCTATCACATAGAGGGTGGCGAACATCCAATCCCATATAGCCAAGGTGTTCCCAAAATTTTTATCGTGATGGGCAATGTTGGTGCTGTGATGAATTTGGTGCTGCGCGGGTGAAATGACGACGCGTTCTAAGATCGGCCCATAAGTGAGCCAAACATGGGAATGGTGCAAAGCCGAAAATGCGGCGTTGGCAATCACGAAAAACGCGTTGGTCCCTGCAAGTGTGGCACCCGTGGTGCTGGGGGATAGATTTCCCACGAGAACCCCCTGAATGGCGCCAATGACCGCCGATTGCACGGCAATAGCGATCACTGTGCCCAAGGGGTGTTGCCGATAAGTTGTCAGCGGTGTCAAAACCTCTGCGCTATGGTGGACGGCGTGCAGGGGCCACAGCCACGACCAAGAGTGAAACAGGCGGTGCATCCAGTAATTCGCGAAATCTGACGGCAGCCACAAAAGCAAGGCAAGAAAAATAGGCGAGAGACTTTGTGCATATATGGCGGGCCCAGGCATTTGCTGCGCCACAAAAGCGGCGATCAAGGTTGTGAATGTCACAAGGCCGAACATTCCCAAACCTGCCATAGCGCGCGTGATAACAAACAACTGTAAATCGATCAAATGCGACGGATGCAGGTAAAATTTCATTGGGACGAGCCAACGCCAAAATCCACCTTGCAGCCCAGTTTGGTGATAGACCCACCATGCGCCCGCAATCGCCACAGCCAAAAACACAGGGGACGTGACCAAGGTCACATCGAAAAACATGGCGTGAAGGTCATGAAAAAATGCCTGCATTTTGTCACTATGCGGATCGGGGCGCAGGGCATCAAGCCGGAAAACTGTTCAGGGTCGAAAAACTGTTCTGAGATTGTCAAAGTTCAAAGCACCAAGACCTTGTTGCCCCAGACTTTGTTCTCGTATAGCACGGACCCATTCTTAGACGCGGGGCAGGGGCATGAGCGAGACCAAAGTTACCGGACATAACGGCCTGACCTATGCGGATGCGGGTGTGGATATTGACGCAGGCAACGCGCTTGTGGAACGGATCAAACCTGCTGCAAAACGCACGCAGCGGGCAGGCACAATGTCTGGACTGGGTGGTTTTGGCGCGCTGTTTGATTTGAAGGCGGCGGGGTATAATGATCCGATCCTTGTGGCGGCCACTGACGGGGTTGGCACCAAATTGCGCATTGCAATTGACACGGGCCATGTGGATACGATCGGGATTGATCTGGTTGCTATGTGCGTCAATGATTTGGTCTGCCAAGGTGCCGAGCCTTTGTTTTTCCTTGACTATTTCGCTACAGGAAAGTTGGACGTCGATCAAGCCACCCGGATCATCAACGGCATAGCCGCAGGTTGTGCGGCGTCGGGTTGTGCGCTTATCGGTGGAGAGACTGCCGAAATGCCGGGTATGTATCACAAAGATGATTTCGACCTTGCAGGTTTTGCGGTAGGGGCAATGGAGCGTGGGCATGATTTGCCCTCTGGCGTCGGCATTGGTGACGTTATCTTGGGGCTGGCATCGGACGGGGTGCATTCCAACGGCTATTCCTTTGTGCGCAAAGTGGTGGATCTTTCAGGTCTGGGGTGGGATGCCCCGTCGCCTTTTGCAGACGGTAGTTTGGGCGCGGCTTTGCTGATCCCGACACGGCTCTATGTCACGCAAGTTCTTGCCGCCGTTCGTGCAGGTGGGGTGCACGCGCTTGCCCATATCACAGGGGGCGGTCTGACCGAAAACCCACCGCGTGTGGTTCCTGAAGGTATGGCTTGTCAGATTGACCTTTCGTCTTGGAACTTGCCACCCGTGTTTCGTTGGCTGGCTAAAACGGCACATATGTCCGAACCTGAGTTGCTGAAAACCTTTAACTGCGGCATCGGCATGATGTTGATTGTTGCTGCTGACCGCGCCGACGCATTGCGCGAACTGTTGACCGAACAGGGTGAGGTCGTTACCCGCCTTGGCCAGATTATTGCGGGCGAAGGCGTAATTTATACGGGTAAATTGCTGTGAAACGCGTCGCCATCCTGATTTCAGGGGGTGGTTCGAATATGCTGGCCCTCGTGCGAAACATGGTGGGCGATCATCCCGCCCGGCCGGTTTTGGTGGTCAGCAATGATCCAACTGCATCAGGTTTGGCGCGGGCCACAGATTTGGGCATCAAAACCGCCGCCGTCGATCACCATGGTAAATCCCGCAGTGCGTTTGAATCTGATCTTGTGGCGGTATTGGATGCGGCCAAGCCCGATGTAATTTGTCTGGCGGGTTTTATGCGCATTCTGACGCCGTCCTTTGTGATGCGGTATCAGGGGCGGATGTTGAATATTCACCCGTCGCTTTTGCCAAAATACCCTGGGCTGCATACTCATCAACGCGCGCTGGATGCAGGCGACACACAGGCGGGTTGCAGCGTGCATTTGGTCACGCCCGATCTGGACGCAGGTCCAATCTTGGGCCAAGCGCGGGTGGACATCGCGCCTGATGACACCGCCGAAACCCTTGCCGCCAAGGTTCTGGTGCAAGAACATATTCTTTACCCTTTCCTGCTGCACCAATTTGTCACAAACGATCACGCCTCCCCAAATTCCCAATTTGCGCGATAGGCTTTTCAAACCTTGATAATGCGCCTATAGCCGTTTGGTGGGACGCCCCCACGAATGAAAGACCGATATGCGCACGATCACCACGACCGCCGACCTTGCCGAGTTTTGCAACCGCGCCAAAGCCGAACCCTATGTCACCATAGACACCGAATTTCTGCGCGAGCGCACCTATTGGTCGAAATTATGTCTGATCCAAATGGCCCTGCCCGGACGCGACGGCGAAGGCGTACTGATTGACCCGATTGAGGGTGCGGATATGTCGATGGCTCCGCTGTATGATCTGTTCCGCCATACCGCCACAGTCAAGGTGTTCCACGCCGCCCGCCAAGATCTGGAAATTTTCTTTGTCGAGGGCAATGTGTTTCCAACCCCGATGTTTGACACCCAAGTCGCCGCGATGGTCTGCGGTTTTGGCGAACAGGTCGGCTATGAAACCCTTGTCAAAAAGATCGTCAAGGCGGATTTGGACAAAACCTCGCGCTTCACCGATTGGTCGCGCCGTCCCTTGTCGGATGCGCAGAAAGATTATGCTTTGGCTGATGTCACTCATTTGCGGGTGATTTACGAATTTTTGTCCGCGCAATTGGTGAAATCTAGCCGAGAGGCATGGGTCGCGGACGAGGCCGCGATGCTGACCGATCCTGCCACCTATACTGTGCATCCAGATGAAGCGTGGCTGCGCGTCAAAACCCGCACGACTTCGGGCCGCTTTTTGGCAATTGTCAAAGAATTGGCGCGGTTTCGCGAATCCTATGCCCAATTGAACAATGTGCCTCGCTCGCGCGTGATGAAGGATGATGCGTTGTTGGAGCTTGCATCAACCCGCCCCACCACTGCCGAGGAATTGGGTCGATCACGCCTGCTTATGCGCGAAGGCCGCAAGACCGAGATTGCCGACGGCATTCTGGCCGCAATCAAATCAGGCCTAGAGACGCAGGATTTGCCCCGCGCCGACACATCCCGCGATCAATTGCAGGTTAATCCCGCGCTTGCGGATTTGTTGCGCGTGTTGCTCAAGGCAAAATCGGAATCCTTGGGCGTGGCGCCGCGGCTGATCGCCTCGGCATCTGAACTCGACAGCATTGCCGCAGGCCAGCGCGATTTGCCCGTGCTGCGCGGTTGGCGTGCCGAAGCCTTTGGCGATGATGCAATTCGTTTGTGCCGTGGCGAGATCGCCTTGTCTGCCAAGGGCCATGACGTGCGGGTGGTCACGCTTTAGCGTGACCTTAGGGCTTAATCGTCTGCGCATTCGTCGCGCCTTGCACGACGATCCGTGACAGACCCGCCAAATCCTTGCGGTTTAAATGCAGACCGACAGTGACATCGCGCGCATTGCCCGTAATGGTTCCGGGCCAGGCGCGAAACTCCAGCGTCAAAACCCCATCCTGCACTGGCAAGGCCACCAAACCGGCTTTCCAGCTGCCCACGGCCTCCCCACGCCCCGTCGCGGTCAGCAAAGCTCCCGAAGGCACATCTTCCAGCCGCACTTCGGTAATTATGCCAATCAACGGCCTTGGATCGCTTGGGGTCTCAATCGACACCTCTGCCGCAGTTTTTGCACGATGCCCAAACCAGTGAAACGGGTTCAGCTTGCCGCCACATCCCGCCAACACCGACAGCACAAATAACCCCGCAACCAGCGGTATCCACCGCGCTTTACGATCAAATCCAAAAAGGGCCATGGCGTCTCCAATTCGCTTTACAAATGGCTAACGCATTTTCCCGCCCATGAAAAGACCGCCTTCCCCAATCACTGGACCTTTGATGGCTGAAACACTACATCTGGGGAAAAGGATACGTTTATGACCAGTCCCGCCTTTGAAGACCTTGTCGACACTTTCGCCTTTCTGGACGATTGGGAAGATCGCTATCGCCACGTCATAGAACTTGGTCGCGCTATGCCCCCCCTTGACCCCGCCTTCAAAGTGGCCGCGCTCAAGGTTGATGGCTGCGCTTCGCAAGTGTGGCTGCGTCCCACACCCTCTGATGGCAAATATGATTTCCAAGGTGAATCCGACGCGATGATCGTGCGCGGCCTGATCGCCGTCTTGCACGCGCTCTATGCAGGCCAACCCATGGATCAGATCTCCGCCATCGACGCACAATCCGAACTTTCCCGCCTGGGTCTGACAGATCATCTGTCATCGCAACGATCGAACGGTCTGCGCGCCATGGTCGAACGCATCCGTGCCACCGCCTCCTAAAACCGCGCGAACGCCCCCCCAACTTTGTTTCGCAGCTTTTCCTCCCCCCGAACTTCCTCGTTGTCCAAACATCCCACGGGGGCGGGGCCATGCCAATGGCCCGCGGGGGTGTGAAACCCCCACTCCCGGCCACAGTGTCAACCCGCTATAGGGGGGCGCAAGCCCTGTGGCACCAATCCAGCGCCGTTTCTGACAGCCGATCCGCCAGCACATCCAAAACCTGCGCGTGATAGGCATTGATCCAGTCCCGCTCGGCGGGGGACAGCATATCCACCGCGATTAGGCGGCGATCAAAAGGCGCAAAGGTTAGGGTTTCAAAGCACAGTTGTTCGCGCTCGCTGTCGCCCCCTTGCAGCGCAGGGGCCGTTTGCACCACGATCAGATTTTCCAAGCGAATGCCAAACGCGCCTTCACGATAATAGCCAGGCTCATTCGACAAGATCATTCCCACGTCCAGCGGCACTTCGGATATGCGCGACAGGCGCTGCGGCCCCTCATGCACCGACAAGAACGCCCCCACCCCATGGCCCGTGCCATGGTTGAAATCCCGCCCCGCCAGCCACAGCGCCATCCGCGCCAAAGGATCCAGATCGCGCCCCGCCAGCCCCTTGGGCCAGCGCACCATCGATATGGCAATTACGCCCTGAAGCACCCGCGTATAACAATCGCGGGCATAATCGCCTGCATCCCCAATCGCAATCGTTCGCGTGATATCGGTGGTGCCATCCGAATACTGCCCCCCCGAATCCACCAACAGCAAACCATTTTCCCCAATGGCGCGATTGCTGTCCTCGGTCACGCGGTAATGCATCATTGCGCCATGCGGACCTGCGCCCACGATTGAGTCAAAGCTGATATCATGCAGCGCATTCGTCGCGCGGCGAAAGCCCTCAAGCGCGCGAGTGATCTCAATCTCGGTTAGATCGGGACGGATTGACTCATCATCCAGCCATGCCAAAAATTCGACCATCGCGGCCCCGTCCCGCAGATGCGCCGCGCGCATTCCCGCAATCTCGGCCTCGTTCTTGCGGGCTTTTGGCAGGCGGGTCGGATCATCGGCCCAAGCCACTTCGGTTCCTGCCGCCTGCAAAAGATGTGCAACAGCCAAGGGCGACCAAACGCGGTCCAGCCGCACTGGCCCCTTTAATCCGCGCAAGGCATGGCTGAAATCTTGACCCAGTTTCAACGTCACCCGCTCGCCCAAATGCGCCAGCACCTCTGGTGTGAACTTGCGCGCATCGGCAAACAAATCCACCCGCCCGTCGAAATGCAAAATCGCCACCGCGTGCAAAATTGGATTGCGCGGCACATCGGCACCCCGAATATTCAAAAGCCAGCATATCGAATCAGGCAGGGTCAAAACACAGGCCTTTTGCCCCGCTGCACGCAGCACCGCCGCCAATTCGTTGCGCTTATCCGTGCTGGATTTGCCTGCCAAATGGTCGGGATGCACAAATACCTTGCCCAAGGGCGGCGCGGGTTGATCCCCCCAAATCGCATCAACCATGTTCTCGCAGGGCACCAATGTCACGCCATGCAAAGCCGCCTCAAGTTTTGCGATCTCATCCGCCGTGTGCAGCCAAGGGTCAAACCCAATCTGCCCCGATTTCAGATGGTCCATAATCCACGGCCCAGGCAAAACATCTGGCCAAGGCACGGGCGTGAAATGCGCCAGATCCACCTGCACCTTAACTTGGGTGCGATAGCGTCCGTCGATAAACACCCCCGCCACATCGGGCAAAACGATACAAAATCCCGCGCTGCCCGTGAATCCTGTCAGCCATTGCAACCGCTCATCTCGGGCGGCCACATATTCGCCCTGATGCAAATCGGCGCGGGGTATGATAAAGCCCGTTAACCCCGCCTCGGCCAGTTTAGCGCGCAAGCCGGCCAGCCGCGCTGGCCCCTGCGCAGGATTTGCGGGACTGTCAAAAGTTTGAAACATCGCTATCCCGCCTTGCGCATCATTCGGTCACGTTTTTTCGAATCGGCCTCGAACAGGCCGGCCAGTTGTTCGGTCATCGCGCCTGCCAACTGCTCCACATCCGTGATCGTCACGGCACGGCTGTAATAGCGCGTCACGTCATGGCCAATGCCGATCGCGATCAATTCAACAGCGCGGCGGCGTTCCACCATCGCGATCACATCGCGCAGGTGTTTTTCCAGAAAATTCGCGGGGTTGACAGACAGGGTGCTGTCATCCACGGGCGCGCCGTCTGAAATAACCATCAGCACTTTGCGCGCCTCTGCCCGCGCCATCATACGGCGATACGCCCATTCCAGCGCCTCGCCGTCGATATTTTCTTTCAGCAAACCCTCTTTCATCATCAGCCCCAGATTGGGTCGCACGCGGCGCCACGGCGCATCGGCGGATTTATAGATGATGTGGCGCAGATCATTCAGCCGCCCTGGGCTTTGCGCCCGCCCTGCGGCCAGCCATTTCTCGCGGCTTTGCCCGCCCTTCCACGCACGGGTGGTAAAGCCAAGGATTTCCACCTTGACCCCACAGCGTTCCAGCGTGCGCGCCAAAACATCTGCGCAAATGGCGGCGATGGAAATGGGACGGCCCCGCATCGATCCTGAATTATCAATCAAAAGGGTGACGCAAGTGTCGCGGAATTCCGTGTCTTTTTCCTGTTTGAACGACAGGGGCGTGGTCGGGCTGACCACAACCCGCGCAAGGCGGCCCGCGTCCAGCGTGCCCTCTTCGAGGTCAAACAACCAAGACCGATTTTGTTGCGCTTGTAGACGGCGCTGTAACTTGTTGGCCAAGCGGCTGACCGCGCCCTTAAGAGGTTCCAACTGCTGATCCAAATAGGCGCGCAGCCGTTCCAATTCGGCGGGTTCCGCCAAATCTTCGGCGCGAATTTCTTCGTCAAAGTCAGTCATATAGACGGCGTAGTCGGGATCTGCGTCCGAAAAGGGCGCAGGCGGGGGCGGGTCCAGCGGGGCCTCGCCCTCAGGCAGTTCGGCCTCATCGCCCTGTTCCATATCGGCCTGATCATCCATCGTGACTTCGGCTTGGGATTCGTCTTGCTGTTCTTCTTGGGATTGCTGGGCCTCGGCCTCTTCGGGCTCAGACTCTTCTTCGCCCTGATCGGGCTGATCTTGATCTTCTTCGGCCTCGTCGCCCGCCTGATCCTCGTCTGGGCGGTCAGGGTCATCGCCCAATTGATCGCTATAGCCTATGTCAGAAATCACCTGCCGCGCCAGACGCGCAAAGGCCGCCTGATCGTCCAAGACATGGTCGATATTGTCCAGCGCCTTGCCTGCCAGCTTATCAATATGTTCGCGCCACAGCGCCATCACATTGGCCGCCCCCGCAGGCATTGCCCGCCCCGTCGCCAAATGGCGCACAAGGTATCCCGCCGCGACCGACAGGGGCGCATCCGCCTTGTCGGTGATCTGCGCGTAACCTTTGCGATCTGCTTCATGGGCGATTTTGGCGTCTATATTTCCTGCGGTGCCGGGCATGGCCCGCGCCCCCACCGCTTCGCAACGCGCTG
Organism: Cypionkella sp.; assembly: GCA_040398785.1. Classification (GTDB taxonomy): domain Bacteria; phylum Pseudomonadota; class Alphaproteobacteria; order Rhodobacterales; family Rhodobacteraceae; genus Cypionkella. The sequence continues at coordinate 71,419 of JBBATJ010000004.1, read as the reverse complement.
TTTCCATTGCGTCAAAGATTTCGCGCGCCATCGGGCCTGTTGGGGCATAGCGCGCCGCAACCCCCTCGTCGTGGAATTTGCGTTTGAGGGCAAAGGCATCCGCCGTGCCGCGTGCCAGCAACACCTCATCGCGGGTCATGCGGCGGCTGACTTGGGGCAGGCGTATCCCATCGCGGTTCATCCCCGCAGGGTCCACCGAATAGGTCACGGACATCTCAAAGTCATTGGCAAGGGTTTTCGTGGCCTCTGCCAAGGCTTTCTTAAACGGATCAGCGGGGTTGTCGGACGGTTTGCTCATATCCCTGTTAGATCACTGGACCGCGTTTTCGGCAAGAGGGGGCAGGGGGCAAATTGGCGCAGTGCATTTGCGCACAGAGGGCGCGCACTGACGCATATTGTGGCAAAGGGTTTCTACAGGCATATGGGGAGAGAGATATTCATAGGAGTCTCCCGATGTCTAATAAACCCAAAATTGCCTTGATCATCACCTCGACCCGTGGCGCCCGCGTTGCTGATCTGCCCGCACAATGGATGCTGGCCCAAGCACAGGCCCGCACCGATATGACCGTTGAGCTGGTCGATCTGCGCGATTTCAAACTGCCCTTGTTTGATGAACCTGCATCGAACGCCTACATGCCATCCTCCAGCCCAGAGGCTGTGGCTTGGCAGAAAAAGATTGCCGAGTTTGACGGATATATCTTTACTGTGGCCGAATATAACCACTCGATTTCGGGTGCGCTGAAGAACGCGCTGGATCAGGCCTATGTCGAATGGGCGAAAAAGCCCTTTACCGCAATTGCTTATGGCTCAATGGGCGGCGCGCGTGCGCTGGAGCATCTGCGAAATATCGGCACCGAATTGCAAATGGTGTCCACCCGCAACGCCGTCCATATCGGCGGCGGCGATTTCTGGAAAATCCATCCCCATATGGGTGGTTCGGGCAAAGTATCCGACGTTGAGGCCGCGATCTTGCCCTCGGCAAAGGCCGCGTTGGACGATTTGGTCTGGTGGGCCAACGCCACCAAAGCCGCCCGCGGGTAATGCCTGTAGGGTGCGTGGTTTCCACGCACCTTTGGTCAGCGGTGCGTGGAAACCACGCACCCTACTCAACGAACAACCCGCGCTTTGGACATCCAAGGCGCGGGTTTTGAATTTTGGCAAAGCAATTGGAACGTAAGTAGGGTGCGTGGGTCACGCAGCATTGTCCGAAATGGGCGTTATTTCATCGCCATGCTGACAGCCGACTCGGGCAATTCCTCGGCGAAACATTTTTGATAAAACTCGGCCACCGTGGCGCGTTCCAATTCGTCGCATTTGTTCAGGAAGGACAGGCGGAACGCATAGCCAACATTCTTAAAAATCTCGGCGTTTTGCGCCCAGTTCAGCACGGTGCGTGGTGACATCACCGTCGATAAATCCCCCGCCATAAAGGCAGTGCGGGTCAAATCCGCCACCGTCACCATCTGATTGATGATCTTGCGGCCCGCATCCGTGTTGTAATGCGGCGATTTGGCCAGAACAATTGCGGCCTCGGCGTCATGGCTTAGATAGTTCAGCGTGGCCACCAGTGACCAGCGGTCCATCTGCGCTTGGTTGATTTGCTGGGTGCCATGATAAAGCCCCGTGGTATCGCCAAGGCCCACTGTATTCGCCGTCGCAAACAGGCGGAAATAGGGGTTTGGGGTGATGATCTCGTTCTGGTCCAGCAGCGTCAGTTTGCCATCCGTTTCAAGCACCCGCTGGATCACGAACATCACATCAGCGCGGCCTGCATCATACTCGTCAAACACAATCGCCACGGGATTGCGCAGCGCCCAAGGCAAAATCCCCTCATGGAACTGCGTCACTTGTTTGCCATCGACCAATTTGATGGCATCTTTGCCGATCAGATCAATGCGGCTGATATGGCTGTCCAAATTCACCCGCACTGTCGGCCAGTTTAACCGCGCGCCAACCTGTTCGATATGGGTCGATTTGCCCGTTCCGTGATAGCCTTGGATCATCACGCGACGATTGTGCGAAAAGCCCGCCAAAATCGCCAGTGTTGTGTCTGGATCAAACTTATAAGTCGGATCAATCGCAGGCACGCGGTCAGTCGCCTCGGCAAATCCTTTGACCCGCATATCGGTATCAATCCCAAAGACCTCGCGGACGGAAATATCTTCGGTCGGCTTTTGCATCATCTCAACCATAACGTCGTTCCAATTTGGGGGCAGCACGGCCCGTTTTGCGCAGTTATGCGGGGAATTTGGGGCCACCGCAACCCTGACCACCACAGATTTTGTCTGGTTTGCGCCGCAAATCGCCAAACTTCACCCGACGCACCTTGGCCCATTGACGCCGCGCGTTGATAAGGCTTTTGTAGGCACAGATTTTGTCACAAAGTTAGATTTTCACAGATTAGAGGCCAGTTTTGGCGAATCCTACGTCATCTTTTACACAAAATGCCGCCGCGATGCTGGGCGCGGTGATGGATGGGCCGCCGGATGCAGATCGGTTGAACCGCGCGCTGCGGGTTTTGGCGAAATGGCGCTCGCAACTTTTGCTGCAGACAATTATGAACCGTGACGGAACAACTGTGCAATCTGGCCCTTTTGCGGGTATGGATTATCCATTTGCCGCGACAGAAGGGGCGGGGGCAAGCCGTCTTTTGGGCATTTATGAGGCGTCTTTGACCCCGGTGATTGAAAAGATTATCACTGGCCCTTACCGCAGGGTAATAGATGTTGGCTGCGCCGAAGGCTATTATGCCGTGGGCCTTGCGCGGCAGATGCCCCATGTGCAGGTCATCGCGCGCGACGCCAACCCTGTTGCTTTGCAAAACTGCGCCAAACTGGCTGGCGTGAATGGTGTGGCTGCGCGCATCACCTTGGGCGGTCTGATGCAGCATCAGGATTTCGACACCTGCGCAGATCAACGCACCGTTGTGATTTGCGACATTGAAGGGGCCGAGGCAGACCTGCTGGACCCTATCCATGCCAAGGGCTTACGTGACGCAGATATTTTGGTCGAAACTCATGATTGCATCACGCCCGGCTTAAGCACATTGATTTTTAATCGCTTTGCCGCAACCCATGATATTCAACGATTTGACCGCGTCTTGGATCCTGCCGCCTTGCCCGACTGGACGCATCACCTGAGTGATCTGGATCGGGTGCTGATGCTGTGGGAATGGCGCACAGGGCCGACCCCATGGCTTTGGATGACGCGAAAGGATGCCCGATGAATACGCCTGATCGCAACGCGGCCATCTGGTATGCCCAAGACGGGTTTGACCCCAAGGCCAAGGGGATCAATGGCCGCCGTGTGGCAGGGGAGTCGTTTCTGCGTGGGTTTTTGCGCCACGCTCGGGTTGATGAATTCGCCCTTTTGGCCAAGAATGAACGCGAGGTTGACCCCGTTCGCGCCTTGGCCGCCGAATTGCGCCCCGATGTGCCAGTGCGGGCGACGCAACTGCTGCGCCCGCATCGTATCGCGCCCGTATCTACCATCTTTTATCCCAGCCCCAATTTCGTGGCCGAGGCGTGGCGCCGCGCCCCGCATGGCACGGGCGCTTGGTCGCTGTGCGGTATCACGCATACAACGTCGACTGCCGCCGTGATGCAGGGCTGGTTTGATTTGGCGATGGGCCCCGTGTTTCCATGGGACGCCGTTATCTGCACCAGTCGCGCCGTCCTTGCCTCAACCACGCATACATTTTCGCTGATCGACGACCATTTTCGTCGCCAATTTCGTGCTAATCCCCCGCCGCGCCCAATGCTGCCTGTCATTCCGCTGGGTGTTCATACCGATGATTTCACCCCAAGCGCGGCGGCACGCGTTGATCTGCGCGCCGAAATTGGCGCGGGACCAAATGATGTGGTTTTTGCCACCATCGCGCGCCTGACCCCGCATGAAAAATTTGATCCGCTGCCGATCTATATCGCCATGCAAAAGGCCCAAGCGCAGTTGCCCGACCGCAAACTTCACATCGTGTTTTGCGGCCAATTCCGTGAGGATTATTCCCGCAAGGTTTTCACCGAAGGTGCTGCCAAACTGATGCCAGATTGCGGGTTTCATTTGCGGGATGGGGCATCGGCCACGGATCGTCATGCCACTTTGTCGGGCGCAGATGTGTTTATGTTCTTGATCGACAATATCCAAGAAACCTTTGGCCTTGCCCCCCTAGAGGGGATGGCCGCAGGCCTGCCCCTGTTGGTGTCTGACTGGGACGGCATGAAAGATACTGTCACCCCCGATGTCGGCTTTCGCATCCCCACCCGCATGGCCACGGCCGAGCATCTCGCCCCCGAGGCGCTGCGCTATCACGGCCAAATCGACAATTACGTGCAATATTGCAGCAACACTTCGGCCATGACCGAAATTGATATGCCTGCGCTGACAGAGGCGATTTTCACCCTTGCCCGCAATCCCGATCTGCGCGCCCGCATGGGGCAGGCGGGCCTTGCGCGGGTGCGGGCGCATTTCGATTGGGCGCAAGTGGTGCCGCAAATGCAAGATCTCTGGGCCGAACAAGACCGCATTCGCCGAAGGGAAACGGGGATGCACCGCCGCTATCCGACCACGGGTCTGCCGATCGCCCCCTCACCCGGGGCGCTGTTTGCAGCCTATCCGACCGAACCCGCCCAATTTGGCCCCGCCCAGTTTGCTGTCAATCAGGGCCATGCGCCGTTGGATGTCGTTTTGCAAGCCCGCAATTACTTGGGTGTTGGGCGCATCTTTGCCGATGCCAATCAGATTTCGGCTGTCCTTGGGGCGATCACCGCGCGCGCCTCTGCCCGTCATGCCGATCTTGTGGCGGACCTGCCCAAAATAAGCAGTTTCGATATTGAACGCATCCTGATCTGGCTGTTGAAATACGATTTCATTCGCCGCGTTTAGGGCGTCATTCCTTAAAGAAACGACTGTCCTTAATCTGATCCCAAGCCCAAACAACTTCTTGCAGGCGATCTTCGTCACTGCGATCCCCGCCATTCATATCGGGGTGCAAATCCTTGACCAAAGTCTTATAGGTCTTGCGAATTTCTGTCTTGGTCCATGTGTCGCGCACGTCCAAAATCTCAATTGCTTTGCGCTCTGTCGGCGGCAATTTGCGGGTGGCATTGCTGGTCGGCTTGCCAGGATTGCGCGTCGCATTCTCACCCAGCAAAGACATCGGATCATCGACGCCAAGGCGGTGCCACGCGTTGCCGTCATCTTTGCGCGAAAAGGGTTTCGTCTCGCGCTCCCACAGACGATCCTTTTCCAACAGCTTTTGGAATTCCTCATCCGACGCCGTGCCGAAAAAATTCCATTTTAGGTTATATTCACGCACATGGTCGCGGCAAAACCAGAAAAATTGATCGAGCAAATCAGGATGTTTCGGCGCGCGGTATGCGCCCTTTTCCTTGCAGGCTGGAAAATCACAGCCCTTATTCGATGTCTCAAACGCCCCGGACATACCCCGACGGGTGGTTTTGCGCTTGGCCTTATCGGTCGAGACGCGGATATCAAACTCAAACGGGGGGCGAGACGTCATGATAGGCCTTTCACTCTTAGGGCCGTAAGACTAGTTTGTTTCCAGATGTTAGCAAAGGGGAAAACCAACAAAATGTCGATTGAGGCCGAATTTATCGCCCGCCTGACCGCCGCCTTTTCGCCGACTGCGTTGCGCGTGATCAATGACAGCCACCAACACGCAGGCCATACGGGCGATGACGGATCAGGAGACAGCCATTTTTCGATCCATATCCGCGCCGATGCCTTGGCGCCCCTGTCCCGCGTCGCCCGCCACCGCGCCATCAACGCGGCCTTGGACGATCTGACCCGCCGCGTCCACGCCATTGCGATTGATGCGGGCTAGACCGCGGCGCGCCTACTTTTCTTTTTCATAAATATTCAGGGGGGGCTGGCCCCCAGCTTTGGCACGCTCGTCGGGTCCTAATTCCGCGCCTTGAGCGCCAACCGCGCCCGATGAAGCAACGGTTCGGTATAGCCGGAGGGTTGCACGCGCCCCAAAAACACTAAATCTAGGGCCGCGCGATAGGCGATGCCGTCGAAATCAGGGGCCATCGGACGATAGGCGGGATCATCCGCATTTTGCCCATCCACCACCAGCGCCATTTTTTCCATCGCGGCGGTCACTTCATCCGCGCTGACCACCCCGTGCAACAGCCAATTCGCAATCGCTTGGGACGATATTCGACAGGTCGCGCGATCCTCCATCAGCCCCACATTGTTGATATCGGGCACTTTGGAACAGCCCACGCCCTGATCGACCCAACGCACGACATAGCCCAAAATGCCCTGCGCGTTGTTTTCCACCTCGCGCATGATCTGCGCCTTGGTCCAATTGCGATGGCTTGCCAATGGGATTTCCAAAATCGCATCGACATGCGCCCGCCGCCCGCCTGCCGCAAGCCGCGCCTGCACCATGCGCACATCCACCTTGTGATAATGCAGCGCGTGCAGCGTCGCCGCTGTCGGCGATGGCACCCAAGCACAAGACGCCCCCGCGCGCGGATGTTCTATCTTTTGATCCAGCATGGCCGCCATCAAATCAGGCATAGCCCACATTCCCTTGCCGATCTGCGCCCTTCCTGCAAAGCCGCATTCAAGGCCAATATCGACATTTTGCGTCTCATAGGCCCCGATCCAAGCCTTGCGCTTGATAAAATCCTTGCGGCTGAACGGCCCCGCTTCGATAGAGGTGTGGATTTCATCGCCCGTTCGATCCAAAAACCCCGTGTTGATAAAGGCGATGCGGTCCTTTGCGGCGTGAATACAGGCCTTGAGGTTCACCGAAGTCCGCCGTTCTTCGTCCATGACACCCAGTTTGACGGTGTTTCGGGGCAATCCTAAAATTCCCTCAACCCGCGCAAAAACGGCATCCGCAAAGGCAACTTCCTCGGGCCCGTGCATCTTGGGCTTGACGATATAAATTGATCCCAGCGCGGAATTGCGCATCCCTTCGGTTTTGCAAGCATCCTGCATGCCGATCAAAACCGTGATCATTGCATCCATCAGCCCCTCAAACACCTCGGACCCATCAGGCAACAGAATTGCGGGATTGGTCATCAAATGCCCGACATTGCGCACCCACATCAGGGCACGCCCCTTGACAGTCATTGCCGCGCCCTTTGGGTCCAGATACGCGCGGTCAGGGTTCAGGCGCCGCGTGAACCTGCGTCCTGATTTTTCCACCTCTTCGGTCAAATCCGCACGCATCAGCCCCAACCAATTGCCATAAGCCTGCACTTTATCCGCGCCGTCCACGCAGGCCACGGAATCCTCAAGATCCATAATCGCCGACAGCGCGCTTTCGATCACAATATCCGCCAAAGCCGCCTGATCGCGGCTGCCAATCATATGCGCGCGGTCAAAGACCAGTTCCACGTGCAGCCCATTGTTGCGCAACAAAACGGCATCCGGCGCGCGCGGATTGCCAAGGTATCCCACAAATTTTTCAGGATGAACCAGCGGCAAATCATCGACCAATAAGGCCCCATTGGTCACCTGATAGCGCCGCACATCTGCATGAGAGGCGCCTGCAATCGGAAAAGCCTCATCCAAAAATACCCGTGCCCGTGCCACCACCCGCGCGCCGCGTCCGCGCTCATAACCGCCGCTGGGCGGCAACGACCCCATCGCATCCGTGCCATAAAGCGCATCATAAAGACTGCCCCAACGCGCATTGGCCGCGTTCAACGCATAGCGCGCATTGGTGATCGGCACGACCAATTGCGGCCCTGCAATCTGGGCGATCTCGGGATCCACACCCGATGTGGCAATTTCAAACTCATCGCTTTCAGGAACCAAATAGCCAATTTCTGTCAAAAACGCCTTATATGCAGTGTGGTCATGCGCGCCGCCGCGATGCGCGCGGTGCCACGCATCAATTTGCGCCTGTAAATGCGCGCGTTTTTCCAAAAGCGCGCGGTTCATCGGCGTAAACTCGGCCAACATATCGGCAAAGCCCGCCCAGAACGCCGTGGGTGCCATCCCCACCAAGGCGCGGTCTTCCAAAAACTGCGCCAATCCCAAATCGACCGCCAAACCCGCCCGCTCAACTCTGCTCATGTCAAATCCCCTTTGCGCTATGCTAACACGGGTGCCCTGCCAGGCAAGCCGTGAAGAGGTCGGTTCACCATTACTTCTCAGAAAACAGTTTCAAATTTCCCCCGAAACGCCCTGTTGACAGAGCCGTACCGGCGCATCATACTTAGCCTAGTGACTAAGTATGATGCCACCCTTTCGAACACCTTTGCTGCCCTTGCCGATCCCACGCGGCGTGGGATTTTGGCGCAACTGGCCCATGGTCCGGCCGCCTTGGCGGATTTGGCAGCGCCAACAGGTTTTGCCCTGCCAACCGTGCTGCGTCACGTGACAATTTTGGAATCAGCGGGCCTGATCCGCAGTCAGAAAATCGGCCGCAGTCGTATCTGCCATGCCGCCACCAACAGTTTGGATCATGGCCTGGATTGGATGACAAAGACACGCCATTCCCTGCAATCCCAAACCGACCGAATTGAAATCTATGCAAAATCTATCATGCCAACTCAGGAATGACCACCATGACCTATGACCTCAAACTCGATTTAATGCTGACCCGCGACATGGATGTGCCGCGCGAGGTTCTTTATTCATGCTGGACCACGCCCCAACACCTGATGCAATGGTTTGTCCCCAAACCCCACCGCGTCACCGAATGCGTCTTGGATGTGCGCGCGGGTGGTGAGTGCGTCACAACATTCGATGTCGACGGCCATATCGTTGAAAACAAAGGCATCTATCTTGAGGTGGTCCCGAACGAAAAACTGGTCTTCACGGATACCTATTCCGCAGGCTGGAAACCCGCGCCCGATCCTTTCATGACCGCCATCATCACGTTTGACGATCTGGGGGCGGGCCGCACGCGCTATACCGCAGTTGTGCGGCACCGCAATGTTGAGGCCGCCCAAAAGCACACTAAGATGGGATTTTTCGACGGCTGGGGGACAGTCGCCACCCAGCTTGAGGCCTATGCAAAAACCCTCTAATTCTTCTTTTTCCAAATATCCTGGGGGGAGGTGCCGCAGGCGACTGGGGGGCTAGCCCCCCTTACAGCGCTTGGGCTAACCCTTTTTGCACCGATCAGAGCAGTATTTCACCGCGTCCCAAACTTTGGCCCAAGCCTTGCGCCACACCATAGGCCGACCGCATCGCAGGCAAATTTTCTGGGGTAAATCTGCCTTTTTCACCATTTTCGCCACTTAAAACTCCATCACCATCTGCGCATTTGGCGGTTTTGGCCGTGTATCGCGCGCGCCAATATGTCGCTCAATTACCTCAACCGCCTCACTGCGTGCTTTGGGCGTGGCCCGCATTGAAAACAGCTTTAACCGCGCCGCCGCCCGTGCACTGGCAAGATCTACGATCGGTTCAGGGTAAACACGCCCCAACACCCGCGCAGCACCTTCCCATTTCCACGGGCTTTGCAGATGCACATCTGGCACGCTGGCCAATTCTGGCAACCATCTGCGGGTAAAAATCCCCTTCGGGTCTTGATCCCATCCCTGCTTGATCGGATTGTAAATGCGGGGCCGATTGATCCCCGTTGTCCCCGATTGCATCTGGATCTGTGGCCAATGGATCCCCGCCTCATAGTCGGTAAACCGCCGCGCGAGCACCGCGCCCGTTTCGCGCCAATCCAACCACAGATGATAGCTTGCGACCGATGTCACCATTGCCCGCATCCGAAAATTTAACCAGCCCGTCGCATTCAAATACCGCATACAAGCGTCTAGGAATGGCAATCCCGTCTCACCCTTGGCCCAAGCCTCCAGCCCATCAACGCCGCGCCCCAAATCTTCGGCGCTGGCCTGCAGGCATCGCGTTTCGATATCGGGCTGACGTTCCAATTTTTGGATGAAATGATCGCGCCATGCGAGACGCGCCTGAAACGGCTGCGCGCGGGGAAACGCCTGAACCACCTCACGCAGGGATACCGCCCCCAGCGCCAAATGCGGCGACAGGCGCGAGCAGGCGCGTTCCGCCGTCAGGGGCGACGACATCCCCCGCGCATAGCCCATAAGGCGCCCACCGCGAAAACTGTCCATCAAGGCCAATGCCTGCCCGCGCCCGCCAATCTGACGATAAGGGCAGGGATCATCCGCAAGTCGAAGTTGACGCGGGATTGGTCCCGCCTCAAGTCCCGCAACAGCCTTAATCTGCGGCGCATCCAACAAAGGTTCGGCCATGAACAGATCGCGCCGCACCGCCGCCGCACCCCGCCGCACGCCGGACGCCTGCACCTCGTCCCAAATCATGCCGCGATCGCGCGCCCAGGCCGCCACCCGCAGATCGCGCGCGTAACTCCACGCGTTGCCCGTTTCTTGATGGCTGACAATGCGCGTGACGCCATGACGTTTGCACAGACGATCCAACACCTCAACCGCATCACCCGTGCGCACAACCAAAGGCGCGCCGATCTGTCCCAATTGATCGCGTAAATCCACCAACGCCTCGGCTGTCATCGCCCATTGTCGCGCGGATGTATCGGGCAGCGCCCAATAGTCAGGCTCGATGATAAAGCACGGAACGACCGCCCCCAACGCCGCCGCGCGGGTCAGGGCAGGGTGATCGAACACCCGCAAATCGCGTTTGAACCACATAAGAACATTCATAGAACATTTATCACCACAGCCCGCGCGATTCGACAAGACCCCCTGAACGCCCCTTGCACAATTTGCACCAATCAAGGACGCTGACCCAAAGGAGATCCCCATGAACAAACCCATCCTCTTGGCCGATTACCGCCCCTACAGCCATATCATCGACACAGTGCATATGAACTTTGATCTGCATCCCACCGCGACACGGGTGACGACCAAAATGGCGCTTCGCCCCAATGCGGGTGGCGATTTGCGATTGGATGGCGAGGGGCTGGACCTTATCTCGCTGCATCTTAACGGCGCACCCTTGACCGTGACCGCCGATGCCACGGGCCTGACCATTCCCACGGCGCATCTGCCCGATGAGCCCTTTACCCTGCAAACAGTGGTGCAGATCAACCCGCAGGCCAACACCGCGCTTGAAGGGCTTTATATGTCGCGCGGGATGTATTGCACCCAATGCGAAGCGCAGGGTTTTCGCAAAATCACCTATTATCCCGACCGCCCCGATGTGATGGCGCGGTTTTTCGTGCGGATTAACGGCGATCTGCCGGTGCTGTTGTCCAACGGCAATCCCCAGGGCGCGGGGATGGGATGGGCCGACTGGGATGACCCTTGGCCCAAACCCGCCTATTTGTTCGCGCTGGTCGCAGGCGATTTGCACGCTGTATCGGATCGTTTCAAGACCAAATCAGGCCGCGATGTGACGCTGAACATCTATGTGCGCGATGGCGATCAGGACCGCTGTGCTTGGGGCATGGAAAGCCTGATCAATTCCATGGCTTGGGATGAACAGGTGTATGGGCGCGAATATGATCTGGATGTGTTCAACATCGTCGCGGTTGATGATTTCAACATGGGCGCGATGGAGAATAAGGGGCTGAATATTTTTAACTCTAAGGCAGTGCTTGCCAATGCCGCAACCGCCACCGATGCCGATTTTGCCCGCGTGGAATCGATCATCGCGCATGAATATTTCCACAATTGGACGGGCAACCGCATCACCTGTCGTGATTGGTTCCAGCTTTGTTTGAAAGAGGGACTGACGGTGTTTCGCGATCAGCAATTCTCGGGCGATCTGCGCAGTATTCCCGTCAAACGGATTGAGGATGTGCTGGCCCTGCGCGCGCGGCAATTTCGCGAAGACGGCGGCCCCTTGGCCCATGCGGTGCGCCCCGACAGCTATGTCGAGATCAACAATTTCTACACCGCGACGATCTATGAAAAAGGCGCCGAGGTGATCGGGATGCTGAAACGTCTGGTGGGCGATGACGCCTATGCAAAGGCCTTGGACTTGTATTTCAGCCGCCACGATGGCCAAGCCGCCACGATCGAGGATTGGCTGCAGGTGTTCACCGATACCACGGGCCGCGATTTGACCCAGTTCTCGCGCTGGTATTTCCAAGCGGGCACACCGCGTGTTTGCGTGTCCGAGGCTTGGGCGAACGGCACCTACTCCCTAACGCTGACCCAAACCAACCCGCCGACGCCAAATCAACCGCATAAAGAGGCAAAACTAATCCCTGTCGCCATCGGCCTTTTGGGACAAAACGGCGATGAGGTGCTGCCAACGACCGTTCTGGAACTGAGCGAGGCGACGCAAACCTTTCATTTCAAAGGTCTGTCTTCGCGCCCCATTGCCTCCGTTCTGCGCGGCTTTTCCGCACCTGTTATTTTGGAATGGCCCATGGCGAACCCTGCGTTTTTGTTGGCGCATGACACAGATCCGTTTAACCGCTGGGAATCAGCGCGGGCCTTGGCCTATGCCAGCCTGACCGCCACCATCATCGCAGGGGCACCGCCCTTGGCCGCCCTCTTGGACGGACTTGCGGCCTTGGTGCAAGACGATAATCTTGACCCCGCCTTTCGTGCCCTGTGTTTGCATCTGCCATCCGAAGATGACTTGGCAGGACATCTGTCATCCCAAGGCCACATTCCGGACCCCAACACGATCTATGCGTCGCGGCGTGCCTTGGTATTGGCCTTGGCTGAGAAACTGCGTCATGTGCCATTGTCCGCGAAAACCGCGTTTTCCCCTGATGCCGAATCGGCAGGCACGCGCGCGTTGCGCCTTGCGTTAATGTCTCTGCAATCGCGCCTAAACCCCAGCCTTGCAGCAAACGAATTTGCAACCGCTGACAATATGACCGACAGTCTTGCCAGTTTGTCCGCCTGCTTGAATGCAGGTGCGGGGCAGTCGGAACTGGCCGCCTTTTACGATCGCTGGAAAGGGGATCGTTTGGTTTTGGACAAATGGTTTGGCATCCAAATCAGCCTGTCACCCCCTGATAAAACCGCATCTGTCACAGCGCAGTTAACGCAGCATCCAGATTTTGATTGGAAAAATCCCAATCGGTTCCGTGCTGTCATAGGTGCACTGACCGGCAATCACGCAGGGTTTCATCAGGCCGCTGGATACCGTCTGCTTGCTGACTGGCTGATCACACTGGACCCAATCAATCCGCAAACTGCCGCCCGAATGTCGACGGCCTTTGAATCATGGCCGCGCTATGACACCGCTCGCCAAACCATGGTCAAAACTGAACTTGCGCGCATCCAATCCACCCCCAATCTGTCGCGCAATCTTTCGGAAATGGTCAGCCGTATGCTGCAATAAGAACAAATAGGGGGTTTCGGGCAAGACTGCGGCGAAACCCCTAAAAACCCACCTCAACGCCATTACCGATCAGAAGAAATTTGCCAAAACGAAAAAATTTTACAAATTTTTTCAAACAGTTGGCTGCAATTGGTCTGGGTGCAGTCAAAAGAAAATTTTTTAGAAAAATTTTCGCTTTCTTGCCGCATTCTGGCTTCAATCAACGGGCAATCTCTGCGTTAGGAACTGCCAATCCTAAGGGGAAGACCTATGAAAACCGAACGCCGCTGGCTAAGATCTGCTATCAAAGCCACACAAACCGAAGAAATTTTGCTGCCTTGGGCGGCAAAGCGGGCTGACAAACACCCAACGCCGCCAACGCCTGCGGTGGTTTACCTTGACGCCCCAGCACCGCGTGCTTTGCACTTTGCCATCGCAGCGCGCTAGCCTCTTGCCCTGCGCTGATGCCCTGATAATAAGGGGCAACAGCCGCAAGAGGATTTGCCATGCTTGATCTGACCTATGCCGAACCGAAACCCAAGATTATCGCGGGGATCAAACAGGATTGGGAACTGGTCATCGGTATGGAAATTCATGCGCAAGTGGCGTCAAATTCCAAGTTGTTTTCTGGGGCCTCGACACGCGTTGGCGCAGAACCCAATTCCAACGTGGCCTTTGTCGATGCCGCTATGCCTGGCATGCTGCCTGTGATCAACGAATTTTGCATAGCGCAAGCCGTGCGCACAGGTCTGGGCCTGAAAGCCGCGATCAATTTGCGATCTGCTTTTGACCGCAAGAATTATTTCTATCCTGATTTGCCGCAAGGTTATCAGATCAGCCAACTTTATCATCCGATTGTGGGCGAAGGAGAGGTTCTGGTTGATATGGGGGCCGGGGTCGCCCGCCTTGTGCGGATCGAGCGTATCCACCTCGAGCAAGACGCGGGCAAATCCATCCATGACATGGATCCGACCATGTCCTTTGTCGATTTCAACCGAACGGGTGTGGCCTTGATGGAGATCGTTAGTCGCCCCGATCTTCGCGGCCCAGAAGAGGCGGCCGCATATGTCACCAAACTGCGCCAAATTCTGCGCTATTTGGGGACCTGTGATGGCAATATGCAAAATGGCAATATGCGTGCGGATGTGAACGTGTCGGTTTGCCCTGTTGGGCAATATGAAAAATATCAGGCAACCCAAGATTTCAGCCACCTTGGCACGCGCTGCGAGATTAAGAACATGAACTCTATGCGGTTCATTCAAATGGCGATTGATGTTGAGGCGCGCCGCCAAATTGCAATCTTAGAAGATGGCGGTACGGTGATCCAAGAGACCCGTCTTTATGATCCAGACAAAAATGAAACGCGGTCGATGCGCAGCAAGGAAGAAGCGCATGATTACCGTTATTTCCCCTGTCCAGACCTTTTGCCTTTAGAAATCGAACAGGATTGGGTGGATGACATCGCCGCCACCATGCCCGAATTGCCCGACGCAAAAAAGGCGCGGTTCATGACCGATTTCGGCCTAACAGATTATGACGCCAATGTTTTGACCGCCGATCTTGAATCGGCGGCGTTTTTCGAATCCGTCGCCTTTGGGCGTGACGGCAAAATTGCGGCAAACTGGGTGATAAATGAGCTGTTTGGACGTTTGAACAAGGAATCCAAGACCATTTTGGAAAGCCCGCTTTCGGCCCAGCAGCTGGGCGGGATGCTGGATTTGCTTGCCAAAGGCGAGATTACCGGCAAAATGGCCAAGGATTTGTTTGAAATCCTTTGGACCACGGGCGGCGATCCTGTTGAGGTGGCGGCCGCACATGGCATGAAGGCGGTCACGGACACAGGTGCAATTGAATCCGCGCTGGACGCGCTGATTGCCGCCAATCCTGAACAGGTCGAAAAGGCCAAGGTGAACGCCAAACTCGCGGGCTGGTTCACGGGGCAGGTTCTGAAATCCACGGGTGGCAAGGCTGATCCTGCCGTGGTCAATGCGATGGTTGCACAGAAACTGGGGCTATGAAACTTTATTACTCGCGCAATCCGAACCCGCGCCTTGGCCTTGCCATTGCGCGGTATTTGGATGCGCCCGTGGATCTGGAATGGGCGGCGCCCTTTGATCCTGCACATTCACCGCGTTTTCGCAGCCTGAACCCCGCCTTACGTATCCCTATTTTGGTCGAAGATAGCGTTTCCCTTTGGGAGGCCGACGCGATCGCCTGTCGCCTTTCGCAGATCACGGGGTCGGATTTTTGGCGTATGGGCGCGGAAATGCCCGATATGATCCGTTGGATATCCTGGGGGCACAATTATTTCGTTCGCGCCTGCGAGCAGGTGCATTTCGAGTATGGAACAAAGCGGCGTTATCACCTTGGACCATTTGACCAAGCCAAAGTGACCGAAGGCTTGGCCGCCTTTCACGAACACGCCGCCCTTTTGAATGATCATCTTGGGGCGGGTGATTATTTGCTAAAGTCTGGTCTGTCATATGCCGATTTTCGGATGGCAACATATCTGCCATTCAATGATGTCGCAGGTTTGCCTTTGTCCGATTATCCCAATATCTGGACATGGAATGCGCGATTGATGACGATCCCAGCATGGTCAGATCCCTTTGTGGGATTGGATGCGCCCGCCCTTCCGCCCGTTTCGCCGCAATAATTGTCGTTTTGCGCCACAACTTTATCGCGAATTAGGCGTAATTTTATCGGAAATTTATGATAGACTGCTGTGTGCCAACTTGGGGTATTAGAATGTTAAGTTTACATTATGAATATCGGGTCGTTCCCGCACCGCGTCGCGCGCAACGCGACGCAATTGCCAAATCCACCGAGGCGCGCTTTGCCGCCAGCCTAACCCTTTTGATGAACGACATGGGGCGCGAGGGATGGGAATATCAACGCGCCGACACTCTGCCCGTTGAGGAACGCGTTGGCTTGGCAGGCACGAAAACCACCTATCAAAATATGCTGGTGTTTCGCCGTGTTCTGGTCGCCCATACACCTAAATCGGAACCGATCAACGAAGAATTGCCTTATGACGACGTTTTTGATGCGCCCCCCGCAACGATCAGTCTCCCAAGGGCGAACGGCAGTTCAAAGCCGCGCAAAAGCGCTTAGGGTGTTGCTTTAAAGCGACTTTGCAAGGGCCTGTTCAAATATATCTAAATCCTGCTGGGTGCCGTGGCTGATGCGCAAACAGCGATCCAGCGGTGCGACACTGGGCATTCGCACAAAAACGCCCAAGCTGGTCAAACGTCCCAGAACCGTCCGCGCGTAATCGCCGTCCTGTCCCATATCAACACAGGTAAAATTGGTCGCCGAGGGCAGGGCGCGCAGGCCAAGCCGATCGGCAATCTGACCAATCCGCGCCCGTGCAGCAACGGAACCCCCCAAAACACGCGTCAGATGTGCGTCATCTGACAGCGCAGCAAGGCCCGCCGCCTGAACAATCCGCCCCACACCGAAATGATGTCGCACCAGATCAAACTTGGCCGCCAATTCGGGCGTGCAAATTGCATAGCCCAATCGGAGACCTGCAAGGCCATAAGACTTGGAAAAACTGCGCAATCGGATCAACCGCGGATCGTCCGCGTCGATCACAGGCGCATCCGGCGCAAAATCCACATAGGCCTCATCCAGCACCAAAAGACTGTCTTGGGGCAGAGTATCCAGCATATCAAAAATAACCCCCGCCCCGTGATGGCTGCCCATCGGATTGTCAGGATTGGCAAGATACACCAACTTGGCCCCCTGTGCGACCAACGCCTGCGGATCGCTGTGATCGCCCCGATAGGGGATGGCGCGGATTTGACCGCCAAATCCCGCGACATGATAATTAAACGTCGGATAACTGCCCAAGGACGTCGCAACCATGTCCCCCGCGCCAATAAACATCCGCACGATCAGACCCAACAGCCCGTCAACCCCTTCGCCGACAACAATATTCTCGGCCCGACAGCCATGCTTGGCCGCAAGCGCCTGTTTTAAATCATAGTTTTCTGGATCGCCGTACATCCAGGCATCCTGCCCCGCCATTGCCGCAACGGCCAAAGGCGAGGGGCCAAAGCGTTGCTCATTCGCGCCCAGCCGCACAGAAAATGGCCTTCCCAAGCGGCGCTCTAGGGTTTCTGGCCCCACAAACGGCGTGGATGCCGACAGTCCTGCCACAACATCCGTCAATTTGGCGGTCATTTCGTTTCCTCATATGCCAATGCTGCTTGCAACATATAACGCAACTCTGCCGAATGTTTAGGGCTGCCCATCGGGGCCATCGCCTGCAAACGCAATGATTTTTCGGCCACACTCGCCCCCAAAATCACCGCCATGAACAGCGCGGCACGCGTCGGATCGCCGATCACGCGCTCTAGATAGGATTGCATCTGTTTGGCATGGGCGGCGCGCACCATTGCGCCAACTTCGGCCTCATGTGCATTCATCAAGATCAACCGAATGACCGAGGGATCGTTCAAATTGCGCGATGCGATCGAAAACAGATGCACCACAGTCTCGATCAAATCCGTGCCGTTGGTTTGCGCCAAAGCACTGGTATCAAAGGCCGCGTCCAGCGTGGCGGCAAATAGGCCCAACTTATCGCCGAAATAGCGTTTGACCAGCGCCACATCCACGCCCGCATCCCGCGCAATCTCGCGCAGCGTTACATTGGAATAGCCCCGCGCCCAAAAGGCAGTTTTCGCGGCGCGTTGCAGACGATCCTTGGTGGTGAAATCCTGATCCATCAGGGTTTATCACCGCGCTCCATATTTTTGTCAACGACTGTTGACAGGTGCGATTTGCGGCCCTAAGTCAACAGATGTTGACGTAACCCTAGAGAGGAAAATTATGCCCAATATTGCCCTTATTACGGGTGCCTCCTCTGGCATTGGCCGTGAATTTGCCCGAATCCATGCGGCACGTGGCGGAGATGTTATCCTTGTGGCGCGGCGCGAAGATGTGTTGCTGGCGCTGAAATCCGAATTGGAAACCGCGCATAAGATAACCGCCCATGTTATGGCCCAAGATCTGGGCGGACCCACGGCGGCTTTGGCACTTTATGACGCGGTCAAATCCGCAGGCCACCGCGTGGATATTTTGATCAACAATGCGGGGTTTGGCGGACATGGCGAACATTTGTCGCGTGCTCTTTCCGATGAGCAGGCGATGATTGATCTAAATATCAGCGCCCTTGTCACCCTGACTCATTCATTCGGCCGCGATATGGTGGCCCAAGGTGGTGGCAAAATCTTGAATGTCGGCTCGACCGCGGGCTTTTTTCCGGGTCCGTTGCAGGCGGTCTATTTTGCGACCAAGGCATTTGTGGTCTCGTATTCGCAGGCGATTGATTTTGAAATGCGCCCCAAGGGGGTGAGCTGCACCGTTCTTGCCCCAGGTTATGTGGTCACGGAATTCGCCAAGGTTGCCAATCTGGAGGGCACAGATTTGGTCAAAGGCGGGGCGACAGCCAACAGTGCCGCCCTTGCGGGGTATAATGCCATGATGGCGGGACGATCGCTGATCATTTCGGATGCTTTTATCAAATTCTCGATCAACTGGCTGTTCCCGTTTATGCCACGCAAAATGGTTCTGTCGATCATTGCGAAAATGCAAAAGAAATAGGCGATTTCACGGCGCTTGCGCAAAGCGAATCATCTGCGAATCATTTTGCGAATCACCCATCGAATTCCCCTAGCCAGCGCGAATCATTTGGTCTAGACTCGAATAAGATCGGGAAAACCGACACTTCGGCAGGGCTTCATACAGGCGGTTCCCATGACGGAAATGGTTTATGGCTCTATGCCAGCGCGGGTGTCAGAACCCGTGCTGCCGCGTTGGTGGCGCACCATCGACAAATTCACCCTGACGGCTGTTTTCGTGTTGTTTGGCGTGGGTTTGTTGCTTGGGCTCGCGGCATCCGTGCCTTTGGCAGAGCGCAATGGGCTGAACCCCTATACCTATGTCAACCGCCAAGCATTTTTTGGCGCAATAGGAATGTGCGTCATGCTGCTGATTTCAATGGCAAGCCCTGATCAAATTCGACGGCTTGGCGTGGTCGGCTTTGTGCTTGCTTTGGCGGCATTGGTCACGTTGCCAGTTATTGGCGATGATTTGGGCAAGGGGGCAGCGCGCTGGATCAATTTTGGTTTTATCACAGTTCAGCCGTCAGAGTTTCTGAAACCTGGCCTTATGGTCGTGATTGGTTGGCTGGTTGCGGCGTCCTTTGATCTGAATGGCCCACCGGGCAAGTTGATCTCTTTTGGACTGACCGCCTTTGTTGCGATGTTCTTGGCCTTTCAACCCGATTTTGGACAGGCTATTTTGGTGCTGTTTGGTTGGGGCGTGGTGTATTTTGTGGCCGGTGCCCGCATGACGCTGATTATCGGCTTTTTGGGGCTGATTATCGTGGGCGGTTATACGGCCTATCATGGATCGGAACATTTCGCCCGCCGCATTGATGGGTATCTTTCGTCTGAAATTGATCCGCGCACGCAGATTGGATATGCCGCCAGCGCCATCCAAGAGGGCGGCGTGTTCGGCGTCGGTATCGGTGAAGGGCAAGTGAAATGGATTCTGCCCGATGCCCATACCGATTTTATCATCGCCGTCGCTGCCGAAGAATATGGCCTTGTGATGGTCCTGTTCATCTTGACGCTTTACGGGATTATTGTTGTTCGGTCGTTCTGGCGATTGATGCGCGAACGCGACCCGTTTATTCGCTTTGCGGGCACGGGATTGGCCGCAATTTTGGGTGTGCAGGCCATGATCAATATGGGCGTGGCCGTGCGCCTATTGCCCGCCAAGGGGATGACCCTGCCGTTTGTGTCCTACGGGGGATCGTCGATTATAGCAGCGGCAATCACGGCAGGAATGTTGCTTGCATTAACGCGGTCTAGGCCCCAAGGACAGATTTCGGATATTTTTAAACGGGGTCGCTGATGCGAATTATGGTTATCGCCGCAGGTGGCACGGGCGGGCATATGTTCCCCGCCCAAGCCTTGGCCGAACAGATGTTGGCCCGCGACTGGCAGGTAATATTGTCCACCGATGCGCGCGGCGCACGTTACGCGGGCGGTTTTCCTGTGTCGGTTCAGATCCGTGAAATTCCCTCGGCCACCTTCGCCCGTGGCGGGGTTGTCGCCAAACTTGTGGCACCTTTTCGGATTCTAGGGGGGGTTGTGGCAGCCGTCTGGTCGATGCTGCGCAACCGGCCCACGATTGTTGTAGGCTTTGGCGGTTATCCGTCTATCCCCGCGCTGACGGCCGCTTGGATGTTGCGTATTCCCCGCATGATCCACGAACAAAATGGTGTTTTGGGTCGTGTTAATCAGATTTTTGCAACCCGAGTTGGCTCTTTGGCTTGCGGCACGTGGCCCACAACCCTGCCCAAGGGCGTCATGGGCCATAACATTGGCAATCCCGTCCGTGCCACCGTTTTGGACCGTGCCGGTGCAGATTATATCCCGCCTGGCGACTATCCGATGTCTATCGTGGTGATTGGCGGCTCTCAGGCGGCGCGAATTTTGTCTGATGTGGTTCCTGCAGCTGTGGCGCTGTTGCCCGAAACCCTGCGCCAGCACATCCGCATTGCTCATCAGGCCCGCCCCGAAGATATCGCCCGTGTCACATCCGCCTATGCCGGTCTGCGTGCCGAGGTACAGCCCTTTTTCACCGATATCCCCCGCCGCTTTTGCGAGGCGCAGTTGATCATCTCCCGCGCGGGGGCGTCCAGTATCGCGGATATTGCGGTCATCGGTCGCCCTGCGATCCTGATCCCCTTTGCCGCGGCCTCTGGTGATCATCAAACCGCCAATGCGCGCGGTTTGACCGCCGTCGGTGGCGCTGTGATGATCGCTGAATCAGACTTAACCCCAGCCATGCTTGCTGCCGAAATTGCCCGCATTCTGACCACACCCAAAGTTGCAGCACAAATGGCCGCCGCCGCGCATCTTTACGCGCGCCCGACCGCCGCCCGTGATCTGGCCATTCTGGCCGAAACCCTTTTGAAAGCCTGACATGAACGCCACAAAACTTCCGCTTGAACTTGGCCCCATCCATTTTATCGGCATGGGCGGTATCGGGATGTCTGGAATTGCTGAGGTCTTGATTACCCTTGGCTATACGGTCCAAGGATCCGACGCCAAAGCGTCCAAAATCACCGATCGTCTGGTGTCCTTGGGTGCGACCTTTTTTGAGGGCCAATCCGCGCAGAATATTGGCAATGCCGCCGTTGTGGTCATGTCCTCGGCGATCAAAGCGGGAAATCCCGAGTTGGAAGAGGCGCGTCGCCGCAAACTGCCCGTGGTTCGGCGCGCGGAAATGCTGGCCGAACTGATGCGCCTGCGCAGCAATATCGCGGTCGCGGGCACGCATGGAAAAACCACAACGACGACCATGGTTGCGACCTTGATGGACAAGGGCGGCTTTGATCCGACCGTGATCAATGGTGGTGTGATCCATGCCTATGGGTCAAATGCGCGGGCGGGCGAAGGCGAATGGATGGTTGTTGAGGCGGACGAGTCGGACGGCTCTTTCAACCGCCTTCCTGCCACGATTGCGATTGTCACCAATATTGACCCCGA
The DNA here is from genome assembly GCA_040398785.1 of Cypionkella sp. Taxonomy (GTDB): domain Bacteria; phylum Pseudomonadota; class Alphaproteobacteria; order Rhodobacterales; family Rhodobacteraceae; genus Cypionkella. The sequence goes on along the minus strand of JBBATJ010000004.1, from coordinate 49,622 downwards.
ACATATGGAACATTGGGGCAGCTTTGATGCCCTGCGCAAAGGCTTTTATGATTTCGTCTCGAATATCCCGTTTTACGGTTTGGCCGTGTGCTGCACCGACCACCCCGAAGTCCAGGCGTTGGTGGGCCGCATTACTGACCGACGCGTGATGACCTTTGGCTTTAACGCCCAAGCGGATGTGCGGGCGGTGAACCTGAGCTATTTGGCGGGTGTGGCGCATTTTGATGTTCTGCTGCAATCTGAAGGCACGCGGATAGAGGGGTGCACTCTGCCGATGCCGGGGGATCATAATGTATCCAACGCCTTGGCCGCTGTGGCCGTGGCGCGGCATTTGGGGATGAAACGCGATGAAATCCGCGCGGCGCTTGCGGGGTTTGCGGGGGTGAACCGCCGCTTTACCCGTGTGGCCGAAGTTGCCGGTGTGACCATCATCGACGATTATGGACATCATCCGGTCGAGATTGCCGCCGTTTTGCGCGCGGCCCGTCAGGCCACGACAGGTCGCATCATCGCCGTGCATCAACCCCACCGCTATTCACGGCTTGCCAATTTGTTTGAAGAGTTCTGCACCTGTTTCAACGATGCCGATACTGTCGTCATCGCCGATATCTATGCGGCGGGCGAAGACCCTATCCGAGGCGCCTCTAAAGATGACCTTGTGCGCGGCCTAACCGCCCATGGTCACCGTGACGCAGGCGCTTTGGCGGGAGAGGCCGACCTTGTCCGTCTGTTCCATGAAAAATGCAGGCCCGGCGATATGCTGGTATGTCTTGGCGCGGGCAGCATTTCGGCTTGGGCGAATGCATTGCCCGCAAAGTTGACATGACCGCGATTTGGATCGCGTGTGTTTGGCTGATTGCCGCAAATTTCGCGGCGATTATCCCCAGTTCTGACAATCATTGGGGCCGCGCCTATGTCTTGATGGCCACGAGCGTGCCATTGGTTATTTTGCTGGGCTGGACCCAAGGCTGGATGGCCTCTATGATCTTTCTCGTCTGCGCCGCAAGCATCCTGCGCTGGCCGCTGATGCTTATGTGGCGTTGGTCCGTAAAGACCCTGCAAAAGCGCCAGAAGTAGGGTGCGTGGTTTCCACGCACCTTTGCAGCAACTCACCGAATGGTGCGTGGAAACCACGCACCCTACAGAGGGTTCCGCCGTGTTTTTGGAATAAAAGCCTTTCTTCCGTGTCTGCAACTGCCGCGATAAATTCGCAACGCACTTGCCCGCGTAATTCTGCTGCTTTATCATCCAAACATGACCGATATTTCCCCCCCCATAACGCCGCGCGGCCTACTGACCCCAAATCGCCTGCTTGCAGATCTTACTTGGTTGCGCGTTGGCGGCCCTGCGGATTATTTGTTTCAGCCCGCTGATCTTGCAGATTTGACGGATTTTTTGGCCGCACTTCCATCCGGAATTCCGATCTTTCCGATGGGAGTTGGCAGCAATTTGATCGTTCGCGATGGCGGCATTCGCGCTGTTGTGGTCCGGTTGGGGCGCGGGTTTAACACCATCGAGACTGCGGATAACATCGTCACAGCGGGCGCTGCCGCTTTGGATGCCCATGTGGCAAAACGTGCAGCCGAAGCGGGTTTAGATCTGACGTTTTTGCGCACAATCCCGGGCACTATTGGCGGCGCAGTGCGAATGAATGCGGGATGTTATGGCGCCTATGTTGCCGATCACTTGATCGATATCACAGCGGTTTCGCGGACCGGGCAGGCGGTTACCATCCCTGCCGTGGATCTTGATTTACGCTATCGTGAATCAAACCTACCCGATGGAATGATCATCACCTCGGCGCGTTTTCGGGCGGGCAATGGTGATCCCGCCACATTGAACACCCGCATGATGGATCAAATCGCGAAACGCGATGCAAGCCAACCGACCAAAGACCGTTCCGCAGGGTCGACCTTTCGAAATCCGGTGGGCTATTCCAGCACGGGACAGTCAGACGATAGCCACGCGTTAAAGGCATGGAAGGTGATCGATGAGGCAGGAATGCGCGGCGCAACCTTGGGTGGCGCACAGATGTCGCCCATGCATTCCAATTTCCTGATCAATAAAGGCGGCGCTTCTGCCACAGATTTAGAAGAATTAGGCGAGTTGGTGCGAAAAAGGGTTTTGCAACAGCGCGGTATCGCGTTAGAGTGGGAAATTATGCGGATTGGGGAACCTGCCGCAAAATAAAGCAGACGAAGATAAAACACGGGCCAAAAAGGTTCGGATGAGGCAGACATGGCAGGCAGTTCGAGCAGAGCAGCCTCCACAATAGCGGTGTTAATGGGCGGACCCTCGGCCGAACGCGAGGTCTCGCTTGTTTCTGGGCACGCTTGTGCAACCGCGTTGCGGGAGGCGGGATATTCCGCGATCGAGGTCGATTGCGGCCCCGATCTGGCTGTGCGTTTGTCGCAAATCAATCCTGATGTGTGTTTCAATGCGCTGCACGGCCGATTTGGCGAAGATGGTGCGGTGCAGGGTATTTTGGAATGGATGCGCATTCCCTATACGCATTCAGGGGTGCTTGCATCAGCCCTTGCGATGGACAAGGCACGGGCGAAACAGGTTTTTGCCGCTGCAGGTTTGCCCGTTGTGCAATCGGTTTTGGTGCCGCGTGAAGATGTGGTGCGCGGTCATGTTCTGCCGCCGCCCTATGTGGTCAAGCCCAATAACGAAGGCTCTTCGGTCGGTGTTTACATCGTGCGCGATGGGTCGAATGCCCCCAGATTGGCTGATACGATGCCCGATGTGGTGATGGTCGAAACCTATGCGCCGGGTCGTGAATTGACCGTGGCCGTGATGGGAGATCGGGCGCTGTGCGTGACGGATATTCTGACCGATGGCTGGTATGATTATGATTCCAAATACAAAACAGGTGGCAGCCGCCATGTCGTGCCTGCGAATTTGCCAACCGAAATCACGGATGCCTGCTTGGATTATGCCCTACGCGCCCATGTCGCGTTGGGGTGCCGTGGCTTGTCGCGCACCGATTTTCGTTGGGACGAAACGCGCGGCGCCGCCGGGTTGATCTTGTTGGAAACCAACACCCAGCCAGGGATGACGCCCACCTCACTCGCGCCCGAGCAAGCTGCATATTGCGGGATCAGTTTTCCGCAATTGGTTGATTGGATGGTCAAGGACGCCTCATGCAACAGATGATGCGTCCCAATTTGCGCCGTGATCCAGCACCTTCGCGCTGGCGGTATCGTTTGCAACGGATGTGGTTGACACCGATCTATCGTTTCGCAATTCGCCGGCTTTTGCCTGTGGGTATTTTGGCCCTGATTGGTGTGGCTGTTTGGGCGGACAAGGACCGGTCTGCCGCAATCCATGCACAGTTCTCGTCGATCCAAACCCTGTTCGAAAATCGCCCCGAGTTTCGGGTCGCGCTTTTGTCAATTGACGGGGCATCGGCGGATCTGGCTGATGCAGTGCGCATGAAACTTGCGCTGAAACTGCCAGCCTCGTCGTTTGATTTGGACTTGGACGCTCTGCGCCAAACCGCCGAGAGTTTGGACGCGGTGGCCGATGCGACAGTGCAAATTCGCGCGGGCGGAGTTTTGCGTATTACGCTGATTGAACGGCAACCAACTGTGGTGTGGCGCAATGGCAATCAATTGGAAATGCTGGACGCGATGGGACATCGGGTCGCCAGTCTGCATCAGCGGTCAGATCGTGCCGATTTGCCGCTGATTGTGGGTTTGGGCGCGGATCAATTGACACCAGAGGCCTTGGATATTTTGGCTGCAGCGGGGCCGATTACGCGCTCTGTCCGCGCGTTGCAGCGGATGGGTGAGCGGCGCTGGGATCTTATTTTGGATCGTAATCAGCGTATTCTTTTGCCGGAAATAGATCCGATTGCCGCCTTGGAACGCGCGCTTGCGCTGGATCAAGCGGAAAACTTGTTTGCCCGTGATATTAGCGCAATTGATCTGCGCAATGGTGCCCGCCCCGTGCTGCGCCTTGCCCCATTTGCAATGACCGAAAACCTGCGTGCACGCGGGATAGAACCGACTGTGGAGAGTAAATTATGAGCGATCTTTACCAAACCCAGCGCGCCATGCGAAATATGCGGCGCATTGCGATGCAGCGCGGTGTGATTGCGGTTTTGGATATTGGCACCTCCAAAATCGCGTGCCTTTTGCTGAAATTTGACGAAACGCGGTCTGAACGCAGCCTTGATGGCGTCGGGCCAATGGCGGGACATTCGAATTTCAAGGTGATTGGGGCCGCAACCACCCGTTCGCGCGGTGTTCGCTTTGGCGAGATTGCCCAGATGAACGAAACCGAGCGCGCCATTCGCACGGCGGTGCAGGCGGCGCAAAAGATGGCGAATGTGCGTGTGGATCATGTCATTGCCTGTTTCGCGGGCGCAGAACCCCGCAGTTATGGCCTTGCGGGGGAATATACCCTGACAAATCCTACCGTGACCGAACAAGATGTCGCCCGCGTTTTGACCGCCTGCGACGTGCCGCCCTTGGGGGATGGCCGCGACGTGCTGCACGCGCAACCTGTCAATTTTTCGTTAGACCATCGCACAGGTTTGGCCGACCCGCGTGGGCAGACAGGCAGCCGCCTGTCGTGTGATATGCATTTGTTGACAGTGGACGCCTCGGTTGTGCAAAACGTTTTGTACTGTATCCAGCGCTGTGATTTGGAATTGGCAGGGATTGCAAGTTCGGCTTATGTGTCGGGCATTTCCAGTCTGGTTGAGGACGAGCAAGAGCTGGGCGCGGCTTGTATTGATATGGGCGGCGGCACCACAGGCGTGTCAATTTTTATGAAAAAGCACATGATTTTTGCAGATGCGGTTCGGATGGGCGGGGATCATGTGACCTCGGATATCTCAAAAGGTCTGTCCATTCCGATTGCCGATGCCGAGCGGATGAAAACCAAACATGGCGGTGTTTATGCGACGGGAATGGATGACCGCGAGATGATCGAGTTGGGCGGCGATACGGGCGATTGGGAAAAAGATCGCCGTCAAATCAGCCGCACTGAGTTGATCGGTATCATGCGTCCGCGTGTCGAAGAGATTTTGGAAGAGGCACGCGCCAGTTTGGACGCGGCAGGATTTGAAAGCTTGCCCAGTCGCCAGATCGTTCTGACAGGGGGCAGCAGCCAAATTCCAGGACTTGATGATCTGGCAAGCCATATATTGGGACAGCGCGTGCGTATGGGTCGACCTTTGCGTGTGCAAGGCCTGCCCATTGCGGCGATGGGCCCCGCGTTTTCCGCGGCGGTGGGTCTGTGCCTGTTTGCGGCGCATCCGCAAGACGAATGGTGGGATTTTGAAATGGTATCCGAACGATACCCCGTGCGATCCATCAAGCGTGCGGTGCGTTGGTTCAAAGATAACTGGTAACCACTATAGACGGGTTCTGGGTCAAAATGTGGGAAAACTGCAAATAATTGACCTAGATTTTGCTATTCTATGCACTTTTTGCGTGACCTGATGCGAATCTGTGGATAGAATCGAGGATAAGTCGGAAACTTCGTGTCAAGGGACGGATACGACAAGGGACCGAAAATGAAACGCGGGACATCCGCCGATAAAAAACGGGCAAGAAAACAATGGCACTGAACCTAATCAATACCCCCGACCGCGAAGAGCTAAAGCCACGCATTACGGTATTTGGTGTGGGCGGTGCAGGCGGCAATGCTGTCAATAATATGATCGAGCAAAACCTTGAGGGCGTCGAATTTGTTGTCGCCAACACCGATGCACAGGCCCTGCAACAAAGTCGCGCGCCATCGAAAATCCAGATGGGGATCAAAGTGACCGAAGGTTTGGGCGCAGGCGCGCGTCCTTCGGTGGGTGCGGCGGCAGCCGAAGAAACAATCGAGGAAATCGTTGACCATTTGGCAGGTGCGCATATGTGCTTTATCACCGCTGGTATGGGTGGCGGTACAGGCACGGGTGCAGCCCCCATTATCGCGCAAGCCGCGCGGGAATTGGGTGTTTTGACAGTCGGCGTGGTGACCAAACCGTTTTCCTTTGAGGGCAACAAGCGGATGCGCCAAGCCGAAGAAGGCATTGCGGCGCTGCAAAAGGTTGTCGACACGCTGATCATCATTCCGAACCAAAATCTGTTTCGTTTGGCCAATGACCGCACCACTTTTGCCGAGGCCTTTGGCATGGCGGATGATGTGCTGTATCAGGGCGTCAAAGGGGTGACCGATTTGATGGTGCGCCCTGGTCTGATCAATCTTGATTTCGCCGATGTCCGCGCTGTGATGGACGAGATGGGCAAGGCGATGATGGGCACGGGCGAGGCATCGGGTGAAAACCGAGCGCGTCAAGCGGCTGAAAAGGCGATTGCGAACCCACTTTTGGATGAAATCAGCTTGCACGGCGCGAAGGGTGTTTTGATAAATGTCACGGGCGGCCATGATCTGACCCTGTTCGAATTGGACGAAGCCGCAAACATCATCCGCGAAAAGGTTGATCCCGACGCGAATATCATTGTCGGCTCTACGATGGATCCGTCGATGGACGGTGTTATGCGCGTGTCTGTCGTGGCAACTGGCATCGATGTGAACCAATCGCGATCCGAGGTGCCGACGCCGCGCCGCACGATGGCAGAACCGTTGCGCCCAATGCCCGAAGCGGCCCCGATGGAATTGACCCGCCCCGCGACTGAAAATAGGGTGTCAGAAACCCGCACGCCCGAAAACCGCACGCCAGAAACCCGCACGCCCGAAACCCGCACAGCGCGCCCGACTGTGCCGAATGATTTGTTCGAAACCGCGCGCCCAAGCTTCAACGATCACCGCGAGCCAGAGGACGTCTTGAACGACGAAATTCCGCCGCCCGCTTACATGGCCCCCGCCTATGCGCCGCGCCCAACTCAGCCTGCGCCGCAAATGGCGACCCCACACGAGGATGATCTGTCGAACTTTATGGCCCCCAAGCCAAGACAGGCAGGGGCCCCGTCGGCCGAAGCGTTGCAGCGTTTGCGCGACGCGGTCGAAAAATCGCCCGCCAAAAATCGTCCTTTGCCATCAACGATGACGCGGCCAGTTCAGCCTGCCGCCAAACCTGCCGAACGTCCGCGCTTTGGCATCGGCAGCTTGATCAACCGCATGGCAAATGGTGCGACCGATACGCCAGCGCCAAGCTTGGGGGGGCAAACTTTGGGGCGGGCACAACCGCCCGTTTCAGCGCCGCCCTCAAGCTATGATGACGAGCAAGACCTGTCGGGTGATCACGAGCGGATCGAAATCCCCGCATTCCTGCGCCGTCAGGCGAACTAAGCGATCAACAATACCAAAACCAAAGGGCCCATTCAGGGCCCTTTTTAATATTATCAATGGCTTAGGTTCGATTATTTCTGTTACACGCGGTTACAATCTGTGAATTGTGACAGTGCGCCCCACAGCCTACAACATTCGCAACGGGTTGCGCCGCAGTGCGGCACAACGATTCGCAATTGGATATGGCTGTGCAGCAAACGTTGTCATCAGATGTGATCTTTCAGGGTGTGGGGCTGCATTCTGGCGCGCCTGTGCGCATGGTTTTGCGCCCCGCGCGTGCCGATCATGGCGTTGTGTTTTTGCGCACTGATTTGGATGCGCGTATTGCCGCCCGATGGGACAGCGTTGTGCCGTCAAAACTGTGCACTTTGGTTGCCAACGGGTCAGGTGCAACTGTGTCGACCATTGAACATATCATGGCGGCCTTGTCGGGTTGTGGCATCCAAAACACCTTAATTGAAATCGATGGTCCCGAAGTGCCAATTTTAGACGGATCTGCGGCGCAGTTCGTCCAAGGTATCTTGAATGCGGGCATCACCCGTCTGGCTGTGCCCGTGCGTGCCATTCGTATTCTAAAAACCGTCGAAGTGCGTGATGGCGATGCGTTGGCCCGTCTGGAGCCGTCGGATATGCTGGAAATAGACTTTGAAATTGATTTTGCCGAGGCGGCGATTGGGCGGCAAAGTAAATCCTTGAATATGTCCAACGGGGCGTTTGTGCGTGAATTGTCCGACAGCCGCACTTTTTGCCGCAATGCAGATGTGATCATCATGCGTGAACGGGGTCTCGCCTTGGGCGGCACCTTGGAAAATGCAATCGTTTTTGAAGGTGACCGCGTTTTGACTCCGGGCGGTCTGCGCTATTGCGATGAACCCGTGCGTCATAAAATGTTGGATGCTTTGGGGGATTTGGCCCTTGCGGGTGCGCCGATCTTGGGGCGCTATACGGGGGTTCGGGCGGGCCATGCGATGACAAACCGTCTGTTGCACGCGCTGTTCGCAGATCCATCCGCTTGGATTGAATTGGATTGCGAATCTCGCACTTCGGGCAAATTGCCGGGCGTTGGTGTGCATCACGGCGATCTTCCGCGTATTTCCTAAGGTTCTGGCAAAAAACCCCCCGTTTTTTGTTGATTGCCGTTTTGCGCCCCGCATTTTTCTGTGATAGCAACAAGTCAAGAACGCGTCACTTGCCCATTTGGGCAATCTGGCCGCAACTGGGATTGGTGAAATGACCATCGACACGTCAGGCTTTCGTTTCTTGCGCCGCTTTGGCCTTGCCTTTTTGCTGGCGGGGGCTTTGACTGCCTGCGCTGCACCACAAAAAGAGCGCACGCTGGACAGCTATACCGCTGAAGAGCTGTATAAGCAGGGCGAAGTGATCTTGTCAGGTCAGGGAAAGCCCAAAGATGCGCTGGTCTACTTTACCGAAGTAGAGCGTCTGTTTCCCTATACGGAATGGGCCAAGCGTGGGTTGATCATGCAGGCCTTTACCTTGCACAAAACCCGCAAATACGAAGAGGCGCGCGTTGCTGCCCAGCGGTATTTAGATTTCTACGCGGGCGACGAAGATGCAGCCTATGCACAATATTTGTTGGCCCTGTCCTATTACGATCAAATCGACGATGTGGGCCGCGATCAGGGCCTGACTTATCAGGCACTTCAGGCCTTGCGGGTGGTGATTGAACAATATCCCGACAGCGAATATGCAAAATCGGCGACGCTGAAATTTGACTTGGCCTTTGATCATTTGGCGGCCAAGGAAATGGAAATTGGCCGCTATTACCTAAAACGCAAGAATTATCCCGCCGCGATAAATCGCTTTCGCTCTGTTGTGTCAGATTTCCAAACCACCACCCAAACGGCTGAGGCGTTACATCGCCTTGTCGAAAGCTATCTTGCCCTTGGTCTGACCGACGAAGCGCAAACGGCGGCGGCAATTTTGGGACATAATTATCAGTCCAGCCCCTTTTATCAAGACAGCTTTGATTTGTTGAAAAAACAAGGGCTTGCTCCAAAATCTAAGGGCGACAACTGGCTGGCGAATATCTATCGTCAAACAGTCAAAGGCGAATGGTTGTAAGAATGGTCGGTGCAGATGCTGCGCATTCTTGATATCCGTGATGTGTTGATCATTGACCGTTTGACCTTGGATTTTTCCAGTGGCTTGAACGTGCTGACGGGCGAAACGGGGGCAGGCAAGTCGATTTTGCTGGATGCTTTGGGGTTTGTTCTGGGCTGGCGCGGGCGGGCCGAATTGGTGCGCGCGGGCGCCGCACAAGGAGAGGTCACTGCCGAATTCGATCTGCCAATCGATCATCCTGCACGTGCCGTCTTGGCCGAGGCGGGGATCGCTGTAGAGGATACGCTGATCTTGCGTCGGATCAATACGGCGGATGGGCGCAAAACCGCTTGGGTCAATGATCGACGTGTGTCGGGCGAAGTTTTGCGGGATTTGTCCGATTGTCTGGTGGAACTGCATGGTCAGCACGATGATCGTGGATTGCTCAACCCGCGCGGGCATCGTGCATTGCTGGATGACTATGCGCGGCTGGATTTGACGGCTTTGCGGGCCGCCTTTGCGCGGCGGGGCAGTTTGTTCCGCGCCTTGGATGCTGCAAGGGACACTTTGGCGCGCGCCCAATCAGACGAAGATTACTTGCGCCATGCCGTTGGCGAGTTGCAAAAACTTGCCCCTCAGGCGGGTGAAGAGGCGGATTTAGATAAACGCCGCCGTCTGATGCAGGGTGCAGAAAAAATCCGTGCAGATATTTTGCGCGCGCATCAGGCAAGTGATGGGGCCGAAGCCGTTTTGCGTGATGCATTGCGCTGGCTTGATGGGGTGGCGGATCGTGCCGAAGGGCGTTTGGACGCGTCTTTGGCCGCCTTGGGGCGCGCGATGATTGAACTTTCCGAGTCGCAGGCGGGTGTCGCCAAGTGCTTGACGGCCTTGGATTTTAATCCACACGAGTTAGAGCAGATCGAAGAGCGCCTATTTGCGATTCGCGCCCTGGCCCGCAAATATGGTGTTCTGCCCGACGATTTGGCGGGGCATATGGATGTGCTGGAATTGCGTCTGGCGGCGATTGACGGGGGTGCCACGGGCCTTGCGAAACTTGAGGCGGATTTGGCCGACGCAGAGCGCGACTATATGAAATTGGCGTTGCAGATATCCCAAGTGCGGCGCACGGCCGCTGTTCGGTTGGATCAATCCATGGCGGCGGAATTGGCGCCGCTGAAAATGGAGCGTGCGCTGTTTCAAACCGATATTTCGTCATGTGATGCTGGACCAGAAGGCATTGATTTGGTGCAATTTACGGTGGCAACCAATCCCGGCGCACCTGCCGGGGCGTTGAACAAAATTGCCTCTGGCGGGGAATTGTCGCGATTTTTATTGGCGCTTAAGGTTTGTTTGACAGCCCATGTTACGGGTCTGACGATGATTTTTGACGAAATAGATCGTGGCGTGGGTGGCGCGACTGCCGATGCCGTTGGGCGGCGTTTGGCGCAACTGGCGTCAGGGGCGCAGGTGTTGGTGGTCACGCATTCGCCGCAAGTCGCCGCATTGGGCGCGCATCACTGGCGGGTGGAAAAGCGAGTTGTGGGGGATGAAACCCTGTCCACCGTCACGGCACTGTCTGCGCAAGATCGTGTGGAAGAAATTGCGCGTATGTTGGCAGGCGATCGTATCACAGACGCGGCGCGCGATGCGGCGCGCGCGTTGCTGGGTTAACGCTCTGCCTTTTCCGCAATGCCGGATTGCCCCTCCCGGCGGGTAAGTTCGGCCTCAACATCCGCCAAGGTCACGCCACGCGCGGCAAGCATAACCAAAAGATGATAGATGACATCGGCGGCCTCGCGGGTTAGCGCCGCGCGGTCGCCTTTAACGGCTTCTATAATTGCCTCGATCGACTCTTCGCCAAATTTTTCGGCACATTTCTCGGGGCCTTTGGACAAAAGTTTTGCCGTCCAAGAGGTTTCCGGATCGCCGCCGATGCGGGCCTCGATTGTGGTGGCAAGGGTGGAAATCGCGCTCATATCAGCCTCATGGGGATGCCTGCGCTTGCCATATGCGCCTTTGCTTGGCCGATGGTAAACGTGCCAAAATGAAAGATTGATGCAGCAAGAACGGCTGAGGCGTGGCCCAAAGTGACGCCTTCGACCAGATGGTCTAACGTGCCCACGCCACCGGATGCAATCACAGGAACCGAGACGGCGTCGGATATGGCACGGGTCAGGGGCAAGTTATAGCCACCCTGTGTGCCGTCACGGTCCATAGACGTCAGCAGAATTTCGCCTGCGCCTTTGGCAACCATCAGGCGGGCAAATTCTACCGCGTCAATCCCGGTGGCATTGCGCCCGCCATGGGTAAAAATCTGCCATTTGTTAGGAGCCACGGTTTTTGCGTCAATGGCTACGACGATGCATTGGCTGCCAAATCGATCTGCCGACTCGGCCACCACGTCGGGATTGGCGACAGCGGCGGAATTGAAGGATACTTTGTCCGCCCCCGCCAACAAAAGCGCGCGCACATCCAAATGACTGCGCACCCCGCCGCCGACAGTCAGTGGCATGAAACACGCCTCAGCCGTGCGGGTCACCAAATCAAACATCGTGCCACGATTTTCATGTGTGGCGTGGATGTCCAGAAAACACAATTCATCTGCCCCGGCCGCGTCATAGGCCGCCGCGGCGGCAACAGGATCGCCAGCGTCAATCAGATTGGTGAAATTAACCCCTTTGACCACGCGGCCATCGGCGACATCAAGGCAGGGGATGATGCGGGTTTTAAGCATTTTTTACCTTAGCGCCTTGGAATTGCGGATGGAAGGGTGACATATCTTTGGGGTAATTCGAAAATTAGCGGCGATAGGCGCGAATTAGGGCAAGTATGCCCATAGCGATCAGTCCGATCAGGCCCACGATCGCAAGAGGAAATGTCAAGAAAAAGAACCATGCGGAGACGAACATGACATTCAGGGTATCACCCCAGTCGGCCCCGAAAATGATGCAGGCGTGACTGCCGCCTTCGTCCAGCATACAGCCCATCGTCGCCGCGATGCCTGACGCCGTCAACATGGACAAAACGGGCAAAATGCCGATCAGCAGGCAAAGAAAGAAGATCAAGGTCAGGATTCGTTGAAACGTCATTCTTGCAAAATCCCTAGGGCTTGCGATAAATCAATCGCACCATCATACAGCGCGCGGCCCGAAATTGCACCTGCGATCACGCCTGTTGATTTCAACGCGAGCAGATCGGTGATGCTGGACACGCCCCCAGAAGCGATCACAGGAATGGTGACGGCACGCGCCAGAGCCTCTGTCGCGGTGACATTGGGGCCGCCCATCGCGCCATCGCGGTCAATATCGGTATAGATCAGGGCCGCCACACCTGCATCTTGGAACTGCAAGGCCAAATCGGTCACATTTACATTGGTTTCATGCGCCCAACCTTTGGTCGCAACCATGCCCTGGCGTGCGTCAATCCCAACGGCGATTTGATCTGGAAAGGCGCGGGCGGCGGCGCGCACAAGGTCCGGATTTTCCACGGCCACTGTGCCCAATATCACCCGTTGTAGGCCATGGGTCAGCCACATCTCGATTGTGGCCATATCACGGATCCCGCCGCCCAGTTGCGCGGGCACTGTGATCGCGGCCAAAATATCGCGCACGGCGGCGGCATTTACAGGCACCCCAGCAAATGCCCCATTAAGGTCTACCAGATGCACCCATTGACAGCCGGCATCCTGAAATTTTCGCGCTTGGGTCGCGGGATCGTTGCCAAACACTGTGGCCGCGTTCATGTCGCCGCGCAACAGGCGCACACATTTTCCGTCTTTCAAATCAATGGCTGGATATAAGATCATCGCTTACCCCTTTTCGTGGTCTTACGCGAGGTTATTTGCGAATGCAAAGGGCCTAGGCTTGTCTTGCGGACAATTTTCGGCAAGCATTACGTTCAGTGGGAATTCTGGGAGAAACTGAGATGAAGAAGATTTTGTTGGCAGGGGCATTCGCTGTGATCAGCAGTGCTGCATTTGGGGCCGATGCGGTCGAAGGCCTGTGGAAAACTGTTGCCGATGACAATGGCAATTCGGGTCTGATCAAAATTGCGCCATGTGGTGATTTGCTTTGCGGCGTTTTGGTGAAATCCTTTGACAAGGATGGCAAGGAAATGGCGTCTGACAATATTGGCAAGCAAATCATTTGGGACATGAAAGCCGAAGGCGGCGGCAATTATGGGGGCGGTAAAATCTGGTCGCCAGATCGTGACAAGACCTATGATTCAAAGATGGCTTTGGCGGGGGACAGCCTGACTGTCCAAGGCTGTGTCTTTTTCATCTGCCGCGATGGCGGCACTTGGACGCGGGCGAACTGATAAAGCGGTCTAGGACATCTGAGGCCGAGCGATGCCTATCGCTGGGTTTTTACAGATTGCCCGAATAAAACGCGCGACAGCGCCCCCAATGCAGTTTTGGTGCCCCGCTGGGTTAGGGGCGCCATTGCAGGAAATTTGCAATCAAACGCAGGCCCGTCGCTTGTGACTTTTCAGGATGAAACTGCATACCAAGGATGTTGTCGCGGCCAATAATGGCCGTGATGTCACCAGAATAATCAACATGAGCCAGGCGATGTTCAGGTTTCTGCACCTGAAATTGATAGGAATGAACAAAATAGGCGTGATCGCCCGTTTGGACGCCCGACAGCACGGGGTGCGGCGCGTCGAGAACCAGATCATTCCAGCCCATATGGGGCACGACAGGGGCAATGATGCGGACCACTTCGCCACCTATCCAGTCAAATCCTTGTGTATCCCCAAACTCTCGCCCCCATGTGGCCATCATTTGCATACCAACACATATGCCCAAAAATGGGCGCGCATGATGCACGACACAGTCTGCTATGGCATCAAACAAGCCGCCATAGGTGCCCAAAGCGGCGCGACACGCCGGAAAGGCCCCATCGCCCGGCAGTACGATCCTGTCCGCACGCAGAATGTCGCGCGGATCGGATGAGACAAGAATTTCGCCAGCATCCGATTCTTGTGCCATGCGCGCAAAGGCCTTGGCGGCGGAATGCAGATTGCCCGAATCGTAATCAACAAGGACGGTGCGCATGGGATACCTTTGAAGCCTGCAGCGCAGGGTTTTTTGCCAATGTGAAAGCCTAAAGCGCGCCCTTTGTGGATGGCAGTTGGCCTAAGGTGCGGGGGTCGATTTCAACGGCCATGCGCAGGGCGCGGGCCACGGATTTGAACGTCGCCTCAGCGATATGGTGGCTGTTCAGGCCATGGATTTTATCAATATGCAGGGTTATGCCCCCATGCGTGGCAAAGGCGGTAAAAAACTCGCGCACCAACTCTGTATCGAATGTGCCTATCTTGGCGGTGGGAAAGGCAACGTTCCATACAAGATAGGGGCGCGCAGACAGATCCAGCGCGCAGGCGATTTGCGCATCATCCATCGCCAGACTGAAATGACCATAACGGCGGATGCCCAATTTATCCCCCAAAGCACGGGTCAAGGCCTGAGCCAAAGCTATGCCGCAATCCTCTACCGTGTGGTGATCGTCGATATGCAGATCGCCCTGCGCGGTCAAGGCGATGTCAATCAGCGCATGGCGCGCCAGTTGATCGATCATATGATCGAAAAAACCGATGCCAGTTTGCGACGTGGCGCGACCTGTGCCGTCAAGATTAACCGATACGGAGATCGCGGTTTCATTGGTTTTGCGGGTTATTTCGGCGCGACGCATGGAATACCTTTGGGTTTTTCGACTTTATAGGCGCGTGGGCCGATATTGCAAAGCAATTTGGGCGCCGCTGGGGCGCCCAATGCTTTAGCGTTTCGTGATTGGCGTATAATCGCGCTTCGGCGCGCCCACATATAACTGACGTGGGCGACCAATTTTCTGATTTTTCTCAGCGATCATTTCTTTCCATTGCGAAATCCAGCCCACTGTGCGCGAAATCGCAAAGATCGGTGTGAACATCGACGTCGGGAACCCCATCGCCTCAAGGATGATGCCCGAATAGAAATCCACATTTGGATACAGTTTCTTGGAAATAAAATATTCATCCGAAAGCGCTATGCGTTCCAATTCCTTGGCCACTTGCAACAAGGGATTGTTGTGCACGCCCAAAAGATCCAGCACCTCATCCGCGGATTGTTTCATGACAACGGCGCGGGGATCAAAGTTTTTATAGACGCGGTGGCCAAAGCCCATCAGGCGGAAACCTGATGTTTTGTCCTTGGCCTTGGCGATATATTCGGGGATGCGGTCCACAGTGCCAATTTCGCGCAACATTTCCAAGCAGGCCTGATTTGCGCCGCCATGTGCCGGGCCCCAAAGACACGCGATGCCTGCGGCAATACAGGCGAAAGGATTTGCACCTGACGACCCAGCAAGGCGCACGGTGCTGGTCGAGGCGTTTTGTTCGTGATCCGCGTGCAGCATCATGATACGGTCCATGGCGCGTTCAAGGATCGGATTGACCACATATTCTTCGGCGGGGACGGCAAAGCACATATGCAGAAAATTACCCGCATAAGAGAGCGAATTTTTCGGATAAACAAAGGGTTGACCTACCGAATATTTATAGGCCATCGCCGCGATTGTGGGCAGTTTGGCGATCATGCGGATAGAGGCAACTTCACGCTGCCATTCGTCATTAATGTCCAAGCTGTCGTGATAGAATGCCGACATCGCACCCACAACGCCGACCATAGTTGCCATTGGATGGGCGTCGCGACGGAAACCGCGAAAAAAATTGTGCATTTGTTCGTGCACCATCGTGTGGCGCGTAACGGTTGTCTTGAACTCTTGCAATTGCGCGGCGGTGGGCAATTCGCCATACAGCAGCAAAAAACACAGCTCGATATGGGTGGATTGATTGGCCAATTGGTCAATAGGATAACCGCGATGCAACAACTCTCCTTTGTCGCCATCGATAAAGGTGATCGCACTTTCACAAGCTGCGGTCGAGGTAAATCCAGGGTCAAACGTAAACACATCTGCCGCGTCATAAAGTTTGCGGATGTCGATCACGTCTGGGCCGATCACAGGTGACAAAACGGGCAGATCATAGGTTTTGCCATCAAGCGTCAAGGTGGCGGTTCGGTTCGGTTCGGTCATCATTCGTCTCCAAATAAGAGCCGTCCCAGACGCGGGGCGGTATGGTTTCCATGCATCCTAAGATGCGTCGTGCAGACGTCCCAGCACCTCTTGGCGGCCCAAGACCAGCATCATATCAAAGACGCTGGGGGTCGCAGTGCGTCCTGCCAAAGCGGCGCGTAATGGGGCGGCCAATTTGCCAAAACCGATGTTATTTTCTGCGGCTGCAGCGTTCAATATCTGCTCTAGGTCAGCTTTTGTCCAGTTAGCAGTTTGCAACTGCAGCGTCAATGATTTCAGTATACCACGGGATACCGAATCCAGCGATTTTGCCGCCGCCTCGTCGGGGACAATCGGACGGGCCGTCAGGGCGAACTGCGCCTTTTCCAAAAGATCCGGAAAGGTCTTCGCGCGGTCTTTGACGCAATAAAGCGCGCGGGTCAGAAGGTCTGACTGGTCACGGCTTAGATGTGGCAGTTTGGCCGCCACCAGATAGGCCTGCAACTCGACCATCAAATCCGCATCTTGCGCCATCGCCATGTGATGGCCGCACGTATTTTCCAGCTTTTTGAAATCTAAACGGGCAGGCGCGCGCCCGATTCCGTCCAGATCAAACATCGCAAGCGCCTGATCGGTCGTGAAAATCTCGGCGTCGCCCTGCGCCCAACCCAGTCGGGTCAGATAATTGCGCATTCCTGCAGCGGGGTATCCCATGGCCTGATACTCCTCAACACCCGTCGCGCCATGGCGTTTGGATAATTTCTTACCATCTGGCCCATGAATCAACGGAATATGCGCCCAGACGGGAATATCCCAATCCATGGCGGCATAGATCATTTGCTGACGTGCGGCATTGTTCAAATGGTCGTCCCCACGGATGACATGGCTGACTTGCATATCATGGTCGTCGACCACAACCGCAAGCATATAGGTCGGCGTACCATCCGAACGTAAACAAATCATATCATCCAATGAATCGTTTTTGATCACAACGCGACCTTGGACAACATCTTGGATCACCGTTTCGCCATCACGGGGGGCACGCATACGGATCACATAGGGCAGGTTGGGATATGTCGCTGGGTCAGCATCGCGCCAAGGGCTGACGAACAGGGCATAGCTGCCCCTTGCCTCGGCCTCGGCGCGAAAGGCCGCGATCTCTTCGGTGGTGGCAAAGCATTTATAGGCGGTGCCGCGTTCCAGCATTTGATGCGCAACTTCGGCATGGCGGTCTTTGCGGTCAAACTGGCTGACCACATCGCCATCCCAATCGAGGCCCAGCCATGTCAGGCCACGCAAAATCGCCTCGGTCGCCGCAGGCGTAGAGCGTTCGCGGTCAGTATCTTCGATCCGCAACAGGAATTTTCCACCCCGCCCGCGTGCATAAAGCCAATTGAACAGCGCAGTGCGCCCGCCGCCGATGTGCAAATAGCCCGTGGGAGAGGGGGCAAATCGGGTGACGATGGGTTTGCTTGTCATAGCTGCGTTAACCTTTCGGAAACCATGATTGATATAACATGGCGTGATCGCAGCTTTAGGCAAATCTGGGGGCGGGAACAAGGTGGGCAGAACACTCTTGTGGCGGTTGATTTTGGGACCCTTCGAATGGTTGCTTGCGGCCCGCGGACAATTGTTCGTTTGGGTACCCGTGTTTATCGGCTTGGGCGTCGGGGTTTGGTTCCTTTTGCCGTTCGAGCCGGTTTTTTGGCAATATTGTGTGGTTTTGGCTCTGTTAGGCGTTGGAGTTTTGGGAGCGGTTTTCGGGCCTGATTTGGCCCGCCCGATGTTTGTCATTTTAATATGTATTTCAGCGGGCGGGCTGGCAGCAGGGGCGCGAGCCCGTCTGGTGGCGGCCCCGATGATAGAATTTCAGTATTACGGCCCTGTTATGGGGCGCGTTGTCGAGATTGATCGGTCCCAATCCGACGCGATCAGGATCACGCTGTCCGATGTGGTTTTGGACAATGTCGATCCCGCGCCGCAACTGGTGCGCGTGTCGATTCAAGGGGTCGCACCACAGCCCGCGCAAACTGTCATGCTGACCGCCTATCTTTCTGCGCCCTCGCCTGCCACCGAACCGGGTGGATTTGATTTTCGCCGCACAGCGTTTTTCAAGGGGCTTGGTGCCGTTGGCTATACACGCAGTCCCGTTTTGTTGTGGCAAGAGGCCCCCGCCGATATGCAGCGCATTGATCGTTTACGTAGCTATCTGTCACAAAATTTGATGGCAGCAATCCCGAATGACGCGGGTGCCTTTGCATCGGGTGCCATGACGGGGGATAAATCGGGGATCACCCAAGATACGGTGCAGGCATTGCGCGACAGCAACCTTGCGCATCTGCTGGCAATTTCGGGCATGAACTTGGCGTTTTTGTCGGGGTTTGTGTTCATGCTGATCCGCTATGGGATGGCATTGGTGCCGGTCTTGGCGTTGCGGGTGAACTCGAAAAAGATTGCGGCAATGGTGGCCTTGGCTGTGGCGCTGTTTTATCTGCTGCTCTCTGGGGCCAATGTGGCAACGACGCGGGCGTTTTTGATGATTGCCGTGATGTTGGGGGCGATACTATTGGACCGTCAGGGGCTGACAATGCGCTCTGTCGCGATTTCGGCGGTAATCCTGTTGCTTTGGCAGCCCGAATCTTTGTTGGATCCCGGATTTCAATTGTCCTATGCCGCGACTGTGGTGTTGATTGGGGCCTATCATCTGGTGGATCGCCAGATTTTGGCGCAAAAACTGCCGCGCTGGATGATGCCTGTCTATGCGGTTGTGCTAACCTCGGTTTTGGCAGGAATGGCGACAGCGCCCTTTGCCGCTGCGCATTTCAACCGCTTTACGGATTACGGCCTGTTGGCAAATCTGTTGACTGCCCCCGCGATGTCTTTGTTGATGGCGGCGGGGGCGGTTGTGGCGATTTTGGCACCCTTTGGCTTGGCGGTCCCTGCGTTGTGGGTGCTGGAACAATCGGCGACGTGGATCCTGTTTGTGGCGCATTGGGTGTCTGGTCTGAAGGGGTCTGTGACGATGATTGTCACACCGCCCGCCGTGGTTTTGCCGCTGTTGACCGTCGCGGGTCTTTGGATTTTGGTCTGGAAAGGGCGTCGGCGGTGGATTGCTTTGCCGTTTTTGGCGGTGGCATTGGTGTTTTGGGTTTTTGCGCCGCGCCCAGATGTTTTGATCAGCGCGGATGGGCGATTGGTGGGCGTGATGGGCTCGACAGGTCGCGCCCTGTCAACGGCATCAGGTGCTGGATTTTCGGCCCAAAGCTGGCTGCAAGATGACGGCGATTTGGCCACACCGACGGAAGCGGCGGCGCGATCGGGATTTTCAGGACCGAAATCGGCGCGGACATTTCAGGTTGGACAGGTTTCAGGGGTGGTTTTGGTTGGCAAAGGCGCAGCCGCCGCCTTTGGTTTGGCCTGCGCGAATTATGATCTGGTCATTGTTCCTGCCGCGCTGGACCCCAGCCTTTTGCCAGATGGACCCTGCACCCGCATTGACCGCAACGTTCTGGACAATACCGGCGCATTGGGCGGTTATTGGAAAGATCGGGCGCTAACGTTATACCCATCCCGCCAAGCCCCAAGGATATGGACTGGCGAAAGGCCAATTTTGGCACCGATCGATGTTTCGTCTTCGAAAGACGACTGACACAACTGTGGCAAAATCATCGGGTTTTAAATGATCCCATCGCCCATCGCCGCCTGCGATGACGCACCGCCCGAAAGCACCCTTGTTTGGATCAATAACTGCGGATCAGGCCCACAAGCCGGCCTTGCACCTTGACCAGATGATCGGGAAAAACACGGGTTTCATAGGCAGGATTTGCCGCCTCAAGCGCGATCATGTTGCCGCGGCGGCGAAAACGTTTCAAAGTGGCTTCGGCATCTTCGACCAATGCGACGACGATATCGCCATTTTCTGCCGTAGACTGTTGGCAAATCACGACGATGTCACCATCGTTGATCCCCGCCTCAATCATCGAATCGCCTTTGACTTCAAGGGCGTAATGTTCGCCACGACCCGACAGCATGGATCCCGGCACTGCAACATGATGCGAAATTTGCTGGATCGCCTCAATCGGCACACCCGCCGCAATGCGTCCCATGACGGGCAAATCAAAGGCATAGACGCCCGAGATCGGCAGTGCCGCCGCGGGCAGGTCAGGTTTATCGCCATCAATCACTGTAAAGCCAGAGTTATACCCGACTTTTTCCATCGCCTCTGGCAATTTCAAAATTTCCAAGGCCCGTGCGCGGTGCGCCAGACGACGGATAAACCCGCGTTCTTCCAGCGCGGTGATGAGGCGATGAATGCCCGACTTTGACCGCAAATCTAAGGCATCCTTCATTTCATCAAAAGACGGTGGAACGCCATCTTTATCCATACGTGTTTTGATGAAATCCAAGAGTTCCAATTGTTTGCGCGTCAGCATGATCGGACCTTTTTGTAAATGTTGCCTCTATGTTCTGCCCGTGTTCTTGCTTTGTGTCAAGACTTATTCACAGGGGGCGATTTTCACACGGGCAGATAGGAAACCTGATCGCCCGCCATGCGTGCCAGATCGTCCACGGGACGGACCAGCAAAGCATTTGCGCTGGTCAGCACTGACAAAAGGGCTGAGTCTTGGCGTGTAAAGGGCGTGATGACGCCGTCAGACAAATGTGCGCGCATATAATGGGCACGCGGCCCCGTCGGGGCAACATCTGCGCCCAGTCGGGCGATCAGCGGCGGGGGCAGGGGTGGCAAACCCTGCATGGCACGCAGCATGGGTATCATAAACAAATGGGCGCAGACGATTGCAGAAACGGGGTTTCCAGGCAATCCAAGCATCGCAGCACTCATCACCCGCCCCGCCATCAACGGCTTGCCTGGACGCATGGCGATTTGCCAAAACGCGCGCTCTAGCCCCAGATCCGCGGCAACAGCGCCCACCAGATCGTGATCGCCAACCGAGGCACCGCCAATTGTCACGATCAAATCCGCCCCCGCGGCCAAGGAAAACACATATTTCAGCGCGTCTTTATCGTCGCGGGCGATGGGCAACATTCGGGCAATGCCGCCCACGCCTTCGACCATCGCGGCAAGGGCAAAGCTGTTCGAGGCGATGATTTGATCAGGACGTGGGTCTGCGCCAGGGCTTACCAATTCATCCCCTGTCGCGATGATCGCCACAACAGGACGGCGGTGCACCGCGATGTCGGGGTTATTCATCGCCGCCAGCAGCGCGAGATCGGCGGGACGCAAGGGGCGTGGGGGCAGGGTGTCGCCGATGGTGAAATCTTGCCCCTTAGGGCGAATATTTGCGCCCAATACTGGCGCAGCTAAGGTGATCTGATCGCCGTCGCGGGTGACATCCTCTTGCATGGCAACGGTGACGGCGCCTGCGGGCACGGGGGCGCCTGTGAAAATGCGGATCGCCTGATCGGGTGCAAGTTGGCCGTTAAAGGCATGGCCTGCCGCGGCCTCACCGATCATTGTATATTTTCCCGACAAAGACCCCAAAGCATAGCCATCCATGGCCGAGGCATCAAAGGGCGGTTGTGTCAGGCGTGCGGTGACGGGGGCGGCCATCATGCGTCCTGAGGCATGGCGCAGCGGGATCACCTCGGATGGCAGGGGCGTGACCAGTGCCAGACAGCGCGCCAAGGCCTCATCCACGCTAATCATGGGTAAAACGGCCTGACTTGCCGCCGTCCTTTAGGGTTAGGTGGATATCTTCAATCGCCATATCTTTTTGGACAGCCTTAAGCATATCATAGATCGTCAGGCAGGCGACGGAAACGGCCATAAGCGCCTCCATCTCAACGCCGGTTTGGCCAGTGGTTTTGCAGGTGGCGGTGACGCGGATGCCGTCTGTTTCAGGGACCAAATCCACGGACACTTTGGACAGGGGCAGGGGGTGGCACAAGGGGATCAAATCGGCAGTCTTTTTCGCCCCCATGATCCCCGCCAGACGCGCAACCCCCAAAACATCGCCCTTTTTGGCCGTGCCTTGCAGAACCAATTCCAAGGTGGCCTGTGTCATACGCACAAATCCCGAGGCGGTGGCAATGCGGGCTGTAGTGTCTTTGCCAGACACATCGACCATGTGCGCGGCGCCTTGATCGTCAAAATGGGAAAGACCCTTCATTGCGTCGCGTCTCGGGCCAGAATGGCGCGGGTGGCGGCTGTCACATCAGCTTGGCGCATCAGGCTTTCGCCAATCAGAAATGCACGCGCGCCATAGGCCGCGACATCGGCCAAATCGGCGGCGGTGAACAGACCACTTTCCGATACAATCAGCCGCCCTTCGGGGACAAATCGCGCAAGATCGCGGGTGGTTTGCAGCGTCACCTCAAATGTGTGCAGGTTGCGGTTGTTGATCCCCATCAGGGGCGATTTCAGCCGCGCCGCGCGGTCCAATTCGGCACGATCATGCACCTCAAGCAGCACATCCATGCCCAGTTCAAACGCGCAAGCCTCTAGCTCGGCCGCTTGGTCGTCCGAGACAGAGGCAAGGATAATCAAAATGCAATCTGCGTGCAGCGCGCGGGACTCTATGACCTGATAGGTGTCATACAGGAAATCTTTGCGCAGGCATGGCAGGGTGCAGGCAGCGCGCGCGGCGATCAGATAGGCATCATCGCCTTGAAAGCTGGGCGTGTCTGTCAGGATCGACAGGCACGTCGCCCCCCCCGCCTGATAGGCCTGCGCAAGGGCAGGCGGATCAAAATCGGCGCGGATCAACCCCTTAGAGGGGCTTGCCTTTTTAATCTCGGCGATCAGGCCGTATCCTGATTGCGTGGCCTGATGCAGCGCCTTGGCAAAGCCGCGTGGGGCGGGCGCGGCGGCGATCATCTCGGCCAGATCGGCCAAGGGGCGGGCCTGTTTGCGCGCGGCCACTTCGGCCAGTTTGTAAGTTTTGATTTTGTCTAGGATTGTGGACATACTATTTTTCACAATGACGAAAGGGCGCGCAGCGCGTTAATCTTGCCCAAGGCCGCGCCTGAGTCGATGGAATGGCGGGCGATTTCCACGCCAGATTTCAGATCGGAAACTTTGCCCGCCACGATCAACGCCGCCGCCGCGTTCAGCAAGACCGCGTCGCGATAGGCGGATTGTTCGCCCGAAAGCAACGCCCGAAAAGCGACCGCATTTTCGGCAGGCGTGCCGCCCATAATCGACTCGAATGGATGAACGGGCAGGCCCGCATCCTGCGGATGAATGGTGAACTCGCGGATATGGCCGTGTTCGACTGCGACCACCTGGCTGGGGGCGGCAATAGACAACTCATCTGTGCCATCACCGCCATGCACCAACCAAGCCGATATTGTTCCAAGCGACAGCAAAGTTTCCGCCATCGGACGAATTAATGCGGGCGAAAAGGCACCCGTCAATTGGCGTTTGACGCCAGCCGGATTGGTCAAGGGACCAAGGATGTTGAAAATTGTCCGCGTTCCCAGTTCGGCGCGCACGGGCATCACATGGCGGATCGCGGGATGGTGCATGGGTGCCATCATGAACCCGATCCCTGCCTGATCTAGGCATTTTTCCACGACATCAGGGCCGACCATAACATTCAGACCCATTTCGGTCAGCGCATCCGCCGCCCCCGATTTGGACGACAGATTGCGGTTGCCGTGTTTGGCCACAACCACGCCCGCGCCCGCAACGACAAAGGCCGTGGCGGTTGAAATATTCAGCGTGCCTTTGCCGTCGCCGCCCGTGCCGACGATATCCATTGCCCCTTCGGGCGCACGCACCGCATTGCATTTGGCGCGCATCACCGATGCTGCAGCGGCATATTCATCCACCGTTTCCCCACGCACGCGCAGCGCCATCAGGAACCCGCCCATCTGCGCAGGCGTCCCTTGGCCCTCAAACAATGCCTCAAACGCCTGCACGGCCTCGGGGCGGGTCAGGGGGCGGGTGGCTGCTATGCCAATGAGGGGTTTTAGAACATCACTCATGCAGGCACCTTCGCGGCGCTTTCTAAAAAGTTGCGCAGCAATTGGTGGCCATGTTCGGATGCGATGGATTCAGGGTGGAACTGCACGCCCTCGATGCGTTTTTCCTTGTGGCGCAGGCCCATGATGGTGCCGTCTTGCAGCCATGCCGTCACCTCTAGGCAATCGGGCAGGGTGTCGCGTTCTACGACCAGCGAATGATAGCGGGTGGCCAAAAACGGGCTGGGCAGGCCGCGAAACATACCGCCGCCCGTGTGATGCATGACCCCCATTTTGCCATGCACAATCTCGTGGCAGCGGATCACCTTGCCGCCAAAAGCCTCACCAATCGTTTGATGCCCCAGACATACCCCAAGCAAGGGCACATCCGCCGCCGCCGCCGCCTTGGTCAGGGGCACGCAAATCCCTGCCTGTGCGGGATCACATGGCCCGGGCGACAGAACGATCAATTCGGGTTTCAGCGCCAAAGCATCCTGCACCGACATCGCGTCATTGCGCACCACGCGCACATCCGCCCCCAACTCGCCCAGATAATGCACGAGATTATAGGTGAAACTGTCGTAATTATCGATCAATAGCAGCATGATGGGTATAACCGTCTGTTTTCGGGGCACTTCTGCGCGCAGTCACAAAAGCATTGGGATTGTTATTGCTGATCCGAATGCCCGTGTAAACCGCCGTTACCATAGGTGATGGACATGGGCGGCGATCCGGTTTTGATAAATGTCACGTAGGGCGGCCATAACATCAGGCGTCAAGGCCGCGATATCACTGGCGCTGGCATTCGCGGTGGCTTGGGCCGCATTTTTGGCACCTGGAATGACGACACTGACTGCTCCATCCATCAAAATCCAGCGCAGGGCGAATTGCGCCATCGTCACATTTTGGGGCAACAGGGCGCGAATATCTTCGACCACCTGCAGCGCCAAATCATAGGGCACGCCCGAGAAAGTCTCACCCTTATCAAACGCCTCACCATTGCGGTTAAAGGCGCGGTGATCATCGGCGGCAAAGGCGGAATTGGCCGACATTTTGCCCGTCAGCAAACCAGAAGCCAAGGGCACGCGGGCGATGACAGCTATACCTTTGGCCTGCGCCTCGCGCAAAAACAACTGTGCAGGGCGTTGGCGAAGGATGTTGTAAATGATCTGCACCGAGACGACATTGGGATATTCAATCGCCTTTAGGCCCTCTTCGACCTTTTCCACCGACACGCCATAAGCACGGATTTTGCCTGCTGTGACCAAATCATCCAAGGCGCCAAAAACCTCGGGGCGGTAATACACCTCAACGGGGGGGCAATGCAGCTGCACCAGGTCTAGGCAATCCGTCGCAAGATTGCGCAAAGAGCGATCAACAAACGCTGTCAGATTTTCCGCATTGTAACCCGCCGACAAGTGCGGGTTCAGCCGACGTCCCGCCTTGGTCGCAACAAACGGGCGCGCGCCCCCGCGTTCGGCCAGCACCTCGGCAATCAGGCGTTCGGACCTGCCATCCCCATAAACATCGGCAGTGTCGATGAAATTGGTGCCTGTATCCAAGGCTGCGTGCAATGCGGCGCGGGCATCCGCGTCGGACACATCGCCCCAAGACCCCCCAATCGCCCATGCACCAAAGCCGATTTCTGAAACGCTGTGACCGGTGCGGCCAAAAAGCCTGTTATGCATCTGATGCCCTTTCAAAGTGACTGCCGATTTGTCCCACTGGATAATCCAAGCAAGCACCGCTTCCAAGCTGAAACGGGAAAAACGTTTGGCAAACACCAATATCGTGCCGCTGAAATCGCTGTCAAAGCAGTCACCCCGCAGGATCTCTTTTAAATTGATATTCGACGATAAAAATCAATCTATAGCTGTTCAAATGTGTGATATTTTTCAAATGTATTATTTTTTGTTATACGTTTGAATAAAAAAGATTGCCTTTAGATCAAAAGATCGGCACCTGGACCCCATGCCTATCACGATGGTCGGTGTCGTGGCGGATGCAGTCCCGTTACTAAAATCCAGCCGAAGTGTTGGTCTGCGCGTGCAGGCCGAATTCTCGAACGGACATCTTTGCCGCCCCCTGCCGCCACACGTCCAACATTTACTTGAAAGCTGAACGAAGCAAAACCTGATCGCCTTTTTTTAAAAGTATCGTCGTCGCACATCGGGATCAGTGGCACAGGATGGCAACGTTGGGGCCGTATGGCCGCAGTTGCACTGGTGTTCGCAGCGGGCCATGCGACAGCGCAGGATTTGACCACGCCCTATTCGGTCAGCAACACGGTTGCGGGTCAAAGCAGCATTTTGGCTGTTCCGACATCTGGGGTTGCAGGCGGCGCAGGGCAATAGGGCAGTTATTCGTGTTCAGGCACGAGTTGGGGGGCTGCTTGTGTTGGGTTTTATAGCATGGGCAACTATGATTTGCATCCCGCGACTACGGGCCGCGATGCACCCGAGGGTGGATTTTCAACGTCGGTCACGTCGGGCGATATCGGTGTCGCCCAAGTGGTCAATTACAACCCGACGACAGTGGCAAATGCTCCATTTTCCGTTTCGGTGACGCAAGTGGCGGGCACAATCGATACGCAGGTGATCAATTCCGCGGCGGGTCTTGCGCCATCGGCATGGGTCAATGGCGGGGGGGCTTTTTCGGTGTCGCTGACCGCGCAAGACGGCACGACCACGGTGACGATTCCCTTTGGGGAAACCTATGCGGGATCATTTACTGCAGGGTATTCTTTGCAAGATGTGGCCGATGCAATCAATTTGGAAACGACGCTGGCCTTGACCGCCGAAGTGGTGGTTGACCCAATATCGGGGGATGAAACCCTAAGCGTGAAGGGTGCCGCGGGCAACAGCGATCCTTTTAACATGTCCATTGTCAACACGTCCGCGAACACAGCGTTGTCAAATGGTGATCCGCTGACCGATGTCAGTTTTGCCGCGATTGCGACCACGTCAGAGCCTGTCGAGGCACAGTATTCGGTCGATAATGGCAGCGGACCAACCCCGTTTACCTCGGCCACCAACGACGTCGTGATCAATGGCGTGACGGTGCATTTGGTGGCTGCAGGCCCTGTGAGTTTCAGCACGGCATCGGAAAATGCGTCTGTTGGTGTCGCGACGGACGGGGTGTTGGGCGCAGTGGGCACGGCGATCACGGATACGGTCAGGTACAGCAATGTCACGCTGTCGGGATCGGCCTTTAACTTGAACACAATGGGCGGAGATGCGGGCCAAGCGGGGATTGGCGGCACAGGCGGTATGGGCGGCGCGGGCGGCAATGCGACCACGGGAACCATTCCGCGTTTGAACGTGTTGATCTTTCCGCCGATGGTTATTCCTGACACAGACGCAATGACGATTGACGGTGCGGTCGGCGGCAAAGGCGGCCAAGGCGGCACGGGCGGATCGGGCCAACTGGGCGGAACGGGTGGCGAGATAGATTTCACCGCCTCGAGCCAGACTGTCACGGCCACGGACGGCGTGATTGCGGTGACCACGGGCGGCTTGGGCGGTGTTGGCGGACAGGGCGGTTATGGCGGCATGGGCGGGCATGGCGGCAATGCCCAAGCCAAGATGCAATCTGCCAATCTGTTACCAAGTGCTGTCTCGGCCAGTGGCAACACGGGTGGCATTGGCGGTATTGGTGGATTTGGTGGCGATGGCGGCACGGGCGGCGCAAACAGTGTGACCTTGTCCTTTGCGTCGGCGATTGTCGACCGCGCGGCGCGCGTGGTCAGTGCAGGTGGCGTGGGCGGTTTGGGCGGTCTTGGCGGCCAAGGCGGGCAGGGCGGGACGGGGGGCGAAGGCGCGTCCTTTACTGATTATGTGATGAATTCCAGCATCAAAGGCGGCGTGACGGGCGGGCAAGGTGGGCTTGGGTTCACCGGCGGCACGGGCGGCACAGGCGGCACAGCTGGGGTTGCCACATTGACGAACCACGCGCTTCAGATTGCTGCGCAATCCACAGCGCTTGAGGTGGTTAGCGCAGGCGGCACAGGCGGCACGGGCGGCACAGGCGGCACGGGTGGGATCGGCGGCACGGGCGGCGCGGGCGTGGCCCAGACCAATTTTGCGTTCTTTTCGATTTCCAGCGCTGGCGGCAATGGCGGGCGTGCGGGGGATGCGGGCACAGGCGGCGTGGGCGGTCTGGGTGGCACGGGGGCTGCAGCCTTGATCATCAATACCTCTGCGGGATCCATTGTCGCGGGCAGTCATGCGATTAGGGCGTCCAGTGTCGGCGGCATTGGTGGTTTGGGCGGCACAGGTGGCACGGGTGGCATCGGCGACTATGGTGGTGATCGCGGCATTTTTGGACCAACGGCGGCCTACAATGGCATCGCGGATGCAGCAGGAAATGGCGGCAATGCGGGATCAGCAGGAGATGGCGGATTGGGGGGGGCAGGTGGCAACGCTGGCAGTGTCACTGTGACAAACACCCAAGATGTGTCGACCACGGGCGCCTTGAAATCGACGGCCATTTTGGCTGAAAGTCTGGGCGCAATCGGCGGTCAAGGCGGTGCGGCTGGCGAAATTGGTCAGGGGGGTGCTGCGCAAGCGGCAGGTGTTTTGACCTATAAATTGACCGATGTCAGTTGTTTTGGTGAAACAATTTCCAGCTTTATTTGTAAAGTGCTTGGGTATGACGCCTCGAACGCGGGGTCGACAACGGGTGCACTTGCAGGGTCCGATGGTCTGGCCAGTTTTACGGGTGGTTTTGGTGGCGCGGTCAGCGTGGCCAATGCGGGTAGTGTGCAGACAGTCGGCACCAGTTCGGATGCTATTTTGGGTCTCAGCATGGGCGGCGTCTATGGTCTGGACAGCTATGACGCCAATGACGTGTTTCGTCTGGGTCTGCCGCTAGACGCGCAATCGGGCGGGGCAGGCAATGTGACCTTGTCCAACTCTGGCACTGTCACGACCCAAGGGGGGGCCTCCAGCGGGATGATGGCGCTGAGCATTGCGGCAGGACATGATGCAGGCGATATTGACCTGTCCAACAGCAATACAGTCTTGACATCGGGCGCAGATGCCCCCGCCTTGGTTGGCGCAAGCCGGGTGTTGGTCTGGGGGGAATTGTCGGACGCGGACGCGGGCAACGTGACCGTGTCGAACGCGGGCGGCTATACTTTGGCCTCTGGCGCAGGATCGACGGGGATCTGGGCCGAGAGCCTGTCGCAGATCGGTTCAGCCGGCACAGTCAATGTAGACAATACCGATGGTCAGTTGGGCGTCGAATTTGAAACGGGCGATTTGATCGCAGGACAAGCGGTTTACGCGGTCAGTTCGGGCAGTCTGAATGCGGGCGCTGTCACCATCGACAATACCGATGGTGTGATCGTTGCGGGCAACTCGGCAGAAACTTGGGCCATTTTGGGCAAAAGCGTCGCAGTGGCGGGCAATGCGGGCAATGTCGCGTTGGACAATACGGGCGGTCTGATCAAAAGTATGACAAATGACATCGCGGTCTATCTGGCCTCAATCGCTGGGCAGACGGCGGGTGATATTGATGTGACCAGCCATAGCACGATTATTTCTTTGGCCGCAGAAAGCACCGCGTTGAAATTACAAAGCACGGGCGGCGCGGCGCAGGGGGATATCACCTTGGTCAATGGCGGTCTGATCCAAGGCGGTGCCGGTGGCACGGCGATTGAAATCGTGGACGGTGTTGACAACCACATCACCAACGACGGCGCGCTTGCCGCCGAGGGTGAGGCTGCGATCATCCGCACAGGCGGCGATCAAATCGATGCTGTGATGGATACGGTCATTTCCGCAACGACCGGAAACGATGTGATCGACAATATGAACGGGGCGGCAATTGTCGGCTCGGTTGATTTGGGGGCTGGTGCAAACGCGTTTTGGAACCATCAAGGATCTTATTTCCTGTCGGGAGCAACGATTTATCTGGGCGCAGGCAATACTCTGACCAATGACGGGTATTTGTCGATTGGCGGCCTTAACGCTGTGATGAACGATCCAGGCGCGGACATCTCGCGCACAGGGCTTGCGACCTATGGGGCGACGACCCTTACGGGCAATTTTGTGCAAAATGCGACGGGGCAAATGTTGACCAACATCAACTTTGCCACCAGCGATACTTTGCCTGATTTTGCGGATTTGTTGCACGTGACAGGCACTGCGGCGCTGAACGGATATGTGACGCTTGCACCGGCAACGGGTGCGGGCAAGCCGGGAAATCTGACTCCGTTTTCGATCCCCGTGCTAACGGCATCGTCGATCACCAACAATGGCATTTCGATATACCCGTATTTTGCCAATGGGTCGGCGTCCAGCACTGTGGTATTTCACCCATGGTTGCGCGCCACCGAAGACACGCTTTATGTCGAGTATTCCATCAACTATGCGCCTGACTGGCTGACCAAGAACCAAAAATCCTATGCGGATATGGTCAACCTGATCCAGAATCACGGCGTGCCGGATTACGAGCCAGTTTACACATCCCTTCTGGGTGTCGTGGACCCAACGGATTACCGCCGCGCCTTGGATTCTTTGACAGGCGAGGCTGTTACCACCGCGGGCAACACCAGTCTTGCCGCGCGCTCTTCGTTTATACAGACGGCTTTGGCGCAGGCAGGCACGTTGCTGGATTGTAACACCACCAAAACCACCGATCGTAAGGATTGTACGCTGGGCGCGCACACTTGGTCGAATGTGAACAGTGGTGCATTTGCCAATGATGCGGGATACGCGCCGCATGGGGCCGGCCATGAATACAACGAGGCATCGTATAATTTTGGCATGACCAGCCTGACATTCGGCGGCGATCGGTTGTTTGACAATGATGTCGTTCTGGGCTGGAGCTATGGCAACAATCAATCCAACTATTCGGTTCCAGATCGGTGGTCGCAAGGCACGCTTGCCCAAACCAATGCCGCTGTCTATCTGGCGCAGGGTTTCGAAAACGGTTTGTCGTTAAAAGGCATCGTTTCGGGCGGCAGCACACTGTATAACCTGCAGCGTTATGTCGTGTTCCCTTATCCTGACAGCAACCATGAGGTGAATGGCCGTTTCAGCAGCACCTCTTATGGTGGGGCGGTGGAGTTGGCATGGACATCTGCATCGGGCATTACGCCATTTGCGGGCTATGCCATGGATCACCAGCGGCGTTTTGCCTTTAGTGAAGACGATGTAACTTGGGGCAATACCTATCAAGAGGATATCACTGACAGTCGTGAATTGACGGTGGGCATCAAAATTGAAGGCAGCAGAACCATGGCAAATGGGCGCCTGTTGTCGGCCTCGACCAAGCTGTTTGGCACCAAAGAATATGCACCAGAGCGCGGCCTTACAGCCTCGTCTACTGCGGCCCCTGGGTTTAGCTATTCGGTTACGGGTCAGCCAAAGGACGCCGCGCAACTGCATCTTGATTTTGCGCTGAATGCGCAATTGACGGATGTGACCACCCTAGAGGCACATATTTCGACGCTTCCGGGGGAAAGTGGGCTGGGAACGACTGCCTCTTTGGCGTTGAATATGCGGTTTTAAGACGTGAAACGCCCCCCATTCTAGGGGGCGTTTCACCCTTTGCGATAAGGTTCCACCAAAGAACCCAACGCCACGCGTGCGCGTAATTTGGCCGCCATCAGATACATTCCGCCAATTTTTCGGTGCAAAAATAAGGTTGCAGCCGGCGGCACGTGCGCAAGGTCGCGGTCTTGTCCGATTGCCAATCCCATCTGCCGCAATCGGTCCAGCAAGTCTGAGGTGGCAAAGTCAAAAATGCCACCCCTGCGCAAAGGTTCCATCGCGGTGCAAAACATCGCTTGGATCAGATCTCGTTGTGGCGTGGTGGAAGTGAAATACCCAATTTTTATCATGGCCGCGCGAATATCGTCAGGTGTCCCGCCAAGGGCCGCGTTCAACAGGGCGCGAAAGTCGACACTGGTTTCGGCAGCTATCGGCTGCACCGCACCGAAATCCAGCAGCACAATTTGCCCCGTTTTTGCGATATATCGGTAATTCGCAAGGTTCGGGTCCGTCTGCATGGCCCCAAAATCGAACAGCTCTTGTAATGTCAGATCAATCAAATGACCTGCCACTTTGTCGCGCAAGTCTTGTGGGGCATTTTCAAGCGTGTCCAAGCATTGACTGTCGACATAACGCATCGCCAATACCTGCGACGTGCTAAGGTCGTTGTAAAATTCTGGCACCACAAAGCGCGGATCCTTGGCCAATAGGGTGTGAAACCGCGTCAGATGTGTCGCCTCGGCGGTATAATCTGCTTCGGTGTGCAATTGACGACTTGCCGCAGCCAAAAGGGGCGCAAGGTCCATCGCTTGGGGCAAAAGTCCGGGCAGGCGCATCAAAGCCGCCATGTTGGCGATGTCAGAATCGATACTTGCGCGAACGCCAGGGTATTGCACCTTGATCGCCAGATCGCGGCCATCGGGCAGGGTGGCGCGGTGCACCTGCCCAATAGAGGCCGCTGCAAAAGGCCGCAGATCAAATCGGCGAAAGCGCCCATACCATCCCGTCCCCCATTCGGCATTCAATACAGTTTGCAATTGTTTGGGCGGCATGGGGGCGGCATCGTCGCGCAGGCTTGCCAAGATTGCGGTTATTTCTGGTCCCAAGACAACGCCGCTATCCATAGACAGCATCTGCCCCATCTTTAGCGCTGCCCCCCGCATCTGCGACAAGCTTTGCGTCAGGCGCATGGCATTCGCGGGCGTCAGCAGCAGGTTTTGCAGATCAGGCCGCTGACCGCGGGCCAATTGCCGCGCGCCATTGGCCACAACTGCCCCCAAAATGCCCGTCGCCATGGCGCCGAAATTGGTCAGGCGCGCGACGCGGCCTGTGGGCACGGGCAAACTGCAGCTTTTGTTGTGATCGTCTTGCATTTATCACTCTTTTGTTGCCCCCTACACAGATGGGGTGCCAATTGGCCGCGTCCAGTGTTTTCGGTGAAGTTCACAAGCAGAGGCGAATATGACAGAATTGATCCAAGAAAATGTGCAAGATTATCCGCGCCCGCCCCGTTTGGAACCGGTGGCGCAACGGATATGGATCCATTTGGGCGGGCAGCTGGTTGCGGACACAGTCAAGGCGTATCGCGTGTTGGAAACGCATCACGCGCCGACCTATTATCTGCCTCCAATGGATATTTTTGCCGATCTGCGTCAAGTGTCGGGCAGCAGCCTGTGCGAGTGGAAGGGCGCTGCGCAGTATTTTGATGTCACATCAGGCGGTCAGACCGCAACCCGCGCCGCATGGGCCTATCCGCGCCCTACGGCAGGATTTTTGCCAATCGCGGGTTACATCGCGTTTTATGCCGCCAAGATGGAGGCGTGTTTTATAGGCTCTGCGCGCGTGATCGCACAACCCGGTGACTTTTATGGTGGATGGGTGACACCCAATTTGGTCGGAATTCCCAAAGGCGCACGCGGCACAGAGCATTGGTAAACGCGGCTTACGGGAACTGCACGCAAAAAGGGGGGTGAAGGCGCGGGCAAGGCAATGTATACAGGCGGCGGCAGGTCTGCATATGCTGTTTGATCGTGGTGTGACCGCGTAGGGGATTGGGAATGGCGAATTTCTTTTCGGGGATGATCAAAGGCGGAGTGTTATCGGCCGTTGCCCTGGTGACAGCGTCTGTTTTGTTACCAGCACGACCAAAGGTTCCCTCTGATGTGGGCGCGCAGGTCGCGCAGACGGATCCTGCCCCGTTGATCGTCGATGCCACCCAAGTCGATGAGACTGCAAAACCCGCAACTCGAACGCCTGCGCCAGCAGTGCCCGTCGTGCCAGAGCCCGAAGTTGTGACGCCGAGTGTCGGGCAGACAGCGGCCTTGAACGCGCCGGCTGTGCCCCAAACGCCTGTTGCGCCAAAAACGCCCACTGTCGCCGAAGCGCCCATGATTTCCGAAACGCCCATGATTTCCGAAACGCCCATGATTTCCGAAACGCCAGCCAAGCCCCCAGCACCAATTGTGCAAAAAGAGGCTTTGCTGGACCCGACACCCGTGATTCCCACGCCAGAACCCAGCGCAACAGGGGCGAAAATGGTTACGGCACCCGTCACGGGCGGGCAAACTGCTGGCAAAGGCACGATCGCGGCCACCTCACAATCGATCGCAACGGCACAATCGACAGCGCTGCAACCCGTTGCGCCTGTCACCTCTGCCCCTGTGGTCAACGGACCGCCGTTGCAAAAATATGCTGCAAAATTTGATGATCCTGGCACAAAGCCGCTGTTTGCCCTGATTTTGCGCGATACGGGGGCAAACGATTTTGACCGTGCGGCCTTGGCTGCCTTGCCGTTTCCGGTGACTTTCGCCATTGACCCCAGTTCGGATAATGCCGCCCAGGCGATGGCGCTCTACCGCGCTGCGGGCAAAGAAGTTGTGATGTTGGTTGCGGGCCTGCCAGACGGCGCAACCGCGCAAGATTTGGAACAGTCCTTTCAAACCTATGAAACCATAATGCCCGAAACAGTCGCTGTCATGGGGCCAGCCAAAGGGGGATTTCAAGACAATGCCGTGCTGTCGAAATTGATTACTCCTGTGATTGCAGCCCAAGGCCGTGGCATGATCACCTTTGATCGCGGACTGAATTCCGCCGCACAGAACGCGGCGCGGGATGGTTTGGCCAATGCTACGGTGTTTCGTCAAATTGATGGGGGTGGCGAAACTGTTTCTGTGATCCGCAGATATTTGGACCGCGCAGTGTTCAAAGCCGCCCAAGACGGATCCGTCGTCGTTATGGGGGAAACACGTCCCGATACGATCACCGCCCTAACGCAATGGTCGCTTGAGGGGCGGGCCACCGAAGTGACCCTTGCCCCCGTATCGGCTATCTTGCGCTAGTTGCCACGTTTGGCGAAATGACCTGCGTCTTTTGCAGCACGGCGCAGGGCGCCTGATTTGTTGACAGTCTCTTGATATTCCGACTCGGGGTCTGAATCATAAACCACGCCGCCGCCCGCCTGAATATACAAAACCTCGTCCTTTAGGACACCTGTCCGCAAGGCGATGCAAAAATCCATCTCGCCATTTGCCGCGAAATAGCCCACACCGCCGCCGTAAACCCCACGCTTATGCGGTTCCAGTTCATCGATGATCTCCATCGCGCGCACCTTTGGCGCGCCTGATACTGTTCCAGCGGGCAGACCCGCCAGCAGTGCCGATAGCGCATCTTCGCCATCCGCGATCTCGCCCACCACATTCGAGACGATATGCATCACGTGGCTGTAGCGTTCGATAATGAATTGCTCGGTCGGCTTGACAGTTCCAACGCGCGCCACGCGGCCCACATCGTTGCGCCCCAAATCCAGCAACATCAGATGTTCTGCCAACTCTTTGGTATCCGACAGTAAATCCGCCTCAAGCGCTTTGTCCTCTGCCTCTGTTAACCCGCGTTTGCGGGTGCCGGCGATCGGGCGAACTGTCACCTCGCCACCCCGCAGACGCACCAGAATTTCTGGACTTGCCCCTACAATCTGAAAGCCGCCAAAGTTGAAAAAGAACATGAATGGCGACGGGTTGGTGCGGCGCAAACTGCGATACAGTGCGAAGGGCGGCAAAGCAAAGGGTTGCGACCAGCGTTGGCTGGGAACGACTTGGAAAATATCTCCCGCGCGGATGTATTCCTTGGCGCGCTCAACGGCGGCTTTATAGCCCTCATGGGTGAAATTGCTGGTGGCTTCGGGCAAATCCACAGCCTCACCCAGATCATGGGCAGGGGCACGGTCCAAACTGCGCAGCGCGTCCATAACGCGTTCGGCTGCCTGTGCATAGGCCGCGCGGGCCGACAGGCCATTTGCGCGCCATGCGGGGGCAACAAGCGTCACCTCGCCCTTAACCCCGTCCAACACCGCAACAACTGAGGGGCGCAGCAGCACCGCATCGGGCAGGTTCAATGGGTCAGGGTTCACGTCGGGCAGATGTTCCACAAGGCGAATCATGTCATAGCCCAAATAGCCAAACAGCCCCGCCGCAATCGGGGGTAGACCATCTGGCAGATCAATCGCCGATTCGTGGATCAGTGCGCGCAGGGCATCCAGTGGGCCATTGTCTTGGGCCACGAACGCCTGTTCTTCAAATCGCGCTTCACGGTTGATAAAGGCCTGATCGCCTTGGCATTTCCAAATCAGATCGGGCTTCATCCCCACCACGGAATAGCGCCCGCGCACCTCGCCGCCGGTCACGGATTCCAGCATGAATGTATCGCCGCGCGCCTCGGCCAGTTTCAACATCAGGCTGACGGGCGTGTCCAAATCGGCGGGCAGTCGGGCATAGACCACTTGGTTTTTGCCCTGCTCCCATGCCTTGGCGAAATCTTCAAACAGCGGCAAAAGCATCATAAAAGCCTATCAATTACCCATTTGGCTATGGATTGCATCAATCACCGATTGATCGATGGTCAACGTGCGATCTGCCTGGATGGATTTGGTATACGTGTCAAAAATGTCGCTGGCAAAGGACTGGGCGAGCTGCCCTTTTAATGTATCGCGCTGCTCGGCTGCCTTGGGGTTTTTGGTGGCGGGGGTGATAGAATCGAGGCGGACAATCGCGACAAACCCATCCTTGTTGACCAATTGAACATCCCCGGCCTTCATCGCAAAGGTCGCGTCCAGCAGGGCCGGCGCACCGCCGTCAACTGTGGCGCCGCGCTCCACAGTTGGTGTGACAACCACTTTCCCCAACGTTGCCATATCAGTGCCGACGCTGATCAGCGCCAGTTTCGCCGTCGCCTCTAGTGTTAGGGCCATCGCCAATTTCTTGGCTTGTAGGGCCGCGGTGACCTTGTCTTTCACATCGGCCAAGGGGCGCGGGGTCGGCGGCACAGTGTCCAACATCGTCATCGCAACGACGCCGCCATCTTCCAAAACGGTCGCCTGTGCAAAGTCACCCTGCGCAAGCGCATCTGCAGCCTTGCGAAAGGCAGCGTATTTGGCAATGTCCGCGTTGTCATCGGCACCTGACGCGTAATCCATCGATTTCACTGTCAATTTTTCGGATTTTGCCAATTCGTCCAACGTCGCGCCCCCTGCCAAGGCGTCGTCGATTGCCTCAATCCGCGCAGAGATGTCTTTGCGCGCGGCTTCGGTTTGCAATTCCAGCGCAAGTTCTGGGCGGGCTTGATCATAGGTTGTAACTTGTGCAGGTAGGATCGCATTCATGCGGAACAGGGCTGGGCCAAGGCTGGATTGCACGGGGCCGACGACGCCTGGTCCTGTCAAGGCAAAGACCGCATCCCCTGCCGCACCCAGATCAGATTTCGCCACATCGCCCAGATCGATATCAGCCAAACTCAGCTTGCGCTCCGCCACAAGCGATTCAAATGTCGCCCCCGCATCCAGTTTGGCCTTGGCTGCCGTCGCTTCGGCATCGCTGGGATAGACCAGACGTTCCACCAGACGCTTTTCGGGGATATTGTATTGATCTTTGCGGGTGTCAAACAGGGCTTTCACGGCCTGATCATCCACGGGCATACCCTTGGCAATATCATCGGGCAAGAGCGCCACATAAGAAATGCGCTTGGCCTCTGGGCGGGTATAGGCGGCGATATTTGTTGTATATTCCGTCTGAAGGTCTGCATCCGTTGCTGCAGGCAGTGGCGTTGTCAAATCGGCTTCGGTCAAGGCAAACCAAGTCAGGCTGCGCGTCTCACCCGCATACGAAAACAGTGTATCTGTCAGGGCGTCAGGGCTGTTGACGCCCCCTGTGACAGCAAGTTGCAGCGTTGTCCGTGCCAAATCGGCGCGCAAACTTTTTTCATATTCGTTTTCGGTCAGTTTGGCACCTTTAAGGGCTGCTGCATAGGCGGTGCGGTCAAATTTGCCGTCAATGGTTTGAAACGCCTTGACCTTACCTAATTCAGTCGCGACCTGCATATCGCTGGCCGAAAGACCGACCTTATCCATCTCGTCATTCAGCGCCACGCGCGCCACCAGATCAGAAAGGGCTTGTTTATCCATTCCCGCGGCAATCGCATCGCGCATGGGCACAGGCCGCCCCAGCATCTGCGAAAAGCGGTCTACGGTGCTGCGCAAACTGTTCACATACTCGTTCACTTTGATGTCTTGATCACCCACGCGGCCAATGCGCGTTGTTTGTCCACCAAAGCCACCCACGCCAAAGCTGAGCAAGCTAAGCGCCATAAGCGCGAACAGCACCATGCTGAACCCTTTTGCCAAAGGGCGCTTTTTGGGTGTAAATGCGTCGGATGTGGTGGGTTTGGCCATGATCTTACTGCCTTCAAAGGATTTGATCGACTGTGTATGACGCCCTGCCCCAAGGGGCAAGGGTGCGTATTAACGCGGATAGATTGCCAGACGGCGCGCCACCTCGGCAATCCCTGCCCTATCAACATTGGCAAAGGCGATCCGAATTTGATCGCCGCCCATGCCGGTTGGTTGAAACATCGTCCCAGGCAGCATCAACAGGGACGATTTATGCACCAGATCGCGACACAGATCAGGCGATGTCATCGCATAAGGGTGTTGCATATAGGCAAAATAGGCCCCGCAGCCAAGGATCTTCCAGCCTTCCAGCTGGGCGAATTCTGTGGTCAGCGCGGTGCGGCGGGACAGGATTTCTGCCCGTTCCCCAGCAAGCCATTGCGATAAATTCTGCATCCCCCAAAGAGCCGCGATTTGGCCCAGTTGACTGGGGCATATCGCGACCGTGTCCAGAAATTTCTCAATCTGCACCATCCGAGACGGACTGGCGACAATCGCGCCTACGCGGTGACCCGTCAAACGGTAAGCTTTGGAAAAAGAATACAGTTGGATCAACGTGTCGTCCCAATCGGGATCGGCAAACAAATCATGCGCAGCCCCCGATCGCGCGTCAAAATCGCGGTAAGTTTCATCTACAATCAGTGCGATTTTTGCGGCGCGCGCAATATCACGAAAGGCCGCCATCACATCCGCCGGGTATTCCGCGCCCGTGGGATTGTTGGGCGATACCAGCACAATCGCACGCGTGCGCGGCGTGATCAGCGCGCGGGCTTGTTCAGGGTCTGGAACCATCCCCGCACCTGCGGCCAAGGGAACGGTTTTGACACCCTGCATATCGAGCCACATTTTGTGGTTAAAATACCAAGGTGTGGGTAAAATTACCTCATCCCCTGCGCCTGCAAGCGTTGCCATTGCCGCGCAAAAGGCCTGATTGCAGCCTTGGGTAATCGCCACTTGGGCAGGCGTCACCGTGCCACCGTATCCTTTGGACCAAGCTGCTGCAATCTCGGCCCTGAGTGCACTTAATCCCAGCACTGCGCCATAAAGATGGGCATCTGGATTGTTCAACGCGGCATCGGCAATCGCTTGCCGCAGGGCGAAGGGTGGCAAATCAACAGGCGCCGCCTGCGAGATATTGATCAGCGGGCGGTCGCGCGAAAAACTCACACCCTCCAGCCACCGGCGCGCCTCCATCACGGGCGGCGCCTCGGTTGTCAAAAAGGATGGGTTCATCAATCTTTACCTCGGAACGGCTGGACATATTGCAACGCCATGTCCCACGGAAAGAAGATCCAAGTGTCTTGGCTGACTTCGGTGATATAAGTGTCAACCATCGGCTTACCCGAAGGTTTGGCGTAGACGGTGGCAAAATGTGCGTTCGGATACATACTTCGCACTAACTCCAGCGTTTTGCCACTGTCGACCAAATCATCGACAATCAAAATGCCCGTGCCGTCCCCCATCAAATCAGCTTGGGGCGATTTGGTCATCACCGCGTCACCGCGATCTTGGTGGGCATATGAAATCACCGAAATTGTGTCGACAACGCGCACATCCAATTCGCGCGCGACGATCATTGCGGGCACCAGGCCGCCGCGCGTGATGCCAACGACGGCCTTCCAAGCGCCGGAATTCGGTCCCTTGCCATCCAACCGCCACGCCAAGGCGCGCGCATCGCGGTGCATCTGATCCCAAGAAACATGAAAGCCTTTTTCATGTGGCAAGCGGTCTATCATAGTGGCTCCTTCAGCTAACTGCGACCTTAAGCCCAAGCAAGGCCAATAGCCCGCCGAAACTGCGGTCGATGATGCATTTGAGGCTGATATAACGCGCCCGCGTGGTGGATGTCGAGAAGATGCGCGCAACCAAAATATTCCAAATGGTTTCATTCAACATGACGACGCATAAAAGGGCGATGTAAACCCAAATTGGTGTATGTGGCGGAACAGTGCCAAGGAAAATGGCCGAAAACATCACGGCGGGTTTTGGGTTGGACAATTGGGTGAGCAGTCCAAGTCTGAAGGCTGAAAAGGGGCTGCGGGGCAGCGCGCGCGCGTCGCGCGTCTCAAAGGGGACTTTGGACGCCCACCACAGTCTGGCCCCCATCCAGATCAGATATCCCCCACCACCGATCTTTAGTGCGCTTAACAAAGCAGGCGCTGCAGCAAACAGGATGTTCAGGCCGAACATGGCTGCACTGGCACACACCACGGCACCTGCGCCAATGCCAAACGCCAGCATGGCACCGGTGTGAAAACCTTCCGTCAAGCCCGTGCGGGCCGACATCAACACCGCGGGACCGGGCGATATCGCCGCGAACAAAGTGAGAGTTGCAAAGGCGAGGAATGCCGTAAGGGTCATGCGCATCCTTTCACCGCAATCTTATACAGTTTTATTCTAAGCTATTTGCCAAGACTTGGGTAGGGTGCGTGGTCTCCACGCACCTTGGTCAGGTGTGGTGCGTGGGGACCACGCACCCTACAAAAACAACTGGGCCAGCAACCAAATTCCTAAGCCCGCAATCACCACCGCCGCCGAGCGATCTATGACCGGTTTGGCGCGCAGGGCTTTGGCGCGGATGTTGGCGGTCGTTAGTGTTAGGGCCACAAGGGTAAAGAACGATAGTTCCAGCGTCAGCATCGACAAATAGACCACCGCCCCCGATTGCAGCGTGAACGGGTCGGGAAAGACCGTTAGGAACAGAGACGAAAAGAACAAGATCGGCTTAGGGTTGGACACGTTCAAGCGATAGCCTGCCCAAAACCCGTCTGCTGTCGGCATATCTTGCAATTGTGCATCGGCAAATCGCCACATTTGGACGGCAACATAAATCAGATAGCCCCCGCCGATCAGCGTCATCATGGTGAATACTTGGGGGAAGCGGTGCAAGATCAGCCCTAACCCCAGCATGGATGCCACGATCCAAGAGGTTGCGCCAAAGGCAAGTCCTGCGCCAAAGCGCATGGCAGGGCCGCGCCCTTGACCAATTGCCTTTTGCACGATCGAGATCAGCGCGGGCCCAGGTGTGGATAGGGCCACGGCCTGCGCACCCAGCACAAGCGCCAATTGCGCGGCGGAAACACTCATTTATTTCGTCGCATCGATATCAGGCGCGTCGACGGCCTTCATGCCAACGACATGATAGCCGGCATCGACATGCAGGTTCTCGCCCGTGGTTCCTGACCCCAGATCAGACAAAAGATATAACGCCGCTTTGCCCACCTCTTCTTGGGTCACATTGCGGCGCAGGGGCGAATTCAGTTCGTTCCACTTCATAATATAACGGAAATCGCCAATGCCGCTTGCGGCCAGTGTCTTGATCGGCCCTGCCGAAATTGCATTGACGCGAATGCCGTCTTTGCCCAGATCCTCGGCCAGATATTTTACGCTGGCCTCTAACCCTGCCTTTGCAACGCCCATCACATTGTAATGCGGCATTACCTTTTCCGCGCCATAATAGGTCAGCGTCAACATGGACCCGCCCGCAGGCATCATAGCGGCGGCACGTGCCGCAACGGCGGTAAAGGAATAGACCGAAATATCCATCGTCATTAGAAAATTCGCGCGCGATGTGTCAACATAACGGCCACGCAATTCGTTCTTGTCGGAAAAGCCAATCGCATGAACCAAAAAGTCGATCTGTCCCCACATTGCCCGCAGATGCGCAAACAACGCGTCCATCGAACCTTCGGACGAGACATCGCATTCGACAAATGTGTTCATCCCAATCGAGGCGGCAAGCGGTTCGACACGCTTTTTCAATGCCTCGCCTTGGTAGGAAAAGGCGATCTCACCTCCCTGCGCGGCGATTGCTTGGGCGATACCCCATGCGATGGATTTGTCATTGGCCAGCCCCATGATAAGGCCGCGCTTTCCCGCCATCAGTCCAGTTGACATATCTCATTCCCCGATTAGGTAAACTGTAGCCTTGTCTTTAGGGGAAAGCCCCCGTTGCATCAAGGGCAGCATTCAGGAGACGACGATGGACAGAGACGGTATTTTCGCGGGGGACGATCCCTTTGCAATCGCCAAGGCTTGGTTGGTTGAAGCAGAGAAAACCGAAATCAACGATCCCAATGCGATTGCGCTGTCGACAGTCGATGCGTCTGGTCTGCCGAATGCGCGGATGGTCCTACTTAAGGATATCGAGGCAGATGCTTTTGTTTTCTATACCAACTACGGATCTGCCAAAGGCCGAGAATTAGAATCGGCAGGCAAAGCCGCCTTTGTCATGCACTGGAAATCCCTGCGCCGTCAGGTGCGCGTGCGGGGGATAGTGGCGCGCGAAGACGGGGCGCAGGCCGATTCTTATTACCGATCACGTAGTTTGCAATCTAGACTTGGGGCTTGGGCCAGCGCGCAATCTTCAAAACTGCCTTCGCGCGGCGCTTTGATGGCCGAAGTGGCGAAAATGACGGCGCTGCATGGCACTGCGCCCAATCGCCCACCATTTTGGGGCGGTTTTCGCATCACTCCTCTGGAAATTGAATTTTGGGCTGATGGGGCCTTTCGTTTGCATGATCGCTTTGCGTGGACTCGCGCGGGGGTTGAAAAACCTTGGGAAATCAATCGCCTGTCCCCATAATTTTTTTTCAACAATGGGAATTTTTTGCGAAACTGATCACTAATCTGCTTGTCTAAAGGTTAATATGTGACTCTTATGGGGTTATAAATTATACTTTGGATTAGAGGTCGGCGCTGCTTATGTCTGACGACGTCAATGATATAGAAACCCAGTATGGCCATGTGAAATGGTTCGACCCTGTCAAAGGCTTTGGCTTTATTGTGGCAGATCAAGGCGGGGCGGATGTGCTATTGCACGCCAATGTTTTGCGCAATTATGGTCAAAGCTCGGTGGCGGACGGCACGCCAATTTGGTTCAAGGCGCAAAGCACCGCGCGCGGCCTGCAAGCGGCGGTGGTGGTGAAAATCGAATCCGCCTTGGGGATGCCAACAAATCTGTCCGAAGAAGAAAACCGTTTGACAACCGAAGAACTTTTGCAATTGCCGATCCAGGCGGCACGGGTAAAGTGGTTTGATAAATCCAAGGGATTCGGGTTTGCCAATGTGTGGGGCTTTGTGGAAGATGTGTTTTTGCATGTCGAGGTGGTCAACCATTCAGGCTTTGCCGATTTGCAAGCGGGAGAAGCGGTATGTTTGCGCGTGACAGATGGAAAACGCGGAAAAATGGCAGTGCAAGTGCTGTCTTGGGATTCTGCTGTGCCGCGCTGATTTCGGGGCAGGCGGGTGCAGCCTGTGCACCAGACCGTCTTGAAATCATGACAAAATCCGCGCCCCTTAGTTTTTCGGTGGAACTTGCCGACACCCCGTCAGAGCAAGAGTTGGGCTTAATGAATCGCAGTCATATGGCAAGTGCGGCAGGAATGCTGTTCGCGTTTGACGCACCAAAACACGCGCAATTTTGGATGAAAAATACGCTTATTCCTCTGGATATGCTGTTTGCGGATGAAAACGGACGCATCACGCAGATCCACAAAAACGCCATACCGCAAGACCTGTCCGTCATTGATGGCGGCACGGGGGTTCA
This sequence comes from Cypionkella sp., assembly GCA_040398785.1. Lineage (GTDB taxonomy): Bacteria > Pseudomonadota > Alphaproteobacteria > Rhodobacterales > Rhodobacteraceae > Cypionkella. Next base: position 5,564 of record JBBATJ010000004.1, on the reverse strand, counting down.
ATTTGTTCTGGAAATTAACGGCGGTTTGGCAGGGCGTATGGGCCTGCAAGTTGGCGATCAATTGCGCCATCCCGTGATCGGAAACTGCCCATCGTCCTAGCGCCGCAGCTTTGTAGCAGAATTTTTGCAAATACTGCCAAAGATGGCTTTTCAATCGGAATTTTTGGGCGTAGGAAGCGCGCAGTCGGGGCGTAGCGCAGCCTGGTAGCGCGACGGTTTTGGGTACCGTAGGTCGGAAGTTCGAATCTTCTCGCCCCGACCATGTTAGACAGTTTATGCCATTGGCCTTTTGGTATGGCTGGCCTATCTTACCTCTATGATACAGTTTGAACACAGCTATGCCCGTGATGTGCAAGGCGGGGTCTTGCCCCAGTCAGCCGCGCCCGCGCCTGCCCCCCAACTTGTGATCTTGAACGAGGAATTGGCTCAATCCCTTGGATTAGACCTGCCAGAATTGCGGACACATGGCGCGGATTGGTTTTCGGGCAGGCGAGCGCCCCCTGGGGCCGAGGTGGTCGCTATGGCCTACGCCGGCCATCAGTTTGGTGGCTTTTCCCCCGTCTTGGGGGATGGACGCGCGCATTTGCTGGGCGAGATTTTGGACCCAGCGGGGCGGCGATTTGATTTGCACCTGAAAGGGTCTGGACGCACAGCCTTTTCACGCGGCGGTGACGGGCGCGCGGCCTTGGGTCCGATGCTGCGTGAATATCTCATATCAGAGGCAATGGCCGCACTGGGTCTGCCTACGACCCGCGCCTTGGCTGTTGTCGCCACAGGCGAAGACATTTTGCGCGATCAAGGATTGCTGCCCGGGGCTGTCTTGGCACGGGTTGCCGCCAGTCACATCCGCGTGGGTACATTTCAATATTTTGCTGCGCGCGGGGATTTAACCAACCTACAGGCGCTGATACGCCACACTTTGGCGCGCCACTATCCTCAGGCCGAGCCGACGGCGCTGGGTCTTTTTGATGCCGTATCAAAGGCACAAGCGCGGCTGATCGCACAATGGATGGGCGTTGGGTTTGTTCATGGGGTTATGAACACTGACAACATGGCACTGTCGGGGGAAACAATCGACTATGGTCCTTGCGCGTTTTTGGACAATTATCGGCCCGATCAAGTGTTTTCATCGATCGACCGACAAGGGCGCTATGCCTATGATAACCAGCCCCGCATTATGATGTGGAATTTGGCCCGTCTGGCCGAGGCGCTGTTGCCGTTTTTTGACGCCGATGAGGCCCGAGCAGTTGAAATTGCAAACGATTGCTTGGATAAATTGGCGGGGCACTATCATCGTGAATGGCTGTTCTTCATGGGGCAGAAAATAGGTGTTGCGGATGAAGGCCTCATCAATGGGTTCCTAGGTGCCATTGAGGGCGCCGACTTCACGCGCTGCTTTGCCGCGCTTTCCGTTGGTGAAAATGCGCTGTTAGACCTTGTGACGGATCAGACTGCCCTGCGCGCTTGGTTGCCCGCGTGGCAAGCCCTACGCAATCCACATCTTACCTTGAATAACCCAGTCGTCATTCCACGCAATCACCTTGTTGAAGCGGCACTCAACGCGGCGACAGCGGGTGATATGACGCCGTTTCATGCTCTGTTGACCGAAGTGAGACAACCATACCACCCCGACCGCGGTGAATTTGCCTTTGGTCCACCAAAGGACCAAGCACAATACAGGACGTATTGCGGCACCTAGGCAAAGTGCAAAACCGCCGCCTACCTCGGTATGATTTGCCTGTTGTGCAACACGCGAAAAATTTTAGCTAAAATTTTTGGTGCGGCACCGACAACCGCGTCACCTTGGTTTTATAAAAAGCGGACGGTCTCGCCAAAGTATTTTTCATCTAGATGAATGTCCTGCTTTTGTGCAGCCAGGGGCTTATATGAAAATAATTTCTAGTTTTATCAGAAGAATGGAGGCGGGTACCGGAATCGAACCGGTCTTCATGGATTTGCAATCCAGTGCATAGCCTGCCTGCCCACCCGCCGTTAGGAACCAAATAGTCCAAGGCGCGCAGGGGCGCAAGAGGGGAATAGTTGCAAATCACAAATGCAAAAGGGCGCATTGTAATGCGCCCTTTTTACTGTCCAGATGGAGCGGGCGAGGCGATTCGAACGCCCGACCCTAACCTTGGCAAGGTTATGCTCTACCCCTGAGCTACGCCCGCACCGTCTGGATAAAGCGTGGATTAAGCCTTTGATGCGCCGCCTGCAAGAGGGAAAACGCATCCTTTTAACAGTTTTATGATTTTATCTGCTGCACCGAATCCAGAATAGCATTCGCGATATAATCCAACTCAGACTCGGACAGGCGCACGGGCAGGCGCACATCGCAAGCACGCATCAACATAGCACGGGTTTGTGGCAGATCGGGGGTTGGGCCCAGAAATTCCCAATTCCAATAGGCGCGTGCATTGCCTTCGGACAGGCCAAAAACCTGCACCGTGATGCCCCGCGCCTTGGCCGCATTTTGAAATGCCATGGCCTGATCATCCGTCCAGTCGCCTGTCAGATTGAACTGAATAGAATCAGGGGCGCGCAATTCGGGGGGCAATGCATCAGGCACCGTCAGCCAAGCACTGCCGTTCAGCAAGGTTGCCACGCGGTCATGGCCTGCACGCCCCTTGGCCACGCGGGACGCCAACTCGGGCAATTGCGGGCGGATCACCGCCGCCGACAGGTTTTGCATCCGCAGATTATACAAAGGCAGTTTGTTCTGCCAATGCATATAGCTGTTTTGCAGCCCCGCGTGTTTCTTCCAGTTTTGCTCATAGGCGCCCGACATGATCACCGCGCGCGCCGCGATTTCGGGATCGTCGGTGATCATGATCCCGCCTTCGCCCGCATTGATCATCTTATAGGATTGAAATGAAAAACAACCCACTTTGCCAATCGTGCCGATGTTGCGCCCGTTCCACGTCGTGCCCAGTGAATGCGCCGCATCCTCGATCACGGGGATGCCCTTGGCGTCTGACAAGGCCATTATTGCATCCATGTCGGATGTGTGGCCGCGCATATGGCTGATCAATACGGCATCTGCCCCGTCCAGTTTGGCTGCAAAATCCTCCATATCAACGCGGTAATTATCGCCAACTTCGACCAGAACGGGTTCACAATCGGCATGAACGACCGCGGATGGCACGGCGGCAAAGGTGAAGGCGGGGATCAAAACACGCGCCCCGCGTGGCAGATCCAGCGCCTTAAGGCTAAGGAACAGCGCAGCTGAGCAGGACGACACCGCCAGCGCATAGCGCGCCCCCAAAAGGGCAGCGAATTCCTCTTCCAACAAGGCAACAGGCGCGCCAGAGGCCGCCGTATAGCGAAACAAATCCCCCGAACTCAGCAGCCGTTCAATTTCGGCGCGGGCGGCGTCGGGGATGGGTTCGGATTGATGGGTATCAGGCGCAAGGATCTGACCGTCAGGTGCCATGGTTTCAGCTTTCCTTAAACTTACATTCAGGAAATGTGTAAAGCCGATCCTTGTAACACGCTAGTGACAATTTTCCGCAGACCCCGACTGCGGCGATAATTTGCTTTCACTTTGGCACAAATATTCCGGGGGTGAATGGATTGGCCTGCCAATCCATTCAGGGGGCAGCGCCCCCTACAGGCCCAAACGATCGCGCATGGCGTACCACGTCATGGCCAGCGCCAACAGAGGCGTACGAAATCCGATACCCCCTGGAAAAACGGGCGGGGCGGCCCCTGCCATCAGATCAAAATCGGCGGATGGTCCCATAACCGCCTCGGCCATAATACGACCTGCAAGGGTCGACATCGCCACGCCATGCCCAGAACAGGCGGACGCCGCCCAGATACTTCCCGAAACCTTGGAAAAATAGGGCATTCGGTTCATGGTAATCGCCAATGTGCCGCCCCAAGCATAGTCGATCTTGACGTCCTTTAACTGCGGATAGACCCTTAACAGGGGTTTCATTACCGTGGGGATGATCTGCGGGAACCGATAGCCGTAACTTTCCCCGCCGCCAAACAACAGCCGCCCGTCGTCAGACATACGCCAGTAATTCACCACAAAACGATCATCCGCCACGGCAATATTGCGCGATAGCAACCCTTGCAGGGGTTCGGTCGCAAGGATGAAATTGTTAATCGGCATCACGCGCGCGGCCATGTGGCGGTTCAAGCCCCCCAAATATCCATTGGCCGCCAAAATCACTTGATTGCAGATGACGCGGCCTTGGCCCGTGCGGACCACGGGTTTGACCCCTTCGGCGATCTGATGCACTTCGCTGCGCGTAAAGATCCGCGCCCCGGCTTGTGATGCCGCAGCGGCCAGACCCAAAGCATAGTTCAAGGGATGAATATGCCCCGCGCCCAGATCAATCACCGCGCCTTGATAGGCGTCGCTGCCAAGGGCCGCCGTGGTCTCGCCGCGGTCCAACACCTCAAATCGATCATAGCCATAGTCCCGCGCCAAGGATTCGGCATAGGCGACAGTGGCGCGATGACCCGCAATCGATCGAGAGGCGGTTGCGACGCCGTCGGCCCATGTGACGGGCATTTGGTGATCCGCGATCAGGGATTTGACCAGCGCCTTGGCATCTTCGGCCAGTTCCCACATCCGCCGCGCCGCGGTCACGCTATACTGCGCACGCAGCCAATCTTGGTCTTGGCGCTGACCTGATCCGACCTGCCCGCCGTTGCGCCCTGACGCACCAAACCCCACCCTTTGCGCCTCTAGCACCACGACATCGACGCCCTTTTGCGCCAGATGCAGCGCCGCCGACAAGCCCAGATAGCCGCCACCGATGATGCAAACATCTGCCTGCACCTCGCCGCGCAGGGTTGGGTATTCCACCCCTCCCTTGGCTGTCGCGGCATAATAGGACGGCGGATATTCCCCCGCCCGATCATTGGCGTGCAACAGGTTCATACGTTCAGCAACAGATGCTCGCGCTCCCATGGCGAGATGACTTGCAAAAACTCGTGATATTCGTTGCGCTTGACTGAGGCATAGACTTGGCAAAATCCAGTTCCCAGAACCTCCATCAGCGCCTTATCATCTTCCAATAAATCCAGCGCATCGCCCAAATTCGTGGGGATATCGTCATTGTCGATATAGGCCGATCCGATGAATTCAGGGCGTGGTTGTTTTTGCTCCATCAGACCCAGATAGCCACAGGCCAAGGTCGCTGCGATCCCCAAATAGGGGTTGCAATCCATCCCCGGCAGGCGGTTTTCAATCCGCCGCCCGACAGGGCTGGAAATGGGCACGCGCAGACCCGTGGTGCGGTTGTCGCGGCCCCATTCCAAATTAATGGGCGCTGCAAAATCGGGGACATAGCGGCGATAGCTGTTCACATACGGGGCCAACAGCGCAATCGCCCCTGACATATGGTTTTGCATTCCCGCAATGAAATGCAAAAACGCATCCGTTTCAGTGCCCTTTTTGTCGGCAAAGATATTCTTGCCCGTCTTGGTATCAATAACAGACGTATGGATATGCATGGCGGATCCAGGTTCACCCGCAATCGGTTTGGCCATAAAGGTGGCAAAACAATCATGGCGCAGCGCCGCCTCGCGGATCAGACGTTTAAAGA
>JBBATJ010000003.1:345320-464252 GCA_040398785.1 Cypionkella sp. | reverse complement strand
CATCTTGCCGAGAAAATTCTACTTATGCACCCCCTTACTTTCGGGGGGGATTACCCTTGCGGCAACCAAATGCAGGAAAATGGTACCGTCTTCAGCCTGCGCTAAGTTATCGCGGATATCTGACACTCTGCGACCAACCGAGTTGGGTGTTCCATGCAGTTACGTTTGACAAAAACTTAAGCCACCCTTAGCGTATTGTTGCAGCATGACCTTCGCAACACTGGAGAAAAGCATGAAGTTCGAACTTAAGTTAAGATTTAATAATGCCGATAGTGGTGAAAGGGACGAAAAGGTCATCACAGTATCGAGTGATGCAGACATAATGGTTGTATTGGCCTCAGCGTGTCAGGATCATCCGTCTGAGGAAACTTTTGAGGAACTTTTCAAAAAAATGTATGACAATCCAATTATGGATGGTGTTAATACAGGTATTTTATACAACGACACCTGGACAATAATGTCCAGCTGGGCTTTTGATAAACTTGGATGGTATGATGTCACCGTTGACGTTCTAGGGCTAGTAATTGATGGGGAAGAAACAGATCTACAAAAACTTATTGAAGAAGGCATGCTAGATTACAATGTGTGGTCACTTCAACTAAGTAGAGATGGATTTATGTACTGCTATGCATAGTGTTGAAACCATCGATCAAATGAATGTCTCGAAGATCACCACACAACACTAGTTCATTCATTTAAATCGGATGAGGCCCTGAATTCTATTAATGAACACGACTTTCGAGCAAAAGAATACAAAATAAACATGCCTGCTTGGGCGTTAATTCTTCCAAGCGGGCGTTACATTAACATTATCATCTATGACCTGAAACATAAATCATTTCTAACCGTTGTTCATTACACGATCCCGCCATTTAGCACGATCATTCTTATTGCCTCCTGTAGAAAAGAGGCAACGCTCTGTTTCCTCTGGGTTTTTATCGATGAGTAATTTCGACAGCGTTTCTACAATTCTACAGTATGTTTCATATGTCTCTGCACTATTCTTAGGGCTAACATAATTAGGTGTCTGCATCAACACTATTGGATCTCCACTAACAAGGAGGTTCACTGATCTTGATGTCCACTGATCCATTATGTAACCATCATGACGGGGGTTAGCAAAGAAGATCAACTTTGTGTAATAAGCTGGTCCAATGCCACCTGATGGATTTCCTGCAACAGTTTCGGCACACAAGCTGTAGCTATCCAAGCGAGTTAAATTATCGCATCTCAAACTTCTAATCACCTTAATCCAGGACTCTTCGTATTGAGCTAACCTACGTGCAGCATCCCGCCGCATTTTTCCCCAAGCAAGAATACCCCAAAGCAGGTCACGATCAGTTACACGCTTATCTGAGGACGATTGCTTCAAAAAATTGCGGGTCATTGTCTGCTGAGAAAACGTAGAAGAAAGCGCAGGGATATCTACACTTTTAACCCAAGCTGCGGGTTCTTGTTCTTTCCACTCACCAACCAGTGCCATTGTCTGGAAAGCTTCCAAGTGCTCCTCCGAAAAAACTATTCCCATCATGTACCCCCTGTTTTAGATATGTTCTGTCACGTTACTCGTCTTGTTCAACCATGCGCCAATCCCCACCGTCGTCCTCAAACATTTATGCCTCGAATTCACCAAAATGAATCTTAGAACATGCCCTTCCTACCTGATCATTTGCCCAGTACGCAGGCATTTTATGATCAAGTTCTTCGACAGTTTCAGCCAAAACGCCAACCCATGCATTTACCACTGGTCCGTCCTTTAAATCAACCCGCCTTAATCGTCCCCCAAACTATCAGGCGCATCAGTTGTCATATCGTACTGGGATTTAAGTTGCTCAATCCGTTTTTCGCGAGCTTGGACCTCTTTGTCAGCAAACTCCGTGCCCCTGTGCCGCACGCTCTTCACATGTGAACCGTAGAACCTGATGATCATGTCAGAGCTGGTACGTGAGTTGGCAGCTATGGTTTCAATGGCCAAACCCTTGTGGATCGAACGCACGATGGCTGTGTGCAGCAGGCTGTACATGGTACGGGGTTTGCCTTCGTCATCTTTGCGCAGCTGCGCCATGGCCAAAATAGCCGTGAATTGTGTCCCAAGCCTGTCCAGGGCGGTTTCCCGGTTTTCCAAATCGCTCGCGAACAGAAAATCTTGGGCCTCACCTTTGCCAAGTTTCTTTTGGTAGTTCATAGCGATGAAATAGCTCCAGCGTGACTGTTCGCTGCCCATCATATGGTTGCTGTGCTCTTTGGTGGCAGGGTGGCGCAGCTCGATGAACTTGATGCCTTGCGCCTCAACAATATGCACATGTTTGTGGCGCAGCACCGCAATATCAGTGGGCCGCACATAGGTGTTGACCATGAATTCGATCAGCAGCGGCATTTCAGCTGTGATGGTGATGCGGCGGTAAACGTTGCCGTCTTTTGACTTGAACTCGTATTTCTGCCCCACAGCCACTTTTGCTGTTTGCATCAGCTTGGCATAGTCCGCATCATCAAAATATCCACGTGTCTCATCTTCAACCCGGATTTTGGGCTTCAGTGGCAGATGCACGATGTATTTTTTGATCTGCGCTTGTTTTAGCAGCGCCATCACAATGTTGATGTAGCTGACCTGAGTAGTTGGCTGAAGATCTTTGTTGGCCAAGTAGGTTTTGAAGTCGTCCAAAATGTCAGTGTCAATTTTCTTGATGTCAGTGTTGCCAAAGAACGGCTTGATATGTCGCTCATAGATGTAGCGGTCATTCCTGACCTTGTCTTTATTGAGTTCGCGGTTCTTGGCCCGCGTTTCATTCTTGATCCAAAGGGAATTGGCGATCAACTCCAACGTCTTGATCGACGAGGGTTTGGTCTTGATTTCGCCAGCATGCACACTCAGCAGCATCTCAGCATAGATCACCTTGGCTGTGTCTTTGGCCTTAAGTAACTCAACTTGTTTGGTGCTGCGTTTGCGCTGCTTGCCTTCAAGGAACACCCTGAACTGCCAATAGGAGCTTGCCGCGCATCTGTACACGACGGCAGATGCGGGCAGACCAGTGATTTTTGTGATGGTTTCTGCAATCGGTGTTGTACGAAATTTGTCCGTGATCACCGATTCATTGTCCGTCAATGCTGGTTTTATCTGCTTTGCCATATTTCACCCAAACCAGCAGCTACAATGCGCTCAAAAGTAGCATATGTCTATGGTATGCTACTTTTGGCAAAGCGAGTTTTGCAAACCGTTGTTTTTATTGGGATAAATGGTGCTGCAAGAGAGGATTGAACTCTCGACCTCACCCTTACCAAGGGTGTGCTCTACCACTGAGCTACTGCAGCATCTTTTCCGTTGTATCGGATGTGGCGGCTGATTAGACGCTATCGCGGCGGGGCGCAAGGGCAAATTGCGGTGAAATGTGCGCCATCGCTGGACGCGTCCATACACATGGGTTAGGAACGGCGAAATGACGCAACATCCTGACCACAAAGCCATGCAAGCCCGCCGCGCCGCCGAGCGCGAAGAACGGCGCAAGGCCGAGTTGAAGGCGAATATGGCGCGGCGCAAGGCGCAGACCCGTGCGCGGGCGGCAACAGCAGAAGACGGCGCAGAGGCGTCGGATAAGGAATAGAGCAATGGATTCGATTTTGGTTAAGGGCAACGGCGAATTGAATGGCAAGATTGCCATCGCGGGGGCCAAGAATGCCGCCCTGACGCTGATGCCCGCCACATTGCTGACCGAAGAGCCGTTGACGCTGACCAATGCGCCGCGTTTGTCAGATATATCGACCATGACACAGTTGCTGGAATCCTTGGGTTCTGAAGTGGCGCGGTTGCAAGATGGATTGGTTTTGGCCATGTCGTCTGCCAAAATCACAAACCACACTGCAGATTACGACATTGTGCGCAAAATGCGGGCGTCAATCCTTGTTCTTGGGCCGATGCTTGCGCGGGATGGTCATGCGATTGTTTCCTTGCCGGGGGGCTGTGCAATTGGGGCGCGGCCAGTGGATTTGCACCTAAAGGCCCTTGAGGCGATGGGCGCAGAGTTGGACCTGCGCGACGGCTATGTCCATGCCCGCGCGGCGGGGGGGCGGCTGAAAGGCGCGGTATATGAGTTCCCGTTTGTCTCGGTCGGTGCCACGGAAAATGCGCTTATGGCGGCCACATTGGCCAAGGGCACGGTCGTGTTGAAAAATGCGGCGCGCGAGCCTGAGATTGTTGATCTGGCCCGCTGTCTGCGGCGTATGGGCGCGCAGATTGAGGGTGAGGGCACCAGCACCTTGACCATCCAAGGAGTGGATCGTTTGGGGGGGGCGACGCACCGCGTTGTCACCGACCGCATTGAACTGGGGACATATATGCTGATCCCAGCCTTTACGGGTGGCACCATTGAATGTTTGGGCGGGCGTATCGAATTGGTCGCGTCATTTGCAGAAAAGCTGGATGCGGCGGGTCTTTCGGTTAGTGAAACACCGGATGGCCTGCAGGTGTCGCGCAAAAATGGCCGTATTCGTGCTGTCGATGTTGTCACGGAACCCTTCCCTGGGTTTCCAACCGATTTGCAAGCCCAAATGATGGCGGCGCTGTGCACGGCGGACGGCACATCGGTGCTAGAAGAGAAGATTTTTGAAAACCGGTTCATGCACGCGCCTGAACTTTTGCGGATGGGTGCCAAGATCGACGTGCATGGCGGCACGGCCACAGTGCAGGGCGTGTCGAAACTGCGCGGGGCGCGGGTTATGGCGACCGATCTGCGTGCCAGTGTCAGCTTGATCCTTGCGGGTCTGGCTGCCGAGGGCGAAACGGTGGTCAGCCGCGTCTACCATCTGGATCGCGGCTATGAAAAGGTCGAGCAAAAACTGCGGGCCTTGGGCGCGCAGATCGAACGGATCAAAGAATGACAGATGCTGGATTCGAAGATGGTGCAGATCGTCCAATGGCGCTGATCGCGCAAGACCAAGATGATCTGCCTATCCTGTCTGCCTTGTTGCAAGATGCCGTCTTTCCCTTGCGTGAAATGGCTTTTGTGCGGGCGCGGCGCCGTTTCGCGGTTTTGCTGTCGCGCTTTCGCTGGGAAGATCGCGCGCGTGCAGAAGGGCATGGCCGCAGTTATGAGAGGGTTCAAGCCCTGTTGGTCGTCCACGATGTTTTGTCCGTGCGCAGCGCTGGATTTGATCCGCGTCTTAAAGAGACTGTTCAGTCCATCTTGGCGCTCACATTCGCGCCCAAATCCGAGGGGGCAGGCACCTTAACCTTGACCCTATCGGGGGGCGCAGCCATCGCCCTAGATGTAGAGGCGCTGGACGCAACATTGCGCGACGTGTCCCGCCCGCATCTGACGAAATCGGTGCCAGATCACGGGCTTTGACCCTAGTCGCGGCCTTTACCCGATGAAATCACAACAGTGTTCTTTGTGCTGGGCGTCAAAACAACCGCGGTTTTCGAGACCTCTTTCTTAGGTTTTTTGACGTTTTTTCCTTGCTTATTCATACCTTTAGCCATTGTGACCCCCTGGGTTGACCATCCGCTTGGCCATCCTCACCTTGCGCCCTTTTCGTGCCAAACCCAAGTGGCAAATCTATAATACCACCACCAGTCAAAGTGATTCTGTTGCGCGACGTGCGAACGGGAAATGAACAGCTAAAAAGCCGTAGATTGCGGTTCGATTTCTATCGGTCAGGCGGCGTTGCGCTGTCAAAATATGTCATAAAATTATACATAATTTCAAATTTTTCGAAAAAACTATCCTTTTTCATCCGCTAATATCCGTTCTTTCGCAAGGCCCTTTCTGTGGGTTGCGGTATCACCATTCCTATTAAGTCTTAGAAGGATAACGCATTTTGACATTGCATTCAGATTTCATAACAAAACTATTGGAATTGGTAGAATATGCCGAAGAACATGACCTAGAAGTACCATTTCTTGCCCTGAATGCGACAGTAGAATTGATCGCGCCCAGTTTGGCGCGAAAAATGACGGTCGGTTCGGATGCGGATGTTTCCCTTCAGCGCCGCATTTTTCCGCGTGTGATCGCGAAACCCAGCCGTGATCAGCACCTAAAGGTGATCAGTGGCGGCTTATCTGCCCCTAAGATCAGCTAGGCTTGCGGTTACGCGCGTCCCGTCAGCCAATTGCCGATCTTTGCGAGGGATGACGGGCCGCTGCCAAGACGTGCTTCGCGCGCATCGGCAATCTGGTATAATTTATACATCAGGTGCACGCCCAGCCAACGCAATGGCTCTGGCTCCCAACGGCGGGGGCGGCGGTTGACCCAAGGCAAGGCGGTCAACTCGGTGCTGCGTCCCAGGGCCAAATCTGCCAACGTTCGCCCTGCCAAATTGGATGTGGAAACTCCCACCCCAACATAGCCTCCCGCCCAGCCCAGCCCATCTTGCAGTCCCACAGTCGCACACCAATCGCGCGGCACGCCCAAAACACCACACCACGCGTGATCAATTGGATAGGCTGCTGCCTCGGGAAAATGTTTGTGCAAAATTGCGGTGAGGCGGCGTATCGTTTCCCCATCGGGGAGGCCATTTTTGTCTATTTGTGATCCAAATTTATAGGGAACGCCGCGCGCGCCCACAGTGATGCGCCCCTCTCTTGTGCGCTGACAATAGCAATAGGAATTTTCAAAATCCCCCAGCAGTTCGTGGCCGTTCCAGCCTATTTTTGCCCAAACTTCGGGGGGCAGGGGAACTGTTGCAATCTGCGCCGAATTCATGGGCAACCAATCGCGCCGATGTCCTTTGATGCTGGCGGTAAATCCTTCGGTGCAGCGCAGGATAATTGGGGCAGAGACGCGGCCCCGTGGCGTGGTGATTTCACCCTTTTTATAGGAAAGCGCGGCGGTATCTTCATAGATTGTAACGCCCATAGATTGGACGACGTCGGCCAGTCCGCGCACCAATTTTGCAGGCTGTATCCGCGCCATTCCCGTGACGACCATAGCCCCCAATACATTCGGGATGTTCATACGCTGCGCCACCTCAGCCGCGGTCAACATACGGGTGCGGTGGGCCTCTCCCCAATGGTGACGATGTTCGATCTCGGATTGTAAGCGGGCCATTTGTGCGGGATTCGTAGCAATCATCATTTCTTCGCTGGGCAGGATATCCGCGTCGATCCCGTGGGCCGCGCAAACGCGTATGATTTCGGTAACTGTCCCTTCAAGATGGTGGGCCATATCCAAGACGGCCGCGCGCGAGCTGTCCCTTGCATAGCGCGCTTGGTTCCACGCGAAATTCCCCGTGCACCAGCCGCCATTACGTCCCGATGCCCCAAATCCAGCAAAGTTTTTGTCGATGATGACGACGTTCAAATGAGGTTGGGCGGATTTTAGGTAATAGGCCGTCCAAAGCCCGGTGAAGCCTGCCCCAATGATGGCAACCTCTGCGCTGACGTCCGATTTAAGGGCAGGCCGTCGCGTGCTGGGCAGGCCAATATCGGCATACCAAAATGAGACGTCACCAAGATGATTTGGACCGTTCGGATTCAACTGCATTTGAATTTCCCCTTTTGGTCATTCTGGCGTTTGGGTGTTGCCAAGGCAAGGGGGCGCCGACGGCAGTTTGGCAAAGATCCAATGTGTCTTATGTTGCCAGATATTTGGCCATGAAAGGAATGGGTAAAAGGCCAATGCTATATTTGGGTCGCGAGCCATGTTTGAAACGATACCAGAGGACCACGGGGAAGGCGGTCCTTGGACCACACCAGATAATAGCTGCTGATTGATTTCAAGGGCGCGCCGAAAACGGGGATTAAACTGCCTTCGGCCATTTCGCGGGTCATCAAAAAACTTGGCACAAGTGCGATGCCAAGGCCATGCACCGCACCTTGGATCATCGTAGCGAATTGGTCAAACAGCATGGCTGGGGGGCGCAGACTGGGTTGACCATGGTGGGCAAGCCAGCGGCTCCAATCGCCAGACCGCCCTTCAATTTGCAGCAGTGGATATGATAGAATGTCAATGGCTTGGGTGATCGCACCGCTTAACAGGTGGGGGGAAGCAACGGGCAAAAGCGTCTCTTCCATCAGCGGCAAATAATCAACCCCTGCCCAGTCTTGGCGTCCATAATGGATCGCTGCATCAAAACTGCTGTTGGCAAAATCAAATGGTTTCAGCCGCGTTGACAGATTCAGCGTCACCTCTGGGTGCGCTTTTGTGAAGTCAGCAAGACGAGGGGCCAACCAGTGCATCCCAAATGCGGGCAGTATCGCCAAATTCAAACTGCCACCCAAGGGGTTTGCGCGCAAAGTCATCGATGCTTGGGCCAGAGACTGTAGCGCACCGCGCACGGCACGCGCATAATCTTGACCTGCGGGGGTTAGGCGCAATCTTGTGCCATCGCGGTGGACCAGCGCGGCACCCATCTGTGCCTCAATCACTTGCAATTGTCGGCTGATCGCCCCTTGGGTCAAAGACAATTCTTGCGCCGCAGCCGATGCCGATCCTAGGCGATCCACGGCCTCTAGGGCCAACAGCGACGGCAGCGAGGGGAGATAGCGGCGGGCTCCAAACATATGAGTTTTCCTCATGGGCATGCTATCAGCTTTCGATAGGGGAATGTTGCAAATCGTGCAATGGTTTTTTCAAACAAGGAGAATGCCATGACCGATCGCCCCAAATTGAAACCAAAGGACGCGCCAGAACTGGGCCTGTTTGATTATCAAGATCCTTTGCGGATGGATTTGCAACTGACCGAAGAAGAGCGGATGTTGCGCGATGCAGCACGGACCTATGCGCAGACGCGCCTGCAACCCCGCGTGATAGCCGCCTACCGCGAAGAATCGACGGATCCCGCTATTTTTCGCGAAATGGGCGAAATGGGCCTGTTGGGTGTGACGATCCCCGAGGAATACGGCGGCTTGGGCGCGTCTTATGTGGCCTATGGTTTGGTCGCGCGCGAGATTGAGCGCGTGGATTCAGGCTATCGCAGCATGATGTCGGTGCAGTCATCCTTGGTCATGTATCCAATTTACGCCTATGGCTCCGAAGAGCAACGCCGCAAATATCTGCCGAAATTGGCCAGTGGCGAATGGATTGGCTGTTTTGGTTTGACCGAACCCGATGCAGGATCTGACCCTGCCGGAATGAAGACCAATGCCAAAAAGACGGCGGATGGTTATGTGCTGAATGGTGCGAAAATGTGGATTTCGAACGCGCCGATTGCGGATGTTTTCGTGGTTTGGGCGAAATCCGAGGCACATGGTGGTAAAATCCGTGGTTTCGTTCTGGAGAAGGGAATGGCGGGACTGTCCGCGCCAAAAATCGGCGGTAAATTGTCCCTGCGCGCCAGCATCACGGGCGAGATTGTGATGAAGGATGTTCATGTTGGCGAGGACGCGCTTTTGCCGCATATTGAAGGTCTAAAAGGCCCGTTTGGCTGTCTGAACCGCGCGCGTTATGGCATTGCATGGGGGGTCATGGGCGCGGCAGAGTTCTGCATGGAATCTGCCCGCCAATATGGGTTGGACCGTAAGCAATTCGGCAAACCCTTGGCGCAGACCCAGCTGTTTCAATTGAAATTGGCCAATATGATGACCGATATCACCCTTGGATTGCAGGCGGCGTTACAAGTTGGGCGGTTGATGGATGAAGCCAATGCCGCACCCGAAATGGTGTCGATTATCAAGCGCAACAATTGCGGCAAGGCCCTAGAGGCCGCGCGCCATGCCCGCGATATGCACGGCGGCAATGGCATTCAAGAAGACTATCAGATTATGCGCCATATGGTGAACCTTGAAACCGTAAACACCTATGAGGGCACGCATGATGTTCATGCGCTGATCCTAGGGCGGGCGATCACGGGATTACAGGCGTTTTTTTGATTAAAATCATCCGTATAGCACAGCGCAAAGACGGATAATTAGGCCCAGTGCTTACAGAGTATTCACCTTGGTTGCGGTAACGTCTCGTCGTTTATATCGTAACCAAGGAGATCACTATGTGTTTTGAATGTGTATCAGCGGCGATGGATCGCCGTTCGATGTTTAAGTTGGCTTTTGCAGGTGCTGCTGCAACATTGCTGCCTGCAACTGCATTTGCTGAAGAAGCCGTTTTTACTGTGACCCCAGCCGAGGCGTTGCAGCGCCTTAAAGATGGCAATGCGGCTTTTGTGGCGGATGCCGATGCCTGCGCGGCAAATCTGGCGGCGAAGCGCACCGAATTGGCCAAGGGCCAGCATCCCTATGCGACGATCGTCACCTGCTCGGACAGCCGCGTGTCGCCAGAGCTGATTTTCGGCGGGGCCACGCTGGGCGATCTGTTTGTCGCGCGCAACGCGGGCAATGTGGTCGATACAGCGGTGCTGGGCACGCTGGAATATGGCGCTGGGCATTTGCTGTCGCCGCTGATTGTGGTCATGGGGCATAAAAAATGTGGCGCAATCGCTGCCGCCTGTGATGTCGTGCTAAAGGGCACGAAATTGGATGGATCTATTGCCAAGATGGTAGAGCCGATTTTGCCAGTGGCGTTGCAAATTGGCGCGGCAGACCCCGATTTGGTGCTGAAAACCGTAATGGCCAACGCAGTTCATGGCACGGAACTGATCCTAAGCGACAGTGCAGAGATCAGCAAATTTGTTGCCGATGGAAAAGTGCGGGTGATTGCAGCACTTTACGATATCGAGACAGGCACAGTCGAGTTTATGGAAAGCTAATAAAAACAAAGGCCCGAGGATTTCTCGGGCCTTTGTTTATCGGTTAAATAGCCTCTTCTTGCGCCGAGGCGCGGCGGCCTTCGGCCTCCCGGGCATATTCAATTGCTGCCTTACGGCGGCGGCTGACTTCATAGGCGATCGCCGCAAGCAGCGTGAACAGCACCAACAAAAAGGCCAAAGCATTGATCGTTGGATTAACGCCAGAGCGCACTTTGGAAAACACATAGACTGTCAGCGTGTCTGCTCCGCCGCGCGTGAACAGTGTGACGTTAAAGTTTTCAATCGATTGAAAGAACGAAATCGCCGCCCCCGCGCCCAAAGCAGGATATAGATGCGGCAACAAAATGCGGCGCATGACCTGCCCATGGCTTGCGCCAAGGTCAAGTGCAGCCTCTTCTAGTCCTTGGTCAAAACTTTGCAGCCGTGCCAGAACCAGCAGCATCACGAAAGACGCTATATAGCTGACTTGGCCCAACACCGACAGATGCAAACCCGATGGCACTGAAAACTGGTTCCAGAACAGCAGGGTGGAAATCCCGATGACGACGCCAGGCACCAAGATCGGCGCAACCATCAGGCCGTATAGAATTCCCCTGATCCTGCCCGAAATTGAATTTACCAAAATCGCACCCGCAGCCCCCACAGGCACCGCTATCGCAACAACAGCAATTGCCACGAAAACCGTGTTGCGCAGGGCAATCCAGATACGATTGTCATTCCACAGCGCGATAAACCACTGATCTGTCCAACCCTTCCACGGATAAATCGTCGGAAGTTTGCTTGCGTTGAATGCCGCCCCCCCCATGACGAAAAGAGGGATGATCAGATAGATCAAAAAAATTGCGACATAGACATGGAACAGATATTTGCTGAGTTTTTGCATGACCTGCCCCCCTATTTCGCAATGTCAGAAAGTTTGACACGGAATATCCGCATCGCGGCCGTCACAGCCAACGTGCACACCAACAACAACATAAACGCGAATGCAGCGCCCGTGTTCCAATCTTGTTCTTCCAACATGATGCCCTGAATGGTTTGGGTGAACCAACCTGACGTCGTTGATCCCAAGATTGCGGGCACTAACAGTGATCCCGCCGACAGCATGAACACCATGACCGCGCCTGACGCTATGCCCGGCTTGGAATGTGGCAAAATGATGCGCCAATGAATGCGCCACCAAGGCGCACCCAAATCGTCCGCCGCTTCAATTTGGTTATTATCCAAGGATTGCATGGCGTTATACAGTGGAAACACCATAAACAGGACATATGTGTAAACCAAGCCAATGATCACAGGCGAATATCCATCGATCCAGCGGATTTCTTTATCGATAAGGCCAATTCCCATCAGAACGGCATTCAGCGGCCCTTTCAGCGCAAGGATGATCCACCACGCAAACGACCGCAGCACCTCTGACACCCACAAGGGCACGAAGAGCACCAAGAAAAGCGTGGCCACTTGGCGTGCTGACACCACTTTTGCCAGATAATAGGCCAACGGATAGGCCAACAAAAATGTGATAAACGTCACAACGCCGGAATAGTAGATCGTGAAAAGAAATACCTTGACCCGTGGCGGCACGACGACATGAACGCCGAAAATCGACATATCGACCTCACCGCCCAGAATGCGCAGATAATTGTGGATCGAATAGACATCCTTTGGACCGCCCACATCAACAATAGGTAGATAGGGGCGAAAGGACGATTCCAGCATTGTCAAATCTGGCAATATCACCAGAATGACCAACCAGAAAAACGTCAAGGCGACAAAGCTATAGGTTAGCCCCGCACCATATCGGCGGATAAGTTCTTGCATCTTATGCCCCCGCGTTGGCGCTGTCTGGCAAAATTGATGCCAGTCCCGCCGCAAAGCTCATATGCAGTTTTGCGCCGATCTCAGGCACTGTGGCCGTTCCATCGTTGCGCAGTTCCGCCGTCAGCCGCGTGCCCGCAGCCGTAACACCTTGGACGGAAATAAAGCTGCCCTCGAAGGCCACCTCATCGATGGTAACCGCAAGCGAATTTTCCACCCCGGCCTTGGCGGAAATTACCATATGCTCTGGACGCACATAAAGTTTCAGCTTGCCCGCGCCCGTGCGCAACCGTGCCGACAAGGTGCCATCGCTGGTGGCAAAGCCCGCCATATCTGCGCTGGGGTCTTTCACATCGCCATTAAAAATATTATTTTCACCAACAAAACTTGCCACAAAGCCGTTCACGGGATTGTTGTAGATGTCGCGCGGATTGGCCACCTGTTGCAAACGTCCCTGCGACATGACGCCCACGCGGTCGGACATGGCCAGCGCCTCGCCTTGGTCATGGGTGATATAGATAAAGGTGACGCCTGTGCGTTTTTGAATGGCGCGCAATTCGGCACGCATATGCTGGCGTAATTTCAAGTCCAGCGCCGATAGGGGTTCGTCCAGCAACATGACAGAAGGTTCGACAGCCAAGGCGCGGGCAATCGCCACGCGCTGTTTTTGCCCGCCCGACAATTGGCTGACCATCTTATCTGCCGAATCGTGCAGATCGACTAATGCAAGCAATTCCTCGGCCTTGGCGCGGCGGGCAGCCTTGCCGACACCCCGCACCTCTAGGCCAAAGGCAATGTTTTCCCAGATCGGCATCAAGGGAAACAGCGCAAGGTTTTGGAAAATCAACGCCGTGGGGCGCTGGTTTGGGCCTTTGCCCAGCATATCCTGCCCGCCAATGCGGATCACACCCTGTGACGGATCGGTAAACCCCGAAATCATCCGCAGAATGGTGGTTTTGCCACATCCCGACGGCCCTAAAAACGAGAAAAACTCTCCCGGTTGAATGCTGACATTCACATGGTCAACAGCCCGAAAATTGCCAAAGTCGCAGCAGACATTATCAAGATCAATCCCAGCACTCATCGGATCGTCTTCCCCCTGATTTCGTTGTTTTATTGTTATCAAAGCCTAACAGGCCACGGCACGCAAGCAATTGATATTGCCAGAAATTCTTAGACAATATGACCAGATGTTTGCGCATGAAAGCGACGCATCAGAAATGAAATGCGCCGAGCCGTTGCATGGCCCGGCGCAAAAGATATCCCTAAGGATTAGGAAGCCTTGTATTTGTCAGCATATTCACCGCGCTTGGCGATGAATTCAGCCGACTGGTCTGGCCACCACCACAAAGCCGCCAACTTAGCATCGTCAAATGCCGAGTTGTAATACGCCGACACGTCTGGATCCATCATGTCTGCGGCGCCTTTGCCAACAGGGTTTGCCGAGAAGGCAGATGCCCAAGCAGCAGCGCCTTCAGCGGTCGAGGTCCATTTTGCCAATTCATGCGCCTGATCAACGTTGACCGCATTCTTCATGCAAACAAAGCCCTGGTGCCAAGCAAATGCGCCTTCAACAGGTGCAGCATAGCCGTAACCGTCGTTGCGCAGGTTGTAACCGGTCGAATCCCAGCACAGACCAACAGTTGCGCCGTTCGCAACAAAGCCAGCGTTGGCTTCATTTTCGCCCGACCAGAACTGAACAACGTTGCCCTTGGCTTTTACAGCCTCAGCCAGCGCGATATCCCACAGTTGGGTCATTTTTGCCATGTCGGTATAACCTTCCAACCATGGGAAAGGCAGCTTGCCTTGGGCATCCAACCAACGGCCCATTGCAGCCAAAGCCGAGTGCGGACGCACAACGGCCTGGTTTGCTGGATCAAACAGCGCGCCCAAGGTTGCTGGATCGCCCAGTTTCGCGGTTTCTTTGTTGTAAACCAGCGCTTCGGTGCCCCAGTTGGAAGGCACATAGAACAATGCGCCCGATGCATCCTTGGAACGGGTGCCGGCTGCGCCATCGGCCAGACCTGGCAAATAGTTGTCCATCGCCAGCTTGGCCGGATCCCAAGCCTGCAACAGCCCGTTTGAATTCCAGCCGCCCCAACGGTCAAGCGTTGGCTCGATCATGTCGATACCGCCAGCTTCCAGCGCCACTTTTGCCGCTGCAAACATGGTGTCTTGGTCTGGCTGTTCGGTGAAGTTCACTTTGATGCCAGTTGCAGCGGTGAATGCGGGGAATACTTTTTCCGCAAATGCTGGATAGCCAGCCCAGCCGGTAAAGTTCAGCTCGCCCGAAGAAGCCAATGCTTTGGAAGAAATGATCGCAGGCGCTGCAAAAGCGCCAACGCCAACGGCAGAGGTCTTCAGAAAGCTGCGGCGGTTATAGGTCGTTTTGGTCAAGGTCGTCTCCCTGGTTATTCCGCATTTGCGGAAGTTATGGTGGCAATGGGATGCCCCAATTCGTCAGATTGTCCGCTGATCACAAAAGTTTTGTGACAAACGGACAATTCGTCGCGTGCGCAGATTTAACAGGTGTTCTTCTGAGTCTGTCAACTGGGGATATTGATTGGTCAATCAATCCAAGCACAAATTTGGAAAATTGCTACAAAATGCGGCAACCTTGACGCCGCTTCTGGGCTTGGCAAGGATGCCCACTACCGATAGTATTTTTTCCAAACTGGGGGCATATATGCAGCAATACCATCAGGCGTTACGGCAGGTTTTGGAAAATGGTGTGCCCTCTGATGATCGCACGGGAACGGGTACTTTATCCTACTTTGGCATACAACTTAGGTTCAAAATGGCCGACGGGTTTCCTTTGGTCACAACCAAAAAACTGCATTTAAAATCAATCATCCACGAGTTGCTATGGTTTCTGTCCGGCGAGACCAACGTGGCATATCTGCGCGAAAACGGCGTGACGATTTGGGATGAATGGGCGGATGAGAACGGTGATTTGGGGCCGGTTTACGGCAGTCAATGGCGTGGATTTCCCACTTTGATTGCGGATGGGGCGGATGCCAAAGGGCCGATTTTCCGCGCAGGTGCGCGGGATCAAATCGCGGATTTGCTGAATCTAATCCGCACCAAACCCGACAGCCGCCGCATGATCGTCTCGGCGTGGAATCCCGGCGAGATTGACCAAATGGCGCTGCCGCCTTGTCATACGATGTGGCAAGTTCGCGTATTAGCTGGGAAATTGCACTTGCAACTGTATCAGCGCTCGGCGGATATGTTTTTGGGTGTCCCGTTTAACATAGCCTCTTATGCGTTATTGCTGCATATGCTGGCCTATGTGACGGGTTATCAAGCAGGCGATTTCATCCATTCGATTGGCGACGCCCATATATATAGCAACCATATGGACCAAGTGGCGATGCAATTGTCGCGCACGCCTAAACCCTTGCCAAAATTGACAATTGCGCGCGAGGTGCCCAGCCTGTTCGATTTCAAATACGATGATTTTCAGATTACAGGTTATGATCCGGATCCTGCAATCCACGCACCGGTGGCCGTCTGATGCTGACTTTGATTGTGGCACGGGCCAAGGGCGGCGCCATTGGAAAAAATGGCACAATCCCATGGCACGCGCCCGAGGATTTGGCCCTATTTCAGCGCGAAACCACGGGCGGGGTTGTCGTTATGGGGCGCAAGACATGGGAATCGTTGCCGAAAAAACCTTTGCCGCGGCGCAGAAATATCGTCGTGACCAGCACAGTGATGCCAAATATCGAGGATGTGCAATTTTTAAGCTTTGATCTGGCAATGCAGACGGCGCGCAACAGTGGCAATCCGCGGCTGTATGGGATCGGTGGCGCTGGGATTTATGCCGCCCTTTTGCCGCAAGCGGATCGTTTGTTGATCACCGAAGTTGATCTGGAAATACCAGACGCTGATGCGTTTTTTCCAGATTTTGATGCCGATCGTTGGCGCGAAATCGCCCGCTATCCGTTACGTGATACGAACCCCAATGCCTATTGTCGCGAGTTGTTGCGCCGATAAGTGGCAATCACAAAGACTGGCCCTATCTATAATAAAAAGGAGATCGCCATGCAAATTGCCACCCTCTATGCCGTAACGACATTGATTTTTCTGATCCTAGACGCGTTGATGATGCGTTTTCATATGCAGCCGCTGTTTGCCCGCCATATCGGGCCGCTTTTGGCGGAAAATATCCGCTGGGCACCTGCCGCCCTGTTCTACTTGGGCTATATCGCAGGCCTCATTTATCTGGTTTCGTGGCCCGCATTGAAAACAGGATCTGCGATTGTGATTCCAGCGCTGGTGATTGGGGCTATGGCCTATGGCACCTATGAGTTTACCAGTTACGCGATCATGAAAGATTGGCACATCTCGATGCTGATGACGGATTTTGTTTGGGGAACCTTCTTGACCGCAATTTCGGCGTGGGGTGGCGTGGCGGTTGTGAGAATGATCTTCAAGGTGGCGGTATGATTCTGTATGGGCTGTCTACTTGCGACACCTGCAAAAAGGCGCTTAAGGCGCTGGCAGGTCAGGATGTCCAATTCCGCGATGTGCGGGCGCAGCCGCTGTCTGCGGCAGAAATTGACGAAATTGTAACAGAGTTTGGTGAAAGGGCAGTGAACAAACAATCCACGACCTATCGCGGATTTTCGGATTTTCTGCGCGAATCAGAACCAGAGGCCCAGATTGCCGCACAACCCGCCGTGATGAAACGCCCGATCATCCAAGCGGACGGCAAGTGGTATGTTGGTTGGGATGCGACAGTGCAAACTGCTTTGGGTTTATGAAATAAACGATCTATCGCCCCCGTCGGGGGCGAGTCTTGGTAGAGCAAGCAGTTCGCGATTACAGCAGTTTCAGATTTGTTGCAGACTCTTTGCCGTTGCGACCCGTCTCCATATCAAAGTCGATTTTTTGGTTTTCGTTCAGGCCACGCAAGCCCGCCCGCTCTACAGCCGAGATATGAACGAACACATCCGCGCCGCCGCCCTCTGGCGCGATAAAGCCGTAGCCTTTTGTTGCATTAAACCATTTTACGGTGCCACTTGGCATGCCGCTTCTCCTATTTCATCCCACCTTTGACGACATTGGCAAAGGCTGCGGCAAAGTCCGCCCGCAAATGATGCCATTGCTTTTTATAAAATCAAGTCCGCAGTTTCATAGGGACATAACGGACGCAAGAATCTTGCTTGGCGGTGCAAAAATGCGTGAATTAGGGCCTAAATTGCCGCTGAATGCAGTGCCTTTGTTTGGTCATACGTGTCTAAGCTTTGGGCGATCAATCGGGTTAGGGGGTAACCAGCAGGTAAAATTGTTAGACCTTCTGCATCCATTGTTACCATTTTGTCGAAAGTCTGCGCTGTTTTTTCCAGCAATCTTGAAAAACTGGCAGGCACATATCCCAACTTATGTGCAACATTGGCGCGGGTTATCTGAAAGCTGCACATCAATTCTTCGATCAATAGCCCGCGCAACTGGTCATCCGTGGTGAATTGATGGCCGCGGTGCACCGCAAAATGCCCTGATTTGATTGCACGGGCATAATCCGCCGTTCGCGCCGCGTTCTGCGCATATCCTTGCGGGAACCGCGAAATCGACGAGGCCCCTAAACCAATCAAAACCTGCGCCTGATCGTCCGTATAGCCTTGAAAGTTTCTCCGCATTTTCCCTTGCGCCGCCGCTTTCGCCAAGCCATCGGTGCGCAAGGCGAAATGGTCGATCCCAAAGGGCAAATAGCCGTCATTGACCAACAATTCGCGTGCGATATCAAATAAATGCAACCGCTCCTTTGCGCTCGGCAATGCCTGAGTTGGAATCATTTGTTGGCGGCGGCTTATCCAGGGCACATGGGCATAGCCGTAAAGCGCCACTCGATCGGGACGCAAAGACAGCAGTTGCATCACCGATTCTGCCATCCGCATCGCGTCTTGGTGTGGCAATCCATATAGGATATCAACATTCAGCGCCGTCACCCCGCGCGCGCGGATCATTTCAACCACTTGGCGCGTCAGGTAAAACGGCTGCATTCGGCCAATGGCCGCCTGAACAGTTGGATCAAAATCCTGCACCCCAATCGAAGCACGGTTCATCCCAGCCGCAACCAGTGCATCCAGACGGGCAATGTCAATCTCATTTGGGTCAATTTCGACGGAAAAAATGCCGGTCAGCGGGGCAAGATCAAAGATTTCCGCCGCAAGGCTTGCGATCATTTCCGCCGGCATGATTGTTGGCGTCCCGCCTCCCCAATGCAGACCCGACAGGGTGACGCCTGTCGGTAAATGTCGGCGCAGTAACGCAATCTCGGCACGCAGCACGTCGCGATAGGCTGTAACGGGCGCGTCGGAACTGGTGCCTTGGGTGCGACAAGCACAAAACCAACACAAACGGCGGCAAAACGGCAAATGCACATAGATCGATATCGCCGTGCCTGGTTCTATGGCCCGAACCCATTGGATGAAATCCTGCTCGGTTACATCTGTGCCGAAATGTGGGGCGGTTGGGTAACTTGTATAGCGCGGTGCACGCGCTGCAAACAGCCCAAATTGTTCAAGTTGTGAATTCTGTGTCATTGGACTAGGCTAGGGGTGACAGGCAGTGTTTGCTTTGACTTGGATCAAAAGAAAGACACCCGATGGCCGTTCAACAAAAACTATCCCCGCACGTGAAATGTGGCGATTGCCAAATAAGGCACCGCGCCGTGTGCGCCCATGCCGCCCCCGATGAATTGCTGGCATTGGAGGAGATCAAATATTACCGAAACTTTTGCGTGGGTCAGCCGGTTGTTTGGGCGGGGGATCCGATGGATTTTGTGGCAAGTGTGGTGACGGGGGTTGCCAGTCTGACGCAGACCATGGCCGATGGCCGTCGACAAATGGTCGGGCTTTTGTTGCCTTCGGATTTTTTGGGCCGTCCGGGGCGCGGGCAGGCCGCTTATGATGTCACGGCCGTTACGGACCTGGTTATGTGTTGCTTTCGCAAGAAACCGTTTGAAGCGATGATGGTTAAAACGCCGCATATCGCACATCGATTGCTGGACATGACCTTGGACGAATTGGATGCAGCGCGGGAATGGATGCTGCTGTTGGGGCGCAAACGGGCGCGGGAAAAAATCGCCAGTTTTTTGGCGATTTTGGCGCGACGCGAAACGGCCCTGCAAGGGATGCGTGCGACCACAAACATCGAAGTGCCTTTGACCCGCGAAGAAATGGCGGATTATCTGGGGCTGACCTTGGAAACGGTCAGCCGCCAGATGACGGCCCTAAAACGGGATGGCCTGATCATCACCACGGGCAAGCGTGGGGTGCACATCCCCGATCTTGCCGCCCTGCAAGAGGCTGCCGGGGACGATTCAGACGGCGAAATGCTCAGTTAATGCGCCATTAACACCGCAAGCCGCGTGCCATGCAAAATATCGCGCGTGCTGCCCCCCAACACGGATTCACGCAAACGCGAATGTGTGTAAGCCCCCATGACCATCAGATTTGCGTCCGTGTCGGTGGCATGGCGCAGCAAGACATCAGTCACGCGTGGCAAATCTTTTGCCAAAACAGTGACCTGCGCCTTGACACCGTGGCGCACCAGCATTTGACACAGGGCGGCGCCGGGGTCACCTTCGGTTGTGGTCGGCGCTACAATGGCGATATCTACAATTTCTGCCTTTAAAAGTAAGGGCATGGAATATCGAACTGCCGTCAGCGCTTCGCGACTGTTGTTCCAAGCAATGATGATCCGCGCTGGCTTGCTGGGTATTTTTTGCCCCTCTGGGACCAAAAGAACGGGTGCCGCGCCGCCGAAAAGCGCAGCCTCAAGAACGGATTCGGCATCCAAATCATGCTCTGCAGGGCAAGATAAAATCACCAAATCTGCAAAGCGCGCACGCTCGGATACAAATTCGGTCAAAGTGCCTGTTTGCGTGATGGCTTGCGACACGGCGGCGCGCAAAACGGGGCTTTGCGCGGTTACCGCCGCAGTCAAGGCCGCTTCGGTCATCGCAGCTTGGACCGCTGCATCATCCGTGAGTGTCGGCATCACCACCGCCCCCATATAGGAATAATCCAGCGGCAATTGATCAACACCCAACGCTATCGCGTCCAAATGCGCATCTTGGGCAAGGGCAAATTCCGCCGCAGCTGATAATGTAACGGCAGCCGTTTTGGGGTTGGTCGCGATGGTCAATAGGGTTTTGTATGCCATGGTCGCCTCCTTTGAGATTTGCACAGCATAGGCCGTTACGATCGGGCGCAGGTTGATCTAGATCACCCTTTGCCCAATGCGGCGCAAGTGCTGCATCCTGACCAGCGTCTAAGAGGCAATCCGACCCTCGCCGAGGGCATCGGTCCAATCCGCTTCCATGATCGGCGAAACCGCGGTTTTGGTTTTGATCGCCGACAGCGCGTTGTTGAGTTCGCGCGCGTGTTCACGTAACGCAACGCTGGTGGCAGTGGTTTCTTCGGCTGCACCTGCAAAGGCTTGCGCCGAACTTTCCAAGGCAAACATACCGGTGTTAAGACTGCGCAAATGGTCTGATTGTTCGCTGCTGTTTGTGGCAATATTTTCCACGACCCGACCTGTGCGCAAAGACTCAAGGATAAGTTTGTTCAGCATGGTGCAGGTCTCGTTGACGGTCGTGCTGCCATTCAAAACATACCGTTCTGTGTCGATCATCAAACGCCGAATTTCCGCCGCCGCCGCAGAGGCGCGCTGGGCCAAACCGCGCACTTCTGAGGCCACCACAGCAAAGCCCGACGCCGAATCGCCCGCGCGGGCCGCTTCGACGCCTGCGTTTAGGGCCAAAAGATTGGTTTGAAACGCGATATCGTCAATCGCGTCGATTGTTTGTTTAATTGCACCTGCCGACAACTCAATCTTGTGCATGGCATCCACGGCGGCTTGCAATAAGGTTCCCCCCACCTTCATTTGCTCGGAACTTGTGGCCATTGCCGAATTGGCCTTAACCGCCATGTCCGCAGTGTCATTTTGTGAGGTGCTGACCTTTGCCAATAAGACCGCAGAATGGTTGACTGTGTTGGATTGCGATTCAGCTTTGTGGGCAATGTCCATCGCCGCTGAGGCCGTCTCACGCGAAGCGGCCATGACCAATTGTGCGGTCATCGACACGCTTTCAAAAATATCTTCTAATTTCTGGGCCAAGAAATTGAAATCATCATAAAGCGTTTGAAACTCGTTTGATCCATCGTTCGGATCATCAATTCGGCTGGTCAAATCGCCGCCCGCCAGCCGATTGATCTGTCTGCTGAGATTGTCCACAATCTGACCCAAGTGAACCCGTCTCTCCTCGGCCTGCGTTGTCAGGGTTTGCGCCATCGCGCGTTCTTGGACCAAGTTTTCAAAGGTAGCCTTGACCAGCGTCTGAATGCGACGCAACATTATACTGAAGAAAATCAGCGCACTCGCCTCTATGATCAAGATTGTGGCGTGTAGGATCACTCGGTCCAGATCGCTGGAACCGGGAAACACCGCCGCAGTCAATAAATAGTTTAGAGACAGATGATGCACCGCGACCACGCCAGTAAAGGCGACGATGGCTTGCCAGTGGTAAAACAGCGTGCAGATTGCCAATCCTGCAAACAGATACATATGCATATCGGCCTGCCACGGGTGGCCGCGCATCATGAACAACAAAACGCAAATGATCAACGCTAGGGCCGTTGACGAAAGCATCGCAGTTTGCAGGCTGGTCGGATCCCGCCGATAGGCAAGCCCAGTCACAAGGCAAAGCCCGATCACAAAGACAGGAACCGCAACCGAGTTTTGACCCCAATAATACCCCAGCCACGTCACCAATGGCACGTGTGCCCATAAAAAGATTTGGATGTAAAAACTGGATTTTTTTATCAACGCGTCAAGTTGCATTTAAACCGCCTTGTCGGGTGTGCAGCCCGACCGAATGTTCGTTTCCAGCAGGTAAAACCCTGCATCTTTCAGGCGCGCAACCGCCATGGGGTCGCGCGAGACGTCCAAAATGATCACATGGCCACGCCATATCAGATCAACGATCGGCGCATTCAGGTTGGCGGCCAGTGCCATGCCCCCTGTTTGCCAAGGGGGCACAACAACGGCCACTTGCCGAATTTTATCTGGCACGGCCAAAGACATTTGCACCATAAAGATCAGCCCAAATGTTGCCATCATCAGGGTAGACGCCGTGGATTGCATGATGAACCTGTTCCTATGAAACGCCTTTAATACCTTTGTTACGCCGATTTCATTGAAAACTGCTTAATGGGCTGCGGGACAAATCAAACGTGTTGCCGCGAAAATCAGTTCGTCGACCAAAATTGACACAGATCAAGGCGGCTCTCCCCACGGATCGGCAACATTACGCCCAAAGGAACGTTGCGCCGCCACTTTGCGGCACTTTGAAGGGATGGCGTATGTGGGATTATATAAAACTGTTTGTTTTGGCGGGCGTGGTGATCTTGGCAGCGTTGGGCGCGCAATTTGCTTATGATCTGCCTTATCAAGTGAACGCGATTGAGGTGATGTTGGCGGCGGCGCTGACCTTTGTTTGGACTTTGCGCCAGATGGAACAGCCCAAAATTGCGCGTCCAAATGAATATATGGACGATGTGGTGCGCGCAGGCGTTATCGCGACCACCTTTTGGGGCATCACAGGGTTTCTGGTGGGCGTGGTTATTGCGTTTCAATTGGCATTTCCCAGCCTGAATATTGAGATGATGGGGATGCTGAATTTCGGGCGGTTGCGCCCCTTGCACACCTCGGCTGTGATATTTGCCTTTGGGGGCAATGCATTGATCATGTCGTCGTTTTACATCGTCCAGCGCACGACTGCCGCGCGGTTGTTTGGCGGGGGCCTTGCCTGGTTCGTGTTCTGGGGTTGGCAGTTGATGATCGTTTTGGCCGCAAGTTCCTATGTTCTGGGCGGCACCGAAGGCAAAGAATATGCCGAACCTGTTTGGTATATCGATATCTGGATCGCGGTGGTTTGGGTGTCGTTCCTGGTGGTCTTTATGGGCACTCTGTGGCGCCGCCGCGAGCCGCATATCTATGTCGCCAACTGGTTTTTGCTGGCGATGATTATCACGGTGGCGATGCTGCATATCGTCAACAATTTGGCGATCCCTGTGTCCATCCTTTCGTCGCAATCCGTGCCGATCTTTTCAGGCGTGCAAGATGCGATGACCGAATGGTGGTATGGACATAACGCCGTTGGATTTTTTCTGACGGCGGGGTTTTTGGGGATGATGTATTACTATGTTCCCAAACAGGCGGAACGCCCAATTTATTCCTATAAACTGTCCATCATCCATTTCTGGGCGCTGATATTTCTGTATATCTGGGCGGGTCCGCACCATTTGCATTATACGGCGCTGCCTGAATGGGCCTCGACCCTTGGGATGGTGTTTTCGGTTGTCTTGTGGATGCCCTCTTGGGGCGGCATGATCAACGGACTGATGACCCTGTCTGGCGCATGGGACAAGCTGCGCACCGACCCCGTTTTGCGGATGATGGCACTGTCGATCGGCTTTTACGGGATGTCGACATTCGAGGGGCCTTTGATGTCGATCAAGGCGGTCAACAGCCTGTCGCATTACACGGACTGGACGATCGGCCATGTGCATTCTGGCGCGTTGGGCTGGAACGGCATGATTACCTTTGGTGCGCTGTATTTTCTGACGCCGCGCCTGTGGAACCGTGCCAGTCTTTACAGCTTGAAACTGGTCTCTTGGCATTTTTGGTTGGCGACGATTGGGATCGTTTTCTACGCAAGTTCGATGTGGGTGACAGGCATTATGGAAGGGCTGATGTGGCGCGAAGTGGACGCCAACGGGTTCCTTGTCAACGCCTTTGCCGACACTGTGGCCGCGAAATTCCCGATGTATGTCGTGCGCGGCACGGGGGGGCTGATGTATCTGAGCGGCGCTTTGATCATGGTCTACAATCTTTGGATGACGGCGCGGGGGGGTGTGGCACGTGTCACATCAGCGGCCCCACATAACACCATTCCAGCAGAATAGGGGGCAGGAACATGGCATTTCTCGACAAACATAAATTCATCGAAACCAATGCGTTTGTGCTGATGGTTCTGTCGTTGGTCGTTGTGGCCATCGGCGGGATCGTGGAAATCGCGCCCTTGTTTTGGATCCAAAACACGATTGAAAAGGTAGATGGGATGCGCCCTTATACGCCGTTGGAATTGGCGGGGCGCGATATCTATATCCGCGAAGGCTGCTATGTCTGCCACAGTCAGATGATCCGCCCGATGCGCGATGAGGTAGAACGCTATGGCCATTATTCATTGGCCGCGGAATCGATGTATGACCATCCGTTCCAATGGGGCAGCAAACGCACGGGGCCAGATTTGGCCCGCGTGGGGGGGCGGTATTCGGACGCGTGGCACGTAGACCATTTGACCAACCCGCAGGCGGTCGTGCCCGAATCCGTCATGCCCAAGTTCAGCTTTTTGCTGCGCGCCAAGGTGGATGGCAAACATATCGCGCAGATTATGGCGACGCATAAAATGGTGGGCGTGCCCTATAGCGATGAGATGATCGCCAATGCTGTGGCCGATTTCAAAGCGCAGGCTGATCCGAATGCCGATAGCACGGGGCTGCTTGCGCGTTACGGCAAGGCGACTGTGGCCAATTTCGACAATCAGCCCGATCTGACTGAGATGGACGCGCTGATCGCCTATTTGCAAGTGCTGGGCACAATGGTCGATTTTTCGACCTTTATCCCAGACCCAACACGCTAGGGGGGGTATCATGGATTTTTACAGCCTATTGCGCGAAATCGCCGACAGTTGGGTGCTTGCGCTGATGTTTTTGTTCTTTGTGGGGGTGATGATCTGGGCTTTCCGCCCAGGATCGCGCCGTCTGCATCAAGACATCGCCAATTCCATCTTTGACCATGACCAGCAACCCGCGCCAGATGCGCCGACAAAGGGGGCCTAAGCGATGTGCGCCAAACAAGTCAAAAAAGTTGATCGCGTGCAAACCACGGGCCATTCATGGGACGGGATTGAGGAATTGAACAATCCTCTGCCGAAATGGTGGGTCTATACCCTGTATCTGTGCATCATTTGGGCGCTGGGATATACGGTTGTCTATCCTGCATGGCCGATGCTGCATGGGGCCACCCGCGGGATCATGGGATCGACCGAACGCGCGGCGGTGGACGCCGACATCGCGCGTTATGATGCGGCCAATGCGGGCATTAAGTCGGCACTGATCGCTGCGGATTTGAACGCCATCCCCCAAGATGAGGCGCTGAAAACCTATGCCATCTCGGCGGGGGCATCCGTGTTCAAGACCAATTGCGCCACCTGTCACGGCGCGGGGGCGGCTGGGGCCAAGGGATACCCGAACCTTTTGGACAATGACTGGCTATGGGGCGGCGATATGGTATCGATCCACACCACGCTGACCCACGGAATTCGCAACACCACCGATCCCGATGCCCGCCTGTCACAAATGCCCAGCTTTGGCACAGATGCGATTTTGACGCCCGATCAAATCACCCAAGTCGTCGAACACGTGCGCAAAATCTCGGGACAAGAGTTTGACGCAGCGCTTGAGCCGCTGGGCGCCACGGTCTTTTCGGAAAATTGCGCCGTCTGTCATTTGCCAGAGGGCACGGGCAACCGCGATTTGGGATCGCCCAATCTGACGGATGCAATCTGGCTGTATGGCGGCGACCGCGCCACATTGACCGAAACCGTGACCAAAGCCCGTTACGGTGTCATGCCCGCATGGGGCGAAAAATTGTCCGAAGATGAGATCCGCGCCGTTGCCACCTATGTCCATTCCTTGGGCGGCGGTGAGGCGGCGCTTGCCACGCCCTAAGCGGGCTATTCTGCCCGTCAGTATACTGGAGTAAATCATGCAAACCCCCGATCTTTATGCATCGCGCGAGCCAATTTTTCCGCGCCGTGTCTCGGGCCATTTTCGCACGCTGAAATGGGTTTTGATGGCCCTGTTGCTGGGCATTTATTACATCACGCCCTTTCTGCGCTGGGATCGCGGCGCGCATTTGCCCGATCAGGCGGTGCTGGTCGATATCGCGCATCGGCGGTTCTTTTTCTTTATGATCGAAATTTGGCCGCATGAGTTTTACTTTGTGGCGGGGCTGTTGATTATGGCGGGGCTGGGGCTGTTTTTGTTCACCTCCGCCGCAGGTCGTGTTTGGTGCGGCTATGCCTGCCCGCAAACGGTGTGGACCGATCTGTTCATATTGGTCGAACGCTGGGTAGAAGGCGACCGCAACGCCCGTATCCGTCTGCACCGCCAGCCGTGGAACCCTGAAAAGCTGTTCAAAAATGGCGTCAAATGGGCGCTGTGGCTGGTGATTGCGATGGGCACGGGGGGGGCTTGGGTGTTTTACTTTACGGATGCGCCCACATTGGCCGTTGATCTGGTGCGCGGAACGGCCAGCCCTGTGGCCTATCTTACAATGTTGTTTTTAACGGCAACCACCTTCTTTTTCGGCGGTTTCGCGCGCGAGCAAATCTGTATTTATGCTTGCCCATGGCCACGCATTCAGGCCGCGATGATGGACGAAGACACGCTGACGGTGGGCTATCGCCCTTGGCGGGGCGAGCCGCGCGGAAAACAAGATATCGCGGGCAATGGCGATTGCATCGATTGCATGGCCTGCGTGAATGTTTGTCCGATGGGCATAGATATCCGCGATGGCCAGCAATTGGCCTGTATCACTTGTGGTTTGTGTATTGATGCCTGCAACACCACGATGGACAAAATCGGCAAACCGCATGGGCTGGTGGGTTATCTTGCGCTGACGGACGAGGCCGCCGAGCGCGCGGGCCAGCCGCCCAAATCCCTATGGCGGCATATTTTGCGGGTGCGGACGGTGATTTATACGCTTTTGTGGGGCGGGGTGGGTGTAGGGCTGATCGTGGCGTTGTTTATGCGGTCCGAGATCGACTTGAACGTCACCCCCGTGCGCAATCCGCAATATGTCACCCTATCTGATGGGGCGATCCGTAACGCCTATGATTTGCGCCTGCGCAACAAATTGGCCGATCCGCATGATTATGTGATCTCAGTCACATCCGATGCCCCGATGCTGGGCACAATTGATGGGCAAAGTGATCTGCGCGTCACAGTGCAGGCCAATGAAATCAAGATGATCCGTCTGTTCATCACTGCCCATGGTCCCGCCGCCCAACATGAACGCAGTCCCTTGCGAATTTGGATCGAAGATATGGGCCTGTCTGGACATCCAGACGCGCCAAACCCCGCCCGTGTCTATCATGACACCGTGTTTTATGGAAAGGATCACTAGATGCGCGAATTGACAGGGCCCAAGGTTTTTGCGATTGCCGTAGCAAGTTTCGGGCTGATTATTTCGGTCAATTTCTATATGGCATTTAAGGCGGTCAGCACCTTTCCGGGGCTAGAAGTCGACAATTCCTATGTCGCAAGTCAAACATTTGACGCGGATCGTACGGCACAAATCGCGCTGGGCTGGACAGTGACACCGATTTATGACGCGGCGGCGCATCAGATGCATTTAGAGTTTCGCGGCAAGGATGGCGCGCCCGTCACCTTGCGCGATTTGACAGTATTGATTGGTCGCCCGACCGAGGCCAAGGATGATCTGCATCCTGTTTTCACCCAAACCAGCGCCGATTATGCGGCCCCAGCCGATTTGGCGATGGGCAAATGGATGCTGCAAGTAGAGGCCCATTCAGCCGATGGCACCCTGTTTCGCCAACGCCGCAAGTTGTGGGTGAAGGGATAGATCATGGATGGGGCATATGAACAAGTCTCGCCTGCCGCTTGTGGGGCCTGTGCGGCGGTCCCTGCGCGGGCCGCGCCGATTGCGGCGAATTTGGTTTTGTCCCTGCCCACTGCCCATTGCGCGGCCTGTATCACGGGGGTGGAGGCGGCCCTTTTGCGACAGTCTGGTGTGCGCGCTGCGCGGGTCAATTTGACCCTGCGCCGTGTGATGATCCGTGCTGATGCTGATACGATCGCCGCGCCATTGATTGAGGCGCTGCGTCGCGCAGGTTATGAGGCGCATGAGATGGACCCAAATCTGCTGACGGGCACCGAACGGGAAGGGCGGGATTTGGCGATGCGTTTGGGTGTCGCGTTTTTTGCGATGATGAATGTCATGCTTTTATCGGTCGCCGTTTGGGCGGGGGGCGAGGGGGCGACGCGCGATTTGTTCCACTGGATTTCGGCCCTAATTGCCATTCCCACAGTCGCCTTTGCAGGACAGCCGTTTTTCAAATCGGCAGGTCTGGCGCTGCGGGCAGGACGGCTGGGGATGGATGTGCCGATCTCGCTTGCGCTGATACTGGCCACGACAATATCGCTGTTTGAAACCATCAAAGGCGGTCATCACGCCTATTTTGACGCGGCTGTCATGCTGTGCTTTTTCCTGCTGCTTGGGCGCTATTTGGATCATCGCACGCGGGCAATTGCTCGGTCCGCCGCCGAACAATTGGCCGCCCTAGAGGTGCCACGCGCGATGGTTTTGGTTCAAGGCGTGGAGGTGGCGCGCGCCATTTCT
Source organism: Cypionkella sp. (assembly GCA_040398785.1). Classification (GTDB taxonomy): domain Bacteria; phylum Pseudomonadota; class Alphaproteobacteria; order Rhodobacterales; family Rhodobacteraceae; genus Cypionkella. The sequence continues at coordinate 435,302 of JBBATJ010000003.1, read as the reverse complement.
GAAATATATATCAATGATTTGGTTGTGGTGCGACCCGGAGGGCGGATGCCTGTAGATGGGGTGGTGGTCGCGGGCACCTCTGAGGTGGACCGATCTTTGCTGACGGGCGAAAGCTTGCCAGTTTTTGCAGGGCCGAACAGTTTGGTGCAGGCCGGCGAGGTAAATTTAACAGGGGTTTTGACACTTAAGGTTCTGGCGGCGGGGCAGAATACATCGCTGCACCGCATGGCCGAACTGGTCGCCATCGCCGAAAGTGCCAAGACCCGCTACACGAGTTTGGCCGAACGCGCGGCGTCTTGGTATTCGCCACTGGTGCATCTTTTGTCGTTTTCGGCGTTCGGGTTTTGGATGTGGCAAACGGGGGGGGATTTGCGGTTTGCGATCAATATTTCTGCCGCCGTTTTGATCATCACTTGCCCGTGCGCTTTGGGCCTTGCGGTGCCTGCGGTGGTGACGTCCGCCAGTGGCAAGCTGTTTCGCAAAGGACTGTTGATCAAAGATGGCACGGCGCTGGAACGGTTGGCGCGGGTGGATACGGTGGTGATGGATAAGACGGGAACCCTGACGATGGGCATCCCAGAACCGCTTGATTTTTCGCATATTCCCGCCGAGGCACTGCAGGTTGCCACCGCACTTTCAATGGCGTCGAGCCATCCTTTGGCGCGGGCCATTGCGGCGTTGGGGGGGCAGGGGGCGGATGTCACGGATATCTGCGAAGTTGCGGGATATGGGATTTCGGGACAGTATCACGGGGCCGCCGTGCGTTTGGGCCGTGCGGATTGGTGCGGGGCCGATCCAATTGCAATGACGGCAACCTATTTGCGTCTTAACAATCAAACATATGCCTTTGGATTTACAGATAAAATCCGTTTCGGGGCTGAACAAGCAATTGCCGCGTTCAAGGCGCAGGGCAAGGATTTATACCTAATTTCGGGTGACACCACGGCGGCGGTGCGGGCCATGGCGGAACGGCTGGGGATTGAACATTGGACGGCGGGGGCGTTACCGCAAGAAAAACTAAGCCTAATCAATCGGTTAACTTCGGAGGGTCGGCAAGTTTTGATGCTGGGAGATGGGCTGAATGACACGGCGGCATTGGCGGCGGCGACGGTGTCGATCAGCCCCGCCTCGGCCTTGGATGCCGCAAGGGTGGCCAGTGATATTGTTCTGTTGGGCAATTCCATGGAACCGATTGCGGATGCTTTGCGGATTGCCAGACAATCGCGACATCGCATTATTGAAAACTTTTTGATTTCGGGCGGTTACAACGTGATTGCTGTGCCTTTGGCCCTGATGGGTCTTGCCACGCCATTGGCTGCTGCCCTGGCAATGTCGCTGTCGTCGATCACCGTCACGTTAAACGCGCTGCGGCTGAAATAGGGGAAAATTATGAATGTTTTGGTGCTGTTGATCCCCGTATCCCTGTTCCTAGGTGGCCTTGGGCTGTTATTTTTCTTTTGGGCGATGCGGGCCAATCAATTTGACGACCCCGATGGGGACGCCGCGCGCATATTGCGAACTGAGTTTGACGACCATCCGCAAGATTGATTTCCATCGGCCCTATGCGTTGAAAATATGTGCCTCTGTCGCATCAAAGGTCAAACCGACCGCTGCGCCGCGTTCAAATTCAGCGTCACGCGGCAGGGCGGCAATCAGGTTGCTGCCATTGCCCATGGTGACCTGCAACACAGTTTCTGACCCCAGACGTTCTGCAAGTGCGACGGTCCCGTTCAGCTGACCCGCGCCTGTGCTTGGGGTCAGATATTGCGGCCGCAACCCCAAAAGCGCGTCCGTCCCAACCGCATAGCTGCCCGATTTGGCGCGCACCGTTACGGGGGCCAGAACATCGGACGAAACCGTAATTTGATCGCCAGACACGGATTGCACTGTGACGGGCAAAAAGTTCATGGCAGGAGAGCCGATGAACCCCGCCACAAAGGCATTGGCGGGGTTGTGATACAACTCCATCGGGCTGCCCACTTGTTGCACCAAACCATCGCGCAAGACGACGATTTTATCTGCCAAAGTCATCGCCTCGACTTGGTCATGCGTCACATAGATCATGGTGGCATCAAGTTGTTTGTGCAGCTTGCCAATTTCCATACGCATATCGACGCGCAGGGCCGCGTCCAGATTTGACAGGGGTTCGTCAAACAAAAACACTTGCGGTTTGCGCACGATGGCGCGGCCAATGGCGACCCGCTGGCGCTGCCCGCCCGAAAGCTGCGACGGGCGGCGATCCAGCAGATGTTCCATCTGCAAGATGCGCGCTGCCTCGGCCACTTTGGCGTCCTTTTCTGCCTTGGGGGCACCCGCGATGGTCAAACCAAATGCCACATTTTCACGCACCGTCATATGCGGGAAAATTGCATAGGATTGAAACACCATAGCAACGCCGCGATCCTTGGGCGGCAGATCATTCACAACGCGCCCGCCGATATCCAGCGTGCCGCCCGTGATGTCCTCAAGTCCCGCAATCATCCGCAAAAGGGTGGATTTGCCACAGCCAGAGGGGCCGACAAAGACGACGAATTCTCCGTCTGCAATGTCGATATCAACGCCTTTGATGACATGGGCGTTGCCGTAGCTTTTCCTAAGACCTTTTAGGGTGATGCTGGCCATGATCTATTCCTTACGCAGGGCCAAAAGCCCGTTTGGTAGATAATCGACGGGTTGGGGATCTGTGACATAGCCGCCGAAATTTTCTTTGCCCTTATCGGCAAAACCCAAGATCACCAATTGCCCCTGAAGATTGACCACCCGCGCCGCATAGCGACGGCATGGTTCATCTCCGTCAAAAAAGCCACCCGTCGCGACACGCCAAGGCCCGCGCGGCGATGAGCCTATCAGATAGTGATTGCCTGTGACTGGTTTCTGGGCATCCGAGGCAGTATACTCTTTCGACCAATGGATCGACGAGGTGCAAAACAGGCAATACCAATTGTCGCCATGATTCCAGACCTGCGGCACCTCAAGTTGACCAAAGCCGCCGACAAAAACGGGGGGCTGCAAGGTCCATGTCACCAAATCATCAGATGTCGCAAAGCCGATCGCGCCGCCTGCATTTGCTTCGGCAATGCCAGGCGCGCGGGCGGTGAAATACATGATCCAGCCTGTGCCGTCTGGGTCCTCCATCACCCAAGGGTCGCGCATGGCGCGGTCATGCCAAAACCCCTTGGCCCAATCAGACTCGTAGCATTTCGCATTTGGACCGATCAGATCAAGACACAGCCCATCGCCGACGCGCACCCAAGAATGCAAATCCTGCGAAGTCGCGTGGCCAATACGCTGATACATACAGTCTTCGGCCTTGGTGGTTCCCGTATAAAACAGATGCCAAAGGCCAGTGGCGTCTTGCAAGACAGAGCCTGTCCAGGTCGTGCCATCATCCCAAGCGGGCGTGGGGGCGGGGCCGAACATGGTGCCCAGATGGGTCCAGTTGATCAGATCATCGGACACCGCATGGCCTTGGGTCACATTGAAATGGCGCAGATCAGGATCCCCCAGCGATTTATCCGCCTGCAGGAAAAATCCATGATGTTGTTTGCCGTCATGGGCATACCAGCTGTCCCAAATCCATTTCGTGTCAAGTGCGAGTACCATTTTCTGTCCTTTGGTCTTTGGTGGCGAGAGATGGGGGCCAGCCCCCAGGCCACATTGACTTCAATGTGGCCTCCCCCGAGGTATTTTTGTCAGTATGAAAGCTAGCCTTTGACCCCAGTGGAGGCGATAGAGGCGATAAAGGCCTTTTGCAGATAGAGGTAGAAGGCGAGAACGGGCAGGGTGATAAGGGAAAGATACGCCATTACCTCACCCCAGACGACGTTGAGTTGGAAGAAATATTGCAGACCCACCATGACGGGGCGGTAGGCTTCTTCTTGGACGACCATGATCGGCCAGAGGTATTGGTTATACATCGCCAGAAATTTGAGGATGGCGGCGGTGGCCAGAACGGGACCAGAAAGTGGCATTACGATGCGGCGATAGATTTGGAACCATGTTGCGCCTTCGACGCGGGCGGCCTCGATCAATTCATGGGGCAGGTCTTTGAAATACTGCACGAACAGATAGATCGTCAGACCATCGGCAATAAAGGGGATGATCTGGACGCGGTAGGAATTCAGCCAGCCAAAGGTAAGCCCATCCATGCCAATCCAAGGCAGCTTTGATGCAATCAGCAAAAGCGGGATTGCAGTTGTCTCAAACGGGACGATGAGTGTGGCAAGGATGATCCCAAGGGCTAAGTCGCGCCCGCGCCATGAGATGAAGGCAAAGGCAAAGCCCGCGGCAGAACAGAGCACCAGCGACAGCGCCACCGTGATACTGGTGACAAAGATGGAATTGAAGATAAACAGACCCACAGGCGCGCGCTGAAAGATCGCCCCATAATTGTTTAGGCTGATATCGCCCACAGGCAAAAAGGCGCGCAAGTTTGAGGCGTCTTGCAGCAGTTGCATGGATGGCTTGAACGACGAGACCACCATAAACACCAACGGAAAGCAAAAGATGATCGCGATCAGGATTAAGACCAGATAACGAACCGTCAGTCGCAAGGTATCGGACAGCATCAGCGAGCCTCCTTATCGCGGGTCAGCCAGCGCTGGATCATGGAAATTAACAGAACAATGATGAATAAGATCACGGATATGGCCGAGCCGCCCGAAATATCCTGCTTGCCATAACCACGCTGAATTGCTTGGAAGACAATGGTTTGGGTGCTGTCCAAGGGGCCGCCTTGGGTCATGACATTGATTTGGGAAAACAGCCCAAACGCCTGCATCGTGATGACGATCAGCACCAAAACGGCGGTGTTTTTCAGCCCAGGCCAAGTGATGTAACGAAACACTTGGCCCGAGGATGCCCCCTCAATCGCGGCCGCCTCATACAGCGTTGGCGAAATGGTTTGCAGACCCGACAACCAAATCACCATGTGAAATCCGACCGCCTGCCAGATCGACATCGCGATGATCGCGCCCATCGCGGTGCTGGTGTTGCCCAGCCAATCAATGGGGGTAAAGGCACCAAAGGTCAGCGCCGAAAGCATATTGTTCAGCAGCCCCGAATTGCCGTCGTAAATGATCTTCCACAGGATCGACACAACCACGATCGACACCACAACGGGCATAAAGTAAATCGTGCGAAAGGCGTTGATGCCGCGCAATTTTTGATTGATCAGCAGCGCAAGTCCCAGCGCCAGACCGCCCTGCAAGGGGGCAACGACGATGACGAACAAAAACGTGTTCAACACGGCGCGCAAAAACACCACATCTGATGCCAGCACAAAGGTGCGTGCGCCGCTCGCGCGGTCAAAACTGAACCATTCGCGCTTGCCGTCCAGATTCGGATATTCGGGGTTTTTGCGGGTATAGCTGCGCAAAGCTGGATATTCCGGCGCGCCATTTTTCATCTGCACCGCACCCGAGGCATCTTTGATAGGATCCAGCGTTAGCACAGCGACACCCAAAAGGTGCTCGTAATTGGACAGCCCTACGAACTCTGCCGCATTGGGCGAGACAAGGCGTTGATTGGTGAAACTGAACACAATTGCAAAGACGAATGGCACCAAGATGAACATGACCATCAGCCCAAAGGCGGGACCGGCAAACAACCATCCCGCTTTGTTCGAGGTGGAAAACTTTGACGCCATCAGGTCAACCCTTTTTGCAGCTTGTTCTTTTCGCAAATGTCCCAGGGGGTGCGGGGGGCTTGCCCCCCGCGTATTGGTGTGGTGCGGGGGGCTTGCCCCCGCACCAAGGTATCAGTGACCGTAGCCGTTGTTCTTTTCGATATCTGCGGTGATCTCATCGGCCGCGGCGTCAAGGGTTGCTTGAACATCGGCACCTTTTGCGATGTCGGCGACAGCCTTTTCAAACACTTTCGACTCAACCACATAGCCCGGGGTCACAGGACGCAGAACGCCTTGCTTCGATGACAAGGCAAAGAACGGGGCCAAAGGACCGCCCTCTTTGTAATTGTCAACCATGGCGGCTGCCGTCGTGGTCGCAGGGATCAGGCCGATGCCATTCGAGAAATCTGCCAGATATTTGTCTTGAAGCGCGAATTCGATAAAGGCAGCAGCGCCCTCTGGGTGCTGCGACTTGGCGGAAACGCCGAACTGCCAGCTTGCTGCACCGATTTTTGGTCCATTGCCCAGATCAGGCGCAGGTAAGAACACAGTGTCAGGAAAGGCCTTGAGTGCGCCCAGCGCCGCCCAGTTGCCGTTCCACGAAAACGCATATTTGCCCGAGGCAAAGCCCGAATCGCGGTCCGCGCCGTCTTGGGTTGCTTGGGCATAGCCGCCCGTGAACAGCGCTTGCCACCAGTTGCCAAAGGCAACGGCCGCTTCGCCGTTCAAAGCACCGTCTGCAGTTTTATAGGTGGTGCGATCCACGATATCGCCACCAAAAGACTGCAAGAAGGGCGAGAAGGCATAGGGATACCATTCCCCCGTCCAAGCCATGCCCAGATCCAGCGCATATTCAAACTTGCCCGAATTCTTGGCCGCGTCCAGCGCTGCTTGGAATTCTTCTGCAGTCCATGGCGCGTCCAGTGTCGGCGTCCGCAGTTTCAATTCGTCCAAATAGGATTGACGGGTGGTCAGCGCAATAGCTGCATCCCACAGACCGACCGAATACAGTTTGCCATCCCAACGGCCAATGGCACCTGGCAAGAAGTTGGCGATTTTAGTCTCGTCAATGGTCAAAGGCTGCATATAGCCGGCCCATGCCCAGTTTGGCATATTTGGACCGTCAACGTCCAAGATATCGGGCAGATTGCCTGCCAAAGCACCTGCGGTCACGCTGTCATTGTAGGCAGCTTGGGGGAAGGATTGAACTTCAACCTTCCAATCGGTTTGGCTGGCGTTAAAATCGGTTACGATTTGGTTCAGGATTTTCGCCTCAACTTCATTGCCAGCGCCGTGATACCACATAGACAGGGCGGTTTGCGCCTGTGCCACGGTGGTAAAGGCAACCGACGCAAGCAATGCGCCGACGCCCAAGGTAAACTTCTTTGTCATTTGGTATCCTCCCTGATGACGTTTAGACTCAAGACATTAGAAATAGCGCGCTCCATCACCGAGCCACGCCAACAAACGGGCCCCGATATCAACATCGGATCCGTATCTCTCAAAGGGGTGTCCCCCCCTGAAATCATTGCCAAAAGGCGCTGCGCCGCGCGCACACCAATGGCCGCATAGGGCAGATCCACCGTGGTCAGGGGTGGAAACAATGTCTCCGCCATCACGCGGTAATTGTCATAGCCTGCCACAGAAATCTCCGTCGGCAATTTCAGCCCGCGCGATCGTAAAATCCCGTAAACCCGCACTGCCATTTTGTCATTGCCACAGCACAAAACCGTGGGCGGATCGGGCAGGCGCATCATGCGGTCAATGGTGTCCCACAAAAGTTGCGTTTCATCCTCGCGCCCGCCCAGATCACAACATTCGACAAGGACGGGATCATAGGCAATTCCTGCCTGACTTAGCGCGGCACGATAGCCTTGACGGCGCAAACCGTCGGCCACCAAAAATGCAGGCAAGGTCAAATAGGCGATGCGGCGGTGGCCTGCCGCGATCAGACGGGCGACCAGATCGTGTTGGCCGCGCGCATCATCAGGCACAACCGATGGCGTGCCAATATCGTCAAAGCAATTGGCCAAAACGATGGGTGTATCTGCAGGAATGGCGGGTAGAGTTACCTTTTGGTGATATTCGGCCACATAGATCAACCCTTCGACGCGGTGTTGAAGGAATGTTTGGATCAAATGCGGAATGCGGTCACTGCGCCCGCCTGTATCGGCAATCATCAGGGTTTTGCCCGATCCCTCAATGGCGCGCTGAATGCCTTGGACGATAAACAGGTCGGGCAGACCTGACGGCATTGCAGGCTCATTCGGCAATGAAATCGCGCCCGTGATCAGCCCGACAATCCCCGATTTGTTGGACCGCATCATGCGCGCAGCACTTGACGGCACATAACCAAGTTGCGCCATCGCCTTTGCCACCAATTCTCGGGTTTCACGCCCCACAGGTGCATCACCATTCAGGACGCGACTGACCGTCTTGGCCGAGACACCTGCAATGCGGGCGACGTCATATATCGTAGCCATGGACGCCCTCCTCCCCAGGTTTGCGGCGACGCAGTGCGACTGTCGGCGGTCTGTGTCACCGATGTCATGTCACCGATGTCATAAGACGCCAATTGGCTGTGAGTCAAGCGATTCTTGCTAATGGTTCGGCAGGACAAACGATATTGCGAAAACCCGCTTCGTCCTTCCAAGTTGTCGAAATATCCCAGGGGGTGCGGGGGGCCAGCCCCCCGCTGGTTGGTGTGGTGCGGGCCCCCCGCTTGTCTGGGGCGATGGCCCCCGTTTTTTCACGCTGCGTTGTCTTACTTTGGCACCGCGTGCTTGACCGTGGCAAAAGCAATGGCCGCCGCGATTAAGAACAGCACCAAGCTTTGGGGTGTGAAGATCCCAAGTATCGCGGGCGCAGCAGCGGGTGGCGGTAATTGGCCCTCTGCTGCACCACGAAGTATCATGATGACAAGCAATGCAGCGCGTGGGGTGTTTTTCATAGTGGTAACTCCAAACAGACAGTGAAAGGCTGTCCTGGAAGAGTTCCTTCATGCGGCACAGATTATTATTCATTTGTATAATTAATATCCCTCGAAAAGCATCGGGATAGGGGCTGCCAAGGGGTTTCTACCCGCTTGATCGGTTTATCCCCTTGGACTAGCCTTTTCAAAAGCGGCTCTTGGGAGGGGGTCATGGACATCACGGGCCATCACAGCGCCACCATCGAATCCGCTTTGGCGCGGGGAGATGCGGCGCGGTCAAAGCTGGTCGCTTCCTGGAGCAGATCCGCGCGGTTGCATGGGCTGATGCCAAGCGCACGCACGCACGCAGATCGCATGACCGATACTGAACTTACCGAGGCTCGCGACAGGATGGGGCCGATGATCCACGCTGCAAAGCCCAGTTTGGACAGACTGTTTGAGGCGGTCGGCGGGGTGGGCTGTTGCGTTTTGTTGGCCGACCGCGATGGCATACCAATAGAGCGGCGCGGGGCCCCAGTGGATGATGCGACCTTTGCGGAATGGGGGTTATGGCTGGGCACCAAGTGGACCGAGGCTGCACAAGGCACCAATGGGATCGGCACGTGTCTGGTCGAAGAACGCATTGTTACCATTGATAAAAATCAACATTTTCTGGCCAAGAATACCATTTTGTCGTGCATGACGGCGCCGCTGTTTGATCCATTTGGGCAGTTGGCGGGGGTGGTTGATGTGTCCTCTGCAAGGGCGGATTTGACGGATGCTGTCTCGGCATTGATCGTCCAAGCCCTCGGTGACGCAACAGCGCGCATCGAATCCCAAGCCTTTCGGGATGCCTATCCAATGGCGCGGATGGTGATGTTGCCCAAGGCGGGGCGGGCGGCGTTTTTGGCTGTGGATCAGGATGATTTGGTGATTGGTGCTACCCGCGCGGCGCGCCAACACTTGCATCTGTTGGGGGATTTGTCGCGCAATCCCCAGCCTGCAGCGGACCTGTTGGGCCTGACGCAACCAGAGACCCTGGAAGAAGCCGAACGCGCCGTGTTGATTCGCGCTTTGGCGCGGGCACATGGCAATGCATCAGCCGCCGCCCGCGCCTTGGGCATCAGTCGCGCCACGTTTCATCGCAAATTGGGGCCGCGTGCCTGACCCAAACCGCAGATAATCCGGCAACCTGTCGCAAATCTGATACAGTTGCGAACGCATATCCCCCGCCCCCCGGATGACACATCAGCACCCGAGGCGCAGGTTGATCCCATGCCGAAGGGAGATCGGCCAAACCGTCTGGGAGGACTGAATGGAACATTTTCGTCAACATAAATCGCCGTTCAAGGCAAGTTATGGCAATTATATCGGTGGTAAGTTTGTGCCCGCGATTTCGGGTAAGACCTTTGACAATACATCCCCTATCACGGGCGAGGTGATCTGTAAGATTGCGCGCTCTGAGGCGGCGGATATTGAGGCTGCGTTAGATGCGGCCCACGCGGCAAAGGATGCTTGGGGCAAGACATCGGTCGCAACCCGCGCTGTGATTCTGAACAAGATCGCCGATGTGATTGAGGCGAATATCGCCGCTTTGGCCTTGGCCGAAACATGGGACAACGGCAAGCCGATCCGCGAAACCACGGCCGCTGACGTGCCATTGTGCGTCGATCATTTCCGTTATTTTGCCGGCTGCATCCGCGCGCAAGAGGGCAGTCTTTCGGAACTGGATGATGATACCGTCGCCTATCACTTTCACGAACCTTTGGGCGTTGTTGGCCAGATTATCCCATGGAACTTTCCGCTGCTGATGGCGGTTTGGAAATTGGCCCCTGCACTGGCTGCGGGCAATTGCGTGGTGATGAAACCTGCCGAACAGACCCCAGCATCCATCCTTGTGCTGATGGAATTGATTGGTGATTTGTTGCCTGCGGGTGTGTTGAACATTGTCAACGGGTTCGGGCTTGAGGCGGGCAAGCCCCTTGCCTCTAGCAATCGTATTGCCAAAATTGCCTTTACGGGGGAAACCACCACGGGCCGTTTGATCAGCCAATACGCAAGCCAGAACTTGATCCCTGTCACGCTGGAACTGGGCGGCAAATCGCCGAACATTTTCTTTGCCGACGTGATGGATCAAGACGATGACTATCTGGACAAGGCGATTGAGGGTTTCGTGATGTTCGCCTTTAATCAAGGCGAAGTTTGCACCTGCCCATCGCGCGCCCTGATCCACGAGTCGATCTATGATCGGTTTATGGAAAAGGCGCTGGCGCGTGTCGCAGCAATCGTGGCGGGTGATCCGCTAGATCCTGCCACGATGGTCGGCGCGCAGGCGTCATCAGAGCAGCAAGAAAAAATCCTGTCCTATTTCGACATTGGTCGCAAAGAGGGCGCGGAAATTCTGGCGGGCGGCGCGAAACGCGAGATGCCGGGCGGCCTGTCGGGCGGCTATTACATCCAGCCGACCGTGTTCAAAGGCAACAATAAGATGCGCGTGTTCCAAGAGGAAATCTTTGGCCCAGTCGTGTCTGTGACCACGTTCAAAGATGATGCAGAGGCCTTGGAAATCGCCAATGACACGCTGTATGGTCTAGGTGCGGGGGTTTGGTCGCGCGATGCCAATACCTGCTATCGTTTCGGACGCGGGATTAAGGCAGGTCGGGTTTGGACCAACTGCTATCACGCATACCCTGCCCACGCGGCATTCGGCGGCTATAAGCAGTCTGGGATCGGGCGCGAGAACCACAAGATGATGTTGGATCATTACCAGCAGACCAAAAACCTGTTGGTCAGCTATTCGCCGAAGAAACTGGGTTTCTTCTGATCCATGGTCTATTATGGGGCGCAGGGAAATCTGCGCCCTATATCGGAGGGAATTATGCACTTAGGCAAAGTTACAGCGACGCCAGCGGCATTAAAACTTTTGTCGGAAATCATCGCCGATCATGGCCCCGTGATGTTTCACCAATCGGGCGGTTGCTGCGATGGTTCGTCGCCGATGTGCTATGCGCAGGGCGATTTTCTGATCGGCGATTACGATGTGCAACTGGGCGAGATTGGCGGGATGCCGTTCTATATCTCTGGCAGTCAATATGAGGTGTGGAAACATACCGACCTTATCATTGATGTGGTCAAGGGGCGGGGCGGTATGTTTAGCCTTGATAATGGGCGCGAGCAGCGGTTTCTAACGCGGTCTGAAATTTGCGCGATTTAGATCTGCTCTGCAGTCCGTTAGCCGTCAATCAAAACTGTGTTACCCTTGGACATTAGCGCCAAAACTGCCGCGGCAATAATTGCCAAAACCAATGCCTGTTCAATATTCATCCCGCTGGACGTTGCGGCCTCTACGGAGGACTGGGTCATCATTGTGGTCTTTAGTTGAGGCGTTGTTGTGTCGGCCGCCGCGACAAAGGGCAGAACCAAACTTGCTATCGTGCAGGCAGCAATCAGCTTTTTCATAAACGAATCTCCATTTGTTGATTTTGTATACAAGGGTATAGATTTACACACAGGTATGTTGTCGCCAAGCGAATAATACCCCAGACAGCGCTGCGCTGGTCGATCACCTTTTGAAGATCGATAAAAATTCCGATGGGCATTGTCGAGAATTCGATTATAGGTTGTCGAGTCGATTTTGCCAAAGGAAACTGGATGCGAAACCTGTTGTTGACCGCCCTGATTGCCCTGTTGCCGCTGCCTGTCTGCGCGCAAACTTGGGAGGAGACCGTTGCAAGTGCCAAGGGGGGCACAGTAAACTTTTTCATGTGGGGTGGCGCCGATAACATCAACCGCTATGTCAGCGAGTATTTGGGCAAAACACTGAAAGATCAGTATGATATTACACTGAACCGCGTTGGGATTAATGACACGTCCGACGTGGTCAACATTGTGTTGGGCGAAAAACAGGCAGGCGTGACGGATCACGGCACAGTCGATCTGATTTGGATCAACGGCGAAAACTTTCGCACGATGAAACAGGGGGGGCTGGCCTATTGCGGCTATGTGGACAAATTGCCCAATGCGGCGTTGATTGATTGGACTAATCTGGCCATCGCGAATGATTTTGGGACACCTGTGGACGGCTGCGAAGTGCCGTGGTCACGGGCGCAATTTGCCCTGGCTTATGACAGCGCCAAAACCACGCCGCCCGCCGATATGCCTGCCCTGCTGGCATGGATTAAGGCCAACCCAGGGCAATTCACATATCCCGCGCCGCCTGACTTTAACGGGGCGGTGTTTGTTCGCCATGTGTTTTACTATGCGGCGGGGGGCGTGGAGAACCTGCTTGGGCCGTTTGATCAGGCCAAGTTTGACGCGGTTGCCACCAAGACTTGGGCGATTTTAAATGATCTGGAACCCTATTTGTGGCGTGCGGGGAAAACCTATCCCAACACCATTACGCAGATGAATGAATTATACGCCAATGGCGAAGTGGCGATGACCTTTGACTATGATGCCGCACAGTTTGGGTTGGCGGTGCAAGAAGGGCGGTTTGCCGATACGACGCGATCCTATGGGCTGACCGATGGCACGATTGGCAATACAAATTACACGCTGATCCCCTTCAACTCTCCGAACAAAGCGGCGGCGATGGTGTTGCAAAATCTGATGATTTCGGGTGCGGCGCAGTTGGAAAAGGCCAAGCCAGAGGTTTGGGGCGCGGCCCCTGCAATTGAGATTGGGCGCAGTGAAGTTGCTGATGATTTTGCGGCGCTGCAGTCCCTGCCTTCGGTGGTTTCATCGGCGCAATTGGCCAAGCACGCCTTGCCTGAACTGCAGGCCGATTGGATCGCGGCGATTGAACAAGGCTGGATTAAAAACGTCGGACAGTGACGGGGGACGGATGCACAAAGCCAAAATTGCGCTGATGCTGGCCCCCGCCTTGGCGGTGATAGGTGTTTTGTTTTTTGGCGGGCTGTTTATTGGGGTGGCGCAGTCTTTTGCTCCGGGTCTGTCGGCCTATCGTGCGGTTTTTACGGATCGGGCATTCTTTGGCGCCCTTGGGTTTAGCCTGTATATCGCGACTGTCTCTTCGGTCATCTCGGCGGTGCTGGCGCTGGGGGCGGCACTGTTGTTGCGGCGTCACTTTGCGGGGCGTGGGGTTGCGCTGTTTTTGTTTCAATTGAACTTGACCGTGCCGCATTTGGTCGGAGCGATTGGCATATTATATCTTTTGTCACAATCGGGGGTATTTGCGCGACTGGCCTTTGCCACAGGCATGATCGTGCAACCGAGCGATTTTCCTGCTTTGGTTTTTGATCCCTATGCGATCGGGATCATTGTGCAATATGTGTGGAAAGAGGTGCCATTTATAACAATGATATTGCTGGCAAATTTTCAAAGCTTGGGCGCGGATTACGAGTCTGTGGCGCGCAGTCATGGCGCAAGCCCTATTCAGGCGTTTCGATATGTGATGTTGCCGTTGTTGCGCCCTGCCTTGATGCGGGCTTGTGTCATCGTGTTTGTCTTTGCATTTGGTGCCTATGAAATCCCCCTGATTTTGGGGCAGAATTATCCTGCGGCTTTGCCAGTTTTGGCGTATCGGGCGTTTACGGATGTGGATTTGGCGTCGCGGCCGATCGCCTTGGCGATGGGTGTTGTGATTGCCGTGATCAGCGGGGCGATTGTCGCCCTTTCGGCGCGCCGATGAGGCGGGTTGGTGCGCAGATCGCGGTTTGGGGGATGGTTTGTGCGCTGCTGCTGCCCTTGGTTCCTTTGGCGATTTGGTCTGTTGCGCGGGGCTGGCGGTTTCCCAATCTGCTGCCGGCGCAGTGGTCGGGCAGGGTGTGGTCTTATGTGCTTTCCGACACGTCGGGCGTGATCGAAAGTCTTGGGGTGACCATTGCCATTGCCGCAAGTGTGACAGGGATTGCGACAGTGATCGCCATTCCCGCGGCGCGCGCGCTGGGGCGCCACAAGTTTCGGGGCAAAGGGTTGGTTGAGGCAATTATCGTGACCCCATTGATCGTGCCCCCCCTAACGGTCGCGCTGGGATTGCAAGGGGTGTTTATCGGGTTGGGTCTGACGGGCAGTATGACGGGGGTGATCCTCGTGCATTTGATTCCTGTTTTGCCCTATATTATTCTGATCCTGACGGGAATTTTTGCCAATTTTGATCCCAGATTTGAAGACCAAGCCCGCAGTTTGGGCGCAGGGCGGTTGCAGGTGTTTTACTATGTTACCTTGCCTGCACTGGCCCCTGGTGTCTTGGTCGCGATGCTGATGGGTTTTTTGATATCCTGGAGCCAGTATTTGCTGACACTGATGATTGGTGGCGGGCGGGTGGTGACGTTGCCTGTTGTGTTGTTTAATTTTGCGACATCGGGGCGCAATGACATCACGGGGGCAATTGCGGTGATCTATATTTTGCCTGCATTGGCTATTTTGGCAATCACGTCGCGACGCATATTGGGGTTTCGGATATGATCAGGGTGCGGGGGCTGACGCGGGCTTACGGCGGGCGCTTGGTGTTGGATGGGCTGGATCTGGATCTGGCTGCGGGGCAGATGTTGGCGCTTTTGGGTCCATCTGGATCTGGTAAATCCACGGCGCTAAAGATCATTGCGGGATTGGATCGACCCGACGGCGGCGACGTGACCTGCGATGGTCGATCTGTGCTGGGGCGGATGGATCACGCGGTCATGGTGTTTCAAAATGCGTTGTTATTCCCGCATATGACAGTTGCGCAAAATATTGGATTTGGGTTAAAAATGCGGGGCAGGTCCGACCCAACTGCTGTCGAGGCGATGTTGGATTTGGTGCAGCTTTCGGGACTTGGCGCGCGCCGTCCGGATCAGCTATCAGGCGGCCAAGCCCAGCGGGTGGCCCTTGCGCGGGCCCTGATTTTGCAGCCAAAGGTGTTGTTGCTGGATGAACCGTTGTCGAACTTGGACGCAAATTTGCGCGATGAGATGCGCGATTTGATCCGTGACATTCATCGGAAAATGAACCTTGCGACAATCTTGGTCACACATGACCAACAAGAGGCTGTGGTTTTGGCCGACCAGATTGCGTTGCTCATGGATGGGCGGTTGCAGCAGATAGGCGCCCCTATCGATTTCTTTGCTTGCCCAAACAGTGTGTCTGTGGCGCGGTTCTTTGGAGGTGTCAATTTCATCACGGGGATTGGCGACGGAAGCACATTTTCTTGCGCTCTGGGTTCCTTGCCATTGGCGGTGACGGGCAGGGGGGTGGTCACGATCCGCCCCGAACGGATCACCTTAGGTGGGTCGATCAAAGCGCGTCTGGTCGATCGGCAATATCGGGGAAATACAACATTGTTGCGGGTTCTGGTGGGCCAGCAACTCCTCGAAGTTAGCGCCGGTCCAGAGGTGGTTCTGAGCGATGATTTGACATTGTCACTGCCGACGCGGGCGCTGTGGTTTATTCCCGACGCAGGCGAATAACCACATCGACGCGGCTGACGACCATGCCTGCGGGTGCTTCGGGCAGGCTTGAGATGTGCAAATCTTGCGATGGCGCGTCAGTCAGGCTGTGACTGTCTTCCCAATAGAAATGTGGATGGTCATCCATCCGCGTGTCAAAATAACTGCGGGCTCCGTCGACGACGATTTCATTCAAAAGACCCGCATCGCAAAAGGCGCGCAGGGTGTTGTAAACAGTGGCAAGCGACACTTTTTCCACGGCATCTGCGGCAGCGGCATAAAGACCCTCGGCGGTGACATGGCGGTCGTGCCCATCGCCAACCAGCAAATGTGCCAACGCCAAACGTTGCCGCGTGGGGCGCAAGCCCCCGCGTATGAGCCAAGATCTGGAGTGGTTCGCAACATTCATTTTTCGATTATAGACCCGCGCGCGCGGTTTGTTCAATGATAAATCGCGGACGGCGTGTGCCTTTCCCCGCGACCACTTGTCTGATCCCGCGCGCCAGTGGTAGACAAAGTGCAAATGGGCCTAAGGAGGGGCAGGGCATGGCAGGTTTTCCAACATCATTTGGCAAAGAGGATTTGCTTAAATGCGCTCGCGGTGAGTTGTTTGGGGCGGGCAACGCCCAATTGCCCGCGCCGCCCATGTTGATGATGGATCGCATCACCTCGATTTCCGAAGACGGTGGCCTGCATGGCAAGGGCCATGTGGTGGCCGAGTTTGATATCACGCCCGATCTGTGGTTTTTTGACTGCCATTTTCCGGGCAATCCGATCATGCCAGGCTGTTTGGGGCTGGATGGTCTGTGGCAATTGACCGGGTTCAACCTTGGTTGGCGCGGCTGGCAGGGGCGGGGATATGCGCTGGGGGTTGGTGAAGTGAAACTGACAGGTATGGTGCGACCTGATCGTAGGATGCTAACCTATAAGGTGGATTTCACCAAGGCCCTAACCACCCGCCGCCTGACCATGGGTGTTGCGGACGGCATCGTCGAGGCGGACGGCGAAGTGATCTATATCGTCAAGGATATGAAGGTGGCTTTGTCGGAAAGCTAATCTTATGGACTAAGTAGGGTGCGTGGTTTCCACGCACCATTCGCCTCCCAGACTTGACCAAGGTGCGTGGAAACCACGCACCCTACAGACAATTCTTAGGTCGGGTCTCCGATCAGCTTTGATCGAAAACCCCACCCCCCTTGCCCCGCGCCGCCCTAACCCCTAAACAAGATAAAACAGTTAGGGAGGCCATTATGCGCCGTGTTGTTATCACTGGGATCGGGATCATTTCATCCATCGGAAATTCCGCCGCCGAGGTAGAGGCGTCTTTGCGGGCGGGCAAGTCCGGGATTGTTTTTGCACCCGAATACGCCGAGCACGGTTTTCGCAGTCAAGTCCACGGGATGCCCCAGATCGTCCTAGAGGATCATATCGACAAGCGCGATTTGCGGTTTATGGGGCCAGGGGCCGCCTATAATTTCCTTGCCATGCAACAGGCTATTGCCGACAGCGGTCTTGAAGACAGCGATGTCTCGAATGAGCGCACTGGGCTTGTCATGGGCTCTGGCGGGCCATCGACCAGCAATTTTTTCGCGGCCTTTGATGCGGTGATCAACAAGGGTGCGCCGAAAAAGATGGGGCCGTTTATGGTCACGCGCTGTATGTCGTCGACCAATTCGGCCTGTTTGGCGACACCCTTCAAGATCAAGGGGGTGAATTATTCGATCACCTCGGCCTGTTCTACATCTGCCCATTGCATCGGCAATGGTGTCGAACAAATCCAGATGGGCAAGCAAGATATTGTGTTTGCGGGCGGTGGTGAGGAATTGGATTGGACCTTATCTTGCCTATTTGATGCAATGGGGGCGATGTCCAGCAAATACAATGACACGCCAACGGCAGCATCGCGCACCTATGACGCGACCCGTGATGGGTTTGTGATTGCGGGCGGTGGTGGGGTTGTTGTGCTGGAAGAACTTTCGCACGCCCTTGCGCGCGGGGCCAAGATTTACGGCGAAGTGACGGGTTATGGCGCGACCTCGGATGGTCATGACATGGTGGCCCCCAGTGGTGAGGGGGGCGAACGTTCCATGCGGATTGCGCTGGCGACCCTGCCTGCGGGGCGCAAAGTGGATTATATCAATTCGCATGGCACCTCGACAGTGGTTGGGGATGTGACAGAGATGGAGGCGATCCGACGCGTCTTTGGCCGGGGCGCGACACCGCCCACGGCGTCCACCAAATCGCTGACAGGTCATAGTTTGGGGGCGACAGGCGTGCATGAGGCGATCTATAGCCTATTGATGATGCAGGGCAATTTCATTGCAGCCTCTGCCAATATCACCACATTGGACCCTGCGTTAGACCCGGCCGAGATTGTGACGTCCTTGCGCGAAAACGTGGCCTTAGACAGTGTTTTGTCCAACAGCTTTGGCTTTGGTGGCACCAATGCCACTTTGGTCATGTCAAAGTATCTGGAGGCATGATGGCGGATTTAATGAAGGGCAAGCGCGGGCTTGTTATGGGGGTCGCCAACGAGCGTTCCATTGCTTGGGGGATTGCGGCGGCGCTTGCGCGTGAAGGGGCGGAACTCGCGTTTTCGTATCAAGGTGACGCTTTTGGAAAGCGGGTAGAACCCCTTGCTGCAAGTGTGGGAAGCGATTTTCTAGTCGATGTCGATGTCAGTGATGACGACAGTTTGGACGCCTGTTTTGCCGCATTGAAATCCCGCTGGGGGACGATTGATTTTCTGATCCATGCGATTGCATTTTCCGACAAAAATGAGTTGACGGGGCGGTTCATCAACACCACACGCGGGAACTTTTCCAATTCCTTGGCCATTTCGTGTTTTTCCTTTATCGACGTGTCGCGGCGCGCCTCGGAACTGATGCCAGATGGCGGCAGTTTAATCACGCTGACCTATTCGGGGTCTAATCGCGTGACGCCGAATTACAATGTTATGGGGGTGGCCAAGGCCGCGCTGGAATCTGCCACACGCTATTTGGCAAATGATCTGGGGCCACAACAAATTCGTGTGAATGCGATCAGCCCGGGGCCGATGAAAACCCTGGCAGGTGCGGCAATCGGTGGCGCGCGTGCCACATTCCGCCACACCGAGGCCAATGCGCCCATGCGTGCCAATGCAACCTTAGAGGCAATTGGTGGCACTGCCGTATGGCTGTGTTCTGAATACGGCAATTGCACCAGCGGTGAGGTTGTGCATGTTGATTGTGGATTTCATGTCTTGGGTATGCCGCAACAGGACAATCTTTAGACGCATGGTTTGTGGAAAGGTGCCTGCGGCGCAGGTATTTTCATCAGTATGAAAGGCTAAGGGCACGTTATGATGATATTTGTGAATTTGGTCGTCGCGGATGTAGCGAAATCGCGGGCGTTTTATCAGGCGCTGGGATTTGTCATAAATGAGCAGTTCTCAAACGAACAGGCGGCCTGTGTTGTGCTGTCTGAGACGATCTATGTGATGATCCTAGAGCGGCCATTTTTCCAGACCTTTACGGCCCTGCCCGTTGGCGAGCCTGCAAAGTCGGTCTCGGCGATCTATGCGCTGTCCTGTGCGGATCGTGCGGGGGTGGATGCGATGATGACGGCCGCATTGGCGGCAGGGGGATCAGAGCCGATGCCCGGGCGCGATATGGGGTTTATGTATAACCGTATGTTCGCTGATTTAGATGGGCACGTGTTCGAGCCGATGTGGATGGATCCTGGCGCCGTCAGCCAAGGTTGAAATGACCTTGCGGCTTTGATTCCAAACAGAGTTTTTTCAGCCTTCCGGTAATAGATCCCGGCCAGGCGCGTCTGTTTTATCATGTATTGGGCTGGGTGATCGATCAAACTTTTTCACAGATCGGCAATGCCTGTGTGATCATGGCACAAACGATTTAACTGATGCTAACTTCTCCTTATATATTTCGGTCGATGTCACGAATGCCGATCGTGTTCCCAACGGAAGGGGTGACGTATTTGATTGTCTTGTTTTGCGCGATACGGCGTGAGGTGGACAATTTTGCCTAGGCCGCTGGTCGGGTTTTCTTGTATACCCTTTAACGCAACATATTTATCTGCAATTTCTGACCGCATCCTTGGTCTTGTATTTGTCGCCCCTAAAAGGGACTGCAGGTTTACAGTCGAGCCTGTGTCCTCTTGTTGCCAAATTGCGCCAAGTCCTTTGGTCAGCACTTGCTTCGTCGTCCAGCCTGATACGGATTGTTTTGCCGTATGAAACTTGGGCATGAACACGAACTCTTCTGTTCTAATAGATGTGTCCATCGCGTCTGACGATGTGTTTTTGTGGTCCAGATGTGTGCATATTATTACTCCTCAATTTGCTTAAGTCATTGAGAAACATAAGAAATATGGAGGTTCTGGAGCGGGCGACGGGAATCGAACCCGTGTCTTTAGCTTGGAAGGCTAAGGTCTTACCATTACACAACGCCCGCGCTGTGAAGAGTGATAGCATCCTAATTCAGCAGGCTCAAGGGGCGTTCATGGGTTGCCCAGCGGCAAGATCAGATCCGGCCCAGCAGTTTTGTTAGAATTGACAGCGACGCCGACGCGGTGGCGAGTTAGCACACCAGATTTAGCGTGCATCAAGCGTGCCGCGCCGTGCCCCGCCTCGCCCAACCAAAGCGGCCAATCGGCGGGGGCCAAAATGACAGGCTCTCGGTCGTGGACACCCTGCATTTGCGGGCCTGCTTCGGTCGTGACCATAGCAACGGTTTCGATATCTCCCCAGCTTTGCCACAGTGCTGCAAGGGCGAGGGGGGCGCCGTCGTTGCGGGTGAAATACCAAGGCAGCCGCGTTCCATTTGGTCCTGCAGACCATTCATAAAAGCCGGTCGCAGGCAGGATACAGCGGCGGGTGCGGATCGCTTCGCGAAAGGCGGGCTTGGTTGCGATTGTGTCCGCGCGTGCGTTGATGATCAGCGGTCCATCTGTTGGGGATTTATACCAGGTCGGGATAAATCCCCAACGCATGGCGCGCAGACGGCGCCCAGTCTGTGATGTCACAACCGAAACGCAACTGGTGGGGCATAGATTGTAACATGGCCCCGAAGGCAGATCATTGCCCTGTATCGCGTCAAACAGGCGCGCCAGTGCTTCATTGGGGTGGGTAAGGGTCAATCGGCCACACATGGCCAAAGATTGCCAAACTTGCCCGCCTTTGTCCACTTTACCCCGCAACTGCGGTTTGGGTCGGCACAATTCTTAACAAAAGCATTTGGCGCGGTCCGAGACAAAGCGCAAAACACTTCAAGCCAGCTCTTGGCGTGATATCGGCCATTGACCCGCGCGGCGCTTTTCGGCAAAACCTGCACATGTTGATCTATAAAATCTTTCGCCGTCCTGACTGGGATAATTTGCGCCAAATGGGTGAAACCCTTGGTGCGCCGGTCGATTTGGCCGACGGGTATATTCATTTCTCGGCGGCCCCGCAATTGGCGGAAACTGCGGCCAAGTGGTTTTCCGATCAAAGCGATCTGGTTTTGTTAGCCGTTGGCGCAGACACTTTGGGCGATGATTTGCGTTGGGAGCCGTCGCGCGGAGGTGCGCTGTTCCCGCATCTTTACCGTCCTTTGCGGCTGTCGGATGTCGTTTGGGACAAATCGCTGCCGCTTGGGGCATCTGGCCATATCTTCCCCGAAGGTGTGTTTTGAATTTGTATGAGCGCCTCGCTTTGCGGGGTTTGCATCAGTTTGATCCTGAAACCGCCCATAGCGTGTCCATATGGGCGCTGCGCTTGGGGCTGGTGCCCTTAGGCGGGGTAGTGACATCGCCGCGTTTGGCGACAACGCTTGCGGGAATAATGCTGCCCAACCCGATCGGTCTGGCGGCTGGATATGATAAAAACGCCCTTGCCATCGCGCCCTTATCGCGGTCCGGTTTTGGGTTTTTGGAATTGGGGGCTGCGACGCCACGCCCACAAAGCGGCAATCCGCGTCCACGCCTGTTTCGTTTGACCCAAGATCGTGCTGTGATCAATCGGTTTGGGTTCAACAACCAAGGGGCGGATGTGATCGCGTCACATCTTTCGATGCGTAAACGCGGCGCAGTGCCCGTGGGATTGAACCTTGGCGCCAACAAAGACAGTGCTGATAAGGCCCAAGATTTCGCCCGCGTGTTGGCAATTTGCGGCGAATATGTAGATTTTGCCACAGTCAATGTCTCGTCGCCCAATACGGAAAAACTGCGCGATCTGCAGGGGGCGGCAGCGCTTTCGGCGTTGCTGGCGGGGGTTATGCAGACCCGGGCAGACTTGGCCCGCCCGATCCCGATTTTCTTAAAAATCGCCCCCGATTTGAATGCGGACGAACTGGCGCAAATTGCCGAAGTCGCGATGACAGCGGGCATTCACGGCATCATCGCCACCAACACCACCTTGGCGCGGGACGGCCTGACCAGTGCAGACTCCCATCAATCGGGCGGGCTGTCGGGTGCGCCCTTGTTTGAAAAATCAACGCGTGTCCTCGCGCAACTCTCAAAACGGATCGATGGAAAAATCCCTTTGATCGGTGTCGGCGGGGTCAGCACCGCCGAACAAGCCTATGCAAAAATTCGCGCGGGCGCATCTGCCGTCCAACTCTATTCCGCGATGGTCTATGCTGGTCCGTCGTTGGCGCGCAACATCGCGATCAGGCTTGACCAACTCCTTCAACGTGACGGCCTGCCGAACATCAGCGCCGCCATCGGCCTTGACCGCGCAAACTGGCTCTAACTTCTTCGTGGTCCAATTATCCTCGGGGGTGAGGCGCAAAGCGACGAGGGGGCGGAAAGCCCCCTTTTCGCCGCCCCAAAACGGCGCTACATCTGTTGCAAACAAGGAGCGCACAATGGAAGACGGTATCAACAGCTTTATGACAGGGCCTGACGAAGAGGGCCGCTTTGGTAAATTCGGCGGTCGTTTTGTGTCTGAAACTCTGATGCCGTTGATCCTTGATCTGCAAGAACGCTATGAATTCGCCAAAACCGATCCGACATTCTGGGCGGAAATGGATTGGCTGTGGAAACACTACGTGGGCCGCCCCTCACCGTTGTATTACGCCGAGCGGATGACGCAGCATTTGGGCGGCGCCAAAATTTATATGAAACGCGACGAGTTGAACCACACGGGCGCGCATAAGATCAACAATGTGCTGGGCCAGATCATTTTGGCACGACGCATGGGCAAGACGCGGATCATCGCGGAAACGGGTGCGGGGCAGCATGGCGTGGCGACCGCCACGGTCTGTGCCAAATTCGGCCTGCAATGCGTCGTCTATATGGGTGCGCATGATGTCGAACGCCAAGCACCGAATGTGTTTCGGATGCGCCTTTTGGGGGCCGAGGTTATCCCTGTCACCTCTGGGCGTGGCACGTTGAAAGACGCGATGAATGACGCGATGCGTGATTGGGTGACCAATGTGCGCGACACATTTTATTGCATTGGCACGGTGGCGGGCCCCCATCCCTATCCTGCAATGGTGCGTGATTTCCAATCCATCATCGGCAAAGAAGTTCGCTGGCAACTGCCCGAGCAAGAGGGCGAGGGGCGCCTGCCTGACACGATCATCGCGGCAATAGGCGGCGGATCTAATGCTATGGGGCTGTTCTATCCGTTCTTGGACGATCCATCTGTTAATATTATTGGCGTTGAGGCAGGCGGTAAAGGGGTCGATGATCGGATGCAGCATTGCGCGTCGTTGACTGGGGGACGGCCAGGGGTTTTACACGGCAATCGCACCTATCTTTTGCAAGATCTTGACGGGCAAATTCTGGAGGGGTTTTCTATCTCTGCGGGACTGGATTACCCGGGAATTGGCCCTGAACATTCGTGGCTGCACGATATGGGCCGCGCGCAATACGTCAGCATCACCGATGCAGAGGCCCTAGAGGCATTTCAGCTTTGCTGTAAACTTGAAGGGATCATTCCCGCGCTGGAACCATCCCACGCACTGGCCCATGTGATGAAAATCGCACCGACCCTGCCATCTGATCATATTATTGTGATGAATATGTGTGGGCGTGGCGACAAGGATATCTTTACTGTGGCCAAGCATCTTGGCTTTGATATGAAGATATAACGGCGGTTTTTTGCCAAGTGCCGTCATTGCGAAAATGCGATTGCTGTCAGCAAGGGCGGCCTGAAAACTGCGACCAATTTGGCTGAAACAGGCTGTCTTTTAATCGCATGGGACGTTTTGTGGCTTTTTCATCAGATCGCGCTGAGGCTATCGCTCAGGGGGGCCTTCAAATCTTGGCTCCCACTTTGGCGCTGAAGATGTCGAATATCTCGTGCCTAAAATCTGCAGCATGGTTTTGTGGGCAGGCCGGGTTTTGTGATGGGTATGCCACCTGATCGCACCTTTTTCGCCCTTTCAATAACATATTCTTATGATGTCCTGTATAAACTTTTGTTTATGCCTGCAAACCTAAGGTCTAAAACCCTGATTTAAACTTCTGGGAAATATCCAGGCTGCTCAGTTGCAGGCACAGTCATTGTGTCGCCCATCAGGGTGCATTCAGGTCAATCACAGGAAAGGTTTCCAAAATGAATATCAAAGCGAAATTGCTTATGGCAGGCAGCGCTCTTTTGTTTTCGGCCACGATGGCCTTTGGCGCTGTCACATCAGATCAACTGGCCGCGCAATTCCAAGCGGACGGGTATTCCTATATCACAATCAAAACCGGCCTTACCCAGATTAAGGTTGAAGCTGTCAAAGAGGGCACCTTTTATGAGGTGATTTATGACATCGAAACGGGTGCCACGATTGACACAAGCACCCATGCGATCGGCCCTATTGATACGCCCGATCCTGGTGTGGTGGTGACGACAGTGTCTAAGGATTTTGAAGATGATCACGGCGGTTCGGGCAACGAAAATAGTGCCGAAATCGGTGATGATGATGGTCTAGGGCATGATTTGGTTGATGATAATGGCTCGGATGACCAAGGGGATGATGTCAGCGGTGATGATAACGGCGGTGTCTCTGGAGGTGATGACAGCAGCGACGACAGCAGCGACGACAGCAGCGACGACAGCGACAATGATTGATCTTGTCTGACGGGTCATGTGGCCTGTCGATCAATCCCTGAATTTGCCCCCTTGGCGCTTGTCGAGGGGGCGAAAATGCGCGATGATTTCCACATGAGGAATATTGGACGAATGAACCGCAGGCATCTTTTGGTTTTTGGTCTTGCTGCGGTGGTGGCAGGGCCCTGTTTTGCCAGTGGATTTCAGGATGAGATCGTCGCGACGCTGCGCGCACAGGGCTATGACCAGATTACAGTCGAGGTCACGCTTTTGGGTCGCGTCAAAATTACAGCTTTCAAAATGTCCAACCAGCGCGAAATTGTCATTAATCCCCGCACGGGTGAAATTTTGCGTGACCTTTGGCTTACGGCGGACGGTCGCGTTGCATCATCTCCCCCTGTGTTCGAAGATACGGGCAGCGGATCGGGTGAAGATACGCCCAGCGGATCGGGCGGCAGCGGATCGGGTGATGATACGCCCAGCGGATCGGGAAGCAGCGGATCGGGAAGCAGCGGATCGGGCAGCAGCGGATCCGATGACAAATCCGACGATGATGGGCCTGACGATGGCTCGGATCGCAATTGAGCAGGCACATGATTGAGCAAGGGGTAAAATCGCGCCGATCTTTTCCTTTTGGGGGCATTAGGTGTTGAAAACAGCTATTCCCTTGATCATTTTATGCGTGCAAATCATTTGTGCCCTTTTTTTCGTGTCTGACATATTGTCGTCCTTTTTCGGATTTTCGACCACGCCCTTGCCGTGGGAGTGGCGAGAACTGATGGAAATCTTTGCGGCCTTTGGTCTGATTATTGGCGTGGCGTTGGGGGCCTATGTGCTGTATCGCGCGATCCGCGCCCGGGATCGGGCGCAATTGCAGATGCGGCGCGCCTCGGGGGCGTTTATGGATGTTTTGGCAGAACGGTTTGACGAATGGGGCCTGACCAAGGCGGAAAAGGATGTTGCCTTGTTCGCTATCAAGGGATTGTCGACCGCTGAAATCGCAGGGCTGCGTGCCACATCAGAAGGCACAATCAAGGCGCAGACCAATGCGATTTACCGCAAAGCAGGCGTGACGGGGCGGTCGCAATTGTTGTCTTTGTTCATCGAGGATTTGATGCGCGATGAGGGCGGCACGCTGCGCCTGCCTGCGACTCATTCGGTGGCATAAAGACGCAAGATATCCAAGGAAACCACCGTCAGCGTGCGCGCATGGGTGGCGGCCAAGATAACTGCAGGGGCGGCACCTTCGTCATGCGCTTGTAGAAACCGCGCTGCGCAAAGGCACCATCTATCCCCCGGCTTTAACCCCGCAAAACCATATTCTGGGCGCGGCGTGGACAGATCATTGCCCAGATATTTCGATAAGGCCAAAAACTCTGCGGTCATGACCGCGCAAACGGTGTGCAAACCCTGATCCATTGGACCGGTGTTGCAACACCCGTCGCGGAAAAACCCCGTCAACGGCGCAGTGCCACAGGTTTCCAACGCACCACCAACGACATTCAAGGACGGCTCACGCATCAAAACACCTCTGCAAAACGATCGGGTAGGCGGTAAAGTTCTGCGCTGCGGCCACCCCCCCAAAACGCCACTTTGCCATCATGCAGCAATTGCTGTTCTGCCTGCATTTTGGCACGAAACTCTGGCAGGTTAACATCTGTGCGCACGGGCACTCCCTTGGCCAATTCTTTGAAATTGATCAGATCTTTGCTCCAAGCATGGCCCACGCTTGCGGGGTCTTTGTCGCCTGTCATAATTTCGCGCAAAGCACGGCGTTCGCCCAAACGTTCGCAGGTGATGTCATAATCAAAGAACCTAAGGTGCAGCAGATACAAATGCGGGTCGAGATAGCGCGGCAGATGGTTGTTGGCATGACCGCCGATGGTAAAATCCAGATCGCGGCGCATGATACAGGGTTTTGAATAGTTGGCATTGGCGCGAAAATTGCGACGGCGTGATAAAATGGGCGCGTCAGATGCAATCGGATCCGTTTCAATTTCGGGATTGTGGATCAGTTCCAGCGCAAAGGGACAAATGGATTTTGGGGTATCCTTGCCCGTATAGCGGTTCATATAACTGATCAGATCTGGGGCGATGTCGGGGTCGACAATCACCACCTCATCAACATCGCCTATGAAAAGCCAATTGTAATAGCGCAGTAATCCGTTCGCGAATTGCGACAAAAACGACCAGCGGCGCCGGTCAAGGCGGAACATCGTGGGGTCGCGGGGCAGGCGGATGACATTGCAGCCCTCCGCAATGCGATCATGTTCGGGGTCGCCGCCATGCGACAGAACATAAAGATGTTCGCGGCCAAATTGCGCCCCATAATGACGCACCCACCGATCCAGAAAAAAGTAATCCTTATAGGCCATGGTGATGGCGCCACAAGATATTTTCGTTGGGTCCATGATCCCTTGATCTGCCATGATCACTTCCTTTTGGTCTCTTGTCTATAACAACAGGCTGCAATCGGGCAGGCAAGCGCAAAAAACTGTGGACTGGCGGCAGCGAGCACTTTCGCTGAGGCTGGGCATATGTAAACTGGCGACATAGTTTGTTGATTGGACCTAAGCGATGACCCATCCCTACAGCGATCTTGCCGCCGAGCGGTTTTGGCGAACGGGTGTTGCAGATTTGGAACCACTTGCGATTTCGCGTCTTTGGATGCCAAAGTTTCGCATACGCCCGCGCAGCAAAATCGTCACTGCAGGGTCGTGTTTTGCCCAGCATTTCAGCCGCGCTTTGGTGGCGCGTGGATACGGTTGGCACGATTTCGAGCCTGGGCCCATCGGGCTGGACCCAGAGGTCGCAAAAACCTTTAACTATGGCGTGTTCAGTTTTCGCACGGGCAATATTTACACGCCAAAAATGTTGCGGCAATGGCTGTCTTGGGCCTTTGGCGATTTGCCCGAACCTGATGAGATTTGGCAAGATGGCCCGCGGTTTTATGATCCTTACCGCCCTGCGATTGAACCAAACGGCTTTGCCAGTGCAGATGAGGTGTTTGCATCGCGTGCGGTGACCTTGGCCGCGATCCGTGCGGCGGTGCGTCAAAGCAATGTGTTTGTGTTTACCATGGGGTTGACGGAATCTTGGGCCAATGCGCACACGGGGGTTGAATATGCTGTCTGCCCCGGAACGATTGCAGGGCATTTTGATGCGACGAGCGATATTTTCGTCAACCATAGATATAGTGGGCTGCTTGCGGATTTACAGGCTGCCGTGGCGATTTTGCGCCGCGAAAATCCCCAGATCGCGATTTTGCTGACGGTGTCGCCCGTGCCTTTGACGGCAACCGCGTCTGAGGCGCATATTTTGGTGGCGACAAGCCATTCCAAATCAGTGTTGCGCGCTGTCGCGTCCGAGGCCTGCGACTGGGGCGATTATATCGATTATTTTCCGTCATATGAAATCATCACCAGCCCTGCTTATCGCGGGATGTTCTTTGCGCCGAACTTGCGGTCGGTTTTGCCCATGGGCGTCGATCATGTGATGGACAGCTTTTTTCGCGATCAGGCGGCGCGGTTTGCCCGTGATGCCAGTGATGTTTCCACGCCCCCCGCACCCCCCGCCGCAGAGATTGAGGAACCCGAGGACGCCGACGCTGAATTGGCCTGCGAAGAGGCAATCTTGAATGCTTTTGCGCCGCAAAACGCAGGAACGTCAAAATGATCCCAGCCCGCAAACGTGTCGCAATTTTCGGCGACAGTCATTACGCCTGCCTGCGTCTGGCGCAGGGTTTGGTCGATTTATCCGCCTTTGATGTCGAATATTGGGGCCATGTTGGCAAACGCTTTCGCTTGTTGGAATTTCGCGATGGCGCGATCCACGCACAGGATGAATTAACAGCGCAACGCTTTGCCAAATTCAACGAAAAGGGGCGGACATTTTTGCCAGTTGCGGATTTCGATGACATCATTTTTATCGGCTGTCGCATTGATATTGCGCGGGTGTTTATGGGAATGGTGAATGCATATATGCAAGGCAGTTACCTAAGTCTTGGGCTGCGTCACGCAATAGTGCGCAATCGTCTGCAAGGATTTGCCGCCTATGGCATGGCGGCGCAAATGGCCGCTTTGGGGCAGGCGCGGATTTGGCTGCATCCGATCACAATGTTCGGTCAGGGGACAGATGAATATGACAGCCTAATCACGCCGGCCATGCGTGCCGCCACCCCTGCCGCGCGGGACGCGGTGTGGCAGGCGTTTGCGACTGTCACGGCCCAAGATGGGATTGGTTTGCTGCGGCAATTGGATCACACTTATGCCGATGGGGTCTATACAGACGCGGCGTTTTTGGTGGATGGATATCTGGAAACCAACGATTACACGCACCGAACGGCCGCTTATGGGGCGCTGGTCTGGGGACAAATCATGGCGGCCATCGGGTGACGACTTAGCGTGACGAAAAGAATCCCTGCAACATCCGCGCGAATTGTGCGTTGTCATAGGTTTTGGGCACCACGTCAAATCGGACCATGCGACCTGTGACAGAGGCAATTGGAAACCATTCTTCGGCCATAGAATAAATCGAATTCTCCCGTCCGATGTAATCATCCCACAACACCGTGACCGGAATGCGGGTATTTAGTAGGGTCGCCAAAAAGCATCCCAATCGAAACCGTCCGTCGATCAGCACAAGATCGGGGTCCATCCGTCCTTGATCCAGCCAAAACCCCATCGGATAGGCCCAATACCGCCGCCAATCATTATGCGTGGCAGGCATTCCCCATTCGCGAGTCTTGCCGATATTGGCGTGGCGAATGTCAATTCGTGCGTCCATCACGCCGGCACGGGTCAGCGTGTCAATCAGGTCGGCCGCCCATTTTGCATCGCTTTCAATGGATACGATCGACGCTGTGGCATTGCACGCCGCAAACGCGGTTGATCCCCCCGAGCCATATTCCAAAATCCCTTTTGCGCGGCGATAGTGATCTTGCACCAATTCTGTCTCTGCAGGGGGCATAGACATCTGCGGCAAGGGAACATTTGAGTCCGGTATTGGCAGTTTCAAAAGTTTTTTGGTTTTTTTCGTCATCGATCTATTCCATACCTTAAGAGTTGAAGCCTGACCGAAATCGCAATTCGACGCAACTGCCTGTTTCTGCGTTAGAAACAATTCCCTTTCTTGTGGCTTTCGGTCATGGTCATCAAAAGAGACGAATTTGATTTCAAGAGGTTATTGTGCTGACGCTTTTACAAAATGTTCCGCCCGTGATTTTGATTGGGTCCGAGGGTGCGGCCCTGCAAGCGCAGATTGCAAGTGCGGGCGGTCTTTGGTTTCATGGTGATGCGGAACAGGTCGTCATAGATGGGGATTTGGTGACGGGTTGGCGGACCCAAGATGGGCAGCGTGTTGCCGTGCCGACAGTGCCCAATGTTGGGGGCAGTCAGTTTGATCTGGATCAGGCTGGCTTTGTGTTTCAATCGGGCGTGCATTGCGGATTGACCCTGACAAATGCTGTCTCCAAAATTGACCGATTTACCGCCGCTATCATCTATTCCGTGGCCGACGATGAAGCGCGTAGCCTGTTTTCGCTGAACACGGGTGCATCCAATGCAATGATCTTTTTATCCGAGGCAGAGGGCAAATTGTTTGCCAAAGACCGCGCCGGTGCGATTGAGGTCAGCCTGCCCGCCCCGCCCCGCAACAGCCAAAAGCAGATGGTCATCTTGTCGTTTGATCGGCGGCAATTGTCCTTGTGGGCGCAAGGCGAGATCGCCAGTGCTGTGGGTCGCCCCGAAGGGTTAGATGCGGCGGCGGATTTGTTCATTGGCTGTCGGTCAAATCGGACGGGTCTGACTAAGACATTGGGCGCGTCGGTGATACACGATGTCATGTTCTGGCCTGATCGGGCGCTGCTGAGGTCGGATGACGCGCGCGATCTTGGGGCGTTGCATGGGCTGCACCGCTATCGTCGTTGGGGGGTGTGATGGACGCGGATTTGATCGAACCCCCTGAAATTGCGCCCCGCCCAGATATGCGGTTTTTACAACGGGGACAGGGGGCCAACCTGTGGTTTGAACCGGGATCAGATGTGCTGATAATCAGCTTTGACAATCTGGCGACCATAGACGAGGGCTGGCCGCGTGGCCCTTGGATGCATCGACGTCTTATGCCTTTGGGGTATTCGATCTTGGGGGTGCAAAGCCATGCAAAGGATTGGTTTCGCGGCCCCTCCGCGCCGCAAATGCTGCGCGATTTAACCGCGCTGGGATTTTTTGGCGGATTTTCGCGCATTGTGATGATCGGCGCGTCCATGGGCGGGTTTGCGGCGTTAAATTTTGCGCCGCTTGTGCCGCGGGCGCGCGTTATTGCCCTGTCGGCGCAATCCACGATGAACCGCGATATCGCCCCCTATGAGGTGCGCTTTCCCTTTGCCGTGCGCAAATCGAATTGGTCCGAGCCTGCATTTTTGGATGCGGCCTTGGCCGTGCCCGCCATTCCTGCTGTGGCGCTTCTTTATGATCCGTTTTGCGCCGAGGACCGCCAACACGTGGCACGGATGACGGGAGAGAATGTGCAACGCCTGCGCTTGACCCATGCCACCCACGAGGCGGTGCGCGTGGTGATCAAATCGGGGGCTTTGACGGTGCTTTTGGATCAGATGATCAAGGGTGACCATGTTGGGCTGGAATTTTG
The DNA here is from genome assembly GCA_040398785.1 of Cypionkella sp. GTDB lineage: Bacteria > Pseudomonadota > Alphaproteobacteria > Rhodobacterales > Rhodobacteraceae > Cypionkella. The sequence continues at coordinate 403,710 of JBBATJ010000003.1, read as the reverse complement.
GCAAGCCTATCGTGGCCGAAAATCCGTGCCAAAATGGCAAAGGGCGCTGTTGCAGGCGGCATTGGAACGCGGGCACCATCGTCTTGCTGGTCGTGCCGCCGCGCAGATTTTGCGGATGGGTGCGGGTCTGCCTGATGAGGATTTAACCTTTGCCCGCCGTGCGTTGCGCGCGGCGCAAAAGGGGGGCTAGGGTATGGACAGCACCCGTGCGCCGATGATGGCGATGACGATGGTCGGCGGCGATCACTTTTTCTTGCAGCGCTGGGTTGATTATTACGGCGGCCAATTGGGGCGCGAGAATTGTTATGTGCTGTCGCATGGCGGCGATCCTGAACACAAAAAGATCGCCGAGGGCTGTAATGTGATCTATCTGCCCTTTGATCCAACACGCAATTGTTTCAATCAGCGTCGATGGCAAATGTTGTCGCGCCTGACCAGCGGTTTTACCAATTTTTACAATTGGGTTCTGGTGGGCGATGTGGATGAATTGGTGGTGGTGGACCCAAGCCTTGGTGTGGGCTTGCGCGACTATGTCACCGCCTATGACGCGAAATCGGGGCCAAAGGTGCTGACGCCCTTTGCAATTGAAATGGTGCATAATCCTGATTTGGAACCCGAGCCGATTGTCGCGGGGCGCAACATCTTGGATGTGCGTCGGATTTTTCGTCTGAACGCAAATTACGCCAAGCCCTGCATTACGGCGACCAAATTGGACATCGTCCCCGGTGGGCATTTCGCCAGCCATTCCAAGCTGCATTTGGACCCGCATCTGTATCTGTTTCACCTGCGCTTTATCGATAATGATCTGTGCGCCAAACGTTTGGCCACACGGCGCGCGCAGCGCGAGATTCAAAGTGGCGCGCTGGAAGAGGTGGTGCGGGAAAAGACGGGATGGGATACGGCGTGGGATACTTATGTGGGGTTATCAAAGCAAAAACCAATACGTGAAACCATTGATTTTCCAGAGTTTCGCCAAGAAATGATTGATGGTTGGCGCGAGAAAAAGGTTGTGTATTGGGCGCCGGGTGGGGCGCGGCCCAAAGGGGTTTATCGTTTGCCGCCGCGATTTTCCACGGCGTTTTAGGAATGAAAAGATGACAGATATTGCGCAAACAGGCACGATCTTGCGTGCGGCGAATGGCGATGTGATCACTTATGATCAGACAGGTCTTGTGATGCACCTTTCTGACCGCGTCATTGATGATATTGCGGCGCGCTTGGATTTGCTTGTCCCCCAGTCCAAGCCGGCCGTGGATTCAAGCCTGCCTGATGACATCGACGCTTGGGATATTCGGATGCAGGGCGATTGGTTTTTGTTCACCGCAAATCTATTTGGCGCGGATGGCGTGCGTGGATACCTTCGCCACCGCGATCATCCGACTATCTTGGCCCAAAGCCATTTGCCTGTGATTGGGATTTTGGGCATCGGGGGCGCGCGCGCCGCACTTGCGACGGCGGGGCGGTCTCGGTTTCCCTATCATCTGATGGCGCCTGCCGATGATATTGGCGCGGTCGGGTTGGCGGGGCTGGACGAGGCGACCGCAACACCCCTTCTGGAACCTTTGCGCGAATTGACGCATGAGGCGCTTCTTGCAGAAACGCTATTGGCGCGGCGGGCCGAGGCAGGCATGGGACTGCCAATATTTTGTCTGCGGACGGAAACCGATATGGCGGCGGCAGCGCAGGATTTAGGTCAAGGCCGCGCCGTTGAAAACCTTGAGGCTGCAATCCGCAATGTGATTGCAGCGGCCTCACGTTTGGGGCGACGGGCCACAGTGCCCGTGATTTGTTTGGATTATTGCCTCGAGGATTTGACAGGCGACCCTATTGCTTATCGGGATGGAATTCTGGACTTGATGGAACGCCTTACACGCAGTCTGGGCCATTGTGGCCTGCCCGCGCCTTTGTTTTTGGCTGGTTTTGATTGTGGCACACAAAAGATAACCTCAGGCCCCGCCCTGGAGGGGCAATGGGAACTCTCGTGGAACAATGGCACGCATAACCTGCTGTTTACGTGTCCCTCTTATGCTTTTGAATTAGACGATACGGGACGCCTTACCGATCACGGCCGCCGTCAAAAGGCCCAGATCAGCGCGGAAGCATGGCTGGCCTATCAAGCAGGCGCGCGTTGGATTTGTCCGACGCTGCAACTGGCGGAATATGACGGCCAAGATATTTGCATCACTGTTGCCGCTGGTGAAAAGCTGATCTTGGACGCAAACGATCCGTTTGACGCAGGCGGGTTAGCGGGATTTCGTCTGATAGGGACCAAAGCCACGATAAAATCCGTTGAGATTGCCGAAAATGACCCAAAGGCGGTCATTTTGCGCCTTTCTGCCCGCCCCGAGGGGGATGTTTATGTGACCTATGCTTATGGTGCACCAGCGGGCAAGGGGCCCTATCCCGCCAATGCGGGGGCTTTGCGCGATGACTGGACGGCCAATGGATTGCACCGCTGGGCACTGCCTGCGCGTCTTAAGGTGACGGGTCTGTGAATGGGATTTGATCGCGACAGCATTCAGGCCGACAATATTGCCGTGATTTGGGTCGATGACATGATCGATGTGTTCACATGGCGCAACGCCTTTGGCATTCCCATCCTGACGCCCAATTTGGATAAATTGTTCGCCCGGGGCGTGCGGTTTGGCAATGCCTATGCCACGGTGCCGCTGTGCGCGCCCTGCCGCGCCGAATTGGCCACAGGTCTGTCGCCCTTTCGCACGGGGTTGGTCGATCTAAACCGTCTTTGGCGCGAGGTGCATCCCCCCCACAAGGCATGGGCCTATGATCTGCGCCGCGCGGGTTTTTACAATTTCACCACGGGCAAGGTTGACGCGACCTATCGCCCCATGCCCGAACGTTATCGCCGCGTGCTGTTTCACGAAGATGTGCCATGCACGGACAAATCGGGCCGCAGTGGGATTCACGAATATCTGGACCGCGGTCCAGGGATCGCGGGCGTCAATCACCCCAATGATGACGGTGCGCAAGACCATCTGTTCTACGATTTTGACGTCGCCCAAAATGCGATTGATTTTCTGGGCCGTGCCAACCCCGCGCGCCGTCACCTGATCCAATTGGGGTTCAAACATCCGCATTACAATCTGGAATGCCCAGATCGGTTTTACCAAATGTATGACGCGGCCGCCATTCGTTGGCCCAAAATTGCCGCAGCCGAAGATTATTACGGCCCCCAACAGGGCTTTGCAGTCTATGAGGCCGCCTATATCGCCAATGGCAATTGGACCCCCGAAAAGGCAGGGGATGAGGGCTGGCGCCAAGTCGTGCGCGCCTATTTCGCCGCCATCAGCCATGTCGATCATGAAATCGGGCGGTTTTTGGACGCGCTGGATGCATCATCCTTGGGTGATAAAACCACGGTAATTTTCCTGTCCGACAACGGGTTCAATTTGGGCAATCACGACAGTTTCCATAAAATGAGCCAGTGGGACAGCGCAGCCCATGTGCCTTTGTGCATCGCCTCGCCCCGTATGACGGGCGGGCGCGTGGAAAATACGCCCGTTTCTTTGCACAATTTCGCCAAGACAATTATGGATTTGGCGGGCCTGCCGCCACGGCCCGATTGGGTGTCAGGGCAAAGCTTGCTGCCCCTCATTGATGCCTCTTTTGGCACTTATGATCGCGGTAAATCGCCGATCACAACTGTTTTTGGCACCTTGTCCGTGCGCCCGTCGGTCGCAGGCTATGAACAATATCGCTATTTCCGCTATCCCAATGGCGAAGAGCATGTTTACGATATTGTTGCCGATCCAGGTGAGACGACAAATCTGATCGCCACTGCGCCGATGGCGTTTTTGCGCGCCGAATTGGTCAAAGGGGCGTTGGATTTGGGCCTTGATCTGCGCGGCTATGAAAACCCCGCCCACGGCGTGAATGCGATGATGGCGGTTGACGGGTCGGTCGTCCTAGAGGGCACGCGTGGCGGCGACAGTTATTGGGCGTATGGCAAAGATGTTGAAAAAATCCGCGAGGCCCAAGACGGCGGCAATGACACGCTGTGGTATATGGGTGGGCCTGACAATTACGTGCTGCATTGCCCGATGAATGTGGAAAACATTCGCATTGCAACCGTGGTGGCGCGCAATGAAACGGGGGCCTCTGCCACGGCCAAGGGCAAGCTGTTGCGAATTGTCGCGCACCCCGACAGCCCAATCCATTTTGAAACCTCGGAACGGGTCACTGTCGACGTGCGCGGATCCAAAGGTGACGATATCATGATCGGGCCAAAATATGGGGGCGCAATTTTCTACGGCGGCGCGGGCAATGATCGCCTGATCGCAATTGCCGATATCCCATCGGCACATCACATCTTTTATGGCGGGGCGGGCAATGATCATCTGCAGGGCGGGCTTGGCGGGCGCGACACCTTGGACGGTGGCACGGGCGACGATACGATCCATGCGGGCGGCGGGCGCAACCTTATATATGCGGGCCACGGCAATGACGATGTGACGGGCGGCGATGGCAGCTCCGTGATCCACACAGGGCCGGGACGCAACCTCGTCAAACTGGCGGGTGGGCATGATACAATCCACGCGGGCGCAGGGGTCAATTTGATTACAGCCGGCAAAGGCAATACAGTTTTTGTGCCGATCTATGGCGGCGTGACGATTGTCGATCAATGGGCGGTGGGACAGGTCTATGATCTAACCGCTTGGCCCAAACCGCCGATCTTAACTGTGACACATGGCGTGGCCGAGTTCACCTTGGGCCTAACAGTCCTGCGTGTCCAAGGCTTGCCCAAAAACACGAACATCGCCGCGCAAATGCGCTGGGGCGATGCAGCAGGCTTATAACTGCCCAGCTTCTTCTTTTTCCAAATATCCTGGGGGGCGGTCCCATTGGCGCTTGGCCAATGGGACTTGGGGGGCTAGCCCCCCTTATCCCGCCGCTTGCAAGATGTGCCGCGCCGTTCGGATCGCAAGCGCCGCCACCGTCAAGGACGGGTTTGCCGCGGCAGATGTGGGCAGAACACTCGCGTCACAGATATACAGGTTCTCAATGTCATGGGCGCGACACTGTACATTGACGACCGAGGTCATCGCATCCGCCCCCATCCGCGCCGTGCCGCATTGATGGCTGGGCGTGCGTTTTTCAAAAGTTTTGGTCAAGACCAAGGGCCAGCCCATTTTCTTTAACAAAGCCGTCAATTTGGCATTCAGCGCCAGATGTGCGCCCCAATTGCTGCGCTGCCATTTCAGCATGATCTGCCCGTCTTTCAGCGTCACACGGCTTTCGGGATTGGGCAAATCTTCGGACATGGTCATCAGATGCACCGAATGATCCGCCACAAACCGCGCCAGCCACAGCGGCAATTTGGTTTCCGCCGCCATAATCTCGCCCGTAATCCGCCCCAGCATTTGTACGTTGCCAAGGGGCTCGCCATTCGGTCCGCCCGTCAGATACCAATCATTCAGCTGGATGGTTTTCTCATAGACACTGCGGTTGCGGCGAAACGGGTTCACGCCGATGATGGCGGTGATATTGTGGTTCATAAAATTGCGACCCACTTGGTCGGATCGATTGGCCAACCCGTTGGGATTCTCTGCATCCGCCGAGGCCAACAGCAGCGCCGCAGATTTTACCGCCCCCGCGCAAAGGCAAACAATTGGCGCAGAGATGGATTTCCCCACACCACCCTGTTCATATTCCACCGCCGAAATCCGCCCCGCAGATTGGATCAACCGCGTGACCTTCGCCCCCGTGATCAGCGTGACGTTAGGGTGTTGCAGCGCCGCAGCCAAGCCAATGGTCTCGGCATCCATCTTGCCGCCTCGCGTGTTCGGGAACCCGTCAAAGGTAACCGCGCCGCCCTTTAGCCACAGATCAATATCTACCCCCAAAGGCAATGCGCTGGGCGACAGGCCTTGGCCGCGCATCCGCGCCATCAAATCAATCATATCGGGTTCATGCGGCACGGGGGGGAAAGGATAGGGGCCAGAATGGGCAGGTTCCGTGATATCCCCCGCAACATCGCCGCGCACCTGATACATTTGTTCCGCCGCCTGATAGTCAGGCTCAAATTCGCCATAGCTGATCGGCCAACCCGGCGTCACACCGCCCATATGGCGCAGGGGCGCGAAGTCCTCGGCCCGATAGCGCATCAATACCGCGCCATAGAATTTGGAATTGCCGCCCGGGTGGTAATAATTGTTAGGGCTGAATGTGCCCCCCGCCTCATCCAACCAAACCTCGCGCGGGCTGAAATGCCCCGAAAACACCGCAGCCCCATCGCGACATTCAGGGCTGTCACGCAGATACTCCCCCCGCTCCAGGATCACAATCCGCTTGCCACTGGGCGCCAACCGCGCCGCCAACGTCGCCCCCCCCATGCCAGAGCCGATGATGATAATGTCGGGGAGGGTGCTAGACATGGGGCCGCCTTTCGGTTTGGCCCCACGCTAGCGTAAGGGTGGTTTATCGCAAGGGGGAAGTGGCTATGAGATGAAATACGATAGTAGAGCTTTAAACTAAGAATGAAATGATCAATCCACTCTCTCGCTCAGCGTTGGCAGCGGTGCCATGGCGATGCCCGTTTCACCGATATGGTGGCTAAATAATGCACGAAAATAGGGGTAAGTAGCAAACCGCCCAACTTTCTTAAAGTAATAGGAAGTGTGCTCTGGGTCACAACCATCTACTTCACTATAAACCAGCAAATACTCTGCAACAAGTTTTATAACAGTCTGTCGCGAGATCTTGACTTCGGCCAGCCACTCAAGACGACCCCAAGCGATGCCAGCGTCTGCATCAAGATGAAACTGCACCACTTTGCCCATGAACTTTTTTTTGACTTTATCATCGTCTTCCGAAACGGCAAAAGCTTGCGGCTTAACATGATAAGATGAAGAAACAAGTTTAACTTCTCGCAAACGAGCCGCCTTTGATACTTGCTCATATTTTGCAAGGTCAAAAACGAATGACTCGGAAATATTCGTTTCAACGACAGTTTCAGACATCACGCTGCTACCGCTCTAATGGTTACTACTTTATCGGCATCATCCAAGTAATCCCAACCACCACCATCAGCGGCTCTGATCTTGCCGCCGCTGAAGTTCACTAATTTTCGTTCGTTAACGGATTTTTGCTTCTCAAGCACGCATTTCTCAACAAAAACAAACTCCTTACCTAGAGCATGCTGAATCCGAGCAATAGTTTTCAGAGTCAAATTAGGGCCATTATCTGCGAAAATCTGCGAGACGCGGGCGGGCGACATTCCAAGGCGCTCTGCCAGCTCTTTGTGCCCGACCCCCTGTTTGTGCATAACTTTTTGAAGCGCAATTTGAACAGAAAATACCAAGTCTTCTATTGCGAACGCTTCTTTTGCCTCGTCGGTCTCCGCGACGAAGATGTCTTTATTTACAGTCATAGTTTTTCTCCCACTTTCCTGGCAACTCTTTGAAGTTGCTCTTGGTCAGCCTTCTTTGCTTGTTTGATTGCTATTTCTGGGCACAAAAATATCCTCGGATTACCGCCAATCCATCCGCCATAAACGCGCAGTTGCTTTGCGCTAAGCGCAAAAACAGGAATTTTCCTGCCGCTAACATTGTGGCGACCTTCGTTCTTATACTGCTGTGAAGTTAGCACGTCTGGGCCTTCCTCCGACATATAGTCAAAAAGGCGCTCTACACGCCGACGATCACTGTCTGTTGCGGTTAAGAACGCATCCTTCTGGCTCGCGTGAAGCCAAATCTCGCAATACGCCCCTTCAGCTCGTTTGTCATAGCCTTCTGGCACACCAATTTAACTCCAAAAAGTTAAGCTATAGCTAATGATGTGCGCGGCTTTGTCAAGGCATTTTCATTAGGGAAGAGGCAAGACTAAACGATAGCTCGGCGGCGTGCTTATGGCTTCTCCAACCCAAAGGCGTCATGCAGTGCTTGCACGGCCAGTTCCATATATTTGCGATCAATCAGCACCGAGATTTTGATCTCGGATGTCGCGATCACTTTGATATTCACATTCTCGGCCGCCAGTGCCTTGAACATCGTGGCGGCAACGCCTGCGTGGCTGCGCATCCCAATGCCGACGACCGAAATCTTGGCCACATCGGCATCGACCACCATATCGTCAAAGGTGATCGTGCCTGCCGCCTTGGCCTCGTCCATCGCGGCTTTGGCGCGGATGACCTGATTGGTGGGGCAGGAAAAGGTCATATCGGTGACTGCGCCATTGTCCGACCCTTCGGAGATGTTTTGCACGATCATATCCACGTTCACCCCCGCCTCGGCCAAGGGGCCAAAGATGGCGGCGGCGATACCGGGGCGGTCTTGGACGCGCAGCAGGGTCACTTTCGCCTCGTCGCGGGAATAGGCGACGCCAGAGACAACTTTCGATTCCATGATTTCATCCTCGTCGCAGACCAATGTTCCAGAGTTTTCGTCAGTATCCTCGAATGAGGACAGCACGCGCAGCCGCACCTTATAACGCATGGCCAGTTCGACCGAACGGGTTTGCAGCACCTTGGCCCCCAGAGAGGCCAGTTCCAGCATTTCCTCAAACGCGATCTTGTCCAGCTTGCGTGCCTTGGATGTGATGCGTGGGTCGGTGGTGTAGACGCCGTCCACATCGGTGTAAATATCGCAGCGTTCCGCGTCAAAGGCGGCGGCAAAGGCCACAGCGGTGGTGTCCGATCCGCCGCGCCCAAGGGTGGTGATGCGGCCCTCAGACGAGACGCCCTGAAAGCCCGCGACAACCGCAACCCTAAAGCCTTCGGCAAATTTCGCGTCAATATTGGCGCGCGGGATTGATTCAAACCGCGCGCTGGCATGGGCTGACGTGGTATTGATCGGCACCTGCCAACCCTGCCAAGACCGCGCTGGGATTTCCATTTCCTGCAACGTCAAGGCCATCAGCCCTGCCGTGACATTCTCGCCCGAAGAAACAATCGCATCATATTCGCGGGCATCATAAAGAGGCGACGTGCCTTCGACCCAGCCGACCAATTCATTGGTCTTGCCGGACATGGCCGAGACAATGACGATCACATCGTAACCGCGCTCGACCTCGCGCTGAACCTTGAAGGCCGCGTTTTTGATTCGCGCGAGATCGGCTACCGATGTGCCGCCGAATTTCATAACCAAAAGGGGCATAGGATGCTCCGTTAATGAACTTGGGGCGTCTTAAAGGGCGCGGCTTATGGGTGCAAGCCCCCAAGACAGGTTGCGGCATCAAGGTGCCTTCGGCGAGGATATTTAAGCCAAAGTGAAAGTATTAGCCATCTCGCAAACTCTGGTAACTTTCATTCTAATGCAAAGCCCCTCTTGGGGATCACAAGGCGCGCCAGCCGATGTCGCGTCGATAAATCCGCAGGACCGATGTATTTGCACGACCATTTCATGGGCAGTGGCGTGTCGTTTATGCAGATCGCAGAGGCCAACCAAACAATTCTAATTTTCATCGATGGAACCGGCATCGGATGCTGTTGAGAGCCGCGCCATCAAGGGGTAGAGCCGTATGGTGCAAGGCTTGTTGTGATAGGGGGCAAGGCGATTGAAGCCTTTGGAGTAAGTATTTGTGCCCAATTGACAGGTTTGTGAGCAATTGGTTATGGCGCGCCACGCAACGCTTACGGTTGATTTTGGGGCGCTGACGTGTCACTTATTTACTGAAAATTTTGTGAGGGACGGATAGTGGATCAACCAAATATTTTGCTTAGCGTTATCTGGTTCATCGGAGCCTTGGTCCTTTCAATTTGGGGGTCGGGCCTAAACCTTTTTGGCAAGCCTCGCTGGGTGGTGCCGCGCATCATGTTGACGAATTATTTGTTTGGATTATTGGACTTCGTTTTGCTTCCTTTCAGCCGATGCATTTATCAAGGAAAGAAGCCACATATCTTTTTTCGCGACCACCACAGAGAGCACAATACGTTCATTCATCGTCTTAATGAATGGTTGCTGCACGTGAGCGATCATGAAAACCTAACGCTCGCACAAAAAGATGAACGTCTTTTTTGGACTGGTGGAATGATTGTTAGTATTGTTATGCTCTTGCTTATACTCTGCAAATTGGTGTTCAGGGCGATCTTTTGATGCCGCAGCTTACAGCGCCCTGTGCCCGATATCGCGGCGATAAAATCCCTGCGGCCATTGGATACGCTCCGCCATATCATAGGCGCGGGTGTGGGCCTGTGCCAAAGTGTCGCCGCGGGCGGTGATGTTCAGGACGCGGCCACCGTTTGCAACGATTTTACCATCTTTTTCCGCCGTGCCTGCGTGAAAGACCATATGGTGGCTGTCCTCTGGCAGGGCATCCAGCCCCTCAAGGACGCTGCCTTTTGTGTAGGGGCCGGGATAGCCATTGGCGGCCATCACAATGGTCAGGGCGTGGTCATCGGCCCAGTTGACCTGCATCTGGTCCAATTGGCCGATGGCGCAGGCCAAAAGAAGGTCAAGCGCCTGCCCGCCAAGGCGCATCATCAGCACTTGGGTTTCGGGATCGCCAAAGCGTGCGTTGTATTCCACCAGTCGGCCTTGGCCGTCCTTGATCATCAGCCCAGCGTAGAGGACACCTTGATAGGGTGTGCCGCGACGTGCCATTTCGGCGATGGTGGGTAAGATGATTTCCTGCATGGCGCGGTCTGCAATGGCATCGGTCAGCACGGGCGCGGGGGAGTAGGCCCCCATGCCGCCTGTATTTGGTCCCGTATCGCCATCGCCCACGCGTTTGTGGTCTTGGGCGGTGCCAATTGGCAGCGCGTTTATCCCATCGGTCAGCACAAAAAAGCTGGCCTCTTCGCCTGTCATGAATTCCTCAATGACCACTTCTGCCCCTGCCGCGCCGAACTCACCGCTGAACATATCGTCGATTGCCGCCAAGGCCTGATCCAGCGTTTCGGCCACGATCACACCTTTGCCTGCGGCCAGACCATCGGCCTTGACCACGATCGGCGCGCCTTGGGCGATGACATAGGCGCGGGCGGCGTTGGCATTATCAAATCGGGCATAGGCGGCGGTGGGGGCACCACAGGCGTCGCAGATTTCTTTGGTAAATCCCTTGGATGCCTCAAGTCGTGCGGCCGCCGCCGAGGGGCCAAAGGTAAGGATACCTGCCGCGCGGGCCGCATCTGCCACGCCTGCGGCAAGGGGGCCTTCGGGGCCGATGATCAGAAAATCAATTGCTTCATCGGTGCAGAACTGCACCACGGCCTCGCTGTCTAGAATATCAAATTCTGCGCATTCTGCCAGACCCAGCAGACCCGCATTGCCAGGGGCCACGATCAGCCGATCGGTTTTGGGATTTTGCGCCACGGCCCAAGCCAGCGCGTGTTCCCGCCCGCCCGATCCCAAAATCAATATATTCATCGCAATTCCCCTAGGCCTTTGGTTCTTGGCGTCATAAGGTCAGATCACAAAACCCACAAGGTCGCCCATGCCTGATATGTTTGAAGATACCCCTAGCAATTCGCCAGAATTTACCGTTTCGGAACTGTCTGGGGCAGTCAAACGGGTGATTGAAGGCGAGTTTGGTTTGGTTCGTGTCCGTGGTGAGGTCGGGCGATTGTCGCGCCCTGCCTCGGGGCATTTGTATTTCGCGCTGAAAGATGATCGCGCCACGCTGGATGCCGTCAGCTGGAAGGGGCAGGTTGCAAAAATGCAATTGCGCCCTGAAGAGGGGATGGAGGTTATCGCCACGGGGCGCATGACCACCTTTGCAGGCCAGTCGAAATATCAGTTGATCGTCGATGATATTGCGCCTGCTGGGGCGGGTGCCTTGATGGCAATGTTGGAAAAGCGCAAGGCGATGCTGGGGGCGGAAGGGCTGTTTGATCCCGCGCGCAAGCAGGCCATTCCCTATTTGCCGGGGGTGATTGGGGTGGTGACCTCTCCTTCGGGTGCGGTGATCCGCGACATTTTGCACCGTTTGCGGGATCGGTTTCCCCGCCATGTGCTGATCTGGCCTGTGGCCGTGCAAGGGCAGTCTTGTGCGGCAGAGGTGGCGGCAGCCATTCGCGGATTTAACGCCATTCAGGCAGGCGGACCGATCCCGCGCCCTGATCTGATCATTGTGGCGCGGGGCGGGGGGAGCCTTGAGGATCTTTGGGGCTTTAATGAGGAAATTGTGGTGCGCGCTGCCGCCGAGAGCCGCATTCCCCTCATCTCTGCGGTGGGGCATGAAACCGACACGACGTTGATTGATTATGCCGCCGATTTGCGTGCGCCGACGCCCACGGCGGCGGCGGAAATGGCCGTGCCTGTTCGGGCGGATTTGATTGCGACGCTGGATGCGCTGGCCGCGCGGCAATCGCGGGCGGTGGCCAATGGGTTTGGTGCGCGCGGGCAAAGGTTGCGCGATTTGGCACGGGCCTTGCCACGGGTGCAGACGCTGTTGGAACGCCCCTATCAGCGGTTCGATCAGCAGGTGCAGCGGTTGGGTGGGGCGCTGGGCATGGCGGCTGCCAAGAAACGCGCAGGCTTTAGCGCTGTGGTAGGGCGTCTGCGGATTGATGTATTGGCGGGATTGGCCACGCGCAAACGAGAGACTTTGACGGCGGTTTCAGGGCGGATGGAAGACCGCTATCTGCGCCGTAAAACGGCGCAAGAGGTGCAGTTTGACAAATGGGCCTCGCGTCTTGCGCCCGCTTTGGCGCGGATGCTGACAGATGCGGCGCGCAAGACCGTTCTGGCAAGGGGGCAATTGGCGCAATTTGATGCCCGTTTACAGGCGGCGCCTGCTCTGCGTTTCGCGCGGCTTTCGGACCGACTGGAATCGCTGGACCGTATGCGACAAACTCTTGGTTATCGCGAAACCCTGACTCGGGGCTATGCGGTGGTGCGGGGCAGCGCGGGTCTTATCACCCGCGCCCAAGATGCCAAAGGCGATCTGGAAATTGAGTTTGCCGATGGTCGCGTCAAAATCGCCTCGGCTGATGCCGCGAAAAAACCTGCTAAACCCGTTGTTGGTCAAGGGAGTTTGTTTTGATGCTGCCGCCAGATTTGCACAGTTTAATCATGGATTGGATGATTTTGATCGTAAAACGCGCCCTGCCCATCGCTGGGCATAGCCCGATGTATGGTGGGATGGTTTTTGAACGTGACCTTGGCAACCCTTAGACCTGCGTTTGCGGCCTTTAGGCCTATAACACCCGTCTGAGCATTGAGTTTACGCATGGGGCATCCTTGGACGATCCTATGGCGGTCTTGCAGGGTTTGGGCAAATTTCGTCGTCACATTAAATTGCACAGCATGGGCGATATTTTGGCCAAGGAGGTCGAAGGGTATATTGTGCGCGCTTTTGGGGAGGTTGGGGCATGAAACTGGGATACACGATTATCTATGTGCCAGATGTAGCGCAGACTGTGGCGTTTTATCAGGCGGCCTTTGATTTGGGCCTGCGATTTATCACACCCGAGAGCGATTATGCCGAGATGGAGACGGGGGCGACGACCCTGTCTTTTGCGTCCGAGTCCTTGGCTGCCAGTCATGGGTTTGATTTTGTGCCAAACCGCCCCGACGCGCCGCCTTCAGGGATTGAGATTTGTCTTTTGACCGATAATGTGCCTGCCGCCCATGCTGTTGCTGTTGCCGCTGGGGCAGTCAGCCTATCCGAACCGAATCCGAAACCTTGGGGGCAGGTGGTCAGCTATCTGCGCGATCCAAATGGGGTTTTGGTCGAATTGGCCACGCCGATGGGCTAAAGCCACGGTTTCAAATGCGGGCGAATTCGGCGTTTCCAAATGGGCGGGATTAGCGCGATCGTGCAGGCAAGGGGCAGGGGCCACGGCAGTTGCGGCGCATCCTCGCCCGACCGCAGTGCGGTAAAGGGACGCGCGGGATGCGCATGATGGTCAGAATGGCGCGGCGCATTCAGCATCATCGCGGATGAAAACCAAAACGGCGCGTTCCAACTGTGACGATCCGCCATGGGTTCCATCTTGCCATCGACCATTTTGCGCATCAGTCCATAATGTTGGACATAATCGGACAGTAACAGTTGTGCTTGCGCCGCGACGCACAGCAGACCCCAAACCAAGACGCCCATCCAGCCGCCTAAGGTGGCTGCGATCACCATGCTGATTTTGGCGATGGTCAGATAAATCACATAGGGGTGCAGACCCGATCCGCGACGATCTGCCTGCCAGCCAAGGGTAAAACTGCCACGCCATGCGCGCAGAAAAAACGCATAAAATCCCTCACCCGACCGCGCTGTGTTTGGATCTTGCACAGATGCGGCATAACGGTGATGCACCAAGCGGTGCGCCGAGCTATGGTGCCCAAATGCCATCGTGGAAAACACGGCGGCGCCCAGCCAAAATAAGCCGCGCTTGGGTTGATGGATCAATTCATGCGCGATGGGATTGCTGATTTGCCCCAAATACAAAGACCCGCCCAAAAACAATCCCAGCCGCGCCAGCATCGGACCCTCGGCGGCAATCGCCCAGATCAGGGCCCCGAACACCACCAGATGCACCACCCCAAGCAGCGTCAAAAGGGCAGAGGCGGCGGGGAATTCGGCCTCGCCCGCGAATTGCGATCTTGTGCTGTCCATTAATGCGGCAAAGGCGGTAATGTAAATAAACCCTGCCCAAGCAAAAACGCCGCCCCATAAAATACCGAACCCCAAGAAAAGGGCGGGCAAAAGGGCGGCACTGGCAAAGACGATAAGGGGCATGGGACGCTTCATGCGCGCAATTTAGCAGGGATTTCAGCCGATGCTAGGCGTGATCCCCTTTCCCTTCGGGCAAGGATTGATTAGTTAAGGCTAAGTTTGGCCCTGAAAGGCAAAAAATGTCCTTTTTCAACAAATTGCGCGACCGTTTGACGCGATCCTCGGGCAAAATTGGCGCGGGGTTGGATGATCTGGTGGCCGATGCGGGCGCACATCAGTCGGCGCCCAAGTCTGGTCTTTTGGGGCGGGTGTTTGGCGCAGACACGCGGCGCAAGTTGGACGATGCGATGATCGAGGCACTGGAAGACGTGCTGATTTCGTCGGACATGGGCACGAACACCGCCGCCAAAGTTGCGGCAAATATTGCAGCCGGGCGGATGGGGCAGCGTTTGACCAGCGCCGAATTGCGCGCCCTGTTGTCGGATGAAATCGCGCGAATTATGGAACCTGTGGCGCGGCCGATGCCGATCTATCCCAAACGTCCGCAGGTGGTTTTGGTGGTTGGGGTCAATGGCGCAGGCAAAACGACCACAATCGGCAAATTGGCCAGCCAATTTAAAGCGGCCGGAAAATCGGTCGTGATTGCGGCGGGCGATACATTTCGCGCCGCAGCCGTTGCACAGTTGCAAGTTTGGGGCACAAGGGCGGGCGTACCCGTTCTAACGGCGCCCGATGGTTCTGATCCCGCGTCATTGGCCTTTGACGCGATGACCCGCGCAGAAGCTGACGGTGCAGATTTGCTGTTGATTGATACAGCGGGGCGGTTGCAAAATCGCGCTGATTTGATGGAAGAGCTGTCTAAAATCGTGCGCGTCATTCGCAAAAAAGACCCAACCGCGCCGCACAACACCCTGTTGGTGCTGGATGCGTCGACAGGGCAAAATGCATTGGCGCAGGTCGAGGTGTTTTTGAAAATCGCAGATGTGACGGGGCTGATTATGACCAAATTGGACGGCAGCGCCAAAGGCGGGGTTCTTGTATCGCTTGCTGACCGCTTTGGTCTGCCGATTCACGCCATTGGGATAGGCGAGCAAATCGACGATCTGTCACCCTTTGATCCCGACGAATTCGCCCGCGCGCTGACAGGGCAATGAGCGTCAGGTGAGCCCTTGGTTGATCAGTCTAGAAGGCACGCATGATGGACGCGTTCTGGCGCTGTCTTTGGCGCTTATGGCGGCGGTGCTGCACGCGCTGTTTGGTGCGCTGCAAAAGGGGCGGTTTGATCCTTGGATCACACGCGCGGCGATTGATGGATGCTATTTCATATTGGCGGCACCCGTTGCCCTATTTCTTGTGCCGTGGCCCGAAACGTTCATGTGGCCGATCTTTATCGGTATGTTCGTTATTCACACTGTCTATAAGATCCTGCAGGCCATGACCTATACGCGGGGGGCATATACGGTGGTTTATCCTGTGGTGCGCGGAACGGGTCCATTGATCACGGTTTTGGTGGCTGGTATCGTATTTCAAGAGGTTTATGCCCCGCTACAATATCTGGGCGTCACGATGCTGTCTTTGGGGATATTGGCGCTGGGTCTTTATAATCTGCGCTATTTGACCGCAGGTCGAGATCGTTTGATCGGTGCCTTGGGGTTTGCAGCGCTGACGGGAATAATGGTTGCCGCCTATACAACTTATGATGCTTGGGGCATTCGGGCCACGGCGGATCCATTCACGTTTCTGGCGTGGTTTTTCATGTTGGATGGGCTTTTCATGCCGATCGTAACCTATCATCTCTGGCGCAATCTGCCTGTTCGCGATATTCCAGCCTTGGCGCGTCTTGGCATTTTGGGGGCCTTTGTCGCTTTGTTCAGCTTTGGCGCAATTATGCTGGCCACGCGTTTGGATAAGGTGGGCGAGGCGGCGGTGCTGCGCGAAACCTCTACTGTCTTTGCGGCAGGGATTGGCTGGCTGGTCTTGGGTGAAAAAGGAGGGCTGATGCGCGGGCTGCTGATGGCGCTGATTGCGGCGGGCGCTGTGGTGATGGAATTGGGGGGGAAGTGATGCGTAAAATCAATCCGATTGTTAAATTGGCCTTGGAATTGGGCCCAGTTGTGGCGTTTTTCATCGCGTTTGGCCGCCTAAAGGATCAAACATTTATCATTGCGGGCACGCAGTATTCTGGATTTATCGCCGTTACGGCGGGCTTTATCGCCTTGATTATCCTAACGTCAGGGATCCTTTGGGCCATGACTGGCAAATTGTCCAAGATGCAAATGATGACGCTGGTTTTGGTGGTTCTTATGGGGGGGCTGTCAGTTTGGCTGAACGATCCGCAATTCATCAAAATGAAGCCGACGTTGCTGTATCTGTTCTTTGGCAGTGCCTTGGTGTTTGGGTTGTATCAGGGCAAATCCTATTTGCGCGATATGATGGAGGAGGCGATGCCCCTTGAACACGAAGGATGGATGATCCTGACCCGGCGGTTGGCGGCGTTTTTCTTTGCATTGGCATTCGCCAATGAATTGGTTTGGCGTCTGATGTCGACCGAAGTCTGGGTGAGTTTCAAAACCTTTGGTCTGACCTTTGCGGTATTTGGATTTTTTATGGCACAGGGCAAAGTTCTGGAAAAATATGGTATTGGTGAGGAACCTAAATCCTAGGCGGATTGCGCAAACAACAGGCGTTCCCAGCGAAAACCTTGCGGCAAGGCCTTGAGCAAATCGCCCATGTCTAGGCTGTCCTCTATCAACGCGCGATACAGCGCAAACACCCCCGCGCGGCTGTAAGGCGACCAATGGCAAAACCGTTTGGGCGGCATTGGCAAAGGATAGCCCAAGCGTGTCAAAGCGTGCAGAGTTGTCGGTTGGTCAATAGGCAAATTCAGCCAATTGGGCAAATCGCGCCCTAATCCTTGGCCAATCGCTGTGTCCAGCCCAGCTTTGGCACCCCATTCATACAGAAAATCAAAAATGTCATTCTCACGGGAGGTCACGTTGATGACCTGTGCCGCGCGACCTGCAGGGGATTGCAGCGCGCGCAGGGCAGGGCGACGGGTTTCTGCTGCGGCAAGCAAGATGAGGCGACGAAAATCCTCTGATCGCGCCACGTTTAGCGCCGACAGCGCAACCCGCGCGCCCATCGAATGGGCAATCACATCCAGGCGGCGGCTGGGATCGATTTTGCGGATGATCGCGCCCAATTGCGCCAAACCCCGCCCCGCCAAAAGCGCGCGGCGATTGACCGCCGGCAGAAACCCGCGTCCTTGCCAGCCAAAGCCAATCGTCAAACCTGATCGCAGTCCCAAATGCTGCGGCCAACTGATTGCGGTTGGATCATGGGTGGCCCGAGGCTGAAGGGCAAAGATATGACCATAGGGGCAATGCGGCCCCGCGTCTGGCGCAAAGCGAAACCCATGCACCATAACCACAATCGGCGCACCCATTGGCAATACCGCAATCCGGCTTGCCAAAGCGGTCTGATCAAAAGTCAGACGATTTTTTGCAAAAGTGACACGGAACGGCGGCATCGGCTCTCCCTTCTGTGGGGATAAAATATCGCCTGCCTGCAACATATAGGTGACTGATCTGTGATAGCTTGATGACGGCCCCTTGTATTGACGCGGCCTGCCTCGCGCGGTATTCATATTTTGTGGCGCTTTGTTCCAGATTGCGGGCCACGTTAAACATTCCGCTAAAAGGGTCAGGG
Organism: Cypionkella sp.; assembly: GCA_040398785.1. GTDB lineage: Bacteria > Pseudomonadota > Alphaproteobacteria > Rhodobacterales > Rhodobacteraceae > Cypionkella. The sequence goes on along the minus strand of JBBATJ010000003.1, from coordinate 385,434 downwards.
AAACGCCCCCCGAAGCCCTTTGGTTTTCGGGGTTTTTTATTGCGAGAGGATGCCCAAATGTCAAAAGATTGGAAAACGCGCACCCAGTTGGTGCATGAGGGCAGCCGCCGCAGCCAATATGGCGAGATGGCCGAGGCGATTTTTTTGACCCAAGGGTTCGTTTACCCCAGTGCTGAAGAGGCCGAGCAACGGTTTATCAAGGCGGGTGAGGATGAGTTTGTTTATGCCCGCTATGGCAATCCGACAACGCGGATGTTCGAAGAACGCATTGCCGCCCTTGAGGGCACAGAAGATGCCTTTGCCACCGCCAGCGGTATGGCGGCGGTTTCAGGGGCGCTGATGTCTTTGTGCCGCGCGGGGGATCATATCGTGTCCAGCCGAGCGTTGTTCGGATCGTGCCATTATGTTTTGGACGAGGTGATGCGCCGCTATGGCGTCGAGATCACCTTTGTTGATGGCAAAGACCTGAACGCATGGCGCACGGCCGTCCGCCCAGACACCAAGGCGGTGTTTTTCGAATCCATGTCGAACCCGACGCTGGAATTGGTCGATATCCGCGCAGTTGCCGAAATTGCCCATGCGGTCGGGGCCTTGGTCATCGTGGACAACGTCTTTGCGACGCCGATTTTCAGCAAAGCCGTCGATCAAGGTGCGGATGTGATCGTCTATTCCACCACCAAGCATATCGACGGGCAGGGACGGGCGCTGGGCGGTGTGATTTGCGGCACAACAGATTACATTCGCAAAGTGGCCGAACCCTATATGAAACATACTGGCGGCGCGATGAGCCCGTTTACCTCTTGGATCATGCTGAACGGCATGGCGACGTTGGATCTGCGGTGCCGCGCAATGGCGGATTCGGCGCACAAAGTGGCCCTTGCCTTGACCAATGATGCCCGCATTCAGACGCTGATCTATCCCGCCCTAGCCAGCCATCCGCAGCACAAGCTTGCGATGGAGCAGATGGGATCTGGCGGCACTTTGGTGACGTTCGAGCTAAGGGGGGGGAAAGAGGCGGCGTTCAGATTTATGAATGCGTTGCAAATCATCAAGATCAGCAACAATCTGGGCGACGCGAAATCGATCGCCACCCATCCCGCTACGACCACCCACAGCCGTCTTTCCGCCGAAGATAAAGTGATCCAAGGGATCACCTTTGGGTTGATTCGTCTGTCCGTGGGATTAGAGGACGCAGATGATCTGATAAATGATCTTAAATCCGCGCTGGATGTGATCTAAATCCTTGTCACCGCGTATTTATTCAGCAGGCTTTGGAATTTGGAAAATTTGTCCTATATTCCGAACTGCTGATCCTTAATAACCCCCGGGGGCGACGCCATGAATATCCATCTGACAACTTCTACTTTGGCCCCCAGCGCCGATGACGCTGCCGAAGCCATGGCAATGCTGCGCCGATGGGCTGTGCAGGCGAGTGCTGCAGAATTGGCGTCTTTGGGCGCGTCTGCCCTGCTGGGCACTGACTATCCTGACTTGTCGCGGCAGTATCCCGAAGGTTTCGTCGCAGATGAAACCTATAAGGCCAGCTTGCCTGATCTACAGAACGGTCCCGCCAGTTTGATTCGCGGTGCAAAACAGCATATTCAGCACGTTGGCATTTCCAATTTTCGCCTGCCTTTACAATACCGCACCCGCGACGGCGCGCCGATCGCTTTGGAAACCTCTGTCACAGGCACTGTGAGCCTAGAGGCCGACAAAAAAGGCATCAACATGAGCCGCATTATGCGGTCATTCTATGCCCATTCGGAAACGCAGTTCAGTATGCAAGTTATTGAATCGGCGCTAGACGATTATAAACGTGATCTGGGATCGTTTGATGCACGCATTCAGTTACGCCTGTCGTATCCATTGCGCGTGCCATCGTTGCGATCTGGTCTGTCGGGGTGGCAATATTACGATGTCGCGCTGGAATTGGTGGATCAGGCGGGGCAGCGGCAACGGATGATGCATTTGGATTTCGTCTATTCCAGCACTTGCCCTTGCTCTTTGGAATTGTCCGAACACGCGCGCATGACGCGCGGTCAATTGGCGACGCCTCACAGCCAGCGCTCTGTTGCGCGGATATCTGTCGAAATGCACGATGGCCTGTGGATTGAGGATTTGATTGATCTTGCCCGCAACGCGGTGCCGACGGAAACTCAAGTTATGGTCAAGCGCGAAGATGAACAGGCTTTCGCTGAACTGAATGCCGCGAACCCAATCTTTGTCGAAGATGCGGCGCGCAGTTTTTGTGCGGCGCTTCAGGCAGAGCAGCGTATCGGCGATTTCCGCATTGTTGCCAGCCACCAAGAAAGCCTGCACAGTCATGACGCGGTATCGGTGCTGACCGAGGGGCCAACCTTTGCTGCCACCAGCCTTGATCCGCGCCTGTTCGCCAGCCTTTATCATGTCGGATAGCCGGCGCGCCGGTTAAGGGGCGGCGTTATTTTCAAAAGACCTATGGGGGCAGTCCCCCATCGTCTTAGGGCCAGCAGGCAATCTGTGTGGTCATGCCGCGCGCCGCTGTATTCAGTGCATCAGCAGTTAATGCGATGGTTTGCACTGTGGGTCCGCTGATCCCATTATCCGCCAAAATCTGCGCCAGCACGCCCGAACTTAGCGCCAAGGACACGCCGTCAGGCAGAACCTTATTCGCAGGTGCAGCGGCCATCATGCCCAAAAGCGCCCCCGTTTGATCCAAAACAGGCCCGCCAATATCGCCCTTCGCCACCGCCAGTGTGATGTAATTTGGCGCGCCGTCCAATCCTGTTGTCCCCGCCACCGTGCCACGACTAAGAACGGCCGCAGGCAGAGCCACAAATGGGGAATAGCCTGCAACGACCACTGCCTGACCTTCGCGCGGGGTGACGGTCGTTAGGGGTGCGATCGCGGTCGGCTGCAATGGCGTCATCGGTCTAAGCAGAGCAACACCCTGATCCGCAGCGATCACACTGACCAAAGTATGATTGTCCAAACTAATTGTGCCGCATTCCGCCACCGTTTCGGCATTGGTCAAAACGCTGCCGTCGTTGCCCACAAAAATTCCCGATCCCGTGCGGGTGGGCCGTTTGACCTGCATACCTGCCAAAAGGCCTGTGCGGGCGGCGTCGTCTAGGGGCACAAGGCTTGGGTCTAGGTATTTATCGCCTGTGGCCCGAAAAGACGCCTGCAACGCCGGTAGAACCCGCAACATTTTTGCAGAAATGGAGGGATCCCATAGTGCCAAAAACCCCTTTACCGCCCCCTTCGACGTTGCGGCATAGGCAAAGGCGGACATTTTTTCATTTGTGCCGTTGATCGTGAAACGGCCATCTTCTAATGTGCGGTCGCCTGTTGCGGGGACAGCATCTAGGGATTGCAAAACATCATAAAGGCCCGCCAAGGCCGCCTGATCCCCAGGTTCTGAAATCAGGATCAAGCGCAGTTTTGATCCGTTCTTTTCCGCGTAATGCACAAACGGAGGTTCGTATCGATCAAAACTGACCATTGCGGAGGGCAGCGCGATTTCAATACCGGCCTCAGGTTCCGTTATGGTTTCAAAGCCGAACTCGGCCTGATCCGCCTGATAATTGCCCACCAAGGTTGCGCGTTGCACGCTGGTCAAAACACCTGTCGCCTCATAGCCAAATGCGGTCTGCCATGCGGCCATCGATTGTCGCGTGCCTTTGCCGAAACTGCCGTCGACCTTGGCATCGTAAAATCCATACCATGCCATCGCCGTCTGCACCAATGCCCGATCTTCGCGGGATAAAATCGCCTCAGAGGCGCGCGCTTCATCGGGGGTTTCATCGGACGCCGCTTGCGTCGCAATCACAGGCTGAGTCGGCGCTGGGGTCTGTGCGGGGACTGATTGTGCCGCGCCAATTGGCCAAAACTGTTGGCCGTGATCTTTGCCGTCGGTAATATAGGCATCGCGCGGAATGGCGCGGGCCGATTTAAGCGCGTTCATCTGACCTGCGGCCTCGGCGGGGTCATAGGGGCCAAGCGCCAAAACATACCATTTCTCGCCTAAGCGAAACCCTGCGATATTGCTTTGGGCATACAGACGTGCTGCCGCCTCTGAGGTGGCCAAATCGGGATGCGCCTCTAACTGAATCCACGCTGCATCTTGCGCCTGAACGGCCCCATAACTGCAAAGCAGCATCGCAATCGCCCGAAAAACCATTCGCATTCTGAAATCCATCATTGCCCGCCGTAGCGTCATCAAACTGATCCCTATCAATTCCTGCTTGGACCTAAAATGCAACCCCCCAAGGCAGCAAAAACGCTAACGTGCATTGACCCTTGGCCCCCTCTTGCCTATGGAAAGGCTGAAATTCAAAAGGTTTGCCCCTATGCGCGCCAACGACCCCATCCTGAACACGCCAAAATCTTTTCAAGAGATCATTCTGCGCCTGCAAAACTATTGGGCCGCCCAAGGCTGCGCGATTTTGCAACCCTATGATATGGAAGTGGGCGCGGGCACCTTTCACCCTGCAACCACGCTGCGATCCTTGGGGTCAAAACCATGGGCTGCGGCCTATGTTCAGCCTTCGCGTCGCCCCACGGATGGTCGATACGGCGAAAACCCCAACCGATTGCAGCATTATTACCAGTATCAGGTCATCATCAAACCCTCGCCGTCTGATATGCAAGACCTGTATCTGGGGTCACTTGCCGCCATTGGCATTGATGCCAATATCCATGACATCCGCTTTGTCGAAGATGATTGGGAAAGCCCAACCTTGGGCGCATGGGGCCTTGGCTGGGAGGTGTGGTGCGACGGAATGGAAGTGTCGCAGTTTACCTATTTCCAACAGGTCGGTGGCCATGATTGCCGCCCCGTGTCGGGCGAATTGACCTATGGGCTGGAACGTTTGGCGATGTATGTTTTGGGTGTGGATGATGTGATGGATATGCCGTTTAATGATCCGCAATCGCCCATTGCCCTGAGCTATGGCGATATCTTTTTGCAAACGGAACAGGAATATTCGCGCCACAATTTTGACGCGGCAGATACCGCACAACTGTTGCGCCATTTTGAAGACGCCGAGGCCGAATGCGCCCGTTTGTTGGACTTTCCGCCTATGGATCCGAAAACAGGCAAGACCATCATCATGGCCCATCCCGCCTATGACCAAACCATCAAGGCCAGCCATTTGTTTAATCTTTTGGATGCGCGGGGCGTGATTTCTGTGACCGAACGTCAGGCCTATATCGGACGTGTGCGCGCTTTGGCCAAAAAATGCGCCGATGCGTTTCGTCTGACGGATGCGGGCCGCGACGTCGAGGTGATCGCGTGAATGGTAAATATGTTGGAGGCTTTATCGTGATCATCGCCGTCCTTGCGGGCGTATCCATGTATTGGTTGCAGGAATATGCCTATTATACGCCGGTCAATTTCGTGCCGGGTCATGAAATCCTGCTGACGCCCATTGAAAGCGGCACGCCAGAGCCGATTTTGGCCGAAGATATCACGGGCATTGACGCCGACAGCAGCCCCTTGCGGTTTCGCGCCTGTTTCCACACGCCTTTGACCTTGGCGATGCTGACGGAAACCTATCAGGCCTATCCCAACCCCGTGCCCCTTATTGGGCCAAAATCCTTTGGTTGTTTTGATGCCAATGCGATTGGCGAGGCGCTGGAACGCGGCGAGGCGCTTGCGTTCTTGTCCCAAGCGGGCATTGCCCCCCAAATCGACCGCGTTGTTGCCGTGTTCCCTGATGGGCGCGCCTATGCGTGGCACCAAGTGGCCCCCGACACTGATCCAAATGCCGGAGAATAACATGGCCGACCTATTGATCGAACTTTTTTCCGAAGAAATTCCCGCCCGTATGCAGGCCCGCGCGCGCGAGGATTTGAAATCCCTGATCACCAACGGGTTGGTCGATGCTGGTCTGACCTATGCGGGGGCAGGGGCATTTTCCACGCCGCGCCGTCTGACCTTGGCGATCGAGGGGCTGTCCACCCATTCCCTGCCCACACGCGAAGACCGCAAAGGCCCCGCAACCACTGCACCCGATGCGGCGTTAGAGGGGTTTTTGCGCTCCACAGGTCTGACCCGCGATCAATTGGAAATCCGCGATGAGAAAAAGGGCCAAGCCTATTACGCGGTGATCGAAAAGGCGGGCCGCCCCGCAGCGCCCATCATCGCCGAGGTTTTGGAACATACGATCCGCAATTTCCCTTGGCCGAAATCCATGCGCTGGGGGTCGGGTTCCTTGCGCTGGGTGCGGCCTTTGCATTCGATCCTGTGTCTTTTGTCGGATGAGTCTGGGGCCGAGGTTGTCCCCCTAAACGTCGACGGCATCATCGCGGGCAACACCACGGGCGGGCACCGCTTCCTTGCGCCTGCGCGGTTTGCCGTGACTGGATTTGACGATTATGTCGCCAAACTGCGCCGCGCTCATGTGATTTTGGACAGCACGGAACGCGAGGCTGCGATTTTGCAAGGCGCGCAAAATCTGGCCTTTGCGGCGGGGATGGAATTGGTGGCCGATGCCGCCCTGTTGACCGAGGTGGCAGGTCTGGTCGAGTGGCCCGTCCCCCTGATGGGCAAAATCGCGCCCGCGTTTTTGGACCTGCCTGCGGAAGTTCTGCAGACTTCGATGCGCGAGCATCAGAAATTTTTCTCCACCCGCAATCCCGCGACGGGGCGGATTGAGGGATTTGTCACGGTGGCCAACACCGAACCCGCCGATCACGGCGCGATGATCCTAAAAGGCAATCAAAAGGTGCTGACGGCACGTCTGTCGGATGCGAAATTCTTTTGGGAAAACGATCTGCGCGTGGCAAAGGCTGGTATGTCCGAATGGCTGGACGCGCTGGACAACGTGACGTTTCATAATAAGTTGGGCAGCCAAAAGGCCCGCATTGACCGCATTGCGGCCCTTGCCCGCGAAATCGCGCCGATGGTCGGCGCGGATGCGGATTTGGCCGAAACTGCGGCTAAGGTGGCCAAGGCCGATCTGCGTTCCGCCATGGTCGGTGAATTCCCCGAACTCCAAGGCCTAATGGGCATGTATTACGCCCGCGCGGCGGGTCTGCCCGATGCCGTGGCAAACGCCGCCCGTGATCACTATTCGCCCTTGGGTCCAACCGACGCCGTGCCAACCGATCCTGTATCCGTCGCCGTGGCGTTGGCCGATAAAATCGACACGCTGACAGGCTTTTGGGCCATCGACGAAAAACCCACAGGCTCCAAAGACCCCTTCGCCCTGCGCCGCGCAGCATTGGGGGTGATTAGGCTGGTGCTGAGGAATGGGGTTAGATTATCATTGCGACATCTTCGTGTTACGGCAGATGAGCTTTTCTCGGAAGAAATTCAGAGTGGCGAGCAAGTTCCCGAAAGTGCTAGTTTTGACTATGACAACCTTGTGAATTTCTTCCACGACCGCCTCAAAGTCTATCTCAAAGACCAAGGCATCCGCCCCGATATCATCGAGGCTTGCTTGGCCATGCCCAACAATGATGACCTGACCCTTTTGGTCAAACGGGCCGAGGCCTTGGCGGCGTTCCTGAAATCTGACGATGGCACCAATCTGCTGCAAGGGGCCAAACGCGCCACCAACATTCTGACCCAAGCCGAGGCCAAGGATGGGGTCGAATATTCCTATGGCGCGGATATCAAATTTGCCGAAACCGACGCCGAGCGCGGCCTGTTCGCAGCCCTTGATAATGCCGAGGCGCAGATTAACCCCGCCATGGCGCGTGAGGATTTCGCCGCCGCCATGACCGCGATGGCCACCCTGCGCGCGCCGATTGATGCGTTTTTCACCGCCGTCCAAGTCAACGATGAAAACCCCATCATCCGCAGAAACCGCCTGAACCTTTTGCACCGCATCCGCGCCCTTTGCGCGGGCGTCGCCGATTTCAGCAAACTCGACGGCTAATCGCTTCCTCGTTGCCCAAATACCTCGGGGGGAAGATTTTTCTTCGAAAAATCTTGGGGGGGGGCAGCGCCCCCCGTGCCGGCGGCGGACCGCCTTTCGGATCCTAATTCCGATTCTGCGGATCACTCGCTTAGAACTTGCACCTGCTTCATCGCGCTGTATTCTGCACCTGCAAACAGCGCGAAAGACAAAATGTTACCTGCCTTCACCGAAATCACCCAATCGGCCGATATCCGCACCAAGGCGCATGGGTGGCGGGCGAAATGCTTGCAGCGGTTGGTGCGTATTGGCTTGCCTGTGCCCGAAACCGTGGCGCTGCCAGCGGCCAGCGTCCGCGCGATCGCCGCGGGGCAATTCGTAGATGTTGCGGCGATTTTAAACCATTTCGGCGGGGATGCCCTAATTTCTGTGCGCCCCAGCCCAGAAAATCCCGACTGGGGCGGGCCTGCGACCGTTTTAAATATTGGCATGAATGGCGCGCGTCACGCAGAATTGGTGCAGCGCCATGGCCAATCAGCGGCGGATGCGCTGTATTTGCGGTTCGTGCGCGGCTATGCAACCCATGTGGCACGGCTTGATCCCGATATGTTTGATCTGGGTTCGCCCACGGCGCTGCGCGACGCTTTGATGCGCTATGAGCGCGAGATGGATGCGCCTTTTCCCGAAACGGCTGCCCAGCAATTGACCGAAGTGTTGAGATCTATGGCGCGGGCGTGGGAAGGCACATCAGCGCGCTTGTTGCGACAAGCCAAAGGGGCACCTTCTGAGGCACCTTTGGGTTTGGCGATCCAAGAGATGGCGCAAGGCATAGGTCAGGGGATATCGGGATCGGGGGTGATCCAATTCATCGATCCTGTGACAGGGGATGACCAGATCACTGGGCGTTATTTGGGGCAGAGCCAAGGCCGTGATGCCTTGGGCGGTTCCGAAGCGATTTATCTGACACATGATCCGCGTGGCGCATCTTTGCAAGATATAGCACCCACAATTTTTGCGGAATTGATCCACCATGGGGCCGTTTGCCGCCTGAAATTGCGCGAAGAAATGCAGATTGAATTCACCATCGAGGATGGCAAGTTGGCCGTTTTGGATGCCGTCAAGACAGTGCGTTCTGCGCGGGCGGGGTTAAAAATTGCCGTAGCTTTGGCACAAGAAGGCATCATTTCGCGCCAAGAGGCGGTGTTGCGTGTGGAACCGCGCGCGCTGTCAGAATTGCTGCATCCGCAAATTGATCTGCGCAGTCCGCGCGATGTTTTGGCAAAGGGGATCGCGGCAAGTCCAGGTGCTGCAGTCGGGCGGTTGGTATTTTCTTCGGCGGCGGCGCAGGCCAGTGCCGCACGGGGCGAGCCCTGCATTTTGATCCGCCGTGAAACCGCGCCCGAAGATATTCGCGGTATGCATTCCGCCGTTGGGGTGGTCACAGAACGCGGCGGTGCCAGCAGCCACGCCGCCGTGATCGCACGTGGCCTTGGTGTGCCGTGTGTGGTGGGGGCTTCGGGGTTGCGACTGGACCCGAAGGAAAAGCGCGTCATTGTGGCCGATGGGCGCATTGTCAGCGAGGGGGATTTGATTACGGTAGACGGCACCACGGGGCAGGTCTTGATGGGGGCGGCCGATATGCTTGCGCCGGCGCTGGATGGGGGGTTTCGGACGCTGCTTTCATGGGCGGATGAGTTCCGCGATATTGGCATTCGCGCCAATGCTGACACACCCGCCGATGCCATCACCGCCCGCGCCTTTGAGGCGCAAGGGATTGGCCTGTGCCGCACGGAACATATGTTCTTTGACGAAGATAGACTTGTGGTGATGCGTGAGATGATTTTTGCCGACACATCCGCGGATCGGGCGGCGGCGCTTGTGCGACTTTTGCCGATGCAAAGGGCGGATTTTGTGCAATTATTTGAAATCATGGCGGGGTTGCCCGTGTGCATTCGCCTGTTCGATCCGCCATTGCATGAATTTCTGCCCCATTCCCGCGAGGGTTTGCGTGAATTGGCCGAGGCCCTAGACCGCCCCCTATCCGAAGTCACCCGCCGCGCCGAGGCCTTGGCCGAGTTTAACCCTATGCTGGGGATGCGCGGTGTGCGTCTGGGTGTGGTTTTGCCCGAAATATACGCGATGCAGGCGCAAGCTATCTTTGAGGCGACAGTAGAATTGGCCCGTCGTGGCACCCCTGTGGTGCCGGAAATCATGATCCCGCTTGTGTCCGCACGGCGTGAAGTAGAACTGGTCAAATCCCATATCGACGCAATTGCCGCCAAGGTGCGCAGTCAAACGGGGGTGGATTTTTCCTTTGAACTGGGTGTGATGGTGGAAACGCCACGTGCGGCCCTTCGCGCGGGGGAAATCGCGCAGCACGCATCTTTTTTATCTTTTGGCACCAATGACTTGACGCAAATGACCTATGGATTGTCGCGCGATGATGCGGGGCGATTTATGAACACATATGTGCAGCAGGGTGTTTTCCCCGAAGATCCGTTCCATACGTTGGATGTCGATGGCGTGGGCGAGTTGTTGCATATCGGCGCAGAACGCGGTCGCGCCACGCGGGCCGATCTGACTGTGTCTATCTGCGGCGAACATGGCGGGAACCCCGAATCAATCGATTTTTGCCGAAAAGCAGGGTTTGATTATGTGTCATGCTCGCCATATCGGGTGCCTTTAGCAAGATTGGCTGCGGCACACCTGGCTTTGCTGGATCGTGGCGACTTTTCAACAATGCGTTATATATCAAAAACTTAGATAAAATTCTTTACCAAATGTAAAGGTTTTGTGGCGGAATTCCGCCCAAAAACTTGTCATTTTGGAAACCGCTGAGCCGTTTTGTAGAAATTTAACCCCCCGTGGGCTAACCAGCCAGTGCGTCGCAAAGATGGCCTTGGGGTTTGATTTCGATGCGATGAAACAATTTGGATAAACCCTTATGACTTTGCACCAAATCTGGACGGCAGCAATTGTTGCGCTGGCAGTCCAAAGCGGGGCCACTTTTGCTGATGTGACGCTGAGCACCTCTAACGACCCGAATGCAGCCATTGGCAGTTCTTTCAGTGCTTTACTGGGGGCAGAAAAGACCACTGTTGCAGCATTGACCGATGAAGAACGAACGGCTTTGGCCGTCGGCAGCATGGCAGGGGCCAAAGCGGTGAAATCGTCTGTTGATCCAGAAATATCTTATACATTGGATTGGCTGACAGCCCAACCTGCGCCAAAAGGCGATGCGGAATGGGAATGCCTAAAAACTGCGCTGTATTTTGAGGCGCGCGGTGAGACGATTGAGGGCCAGTTTGCCGTGGCCGAAGTGATACTGAACCGCGTTGATTCGGTGCGCTATCCGAACACTGTCTGCGGTGTCGTCCAACAAGGCGGCAGCAGACATTGCCAGTTTTCCTTTAATTGCGACGGTAAAACCGAAGCGATGGTTGATCCCGCAGCAGAAGATATCTCGGGGCGTATTGCACGGGTGATGCTAGACGGCGCGCCGCGTAAATTGACCGATGGGGCGATGTATTTCCACACTTTGGGCGTGAAACCCAGCTGGTCGAAACGATTTGAAAAAACCGCCAGTATCGGCGCGCATTTGTTCTATACCCGCTACTAAGGCTGGGTGTCGCACCTCTTGCGCCAAACGTCGTCTTAAGGCAAACCGAGTCAAAGGGCGGGCAGTAGCCTGCCCTGATCCAGTCCGTGAGGCGTTATGACCACAGATATTCGTCTTGCCTTTGCTCATCCCGAGGAACGCGCCGTTGCGTCGGCGGGTGCGGATCCGCGGGATCGGATCAGCTTGCGCGATTATATCGTTGAGGTCGATATTGGTGCCTTTCAACAAGAGCGCGGCCATCGTCAGCGCGTCTTGTTCAATATCGTGGTAGAGGTGCGGGCTGCACCGCAGCCGCTGAATGATGATGTGGACCGCATTCTATCTTATGATCGTTTGACCGAGGCGGTTGCGGCCGAACTGGCGGCCGAACGGCTAAATCTGTTGGAAACGCTTGCCGAACGATTGGCTGCGCGGATTTTGATCGAACCACAGGCAATGCGGGTTTTTGTGCGTATTGAAAAGTTAGATATTGGCCCGTTTCAATTGGGTGTAGAAATCGTGCGTTCCCGCGCAGAGGCTGCTTTGCAAGTTGTCGGCCAAGATGGACAGGAATCCGCTGTGCATCCAGTGGTGGCCTATTTCGACAATGATATGATTGCGGCGCAGGATTTGGCCGCGCGATTGGACGCGCTGCAATCGCGCGGCGCACCTGTAATCTTGACTGTTGGCCTGCCCGATTTTCCGCGAAGTCAGACTGGCCACCGCCCGACGCAACGCCGCGTCGATATGCTGGCGATAGAACAAAATGCCTGGACTTTGGCGGCGCGCGATCCGCGTTGTGTGGTTGTGGCGACGCGCACTGAAATTGATTGGGCGGTCAAACGCGGGCAAATGATTGTTTGGGCGCCGTCCAAGCTGGTTTTGGACGCAGTCGATGGGCCGCACGATCGCGCCCCGCTTGCATTGGCGCTTTGGCTTGCAGAGTTGATGGCCGCGCAGGCCTTGATCGTTTACGGCAGCATAGCTTTGCCCATTGGCAGCCATGTGCCCGTTTCCCGTGCCTGACCCCTTGCCCTAGGCAGGCGCGCGATTTACCAAAGGGAATGATGTATTATCGCCCTATCCCGATGCACGACCCTGCCCGCCCAAGGGATGCCTTGCCGCTTGCGGGGGGATGGTGTTGGTTTTCGCAAGTTGAGGTTTTGCAGCGTGGCCTTCCTGCACAAATCATCCATGTATCCGATCTTGACGCGGGAACGCGCCTGCGGTTGTCCGCCAAGAGACCCGATTTCGGCGGCCTTTCGATGGATCAGCCGCGCATTATGGGGATTTTGAACGTCACGCCTGACAGTTTTTCCGACGGCGGGCTGTTTTTACGCCCCGAGGCGGCCGTCATGCAGGCGCGTCAGATGGCGGCAGGCGCTGATATCATTGATATTGGCGGTGAAAGCACGCGCCCCGGTGCGAATTTTGTCGATAATGACGAGGAAATTAATCGCACTGCCCCCGTGATTGCGGCGCTGCGTCAAGGTGGGCTAGACGGGCCGATCTCGATAGATACACGTAAATCGGCGGTGGCGCGGTCTGCCTTTGCCCATGGGGCCACGATCTTGAACGATGTCACCGCCTTGCAATTTGATCCTGAAATGGCCTTGGCGGCGGTTGACTTGGCCGCGCCCGTAATTTTGATGCATTCCATTGGAACACCCGCGACGATGCAAGATGATCCGCAATATGATAATGTCTTGCTGGATGTTTTCGATGCCCTCTCGGCGCGTGTGCACGAGGCAGTGTCGGCAGGGATTGCCCGCGACAATATTGCGATTGATCCAGGTATAGGTTTTGGCAAGACCTTGGCGCATAATTTAACGTTGCTCGCACGGTTGTCGTTGTTTCATGATCTGGGTCTGCCCGTGCTGCTTGGGGCGTCCCGCAAGCGGTTTATTGGCACCATTGCCGGCGATGCCGCGCGGCGGATGCCGGGCAGTTTGGCCGTAGCCTTGGCGGGGGTGGCACAGGGAATGCAAATGATACGAGTGCATGATGTGGATGAAACGCGCCAAGCCCTAACCCTTTGGCTGGCCGCGACGGGTGGTCAAAATGGCGGAGAACAAAATGGCGCGTAAACTTTTTGGCACAGACGGGGTGCGCGGCCGCGCCAATAGCTATCCGATGACGGCGGAAATGGCGTTGAAACTGGGCACGGCGGCGGGACGTTATTTTCGCCGCGAAGGCGCAGGGGATCACCGCGTTGTAATTGGTAAGGACACGCGGCTGTCTGGCTATATGCTGGAAAACGCGTTGACAGCTGGGTTGACCAGTGCGGGCATGAACGTTTTGTTGCTTGGTCCCGTGCCAACCCCTGCCGTTGGGTTTTTGACGCGCTCGATGCGGGCTGATTTGGGGGTGATGATCTCGGCCAGTCATAATCCGCATTACGACAATGGGATTAAGTTCTTCGGCCCAGATGGGTTCAAACTGTCAGACGCCGCCGAGTTAGAGATTGAGGCTTTGGTCGGCGGCGATATTGAATTGACCGATGATATTGGCCGCGCGAAACGGATCGACGATGCGATGGGGCGCTATGTCGAATATGCCAAAACGACCTTTCCCGCGGGGCTGCGCTTGGACGGTCTTAAGGTCGTGATCGATTGCGCCAATGGCGCTGCATACAAGGCCGCGCCAATGGTTTTGTGGGAATTGGGGGCCGAAGTTATCTCTGTTGGTGTCTCGCCCAATGGTAAAAATATCAACGATATGTGCGGGTCTACATATACCCAAACCGCTGCCGAAGCGGTGGTCGCACATGGGGCGCATATGGGCATATCGCTGGATGGTGATGCCGATCGCGTGATGATTTTGGATGAGACGGGCAAGGTCGCCGATGGCGATCAAATCATGGCGCTGATGGCTGTGGCATGGGCAGATGCGGGGCTTTTGCGCGGCAATACTTTGGTCGCAACGGTGATGTCCAACCTTGGGCTGGAACGGCATTTGGCGGGGCGCGGGATTAACCTTTTGCGCACAGGTGTCGGCGATCGTTATGTGGTCGAGGCCATGCGGGCAGGCGGGTTCAACCTAGGGGGCGAACAATCGGGTCATATCGTGATGACCGATTACGCCACAACGGGCGACGGGTTGATTGCGGGATTGCAATTTTTGGCCGAAATGGCGCGCACGGGTCGCCCCGCCAGCGAATTGGTGCGCCAATTTGAAACTGTGCCGCAGATGCTGAAAAACGTGCGTTTCGCCGCGAATAAGGCCCCGTTAGATCAGGCTTCGGTCCAAAAGGTAATCACCGCAAATGAAGCGCGGATTGCAGGCAAAGGGCGGATTTTGATCCGAAAATCTGGCACAGAACCGCTGATCCGCGTGATGGCAGAATGTGAAGATGCGGCGCTGTTGGCCGAGGTGGTGGGCGAGATTGTGGCGGCGGTAGAGTCGGCCGTGTAGGGCTGCCAGCTAGGGTTTAGGGGCCAAACCGTAATCGCCCAAATAGGCCAGATTGCCGTGATGGGTGATGCGGGACGCTTCATAACACCAAATCTCGCCGCCGCACCCTGCGACCCAACGACGACAAAAACTGGTATCCTCGCCATGCATCACGCCGCCATCGCGACCGCGCAGGTGGCTGAAAAAGTCGTGAAAATCCGCGTCAGGATAGGCGGGGCCATTGAAATCTGGCACGGGGCTTGCAACGCCCATTTTGGCCATTTTTTCCACAACGGACCGCTTCAGCAGCATAAATCCCGTCCCCGCGCCTGGCACTTTGCGAAACCCGTCGCGGCGGATCAGGGGCCAGGGCTGACCTTTTTCAAAGCTGCCTGGAATATTATAGCGCAGGCTTTCGGCCAAAAGCGTGCCCGTGCTTGCGCGTTGATCTTCGGGCTTTGCTGCCTCGCGTTCAATGGCGGCACGAAAGGCGGCCCAAGGCATACGGCGCTGCGGATAGGCGGCGACAGTGAATTCTTCGTTGAAATCCAAAAGTTTAAAGAAAAGATCAGGCTCAAAACTCATGTCGCTGTCGAGCAGCAGCGCATGGGTGAATTGGGTTTTCGCCAAAAAGACTGACAGCAAATAATTGCGCGAAATCACGATATCAGACCATTCATAGGTGCGCAGGGCAAATCCGATCCCACACTTGGACAGGGCTTGGGTCAGGCCGATCAGGCTTTGGACTGTGGGTGTGTCGATATGGCCCGGGGTGGGCATCAGGATCAAAAGGGTGGTCATAAAATACCTCGTGTTGGGCCCAACGTGGCAGCGGGAGGGGGGGGCGGTCAAGGGGGGCTTCGACCATCTTTCTTCGGGCAAAAAAAGGCCGAAGGTTTCCCCTCGGCCCCATTTTCTCTGTAGGGTGCGTGGTCTCCACGCACCTTTCGCCCGCGGTGCGTGGAAACCACGCACCCTACTTCCATCAGTTGCGCGATTTATCGACCATCTTGCCTTTGGAAATCCAAGGCATCATGTCGCGCAGTTTCTTGCCGACCAGTTCGATCTGGTGTTCATCGTTGCTGCGGCGTGAAGCCTTGATTGTCGGCTGGCCCACGGCGTTTTCCAGCATGAAATCGCGCACGAATTTGCCCGATTGGATGTCGGACAAAACCGCCTTCATGCGGGCTTTGGTCTCGGCATAGGGCAGGATACGCGGGCCAGAAACATATTGGCCATATTCCGCCGTGTTCGAGATCGAGTAATCCATATTGGCGATGCCGCCTTCATAGATCAGATCAACGATCAGTTTCACTTCGTGCAGGCATTCGAAATAGGCCATTTCAGGTTCATAGCCTGCTTCAACCAGCGTCTCAAAGCCCATACGGATCAATTCAACCAGACCGCCGCACAAAACGGCCTGTTCACCGAACAGATCGGTTTCGCATTCCTGACGGAAGTTCGTTTCAATGATCCCCGAGCGACCGCCACCAATCCCCGAGCAATAGGACAGGCCCAGTTCCATCGCCTTACCCGTTGCGTTGGTGTGGACCGCGACCAAACATGGCACGCCGCCGCCTTTGGTGTATTCGCCGCGCACAGTATGGCCTGGGCCTTTGGGGGCCATCATGATGATGTCGACGCCGGCCTTTGGTTCAATCAGGCCGAAATGGATGTTTAGTCCATGCGCAAAGGCAATCGCTGCACCTTCGCGGATATTGTCATGCACGTATTTCTTATAGGTGTCGGCCTGCAATTCGTCGGGCATGGTGAACATGATTAGATCGGCCCAAGCCGCGGCTTCGGCGATGCCCATGACCTTCAGACCTTCGCCTTCGGCCTTTTTGGCCGATGGGCTGCCGGGGCGCAATGCCACGACCAGATTTTTCGCCCCCGAATCGCGCAGATTCAGCGCATGGGCATGGCCTTGGCTGCCATAGCCCAAGATGGCCACTTTTTTATCTTTGATGATATTGATGTCGCAGTCACGATCATAATAAACGCGCATTTTGGTCTCCGTTTGGTTGATGGCGGGATCATAGGGATTTCCACGCGCGATACCGTGCAAAATTTGACAATACGGCGTAAATTATGGAATAGTCATTCGTATAAATGATAATCGGTGGAAAGATCATGCAGATTGACGATGCTGACCGCCGTATC
Source organism: Cypionkella sp. (assembly GCA_040398785.1). GTDB lineage: Bacteria > Pseudomonadota > Alphaproteobacteria > Rhodobacterales > Rhodobacteraceae > Cypionkella. The sequence goes on along the minus strand of JBBATJ010000003.1, from coordinate 368,433 downwards.
CTGCGGCATTACCTAAGTGATCCAGCCCAAGATCGCGCCACCTTGGCCGATGCAGCAGGTGTGACGCCCGCGACCCTGTGGCGGCGGTTGGAACGGATGACGGGGGCGGGTCTGATCAGCCGTCCCAAGGCGCGGATCGATTGGAAAAGGCTTGGTTATGCAGTTGAGGTGTCCTTGCGGTTCACTTTGGACAAAACCAACCCCCGCGCCTTTGACGAATTTATCGATGCGGCACGGCGCGTGCCCGAAGTGGTGGCGATTGAAACATTTCTTGGTCGCGTGGATGTGCGGCTGAATGTGATTGCCACTGACATGGCCGCCTACCAGCAGATTTACCGCACGCAGATTTTGGCCCTGCCGCATATTGCCGAGGTTGAGGCGCTTATGCTGATTGCGACCATCAAAGACAGTGAGGGGCTGCCACTGTGATCGATGATCTTGACCGAGAAATTTTGCGCGCGCTGTCGCTGGATGGCCAACTTTCGGCGGGGGAGTTGGCGCGCAGAATGGGGGTCAGCCAGCCGAGCGTTTGGCGCAGGATCCACCGATTGACTGAGGAAGGTATTCTGCGCGGCACAAGGGTGGATGCGGATCGCGCCAAGCTGGGATTTGGCGTGACGGTGTTTTTGGGGGTAAAACTGGCCACCAAAGGGCGCATCAGTCTTGAAGATTTCGAGCGCAGCGTGACGGCCATTCCAGAGGTGCAAGTTGTGCAACACGTTCTTGGACTGTTTGATTACCGTTTGCGCGTTGTCGCGCGGGATGTGGCGGACTTTGAAAGGGTGTTGCGACGTCGGATTATGGTTTTGCCGGGGGTCGGGCAAGTGGAGGCCAATGTTTTGCTGTCCGAAGAACGCCGTGAGGGGCCGATTTAGCCGAAAGTTCTGTTGAAATGCGGCAAGGGTGCATTAAGATCGCTGCAAAAGGAGAACGTCATGTCATTGCCCCACACCCATATTGATCCCGAAGGTTTGCAAGAATTCTCGGTCGTGTTTACTGACAGATCGCTGAACCATATGTCGCAGCGGTTTGGGACCGCGATGCGCGAAATTTCCGGGTTGCTGAAAGAGGTATACGGCGGATCGGCGGTGGCGCTCATCCCTGGCGGCGGCAGCTATGCGATGGAGGCCGTGGCGCGGCAGTTCGGGCAGGGCCGTGTTCTGGTCGTGCGCAATGGCTGGTTTTCTTATCGGTGGAGCCAGATTTTTGACGCCTGCGGCATTGGTCAGGCGACGGTGGTGATGGCGCGGGTGGCAGGCAATGGGGCACAGTCGCCCTTTGCCCCGCCACCGATCGAAGAGGTTGTGGCCCGTATACGTGAGACGCGCCCCGAGGCCGTCTTTGCGCCTCATGTGGAAACCAGTGCGGGGATCATCTTGCCCGATGACTATATTTCTCAAATGGCCCAAGCCGCGCATGAGGTGGGGGCAATTTTGGTGCTGGATTGCATTGCCTCTGGCTGTGCTTGGGTGGACATAGATGCGCTGGGCGTGGATGTGCTGATTTCTGCGCCGCAAAAAGGCTGGTCGGCCAGCCCCAGCGCAGGTGTGGTTGTGTTCAGCGAACTGGCGGAGGCGCGGCTGGAACAAACGACCTCTAGCAGTTTCGCCATTGACCTAAAGAAATGGCGCAGCATCATGGTTGCCTATGAGGGCGGCGGTCATGCCTATCACGCCACCATGCCGACAGATGCAATCATGGGCTTTCGCGATGCAATGCTGGAAACCAAGGCGATGGGATTTGCCGAGGCCAAGGCCGCACAATTTGAATTGGGCAGCAAGGTGCGGAATTTGCTTGCAGATAAGGGGATCGTTTCAGTTGCTGCAGATGGATTTGCAGCCCCCGGGGTTGTGGTCAGCTTTACCGCAGACCCTGCGATGCAAAACGGCAGTTTGATGCGCGCGCAAGGCTTGCAGATTGCGGCGGGGGTGCCGTTACAAGTCGGAGAAGGTGACGCATTTCGCACGTTTCGGTTGGGTCTGTTCGGCCTTGACAAGCTGAAAGATGTCGACGGAACAGTCGCACGTCTGACCAAAGGGTTAGAGGCCGCGCAAGCCTAGGCCCTGACGCATCAGGGTTTGGCGCAAGGGCGTGATGGCGTAGAGCGTGTGCAAAGCAGCTTTGCGTAAATCACGCCCAGTTTGACCCGTGACCATCGACGCGCGGTTCAGGGCATCAATGCCCAGAACGCGGGTCTTGATCTGAGGATAACGGGCCTTGTGATAGGCCGTCAGCATGGCGTCATCGCCTAAAGTATCAGGTGTTGCGAGATCCAGCAAAGCGCCAATATCCGCCAGCGACATATTCAAACCCTGCGCCCCGATGGGGGGGACAACGTGGGCAGCCTCTGCAATTAGGGCGGTGCGCTGGGCTGACATGGCGGCCGCAATTTGCGACATCATCGGCCAAAGACTGCGGCGTGACGCAAGTGTAAGATCGCCCAAAACACCGCAAGAGCGGGCGTTCATTGCAATCGTAAAATCGCTATCGGACAAGGCTGCCAGTTGATCTGCGGTTTCGCGGCGTTCCATCCAAACCACAGAAGAACAGGGCTGCCCGTTCAGATCGGGCAAGGGGACCAGCGTAAAGGGGCCACCCGTGCGATGAATCTCGGTTGAGATATTGGCGTGGGGCGCGGTATGTGTGACGGCAAAAACCAATGCTTTTTGATCATAACGTGTTGATTTAACAGAAATTCCTGCTGCTGTGCGCAGGGTGCTGTCGCGCCCATCCGCGGCGATGGCAAGGCGGGCAGTGTAAATCTTACCGCCTGTCAAACTGACAATCGCCCCCGTCTCACGCGTGATCATCCGTGTGCACGACTGCCCCTGAACAAATGTAACATTTGGTAACTCAGACAGGCGCGCCACCATTTCACGGCGCAATCGCCAATTCGGCAGGTTCCAGCCAAACGGCGCTTCAGAAATCTCGGAGGCATCAAAATCGCGTGTCAAGCGGGGGGTGTTGTCCATCCCGCCCGCGTCAATGATCCGCATGATTTGCAACGCACTGGCGTAAGGCAACAGGCGGTCCCAGAGGCCAGCGGATTGCAAAACATTGACCGAAGGCTGCAAAAACGCGGTGGTGCGCAAATCAGCGCCCGCGTCCGCATTGTCGGTCACGGGGGGATTGGGTTCGACCAATGCCACGCTGTAACCCGCCGTTCCAAAGGCGGCGGCCGCGGTCAGCCCTGCCACCCCACCGCCTGAAATCAAAATATCTGTAGCAATGCGCGTCATATGTCACCTCTGCCCCTAAGATAGGCGGGTTTTTGTCGATTGCGAAGGGGTTGCGACGAATCGCGTCAGATCAAATGGCCCAAAAACGCGGTCAGGTCATGGTGATGGTGGTGGAGATGCAGCGCCTTTATTGGCTGTTCTGCGATATGGACGCAAACCATCCCCATTTGATGAGGCACAAGCAGATTTCGGGGGTCATCTTCGAACATGGCGGCGGTTTTGGGGTTCAGCCCATCGGTTGCAAAAATGCGCTCAAAAGCGGCGCGTTCGGGTTTGGGCAAAAGGCCCGCCTCCTCGATTCCATAAACCATGTCAAAAATTCCGGTTAAACCGCGCGCCGCAAGCACCTTGTGAGCATAGGGTGCCGAGCCGTTCGTATAGACAATTTTGCGTCCCGGCAGGGATTGCAGCCGCGTCGCGAGTATGGGGTCGGGCGGAAGATTGGAAAAATCAATATCATGCACATCTGTCAGATAGGGCGCGGGGTCGATCGAATGTTCGCGCATCAGCCCCGCAAGCGTGGTGCCATATTGGTCCCAGTAATGTTGACGAAGGCGGTCAGCTTGGGCGCGGCCTATGTTCAGGGCCTGCATAACCCAATGCGTCATCCGCACTTCGATCTGGTCGAACAGACGATATTTCGGCGGATAGAGCGTGTTGTCGAGATCGAACACCCAAGTGCGAACATGAGAAAATGACTTTTGCATAAGACCGTCTAACGCGTGTGTCGGCGCGCTGCAATCCTTGTCTTGAACTTGTCGGTGTGGGCGCTAGGATGGCAAAAAAGGGGAAACACGTGCAAAAAGATGCTTATACCTTGATCCTTGAGGCGATTGAGGCGGGGGATTACCGCCCTGGCGCGCGGCTGGTGGAAAGCGAATTGGCCGAGCGTTTGGGCGTGTCGCGCACACCCGTGCGCGAGGCGTTGCAACGGCTGGAAACCCAAGGGATGCTGCTGCGCGACGGGCGGTCGCTGATTGTGGCAAGTTTGGATCACAATCAGTTGGCGGAACTCTATACGGTGCGCGCCGAGTTAGAGGGGTTGGCCGCAAAATTGGCGGCGCGCCATGCGACCGACGAAGAAATCACCGTCTTGCGGGGCATGGTGCGCGACGATCAGTCTCTTATCGGGGGCGATCCGCGTTTGCTAAGCCGTGCAAATAAACGGTTTCATAAGTTGATTCATCTTGCGTCGCACAATCGGTTTTTGGTGCAGCAATTGGATCTGGTTCATCGGGCGATGGCACTTATGGCGACGACATCGTTTGCCGCGGATGGGCGCGATGAGGCGGCGATTTTGGAACATGGGGTGATTGTCGCGGCCATTGCGGCGCGCGATGGAGATGCAGCCTATTTGGCGCTGCGTGGGCATATTTCCAAAGCCTATGAAACGCGGCTACGGGTGGATGCGGGCGAATTAAAAACCCGATAAGAGTTCCACAAAAAATGTCTTTGCAGTCCCTTGGGTATTGCGTGTAGCACCCTAGCGCGTGAGGATTTTTGGTCAACAAGGACGCTAGATATCGTAAAGCCCGTGACTGGTCTTATCCCAATAAAATGGACGCGCGAGCATTTCCCAAAGCGCCTTATACGCGGCGAAACTGGCAAGTATGTTGTAAAAAATCATTGTAAAAAGCCATAACGGGTTGATTTTATGGCCTGTTTTGCGCAAAGCTGCAAGGTTGCAGCAAAATAGAAAAACCTCGGCTAAGATACCGAAACCTGCAAGTGGCCAAATGGCTGTCGTAGGTAACGGGTCAAACAACCCAAGCGGCAATAGCCAAAGTGTCCATAGGACAGGCGCAAAAAGCGCGTGGAAAAAAGAGCCTGCAAACATCACCTGAAAGCCGACAAAGCGGCGTAGTCCCAACTCGTGGTAAAGGCGGGCAGGGTCGCGCATATGGGTGGCCCATGTCATCATAAACCCCTTGATCCAGCGCGAACGTTGTTTGATCCAAGGCAGGATGCGGCAGTTCGCCTCTTCATGGGTGACAGACTGGATGAGTTCGGTCCGATAGCCCCGCCTTGCGATGCGAATGCCCAGATCGGCATCCTCGGTCACGTTGTGCGCGTCCCATGCACCCAAATCCGCCAAGGCCGTGCGGCGAAAGAACAAGGTTGTGCCGCCCAAGGGCAAAGCCAAGCCCAGTCGTTCAATTCCAGGCAGGAAAACCCGCCACCACGCGGCATATTCAATGGTAAAGCAGCGCGCCAGCCAATTGGAGTTGGGATTATAGTAATCCAACTGGCCTTGCAGACACGCAAGTCGATCGTCGGCATTGTAAAATCGATTAGCAACAACGCGCAGTTGATCTTTTGCAGGGGCATCTTCGGCGTCATAGACGCCAATAATCGTCCCGCGACAATGATCCAAGCCGTAATTTAGGGCGCGGGGTTTGGTGCGGATCGTCCCTGTGGGCACTGACAGAACCCGCAACCAAAGCGGCATTTCCAGTTGTGAAAGCGCCTTGGCAGTTGCAGTATCGTTGTCTTCAATCAAAAAAATCACTTCAAGTTTATCGCGCGGGTAATCAAGATTTTGCAATCTGCGGATCAAGCGGGCGACAATGCGGCTTTCTTTGTAAAGTGCCACCATAATCGAGATCATCGGCATCTCTTTTGGGGGGGGCAAAGGTGTTGGCATTGGACGTGTCGTGCGGTTCAGAACCGCAAAAGCCTTGAGCGTGGTTTGGGCGTGGGCCAATGTCAATGTGACAGCAAACAGAGTGAAAACCGCGACTGTGGGCAGCAGCGCCCCACATAGTATCATCGCAAGCGTGACGCTGAGCATCACCTTGATCAGGGGCGTCGTTTGATAGCTGCGGCAACTGTCGGCAAGCGCGACCCGGGTTTCCGCGCGGCGCGCAAGTCCCGCCCCTGCACGGGCCATAATGGCGGTTTCGACGCTGCTGCGTGGTGCAACGGCCAGAACGACGGGGCCAAATATCGCCTCAAGATCAGGACGAAGCGCCGCGAAATCTTCGGGGTAGGCGCAGACAATAACCGTGGTTTGACCCAGCTTACGCCAAGGCACCCAACCCTGTTGGAGGCAGATCAATGGATCACATTGGGCGACAAGGGCGGGTTCGGGCCAAGATTCGCTGAAATCAACCAAGCCAACCGCCCAATGTCGCGATAGGGCGGCATAAAGCGCCGCTTCGGACATCGCCCGCATTATGATTAGGCTGTCATTAAGGCGCCGTTGATATTGCGCTTGAGCCGCAAGGGCCAGCATCAACTGTTCGGCCGATATATGTCTTGCCCGGAGTAGGGCGATCACAAAAGTATCCGGTGTTTCGGGCGTCCCCCAAAAGTCGTCGCGTTTTGCGGTGATTGGATGGGCGGTACGGCGTGCCAATGGGCGTAACGAGGTGATGGACATTGCAGCTCCGACGCGGGTTTGATTTATCAAAGCCTGTCAAAGTCTGGTTAATGATCGGTTAAGGACTTCATTAAACGCATAATATATCCACAGGCGTATCCCATAGGCGGCTAGACCCATAGCCTAAACAGCGCGCCGCGCCTGCATATCGGCGGCGAATTTCTCGAACAGGTAATAGCTGTCTTGCGGTCCGGGACTGGCCTCGGGGTGGTATTGCACAGAATAGATCGGCTTGCCTTGCACCGCGATACCGCAGTTTGATCCATCGAACAGCGAGATATGCGTTTCTAGCACGCCCTTTGGTAAGGTTTGGCTGTCCACAGTAAAGCCATGGTTCATTGAGGTAATTTCCACACGCCCCGTCGTCAAATCTTTAACCGGGTGATTTGCGCCGTGGTGGCCATGGTTCATTTTGACTGTTTTCGCGCCCAAGGCCAAGGCCAGCATTTGATGACCCAAGCAAATGCCAAACACCGGCAAATCTGCGGCCAAGACGCCTTGGATCATGGGCACCGCGTAGACGCCCGTTGCAGCAGGGTCGCCTGGACCATTGGACAAAAACACGCCGTCTGGGTTTAGCGCCAAAACATCTGCCGCAGTCGCAGAGGCGGGCAAAACCGTAACTTCACATCCTGCCGAGGCCAAGCAGCGCAGGATATTCCGTTTCGCGCCATAGTCTATCGCCACAACGTGGTGCGCCGCGCCTCCACGTTTGGTATAGCCGTCAGGCCAAGCCCAACGCTGTTCATTCCAGACATAGCTTTGTGCACAAGTGACGTCCTTTGCAAGATCAAGCCCTTCTAGCCCCGCCCAAGCGCGTGCGCGCGCAACCATCGCGCCTATGTCGAAATCGCCCTTTGGATCGTGCGCAAGCGTGACATGCGGCGCGCCTTGTTGGCGAATGGCCCGCGTCAGGCGGCGGGTATCAATGCCTCCTATCCCGATGCGGCCGATCTTGGTCATCCACTGGGTCAGATCGCCCGTTGCGCGCCAATTCGACGGCTCTGTCGGATCCCATTTCACGACCATACCTGCCGCGGCGGGGGTCGCTGTCTCGTCATCTTCCAAATTGACGCCTGTGTTGCCGATATGGGGGAAGGTAAAGGTGACTACCTGCCCCGCATAGGATGGGTCGGTCATAATTTCCTGATAGCCCGTCATGGCAGTATTGAACACGAGTTCCGCCACAACCTCGCCCTGCGCCCCAAAGCCATGGCCATAAAATACGCTGCCGTCAGATAGGGCAATGCAGGCGGTTGGGCGGGGTGATTGGGGCATGGCGACTCCGGGTAAAATCTGGCGGACACTATGGCGGGGCGCGGGCAGGGTCAAGGGGGTGGAGGAATTGGGAATGTATGGAAAATCAAGGACTTGGCTGGCGTGCGCAAAGTTGCGTCTGCGCATCGGGCAGGCTATAGTTGTTTTGAGGATTTGAAGGAGAATTTCATGAGCCTGCGCGCCCGTCTGCAAGAAGCCACTGTTGCCGCGATGAAAGCCAAGGATGCGGCGCGTTTGTCGACGCTGCGGATGGTGTCCTCATCCATCAAAGACCGCGAAATCGCCGTCCGTGCCGAGGCGGGTGAGGTGACGGATGGAGATATTCTGGCGCTTTTGGGAAAAATGGTCAAACAACGTTCTGAGAGTGCCCGCGCCTTTGCCGATGGTGGGCGGGCGGAACTGGCGGATAAGGAATTGGCTGAAATCAAAGTGATCGAAGAATTCCTGCCCCGCCAGATGGACGCATCCGAGGTCGAGACCGCCATTACGGCGGCAATCGCCGAGGCGGGCGCGAGCAGCATAAAGGATATGGGCAAAGTGATGGCGGTTTTGAAAGCCGCCTATACAGGCCAAATGGATTTCGGTGTCGTAGGGGCGGTGTTGAAAACCAAACTTAGCTAGAAGGGTAGGGTGCGTGGTTTCCACGCACCTTTGTTAAAGATGATGGTGCGTGGAGACCACGCACCCTACTTATCGCGGGGCCGATTGATACATTCCCTCATAAATCGGGACCAAGGTTTCTGTTTCAAACAGGGAACTGACGCTGGTGCCGTTCCAGATGTTTAGGATCGCTTGGGCGAACATCGGCGCTGTCGGCACGATGCGGATGTTTTTGCAGGCCTTAACCGCCTCACTCGGTGCAATTGAATCTGTAATCACCAGCGATTTCATCACGGAATTGGTGATCCGTTCCACCGCGGGGCCTGATAATACGCCGTGGGTGATATAGGAATGCACCTCGGATGCGCCGTTTTCCATCAGCACTTCGGCCGCCTTGCACAGCGTGCCTGCCGTATCGCAAATGTCATCCACGATAATACATTTCTTGCCCGCGACATTGCCGATCACGGTCATTTCGGCAATCTCGCCCGCCTTTTCGCGACGCTTATCCACAATCGACAAAGGCGCGTTGATGCGTTTGGCCAATTCCCGCGCCCGCGCCACACCGCCCACATCGGGCGAGACCACCATGATATCGTCCATCGCACCCTTAAAGTTATGTTCGATATCCAGAGCGAAGACGGGGCTGGCATAAAGGTTGTCCACGGGGATATCGAAAAACCCTTGAATTTGAGCGGCGTGCAAATCTAGGGTCAAGACGCGATCAATGCCTGCCTCGGCAATCATATTTGCGACAAGTTTGGCGGTGATCGGTGTGCGGGCCTTAGCCCTGCGATCTTGGCGGGCATAGCCGAAATACGGGATGACGGCGGTGATACGATTGGCGCTGGACCTGCGCAGGGCATCTGAAATAATCAGCAATTCCATCAGGTTATCATTGGCGGGGTTCGATGTGGGCTGGATGATATACATATCCTCGCCGCGCACATTCTCGTAAACCTCAACGAAAATCTCTTGGTCGTTGAACCGTTCCACCCGTGCATCGACCAGATTAACCTGCATCCCACGATGCATAGACATCCGCCGCGCTATCGCATTTGCCAATGGCATATTGGCATTGCCTGAGATCAATTTGGGTTCTGTGATTGCCATGGGGCCCTCTGATGGATTCGCCGCGTTGACACCGCTTAGCACTGGGCTAAGCTCTTGGAAACCTTGCCAAGGACTGTAACAGCAAAATGACGCAGATAGAGTGCTATTTTTCCGTCATGTCACCTTATTGCTATCTTGCGATGCCGCGATTGGCGAAAATTGCGGCGAAGGTGCATTACCGCCCGCTGCATTTCGGCAGTTTGGCCGCACGGATGGGCAGTGGCGTGATGACCGAGGCCTCGGCCCCCCGTAAGGCGTGGTATGCCCAAGATTTGGCGCGACAGGCGGCAAAGGCGGGATTGATTTTGAACGCAGCTCCCGCCTATTGGCCCGCCAATTCTGCGCCCGCCTCATATGCGATTATCTCGGCGCAAAATGCGGGGGGTGGGGATTTGCACGGGCTGGTGCAGGGGTTTTGCAGCAGTGTTTGGGCCGAGGATCGCAATATCGCAGACGACGCTGTGGTGCGTGAGATTATGGCGGCGCATGGGTTTGATCCTGCGATTTCGGATCGGGGGATGTTTGCGGCGGCAGAAACATATGCCGACAATCTGGAAAGGGCCGTGGCGGCGGGCGTGTTTGGCGTGCCGTTTATGATTGCGGGGGATGCGCTGTTTTGGGGGCAGGATCGGCTGGACGATCTGGAGCAATATTTGGCCAATTTGTGATGCAGCAGGTTTTGGCACTGCATCCCTCTTTGGCGCATGGCGGCGCCTTTGCGGGATTTTGTCTGCCACATTTGATCGCGCCTGATATGATTGGTCACGGGCAGGCGCGCGATTGGGATGGGCAAGGTGATTTGCACAGTCTTTGCACGCGCGATGCGATTGATGTGGCCGCAAAGATGGCAGCAACTTCGGGTCCGATTGATCTGATCGGCCATTCCTTTGGCGGCACGGTGGCGTTGCGGATTGCGCTGGAACGGCCAGAATTGCTGCGCAGCATTGTTTTGATTGAACCTGTTTTATTTGCTGCGGCGCGGGCGGATCAGGCCCCTGAATATCGCCAATTTATTGCGACGCATCAGGCATTTGAGGCGATGATGCAGAAAGGCGATTTGCACAGGGCAGCAGCGCATTTTCAGTCGATCTGGGGGGATGGGCGCGACTTTGATGCCGCGCCAAAATCGGTGCAGCAGTATATCATGGCCCGCCTGCATCTGATCTTGGCGCAGACAGACGCGCTGCACAATGACAGTGCGGGGATGATGGGATATCTGCGCCTTGAGGCGATGGGACTGCCTGTGTTGCTGATCTCGGGCAGTGATAGCCCCCCGATCGTGGGTGCGATTACCCGCGCCTTGGCCAGCCGTCTGCCTAATATGTCCCAAGATATCATCCCAAAGGCGCGGCACATGGCGCCGATCACACATCCCAAACAGGTGGCAGAGGCGATGGCGACATTTTGGGCGCAAATTTAAGCAATGCTGCTGATTTAAGACGTTTCTTTCCGATCGGAAACAGCCAAGGGCGAAAAACAGGCGGATCATGTCGCAAACTCGCGCTGAAGGCCCCGATTTGCGCGGTATCACGTCGCTAACTGAACAGGTTTGATGGAAGCCTGACATGGGGAGCGCATAATGGCCGTTAAGACCGACATCGAAATTGCACGTAAAGCGACGAAAAAGCCAATCCTTGAGATTGGGGCGAAACTGGGGATTGGGGCGGAGCATTTGCTGCCTTATGGCCATGATAAGGCCAAGGTGAGCCAAGAGTTCATCAAATCCTTGACGGGTCGCCCCGATGGCAAGTTGATCCTTGTCACCGCGATCAACCCGACACCTGCGGGCGAAGGCAAGACGACCACAACGGTCGGTCTGGGCGACGGTCTGAACCGCATCGGCAAAAAAGCGGTTGTTTGTATCCGCGAGGCGTCCTTGGGCCCGAATTTCGGGATGAAGGGCGGCGCTGCGGGGGGTGGTTACGCGCAAGTCGTCCCGATGGAGGAAATGAACCTGCATTTCACGGGCGATTTCCATGCGATCACATCGGCGCATAACCTGCTGTCGGCGATGATCGACAACCATATCTATTGGGGCAATGATCTGGACATTGACGAGCGTCGCATTGTCTGGCGCCGTGTCATGGATATGAATGATCGTGCGCTGCGCGATATCGTCGTGTCCTTGGGTGGCGTGTCCAACGGGTTCCCTCGTCAGACGGGTTTTGATATTACGGTTGCTTCCGAAGTTATGGCGATCTTGTGTCTGTCCAATGATCTGGACGATCTGCAAAAACGTTTGGGCGATATTGTGGTCGCTTATACTCGCGCTAAAACCCCGATCTATGCCCGTGACATTAAGGCTGACGGCGCGATGACCGTTTTGCTAAAGGACGCGATGCAGCCGAACTTGGTCCAAACTTTGGAAAACAACCCCGCCTTTGTGCATGGTGGCCCGTTTGCCAATATCGCGCATGGCTGTAATTCGGTGATTGCGACCAAAACGGCCCTAAAGCTGGGCGAATATGTCGTGACCGAGGCGGGCTTTGGTGCCGATCTGGGGGCTGAAAAGTTCTTTGACATTAAATGCCGCAAGGCGGGTCTGAAACCATCTGCGGCGGTGATCGTGGCTACGGTGCGGGCGATGAAGATGAACGGCGGCGTGGCCAAGGCGGATTTGGGCGCGGAAAATGTGGATGCGGTGAAAAAGGGCTGCCCCAACTTGGGCCGCCATATCGGCAATGTGAAATCTTTCGGCGTGCCTGTCGTTGTTGCTATCAACCATTTTTTCAGCGACACGGATGCGGAAATTGCGGCCGTGAAGGCCTATGTTGCCGAACAGGGCGCAGAGGCGATTTTGTGCAAGCATTGGGCGCAAGGCTCTGCTGGGATTGAGGAATTGGCGCACAAAGTTGTGTCCTTGGCGGAATCAGGTGCTGCCAATTTTGCACCGCTGTATCCCGATGATATGCCCCTGTTCCAAAAGCTGGAAACCATCGCCAAGCGGATTTATCATGCGGATGCAGTGATTGCGGATAAATCGATCCGCGATCAGCTAAAAACATGGGAAGCGGCGGGTTACGGCCATCTGCCGATTTGCGTGGCCAAAACGCAGTATTCCTTTACCACCGATCCTACACAGCGGGGCGCACCAACGGGCCATACAGTGCCGGTGCGCGAAGTGCGCCTGTCGGCAGGGGCGGGGTTTGTGGTGGCGATCTGCGGTGAGATCATGACCATGCCAGGTCTGCCCCGCGTGCCTTCGGCAGAAGTGATCCGCCTGAATGCGGACGGCGATGTTGAAGGTCTGTTCTAAGTTTTGCCCGTTGGGCATGGCGGGGATATTACCCCGCCATGCCCCAAAAGCATCCAGATGAAATTGCCCGCAGACTGCATGAATATGGAAGGCATTCGAACAAAGATTGACCGCGATGACGCGGCTTTGGTGGCCGCTTTGGCCAAGAGTGCGCAGTATATCGACCGCGCCGCGCAGATCAAAACCGACATCGGTTTACCTGCACGCATTCCAGACCGTGTCGAAGAAGTGGTGGCAAATGTCGGGCGATAGGCCGTAACGCACGGGCTGCCGCCTAAAATCTATCAAAAGATGTGGCGCGATTTGATCGATTGGTCGATTGCCCGCGAAGAACGGGTTCTTGAGAGGAATAAACATGACGGCAACAGTGATTGATGGCAAGGTTTTCGCGGCTAAGGTCAGGGCGGATGTGGCGCGCCATGTGACGGCGCTAAAAGCGGATCATGGCATCACGCCCGGCCTTGCGGTGGTTTTGGTGGGCGAAGACCCTGCCAGCCAAGTCTATGTGCGCAACAAACACGCCTCGACCATCGAGGTTGGCATGAACAGCTATGAACACCGCCTGCCCGCCGAGACGGGCCAAGCCGAGATTTTGGCACTGGTGCAGAAGTTGAACAAAGACCCCGCCGTGCATGGAATTTTGGTTCAATTGCCGCTGCCGAATGGGATGAATTCTGACCTCATCATCAACGCGATTGACCCTGCCAAGGATGTGGACGGCTTCCATATCTCGAACGTGGGGCTTTTGGGGACGGGGCAAAAGGCGATGGTGCCCTGCACGCCCTTGGGATGCTTGATGATGCTGCGCGATCATCACGGGTCCTTGGCGGGGATGAACGCGGTTGTGGTGGGGCGCAGTAATATTGTTGGCAAGCCGATGGCGCAATTGTTGTTGAATGACAGCTGCACTGTAACCATCGCGCACAGCCGCACCAAGAATTTGGAAGCGGTCTGTCAAGGCGCGGATATTCTGGTGGCCGCCGTGGGCCGCCCCGAAATGATCACAGCGGCCCATGTGCGGGCTGGGGCCACAGTGATCGATGTGGGCATCAATCGCATCGAAAGGGACGGTAAGACCAAGCTGGTGGGGGATGTGGATTACGCCAGTGCCGCCATGGTTGCCGGCGCAATCACCCCCGTGCCGGGCGGTGTTGGGCCGATGACGATTGCCTGTCTGTTGGCCAATACACTGACCGCCTGCTGCCGTGCCAATGGTTTGGCGGAACCCAAGGGTTTGACGGCCTAAGAGGGGTTTTGCGTTCAGATGGGGGGCTTTGCCTCCCTGACCCTCCAAGGTATTTGAACCGATGTGAAAGGCAAAGCGCGTTTGGAAATCCGACACATCAATGTGAGCAGCTTTAGAATTGACGCAACCCACAGCCGCGCCCATTCTAGAAGTGTCCTGATATTTAAGAGCGACTTCCCCTATGCGTTTTTTCAATTTTGATATTTCCGAACTTGCGGCGGTGTTCGACAGTGGCGTTGCGATGTCGTTAACTGACGGTGTTTGGGGGCCGCCCGAAGGCTCGCGCGCACTGGCACTCGAAGTGTTGGGCGACGATCGGGCTATAGAACTGTCTGACGCCGCCGCCAAACTTTGGTTGGACAAGCGCGGGGTAGAGCCGCCAGTTTTGGCGTTGAATGGGTCTGCATCGTATCGATGATCGGCGTTTATGGCCCTTTCATTTTGTCAATCGTTTGACCTGAAATGAACTTTATGACGGGCACAGACATTCGCGTTTTTGCTTGCCGAAGTCCCGACAAAGCCCTAGGTCATTGGGCATGAAAATGCTTTTCCTAGGCGATGTGATGGGGCGCGCGGGGCGTGCGGCAATCACCGAGATGCTGCCCCATTTGCGATTGCAATGGGGTCTGGATTTCGTTGTGGTGAATGGCGAAAACGCAAGCCAAGGCGCGGGATTGTCGGGCGAACACGCTAAGGCGATTTTTGCAGCGGGCGCGGATTGTGTGACCTTGGGCGATCACGCCTTTGATCAAAAAGATATGCTTCAGGCGATTGAGGCTGATTCCCGCATCCTGCGGCCGATCAATTTTTCCAAAGTGGCGCCGGGGCGAGGTGTCAAGATTTTTGAAGCAACCCTGGGCCGCCGCGTGCTGGTCGCGCAAATTCTGGGGCAGGTCTTTATGAAACGCCCCTTTGATGATCCGTTTTCGGCGATTGAGCAGGTGCTGAAAACCCATCGTTTGGGCGTCAGCGTGCAGGCAGCGATCATTGATATTCATGCCGAAGCGACATCCGAAAAAATGGCAATGGGGCATTGGTGCGATGGTCAGGCAAGTCTGGTGGTGGGAACCCATACCCATGTGCCGACGGGGGATGCAATGATCCTGCCCAAGGGGACTGCTTATCACACCGATGCGGGGATGTGCGGCGATTATGACAGCGTGATTGGGATGGAAAAATTGGAACCCCTGCGGCGGTTCATCACAGGGATGAGTTCCTCGCGGTTTGAACCTGCCAATGGACCTGCGACGCTTTCGGGGGTATATGTGGAAACAGATGACAAGACGGGATTGGCCCAAAAGGTGCGGATGATCCGTCAAGGCGGGCGGTTGCAGCAGGCTGCACCATGATCGATCCGGTAAGTCGTCTGCGATTGGTCGTCATTTTGGTGGGGCTCGGTATCGGTTGGGGTGCCACCCAGCCTTTGGGCAAGATCGCGGCCTCCACGGGACATGGACCAATGGGGCTGGTGTTTTGGCAATTGGTAACCTGCACAGTCGTATTGGGTGCCTTGACACTGGTGCAGGGCAAAAGCCTGCCTTTGCACCGCGCGGCCTTGCGGTTTTATGTCATCGTGGCGATTTTGGGAACGATTGTGCCTGGGCTGACCTTTTACATCTCGGTCGCGCGATTGCCTGCGGGGATCATGTCCATTCTGATTTCCACTGTCCCAATGATTGCCTTTCCGATTGGCATGATTTTGGGAAACGAATCCTTTTCATGGCGGCGGCTGATCGGGCTGTCCCTTGGGATGGCTGGAGTGCTGATGATTGCCCTGCCCAAGGCCAGCCTGCCCGATCCCGCCATGGCAGCCTTTATCCCTGTGGCGATGATTGGCCCGTTGTTTTACGCATTTGAGGGCACCTATGTGGCGCGCAGTGACATGGCGGGGATGGACGCGGTGCAGGCAATGTTTGGGGCGTCGCTTGTTGGGATGATCCTTGCCGCACCCATTATGCTGATTTTGGGGCAGGGGTTCATTCCGCGCGCGATTGGGGTTCCTGAACTGGCGCTTTTTGGTATGTCGGCGCTGCACGCCCTTTTATACGCAAGCTTTATTTGGCTTGCGGCCCAGGCGGGTGCGGTCTTTGCGACACAATCGGGTTATATCGTGACGGCAGCCGGTCTGTGTTGGGCGGTCGTGTTGCTGGGCGAGAGATTTTCCCCCAGCGTTCTCTTGGCGGCGCTGGTGATGCTCGCGGGTGTTGCACTGGTTCAGCCGCGTCGTCACGCCTGAAAGCACGCCCCTCTGATTTCATACTGATCAAAATACCTCACGGGGGAAGGCCCAATACTTTGGGCCGCGGGGGTGTGAAACCCCCGCTGGTGGGGTTGCAGACAGGCCAATCGATGGTGTAGACACCTTCATCACCGAAATGTCCGGAGTTTGAGGTCATGGCAGGCCATTCTAAATGGGCGAATATCCAGCACCGTAAAGGCAAGCAGGATAAATTGCGCTCGAAAATGTTTTCGAAATTGGCAAAGGAAATCACCGTTGCCGCCAAAATGGGGATGGCCGACGTGGATATGAATCCGCGTCTGCGTCTTGCAGTCAAGGCGGCCAAGGCGGTGTCAATGCCCAAAGACGTGATTGATCGCGCCATTAAGAAAAGCCAGATGGGCGATGGGGCGGATTATACCGAAATCCGTTATGAAGGTTACGGCGCGGGTGGTATTTCCATTATCGTTGAGGCGATGACGGACAACTTGAACCGCACGGCGTCGAATGTGCGCAGCTATTTTACCAAGGCGGGCGGCAATATGGGGCAGACCGGCTCTGTCAGCCACGGCTTTGATCGCGTGGGCGAAATCTCTTATCCTGCCGCGGTCGGCTCAGTGGATGATGTGATGATGGCCGCATTGGATGCGGGTGCCGATGATGTCGAGTCCGATGAGGATGGACATTGGGTCTATTGTTCGGTCGAGGCGCTGAATGATGTCTCGGACGCGTTGGAAAAGGTCTTGGGCGAATCGACGGAGTCTAAACTGATCTGGAAACCGCAGACCCGCACCGAAGTCGATCTGGAAACGGCGCAAAAACTGATGAAGCTGATCGACTTGCTAGACGAAGATGACGATGTGCAAGATGTGACCCATAACTTTGATATCCCCGAAGATGTTGCGGCACAGCTGGAATAAGGAAAGGGCGGGTGTTCCCCGCCCTTTTTTTTGGACAGGCTCATAGTCTGATAAAAACAGTCGGGTAATATTGACAGGGGCCGTAAGGATTGGTATTTCCGACTCAAATACTCAAGTAAGGATTTGATATGACCCGTCTTGTGACCCCCCGCCGCTGGAACAGTTTGGTTCTGACCACGGCCGCCCTAAGCTTGGTGCCGATGGCCGACAGCGCCTTTGCGCAGATCAACACCCAAGATGCGCAAATCTGGACCATTGCTGACGGCGGCGAAGGTGGCGAGGCGGGTGCGGTTGCCAATGCGACGGCAGAGGTGGCCTATCTTGGGCAGTTGGGCATTGTTGAAGGCCATATGCGGGCCGCCCGTGATCTCTATGCCAAAGGTCAAGTGGATGAGGCAATTGGCCTATCCTATCATCCCGAAGCAGAAATGATGGATGCCGTGCGCGACACGCTGATCGTCCATAAGGTGCCCGATATTACCCCCGCGATGACTGCCTTTTCGCAAAAGATGGAGGCGGGCGCGCCCTTGGCCGAGGTTGAGCAAGCACTTGCTACGGTGCAGCAGGCGATCGCCGCAGCGATGGTGCCTGTGGCGGATGCAACGCGGGTCAGATTTGATGCAGTTGTCTTATTACTTTCTGCGGCGGCGCATGAATATGCGGGCAGTATTGAAAATGGCGCGGTGGCTGATAACATGGCCTATCACGAGTCTTATGAATTCATCGCGACGGCCAAGGATTGGTTGACCGAATTGGCGTCGGTTAACCCAAAGGTGGCGGCCAAGGCCTTGGCCGCCTTAGATGGTGCCTCCGCCGCCTATGGCGATATGACCGCCACAGCGCTGACGGCGGGCGATCCTGCGATTTTGGCGGGGGTGGCGGCGCAGGTCGAACTTTATGTCTCACAGGTGCGGTAATGCTGGTGATTGAGGGCGTCTTGTCGCCTGCCGAGGCGGCGATTTTGTGCCGCGAGGCCCAAGGGTTGGCTTTTGAGGATGGCAAACTGACGGCGGGTCGCTTTGCCCAAGCGGTCAAGGCGAACGATCAGGCGGCGGTCACGCCTGAACGCGAGGCGATTTTGGAAAAGGTCGCCAAGGCCCTGCGCAGCAATCTGCTGTTCCATTCGGCGGCACGCCCCTTTGCTTTGTCGAAATTCATCCTGTCGCGCTATCGGGTGGGTCAAACTTATGGCCTGCACGTCGACAATGCGATGATGGGCAATCTGCGGACCGATTTGTCGTTCACACTGTTTTTGGCCCCGCCTGAAACCTATGAGGGTGGCGCACTGATCGTGGAAGACCGCTTTGAATCCCGCGCCGTGAAATTGGCGGCGGGGGATATGATATTGTATTCGTCTGGCATCTTGCACCGCGTGGAGCCTGTGCAGTCAGGCGAAAGAATAGCGGTGGTGGGCTGGATTCAAAGCCTGATCCGCGACGATAAGCAACGCGAGATTTTGTTCGATTTGGATCAAGCGGTGGAAACCGCCCACGCCGAGGGAGGCAAAACCGCGCTGTTTGACACCTTGACCAAAACCCGGTCGAATTTGATCAGGATGTGGGCGGGGGCCTAATACACCACCACGGACCGAATACTTTCCCCCGAATGCATCAGATCAAAGCCTTTGTTGATGTCATCCAGCGTCAGGATATGGGTGATCATGCTGTCAATCTCGACCTTACCCTCCATATACCAATCCACAATTTTTGGCACATCCGTGCGGCCCCTTGCGCCGCCGAAAGCTGTGCCTTTCCAGACGCGGCCAGTGACCAACTGAAACGGGCGGGTCTCAATCACTGCACCTGCGGGGGCCACGCCGATGATGATGGATTGGCCCCAGCCGCGATGGGTGCATTCCAGCGCGTCGCGCATCACTTTGACATTGCCCGTGCAATCGAACGAATAATCCGCGCCGCCGATTTTATCAAAGGGAGTCTTGGTCAGATCAACAATCGCCTGCACGATGGACCCGTCAATTTCCTTGGGGTTCAGGAAATGCGTCATACCAAACTTTTCGCCCCACGCCTTTTTGTCATTGTTCAGATCGACGCCGATAATCATATCGGCCCCCGCCATTTTCAGCCCCTGAATGACGTTCAGCCCAATGCCGCCCAGACCGAACACCACGGCCTTCGCGCCAATTTCCACCTGCGCCGTGTTCAAAACCGCGCCAATGCCCGTGGTCACGCCGCAACCGATATAGCAGATTTTGTCAAAGGGCGCATCGTCGCGCACTTTGGCCAGTGCGATTTCGGGCATGACGGTGTGATTGGCAAAGGTGGAACAGCCCATATAATGAAATATTGGCGTGCCATCCAGCATCGAGAACCGCGTGGTGCCATCAGGCATTAGCCCTTGGCCTTGGGTGGTGCGAATGGCGGTGCAAAGATTGGTCTTGCGCGACAGGCACGACGGACATTCGCGGCATTCGGGCGTATAAAGCGGGATCACGTGATCGCCAGGTTTCAAGGATGTGACGCCAGGACCCACTTTGATCACCACGCCCGCGCCCTCGTGGCCAAGGATTGCGGGAAACAACCCCTCAGGGTCGGCACCCGACAGGGTGAATTCATCGGTGTGGCAAATGCCTGTTGCCTTGATTTCAATCAGAACTTCGCCCTCTTTGGGATCATCCAAATTGACGTCCATAACGACAAGGGGTTGGCCTGCGGCAACGGCAACGGCGGCACGTGTGATCATGATGTCCTCCTCAAATTTGTGCAAGTTAAAGGCGAAGGGACAGATAATTGCAACGAAATTTCGCGGCAGCGTTACGATTTTTAAGAGCCGCTATTTTGCGCGCACAATCTTTTGTGCTTTGCTTGATGCGCCGAGACCAAGAGGTGACTTTGCGCGAAAACAGAATAAAATCGGTGCCGTGATGCGCCGTTTAAAAAGAAAGGATTTGCAGATGTTGACGCCAAAATCGACAGCAGTGCCCCCATCGGGCAACCTAGAACCATCATCGAAAACAGCCGTGAAACGGTATCCATTGCTAACCTTGGTCGAGATGGAGGCAATAGAGGAGCGAGTGGCGGGGAACTACGAGGAACGGATGGCACACGCGCGGGCCAAGGCGGCGGCGCGGGCGAAGGATTAGCCGACCTTACACCCCGACAGGCTGCAGGCGATCTGGTCGCCGCGCGCGCCGATATGACCGAAAACGCGGGCCTTGGCGATGATGTTGCCTTTGCCGATCTGCCGTTCAAGATGGACGACGCCACCACCGCCAATGCGCGGGATTTTCTGGATGCGTTGGACGCCGATACAAACGCCGATTTGCCGTATTGAGTGTGATCTGTGATCAATAATGCCGATTGTTTGAGAGGTGTCGTGACGGCCCAATCGACAAAGTGCGCCTTTCAAAAATCGCTGGTGATTATCCCCAAATTTACCAACGCCGCGCCAAACACCCTTCACCCACGCGCAAAAACCTGTCATTTGAAAGGCAGGTTCACAACGGCGAGGCGCAGATGATTTCGGCAATGATGCATGGGTTTTTGGTATCGCTCAGTCTTATTCTGGCAATTGGCGCGCAGAACGCCTTTGTGCTGCGCCAAGGCCTGTTGCGCGAGCATATCGGTTGGGTGGTTTTGACCTGTGCGACGTCAGATGCGATTTTGATCGCGGTGGGTGTTGCGGGGTTTGGCGCGATGTCGGCCAGCCTGCCCCTGCTGGGCGAGGTGATGCGCTGGGCGGGCGTGGCGTTTTTGCTGGTTTACGGCGCCATGCGATTTCAATCGGCGCGACGCGGCGGCGCGGCCTTGACCCCAAAGGCGGGGCAGGGGGCCAGTTTGCGCGCAGTTTTGACAACCTGCCTTATTCTGACATGGGCCAATCCGCACGTGTATTTGGATACTGTGGTGCTGTTGGGATCGATTGCTGCGCAATATGCGCCATACCGCTTGATGTTCGGAATTGGCGCGGCGATGGGCAGTTTTACCTTTTTCGCAACGCTGGGCTTTGGCGCACGATTGCTGGCCCCCTTGTTTGCCAACCCCCGCGCATGGGTCTACCTTGAGGTGATTGTCGGCGTTACAATGTGGGCGATTGCCGCGACATTGGTGTTCAAGGGATGACATTTCCAGATTTGGGAAAGCCGCGCATTGGCATTGCGTGGATGGTCTGTTCCGGACTTGCCTTTGTTGTGCAAAACGGAATTGTCCGCCATATGGGGGCGGATATTCCTGCTTTGCAGTCGGCCTTCATTCGTTTTGTCTGGGGGGTGATTTTGCTTGCCCCGATGTTGCCGCATTTGATGCGGCACGTCCCCGCAAAAGTTGTGCCAGCATTGATCTGGCGCGGTGTGTTTCACGCGGCGGCGGTGGTGTTGTGGTTTTATGCCATGGCGCGTATTCCCATCGCCCAAGTCACCGCGATTGGCTATTTAAACCCTGTTTTGATGCTTTTGGCGGGGTCGGTTTTGCTGGGTGAGGCGCTGCCCCTGCGGCGGATATTGGCGGTCGTTGCGGCGTTGATCGGGGCGCTGATTGTGCTGAGGCCCGGCCTGCAAGTTTTGGGGTTTGGGCATTTGGCACAGATTGGGGCGGCGATCTGTTTTTGCGGCAGTTATCTCTTGGCCAAACAACTCAGCTCACAAATCTCGGCTTCGGTCATTGTCGCGATGATGTCATTGGTGGTGGTGGTGATTTTGGCGCCCTTGGCCTGGATGGTGTGGCAACCTGTGACATCGGTGCAAATCCTGTGGCTGGGTGGTGTGGCCGTGATGGCAACAGTGGGACATTACTGCATGACCCGCGCCTTTCGCGCGGCGCCCTTGGCCGTCACGCAACCCGTGGTTTTCCTACAACTGGTTTGGGCGACGATATTGGGGGCCAGTCTGTTTGGCGAGCCAGTTGACGCCTATGTCTTGTTCGGCGGTGCGTTGATCATCGGGGCGATTTCTTGGCTGGCATGGCGTGATCATCAATCTGCCTCTACCTTGGCAGAGGGGCAGCGCGCGCCATGATCGGGTGGCGTTAACGTCTGAACCATAGGGTGGCCTTCACAGCGTTTTGCGGAGGTTCCCATGCCCGATACATCGACGATCCTGTCGTTGCCCTATATTTTGCCTGCTCAGGCGCAAAAGCACGTCACCCATAACGAGGCGCTGCGCCAGTTGGATGTGATCGTGCAACTGGCGGTGACCGCGCGCAATTTGTCGGTTCCCCCTGCGACACCCGTCCAAGGGGACAGATATATCGTCGCGGCGGGCGCATCGGGCGATTGGACTGGAAAATCGGCGCAAATCGCATTGTTTGACGCAGGCGCATGGCAGTTTTTTGTCCCCGTTGCAGGATGGACGGCATGGATCACGGCTGAATCGGCCCTTGCGAGTTTTAATGGCAGCCTATGGATGACACAGGCGGACTTCCCTCAAAGGTTTTCCCAAATTGGTGTATCAGCCACGGCGGATGCGACCAACCGATTGTCAGTCTCATCGCCAGCCACTTTGCTGAACCATGCGGGGGCAGGGCATCAGCTAAAGCTGAACAAAGCCACCGCCACCGATACGACAAGCCTGCTGTTCCAAACTGGGTTTTCGGGTCGTGCGGAAATGGGCACTGCGGGAAATGATGACTTTTCCGTTAAGGTCAGCCCTGATGGCAGTGCCTTTTTGACGGGCCTGTCAATTGCCGGTGCGACGGGGCAGGTGACCTTACCAGCCGCTTTGCGTCTTGGGGGGCAAACAACCGATCCTGTCAGCCCAACCAATGGGATGATCTGGCTAAACACCACCACGGGCGAAGTAAAGGTGCGCAGCAACGGCAGCACAGTTGTGATTGCTACTGTAAACGGCGTTTCTAATGCGCAATTGGTCAACATGGCCGCCGCAACCTTTAAGGGCCGTGATGCGGGAA
>JBBATJ010000003.1:123332-345220 GCA_040398785.1 Cypionkella sp. | reverse complement strand
CTCTGGGGGAGGTGTTGCGAATTTCTTGCGCGCGGATGGCAGTTGGGCTGTGCCGACAGTTGATGCTGTCACAAATGCGCAATTGGTCAACATGGCCGCCGCAACCTTTAAGGGCCGTGATGCGGGAACCACGGGCGCGCCCCAAGATTTGACCCCTGCACAAGCAGCCGCACTTTTGCCCGTTGTCACGACCACGGCGCGCGGGCTTGCGCCGGCCTCTGGGGGAGGTGTTGCGAATTTCTTGCGCGCGGATGGCAGTTGGGCTGTGCCGCCCGTCAGCGGCGGGTTATCTTCTATGGGCATCACCGCCAGTGCCGCGCAAATCAACCCGTTGGCCAATGCGTTTGACAATGCGTTTTTGGGGGCGGGATCGACGGGGAACTTTGCGGTGGGGGCGAATGATTTTGGCAATGCGGCCTATTGGCGAAATTCCTTTGTTGGAAATGGCATCACCGTCACAAAAACCCCTGGGTCTGATGCGTTAGGCCCTTATGTTGATTTGCGATTTTCGGGGACTTCGTCAGGCGCGGGGGCAAATACTGGCGCGTTTGTTCAAACATTTGTTCCCGCTGCTGTTGGTGATACATGGACGGCATCTATGTCCGTCGAAAGACTAAGCGCCCCCAATGTCGGAACTGGGAACATGACCCTTTGCGTTATTCAGGGAAATGCCAGTAATGTTTATATGGTTGAAACACCATCCGCGGTCACGGATGCGTCAACACCCACAGTGATTTCAGCAACGCGTGTGATGGCGGCGGGAACGGGCAGCGCCGCGTGCTATATGTATTTTGCGACCCCATCCGCGCAGCCAATTGATAAAACCTATCGTATTCGGGGCCTGCAGCTGGACAAAGCGGCGGCGCGTCTGGCCTATCCATTCAAATCCCTATCTGCCGCCGAGGCGCGCACCGCGATGGGCGTGCAAGGCGCGGGCAATCTGTTGGTCAATGCCACAGGTCGGATCAACCAGCGCGCCTATGTCAGCGGGGCCGCAACCACGGCGGCCAACCAATTCACGCTGGATCGTTGGTTTGTGGTCACATCGGGGCAGGCGCTGACCTTTGCGGGGACAGTTGCGGGTTATACGATGACGGCCCCCGCAGGCGGTGTGTCGCAGGTGATTGAGGGGGTCAATATCACGGGCGGCACATACTGTCTGTCGTGGGTTGGCAGTGCCACGGCGACAGTGAATGGCACGGCTGTGGCCAATGGCGGCACGGTGACGCTGACGGCGGGTGCCAATGCCACAGTGCGCTTTACAGGCGGCACATTCACGCAGGCACAGTTGGAACTGGGCACGGTGCCCACGCCTTATCAGCGGCTGGATATCACGGACGAAACGCGCATCTGCGAGCGGTTTTATGAACGTCAATCCTATGACCTGCCCACCAGTGGTAACATCGCAACGGGATATTGGCGGACACGAAAGCGTGCGACGCCGACGATTGCCATCCTGTCCTATGCCTCTGGATCGGGTGGCAGCATTGCCGCGCAACCGATAGACCCAACAGGCGCGTTTCGCCCATCGACCTATGCGACGGCCACTGCGGTTGTTTTAATTGAAGGCAATGCGGAGTTGACAGCATGATCCATATCACCAACGCAAACGGCGGCTGGACTGCCGAAATCGACGGGCTGACGGCGTTCATCCCGAATGATCCCGAAAACGAACAATGCCGCGCGGTGTTGGCGCTGATCGAGGACGGGTTGGTGGTGCTGGACCCCGCGCCTATCCCCGTCACCCTATCCAAGATGGATTTTTGCCGCGCGCTTTATGCCGCCAAAATCCTGCCCGCCGATTTGGTGGTGGACGCCGCATTGGGCAAATGGCCCAGCCCATTCGAGGCGGCGATTGCGGGTCTGCCCGAAGCGGCAAGGGTGGATGCAAAACTGGCATGGGCAGGGGCGACCATGGTCAGCCGCACCGCGCCGTTGTTTTTGCAATTGCTGGCGTTCTTTGCGGCAAAACAGGGGTTAAACGCGGCGCAGGCCGAGGGGTTGGGCGATCAGATATTCGCGCAAATTTCTTAAAACTTACGTATCAATTGCATCCTTTTGGGTTTCCCAAGCGCAAGCGTCTTATGGCGCGCGCAGATGAGCGATCCCCATTCACAAACTATGTTTTGCACCTGGCCGCCGATATGGTTTTGCGGCAGGCATTGGGTGCGATGATTTTCGTCGATGATCTTATTTTCACAAGAGTGTTTCTAAGAAATTGACAGAACTGCCCTGCCAATCTATCAAAAACATAGGGTTAAAAGGTCTTTTACATGAAAATTGCGATGATCGGCACGGGGTATGTTGGGCTTGTCTCTGGGGTCTGCTTTTCGGATTTTGGGCATGATGTGGTCTGCGTAGACAAGGATTCGGCAAAAATTGATCGCTTGAATGCGGGTGAAGTCCCAATTTTTGAACCGGGCTTGGACACGTTGATGGCCAAGAACGTGGCTGCGGGGCGGTTAACCTTTACCTTGGACCTTGACGCTGCAGTCGCGGATGCAGATGCGGTGTTCATTGCAGTTGGCACCCCGACTCGGCGCGGCGATGGCCATGCGGACCTGAGTTATGTCATGACTGCAGCCGCAGAAATTGGCCGCGCAGTGACGGGATATACGGTGATTGTTACCAAATCGACTGTCCCCGTTGGCACCAACCGCAAGGTGCTTGCGGCGGCATTGGCGGCCAATCCGCAGGCGAAACTTGATGTTGCCTCGAACCCCGAATTTTTGCGTGAAGGGGCCGCGATCGATGATTTCATGCACCCAGATCGTGTGATCGTGGGTGTCGAATCTGATCAGGCACGCAAGGTGATGGCCGATGTGTATCGCCCGTTGTTTTTGCGCGAATTTCCCGTTGTTTATACAGGGTTAGAAAGTGCCGAGATGATCAAATACGCCGCCAATGCATTTTTGGCGACCAAGATCACCTTTATCAATGAAATTGCGATGCTGTGCGAACGGGTGGGCGCGGATGTTAAGGACGTTGCCAAAGGCATGGGGATGGATGGCCGCATTGGGAATAAGTTTTTGCACGCGGGTCCTGGCTATGGTGGGTCTTGTTTTCCAAAGGATACCAAAGCCTTGGCGCGGATCGGCCAGGAAAACGCTGTACCGATGCAGATCACCGAAACCGTCATTAAGGTGAATGAGGAAATTAAGCGCCGTATGTTGGATAAAATCGTTGATTTGTGCGATGGGCAGTTGAATGGTAAGACAGTTGCCGTTTTAGGGGTCACGTTCAAACCCAATACCGATGATATGCGTGAGGCACCGTCCCTGACCATTGTGCCTGCTTTGATTGGTGCGGGTGTGAAAGTGCGTGTTTGTGATCCACAAGGCCAACATGAGGGTGAGGCCCTTTTGCCTGGGGTCAAATGGTGCGAGACAGCCTATCAGGCCGCGCAAGGGGCGCATTTGGTGGTTTTGCTGACAGAATGGAACGAATTTCGCGCCATGGATTTGGCAAAACTGGCGCGCAAGATGGAAACGCCTCGCATGGCCGATCTGCGCAATGTTTACACCAAACCCGAAGTATTAGAGGCTGGATTTGCCGAATATGTTTCGGTCGGACGTTAAAGCAGATCGTAAACCACATTGTCGATGCTGATATCGACATCCGTGACCGTGTTGTCGCTGTTTTCCAGAACCCATAACTGGCGCCCGGTCGGTATATGCGTCACGACCCAAACGTCATCGGCCACAATCCACAAGCGGGCGCGTTGCTCGGCGGTGACTGAAAAATCCGCCAGACTTGCGCCGCTGCCGTTGAAAACCAAGATATCACCGCTGGCCGATGCAAAGTCGATAATCCAATCCGTGCCGTCACCTGCGCCGCCAGAGTGTAAAAAGCGGTCACCACCACCGCCCCCTTCAAGTAAGTCATTCCCAACGCCGCCATCCAAAACATCATCGCCGTCATCGCCAAACAAGACATCCTTGCCCCACCCGCCGGTCAACGTATCTGCCCCCGCCCCCCCAAACAGGCAATCATCGCCGATGCCCCCGTCCAAAAGATTTGCAGCACCATCCCCCCAAATCAAATCTGGAAAATTAGACCCGATCACGCGTTCGATGCCTGAAAATGTGTCACCATTCGCCCAATAGGTGCCCCGAGAGGCGGTGATCATGTCAACGATCAACCCACGATCACAAGCCGCATAGGTGACTGTATCGGTCCCTGTGCCGCCAAAAAAGTTGTCGCCACCTGCGCCACCATCCATCGAATCGTCGCCTGCGCTGCCCAACAGCGTATCCGCGCCGTCTTGTCCCGTCAGGCTGTCATTGCCGGCACCGCCGTCGATACGATCAGCGGAGACGCCACCAGAAATCGTGTCATTATAGGTCGAGCCAAGGATATTTTCGATTTGAAAAAATACATCACCCGCTGCCTCGCCCGTGTTTTGGCTTGGATCAAATAGGTTGATCCGCAGCGCCGTAAGTGCTGACGCATAACTAACCATGTCCAATCCCGCGCCGCCCGTCAGCGTGTCGGCACCCAGCCCCCCCTCAAGCGTGTCGTTGCCGGCATCACCCCAAAGTTGATCATCACCAGCGCGGCCAAGCAAAATGTCATCACCCGCGCCGCCGGAAATGCTGTTGGCGGTGCCATCGCCCGCAATGGTATCGGCCCCCGTGCTGCCCAATACGCCCTCAATACTGCCAAAAACATCGCCTGCAGCCTCGCCCGTATTCAAAACTGGATTTTCCAAATCCAATCGAATGGGTGCGGAAAAACTGGCCCAATCAAACCCCCCGCCCCCATTCAGCAGGTCCGACCCTGTCCCCCCGTTCAGCGTGTCGTTGTCCGCATTCCCAAACAGCGTATCCGCCCCGCCCCCCCCAAACAGACTGTCGGCGCCAGTCCCGCCATTTATGGCGTCATTCGCCGTTCCGCCGATCAAAGTATCAGAAAATTCGGTGCCAATAACGCCTTCGACATTGATCAAAACATCGCCCGCAGCCGCGCCTGTATTCAGCGTGGGATTGGCAAAACTGAAATACAGCCCGCCACTGGCATTGGTATAACTTGTCCAGTCAAATCCGTCGCTACCATCCAGCGTATCCGCCCCAAGGCCGCCAATCAGGGTGTCATCGCCCCCAAGGCCCATCAAAACATCATTGCCAAGCCCGCCCGTTAGCACATCTGCCCCAAAGGTTCCGCCTCCTACCGCGGTCTGGGGCAGGTTCCAAACCCACAGGCCTGCAATGCCCGTATTGCCCAAAGTGGATGGCAAATTCAAAAGCGCGATTTCTTGTGTCGATGCGGTAAGTTCGGTCGCCGCCCCCGCAGCCTCCCATCGATACCCGATATAGGCAGGCGTGCCGCCATTGCCGCCCCAACCGCCCTGCAAATCCCCCGCCGTCCATTCGATGGACTGATATCGCAACACAACATCAATGCCCTGCGCGCCTTGATCGAATAATTGGATCTGGAACGTATTGGTCAAATCGGCATTTCGGCGGTAAAATCCAACATTTTGCCACGTGATGGTGACCACATCCAGGACAGGGTCAATATCGACCCAAACTGGGCCGCTTTCGGCACCCTCACCATCCAAACGCGTGTCGATATCAGCCAAAAAGGCGGCGATAAAAGGCGTAGAAAGCTGTGTCGCAGGATCACTGGGCAATCCCACCGTGCCCGCGCCAAAGGTCAAAAACCCGTCCAATGACACGAACAAGGCATTGGCGCGATAGTTCACACCCGAAAGGGTAATGCCGTTTTCAAACACGGCAC
Source organism: Cypionkella sp. (assembly GCA_040398785.1). Taxonomy (GTDB): domain Bacteria; phylum Pseudomonadota; class Alphaproteobacteria; order Rhodobacterales; family Rhodobacteraceae; genus Cypionkella. The sequence continues at coordinate 339,481 of JBBATJ010000003.1, read as the reverse complement.
TGGTATCGATTGCAAAGACCCCTTCATCTGCGCGTGTCAGTGCGGTCTCGCCATAGCCGGCCACGCCGCCCAGACCCGTTTGCGCCGTTCCGTTACCTGTGATCGTTGCCATGCATTCACCCCATAGTTGCCCAAAATGTGCCACCAATCGATGGAAACACATTTAATAAATGCCGATTTGGCGGATTATCTGCCTAAGATTTGCGATGAAATTTCCCAAAGCGTCCCAGCTTTGCCGCAATTGTGCCCCGTGGCCAACCGCGCCCCGATCCACCCTGATGACAGTTTTGGTTTTGGGGACAATCATGCAATTGCAATACACAACCAGCTATTTTGCCGCCAGTTATGGGTTCATGGATATTTCTGCGTCCCTTGCTTCGGTTGAGATGGCGGGCAGGGTGCAGCTGATCTTTTCTGCGCGGGATGGTAATTTATTGGCCTCGGTTTCTTTGGGGCAAGCCAGTGCGCAGTCGGCTGGTGATATCACTTGGGCGCGCCAGATTGGGCCAGATTTTGCCCTGCAACAGACGACCAATTTGCCCCGATTGTTCAATATGTCGGCCTTTGATACGCCGCTTGCGATGAACACGATCACCGCAAATGGTACCCCCAGCTGGGCCGCCCCAGTTTCGGTCACGACGGGTGCGAATTTGCGCGATGTCACGGCGATGCAAGTGCTGGAATTTGCAGGTGGAGATATGGCCGCGATTGCGCAGCGTGGCGTCGCGGGCTTGGGATTGTTTAGCCTGTCTGACACGGGTGCGCTGACACCGATCGTGCAAATTCTTGACGGGGCCAAGGCCTATTTGAATGGCGTGACAGATACCGCCCTTTTGCAGCGCGGTGCCGATCAGGTGTTGTTGGCAATTTCACCCTTAGAGAATGGCATCAGCAGTTACCGTATATCCCCCACTGGTTCGGTAGAATGGATCGACAGTTTTGGCGCGCAAAATGGATTGCCGGTGAATGGTGTTGCGATGCTGCAAACGGTCAACATCAGCGGGACGGATTTTGCCGTGATTGCCGCAACCAATTCGGATTCGCTGACTGTGTTGCGGGTGAACCCGATGGGCGTGTTTTTCCAGACCGATCACGTGGTAGATGACGCAGATACGCGGTTTGACGGCATTCAAGCCTTTGACAGTTTCACGGCCCAAGGGCGCTTTTTTATCGTCGCGGCCGGGCGTGACGCGGGGCTTTCGCTGTTTGAAATGTTGCCCAATGGCCGATTGTCGCATTTGGAAAGTTTCTCGCTAGAGGGCGGTCAGGGCCTGCAGGCCGTATCGGCAATCAAGGCCGAGGTTGTCGCAAACAATGTCGATATCTTGATGGTGGATGCGCGGGCCGACCGCATTTTGCATTATGATCTGTCGCTGGCAACATTGGGCGTGCGGATTGACGCGGTGGCGGGGCAGGCTATGGGCGACAGTTTCGATAATCTTTTGTTGGGCGGTGCTGGTGCAGATACGCTGAACGGTGGTGCCGGGGCGGATCGATTGTGTGATGGGGCGGGCAGCGATGTGATGACGGGGGGGGCAGGCGCGGACGTGTTTATCTTTGCCCGTGATGGCGCGCTGGACCGCATCACAGATTTTCAAGATAGCCAGGATTTGATCGATTTGCACGATTGGGGGCGCATTTATGGCGCACAATCTTTGCTGATCACCGCCACGGCCACAGGGGCCGAAGTCAGTTATGGCGATGAACGGCTGATCATCTCGGCGGGAAGCAGCTTGGCAGGGCTGCTGTCGGACGCTGATTTCCTGTTTTAAACACTGGACCTCTGGGCGCCAATCCCAGATATTGGCTCAAAATGGGGGGGCGCATGGCACAGAATGTTTTAGTGACGGGGGGCGCAGGATATATCGGTGCACACGCGTGTCAGGCATTGCAGCAAGCGGGATTTATCCCTGTGGTGTTTGATAATTTTTCAACGGGCTGGCATGAGGCGGTCAAATTTGGACCCCATGTTGAGGGTGATTTGCTGGACCGCGCGACGATTGATGCGGCTTTTGCCCAGTATCGCCCCGTCGCCGTGATGCATTTTGCCGCCCTATCCTTGGTTGGCGAGTCGATGAAAGACCCCGCGAAATACTGGCGCACCAATATTATCGGGGCGCTGAACCTGATGGAGGCGGCGGTTCACGCGGGGTGTATGAATTTCGTATTCTCGTCGACCTGTGCCACCTATGGCGATCAAGACGGCGTTGTTTTGACCGAAGCCACGCCACAATATCCGATCAACTCCTATGGCGCATCAAAACGCGCGATTGAGGATATGCTTGCAAATTTTGGTGCGGCATTCGGCCTGCAGCACGTCATTTTTCGCTATTTCAACGTGGCAGGGGCTGCAGGTGACGTTGGCGAACAGCACCGCCCTGAAACCCATTTGATCCCCCTTATGCTGGATGCCATTGATGGTCGCCGCCCTGCACTTACGGTTTTTGGCACGGATTATCCTACCCCCGATGGCACCTGTTTGCGCGATTATGTCCATGTTGCGGATTTGGTGGATGCACATATTCTGGGGCTGAATTGGCTGCTGGACGGGCGCGGCACATCAGCGTTCAATTTGGGGTCAGGACAGGGATTTTCCGTGCGCCAGGTGATTGATGCCGCTGCATCCGTGACCAACCGTCCGGTGCCGATTGTGAACGGGCCGCGCCGTGCGGGCGACGCCGTGGCACTCATTTCCGGATCAACCCGCGCGCGCGAAGTGTTGGGTTGGACACCCAAACGCAGCACTTTGGCACAGATGATTCGCGATGCGGCAGAATGGGCAAAAAAGCCAGGATTTTTGCGCTAAACTCTTTCCCCAAAGGCACCGTATTTTCAAGGCTGGTTTACAATCAAATGACTGCAAATGCCGCAAAGACGGTTGTTTGCCGTTATTCGTCAATCCTTGCGGCCATTAAGGCAATCGCCTGTTGATAAACAGTTGCGGCGTTCCATTCTTTGATGACAGCAAAATTTGGCGCCCCTTCGCCATAGCCAAGACCGGGCTGCCATCCTTTGGCGCGCAGATAATTCGCAGTGCTGGCAAGGGCATCGACCGCAGTGTTCAAATCAATTACGCCATCGCCATTGCCGTCAACGCCATAAGCCAAGGCGTTGCCAGGCAAAAACTGTGTATGGCCCAATTCGCCGTGTTTGGCGCCGATGGAATTTGCGGTGATTGTGCCTTGATCTACCAGTTTCAGGGCCGCCATCATATGTGGGCGGAAATAATCACTGCGCCGACAGTCAAACGTCAGCGTTGAAATGGCTGAGACAACATTTGTATCGCCCATAAATCCGCCAAAGGCCGTTTCCATGCCGTGGATCGCCAAAATGACTCCTGCGGGCACGCCATAAGCCGCTTCGAGATCGTCGTAAAACGTCTTATTTTTTGCGCGTTTGGCACGGCCTTGGGCGATGATTGTCTCCGCTCCTCGCAGGGCTAGAAATTTGTCCAACGTGTATTTAAAACTTTTTTGATTGCGGTCAGCAGAGATTGTTACTTTTGAATAACTGGCCCCTTCTAGGGCGGCAATCCCCTTGGGGCCCACACCCTCGGCCGCAGCCTCGGCCACCATTTCGGTTTTCCACGCGTCAAACCCAGCGGACGTGTTGCTGCAATTTGCAGCAAACGCAGGGCTGGTCATAAGGGCCAAGACAACGGCGAATTTTGTCAACATTTGTCACCTGCTTAAATGTTTTGTAAGAATAGCCAAGCTGTCACATTGCGCAAGCGCGTTTCCCAAGCCTGACTTGCGACCCCTTGCCTAAAGGCGTGGATCATCGCACGATCTTTCCAACATATTTTCGCATTTCGGGGGCGCAGATGGAATATATTCTTGCGATTGATCAGGGCACAACGTCCAGCCGTGCGATCCTCTTTGATCGGCATTTTCGCGTCAAGTCCAGCGCGCAGCAAGAATTTCCGCAAATATATCCTGCCGCTGGATGGGTTGAACATGATCCCGCCGATTTGTGGTCCAGTGTGGCCGCAACAGCGCGCGGCGCGATTGAGCGCGCAGGGGTGGATGTCGCCCAGATTGCTGCCATTGGCATCACCAATCAGCGCGAAACCACGCTGATTTGGGATCGTGCGACGGGACAGCCGGTCTATAATGCGATTGTTTGGCAAGATCGGCGCACAGCACAAATATGCACCGATTTGGCCCCCTATGCCGCGATGATCACGGCAAAGACGGGGCTTTTGCTGGATCCCTATTTTTCCGCAACCAAGGTGAAATGGCTGCTGGACAATGTGGCAGGTGCACGGGCGCGGGCAATGCGGGGCGAATTGTGCTTTGGAACCGTGGACAGTTATTTGATTTGGAAACTGACAGGCGGGCGCGCCCATGTGACCGACGCCACAAACGCCGCGCGCACCATGTTGTATGACATTCGCAAAGGCACTTGGGACACCGAGATTTGCGGCATTCTGGATATTCCAATGGCGATGCTGCCCGAAGTGCGCGATTGTGCCGCCGATTTTGGGGTCTGCCGCGCCGATCTGTTTGGGCGCGAAATTCCGATTTTGGGTGTTGCTGGCGATCAGCAGGCGGCCACGGTGGGGCAGGCGTGCTTTGCCCCGGGGATGATGAAATCGACCTATGGGACGGGGTGTTTTGCCCTTTTGAATACGGGCGCGGATTTTGTGCCCTCACACAACCGATTGCTGACCACGATTGCCTATCAGTTGAATGGCAGGCCCACCTATGCCCTAGAGGGGTCTATTTTTATTGCGGGGGCGGTGGTGCAATGGCTGCGTGATGGGTTGAAAATCATTCGTGCGGCGAACGAAACCCAAGGCCTTGCCGACAGTGCTGACCCGACCCAAGATGTAATCCTTGTGCCTGCCTTTACGGGTCTGGGCGCGCCCTATTGGCGGCCTGATTGTCGCGGTGCAATCTATGGGCTAACGCGCAATTCTGGCCCCGCTGAAATGGCCAAGGCAGCGTTGCAAAGCGTGGGCTATCAGACGCGCGATTTGCTGTCGGCAATGACCGCTGATTGGGGCGCAACGGCCGAGGGGGTCTTGCGCGTCGATGGCGGCATGGTGGCCAGCGATTATGCTATGCAGTTTTTGGCCGATATTTCGGGCGCGCCGGTTGACCGTCCCGTCGTGACAGAAACCACGGCATTGGGCGCGGCCTATTTGGCAGGACTGCACGCGGGGATTTGCCCAGATCCTGCGGGATTTGCGAAAACTTGGGCGCTAGAGCGTCGATTTGCACCTGTTATGCCCATGGATCAGCGGGATGCGAAATATGCTAAATGGCAACGCGCCGTTGCGGCGACCATGTCGATTTGAATATCGCCGCCGTTCGCGGCGATATTCATACAAGGTTTCGTCAGATATCCAACGTATTTTGGTGTTCCCAAGCCGAGAAATGTGCGGTGTAGCTGTTCCACTCTTGCAGTTTCAGCTTCAGATAGGCCTTGGAAAAATCTTCGCCCATCATCGCCTTTAAGGTGCTGTCTTTGTCGTAATCGCGCAGCGCGTCCAGCAGGTTCAACGGCAGTTTTGGTGCGCCCTCAACCGTATGGCCTTGGGTATACATATCAATGTCATAGCGCGGTCCAGGATCTGCCTGCGTGCGCACACCGTCCAGACCTGCGGCCAAGATCACGGCCTGCATCAGATAGGGGTTCGCCGCCCCATCAGGCAGACGCAATTCAAACCGACCAGGCCCAGGCACGCGCACCATATGGGTGCGGTTGTTGCCCGTCCAAGTCACCGTATTGGGCGCCCAAGTTGCCCCCGACGTGGTGCGCGGTGCGTTAATGCGTTTATAGCTGTTCACAGTGGGATTGGTGATCGCGGCCAAGGCTGAGGCGTGTTTCATAATCCCGCCCAAGAAATGGCGGCCCCGTTCCGACAGGCCCAATTCCTTCGTTGGATCGGCAAAGGCGTTCTTTTTGCCTTCTAAATCCCAGACCGAGATATGCGCGTGGCACCCCGAACCCGTCAGCCCCTTGAACGGTTTGGGCATAAAGGTCGCGCGCAACCCATGCTTTTCAGCCACCGATTTCATCATGAATTTGAAAAAGCTGTGCTTGTCAGCGGTTTGCAGCACGTCGTCGTATTTCCAGTTCATTTCAAACTGACCAATCGCATCTTCGTGGTCGTTTTGATAGGCTTCCCAGCCCAATTGCAACATATAGTCGCAAACCTCGGATATCACGTCATAACGGCGCATGACGGCCTGCTGATCATAGCAAGGCTTTTCAGCATTGTCATATGGATCAGATATTTTGTCGCCTTCGGGAGTCAGCAGGAAAAATTCAGGCTCTACCCCCGTTTTCACCCGCAAACCGTCCTTGGCTGCCTCGGCGATCAGTTTGCGCAGCACGTTGCGGGGGGCTTGGTCAACAGGCTGCCCCTCCATCACGCAATTGGATGCAACCCACGCCACTTCGGGTTTCCAAGGCAGTTGGATCACGCTGGACGGATCAGGAACCGCCATCATATCGGGATGGGCTGCCGTCAGGTCCAGCCATGTGGCAAAGCCCGCAAATCCTGCCCCATCCACCGACATTTCCGCAATCGCCTGCGCAGGCACCAGTTTCGCACGCTGCCCCCCGAACAGATCGGTATAGGACACCATAAAGTATTTAACGCCGTTTTGTTTTGCAAAATCTGCCAGATCTATCGTCATGGTCCGATTTTCCTTTCCCTGATGGTTGCGTCAACGAAGGCGGTCAAAAGCCCCCAGATTTTCCCGGATACCAATCTGTGCCTGCAAGGGGGATTTTGGCCATAGCGGCCGCTTCCATTGTTAGGGCGCAAAGGTCTTCGGGTTCAAGATTGTGCAGATGGTTCTTGCCACAGGCGCGGGCGATGGTCTGCGCCTCTAGGGTCATGACTTTGAGATAGTTTTTCAGACGGCGACCGCCCAAAACAGGGTCAAAACGCGCAGACAGTTCTGGGTCTTGGGTGGTGATGCCCGCAGGATCGCGTCCTTCGTGCCAATCGTCATAGGCGTCGGCAGTCGTGCCCAATTTTTGATATTCAGATTCCCATTTCGGATCATTATCGCCCAGCGCAATCAGCGCCGCCGTGCCAATCGCCACCGCATCCGCGCCCAGCGCCATCGCCTTGGCCACATCCGCGCCAGAGCGAATCCCGCCCGACACGATCAGTTGCACTTTGCGGTGCATCCCCAAATCTTGCAGCGCCTTAACCGCCTGCGGAATGCACGCAAGGATCGGCATCCCCACGTGTTCGATAAACACATCTTGGGTCGCCGCTGTGCCGCCTTGCATCCCGTCCAGAACGACGACATCCGCCCCCGCTTTGACCGCAAGGGCTGTGTCATAATAGGGCCGTGCGCCGCCGATTTTTACATAGATCGGCTTTTCCCAATCGGTAATCTCACGCAATTCGCCGATTTTGATCTCTAGATCATCAGGCCCCGTCCAATCGGGGTGACGGCAGGCAGAGCGTTGGTCAATCCCCTTGGGTAGGTTGCGCATATTGGCCACGCGGTCGGAAATTTTTTGGCCCAGCAGCATCCCGCCGCCACCAGGCTTGGCCCCTTGGCCAACCACGATTTCAATCGCATCGGCGCGGCGCAGATCGTCGGGGTTCATCCCGTAACGGCTGGGCAGATATTGATAGACCAAGGTTTTGGAATGCCCGCGTTCCTCTTCGGTCATGCCGCCATCACCTGTTGTGGTCGATGTGCCCGCAGCAGATGCACCGCGCCCTAGGGCCTCTTTGGCGGGGCCAGACAGCGCACCAAAGGACATCCCTGCGATGGTCACAGGAATTTCCAGATGGATCGGCTTTTTGGCAAAACGCGTGCCCAGCCAAACATCGGTTGCGCATTTCTCGCGGTAGCCTTCCAGCGGATAGCGGCTGATCGATGCGCCCAAAAACAGCAGGTCGTCAAAATGTGGCAATTGGCGTTTGGTGCCGCCGCCGCGAATGTCATAGATGCCTGTCGCCGCCGCACGGCGGATTTCGGCATTGATCGCGGGGGTAAAGGTGGCGGAAAAACGGGGCGGGGTGCGGGGAAAATCGCTCATGTGACCTCAATACGCCGAGGCGTTGTCGATGTTGAAATTATACAGCTTGCGCGCCGAGCCATAGCGTTTGAACTCAGAGGGCTTGGCCAGATGGTCGGCCTCGCCCTGTTTCAAAAGACCCTCAAGCAGTTCCAGATGTTCAGGACGCATTTCTTTTTCAATGCAATCCGCGCCAAGGGATTTGACCGAACCGCGCACGAACAGACGCGCCTCATACAGGCTGTCGCCCAATGCGTCGCCCGCATCGCCCAAAACCACCAGATTGCCCGATTGCGCCATAAAGGCGGACATATGTCCGATATTGCCATGCACGACGATGTTTATCCCTTTCATCGACACGCCACAGCGCGAAGAGGCATCACCCTTGATGACCAACAACCCGCCGCGCCCCGTGGCCCCCGCATATTGCGAGGCATTGCCATCGATAATCACCGCGCCCGACATCATGTTTTCGGCAACCCCAGGTCCAGCCGAGCCTTTGATCCGCACAGTCGCTTGTTTGTTCATGCCCGCGCAGTAATAGCCCGTCGATCCGCGCACCGTCAGATCAATCGGTGCATCCAGTCCCACCGCGATGGAATGCGCGCCCTTCGGATTGACGACCTCCCACACGGTTTGGTTGGTTTGGCCGCGCAACCCATGCAGCGCAGAATTCAACGCCCTCAGGCCTTGGGCCTGTAAATCAAATGTCTGCATCTTAGTGTTTCCAGAAATAGACGGTGGCGGGTTCAGGTTCCCAAACGCGGGCATCCTCAATCCCAGGCAGGTTGACCAAGGCGCGATACTCTGAGCCAAAGGCCACGTATTGATCGGTTTCGGCCATCACGGCGGGCTTGCAGGCAATGGGATCACGCACCACACCAAAGCCGTCTTGGGTGCCCACAACAAAGGTGAAAAACCCGTCCAGATCCTGCAGGCTGCTTTCCAGCGCCTCGCCCAGACTCGCGCCGTTTTGCATCCGCCATGTAAGATAAGCCGCGCCTACTTCGGTATCATTCTGGGTTTCGGTGAAAATCCCCTCATGCGCGAGCATTCGGCGCAGGCTGTTGTGATTGGACAGCGATCCATTATGAACCAAGCATTGATCTGGTCCCGTGGAAAACGGATGCGCGCCCATGGTGGTCACCGCAGATTCGGTCGCCATGCGTGTATGGCCGATGCCATGTGTGCCGCCCATTTTGGCAACATCAAAGCGGCGTGCCACATCTTTGGGCAGACCCACCTCTTTGTAAATCTCCAAACTGTCGCCCACGCTCATGATTTTCAACTCTGGACGCAAATGCAGCAGGGCGGACCGCGCCGCCGCAATCTGACCCGCCGGAATTTCCAAAACCGCATGGGTGCTTTTGATCAGCATTGCCACGGGTTGCCCAAGGGCCGCGTGCAAATCCGCGTCCAGATTGGCGAAATCCTGATTGGGCTGGGCCGATTGCACCGTGATCTTGGCCAGACCATCGCCCGCGCCGCCGTAAATGGCGATGCCCGCACTGTCCGGGCCGCGATCGGTCATGGTGATCAACATTTCGGTCAGCAAGGCACCGAGTTGGGGTTCAAGTGATTTGTCTTTAAGGAAAAGGCCGACGATGCCACACATATCTTGATTCCCTGTTTAGGATATCTAAGCCTAGCAGGGGGTTTTCATTTCAACAACCCAGAAGAATAATTTTTTCTTGTCAGAATATCTGATCCGCTCAGATCCACGACAGCGGAATGCATTTTTTCGGTTCTAACAAGTTATCCTAGCAGTAATTTTTTTTTCTTGACTATCGATCCTGTTCGTCCCCATCTTTGATGCAGATATCGTTTTGCCTTTGGCCTGTGCGCCGCTGGGGCGGGGCGTTTCATAGGCAGCGCCGCAAAAGCGGTTGGTCTGGTGCAAGCGGCAGGCCAATAACCATAGGCTTAGGGAGTGAAACATGACTGCATCTTGGAGATTTTCCGCACTTGGCGATCGCCATCGCGCCTTGGGGTCCAATCTTGAGGATTGGAGCGGAATGGGAACCGCTTGGTCCTATGAAAAGGGTGATCCAGAACAGGAATATCTGGCGATCCGCACCAAGGCGGGGCTGATGGATGTGTCAGGTCTGAAAAAGATGCACATAACGGGACCCGCCGCCAGCCATGTGATCGACCGCGCCACGTCGCGCAATGTCGAAAAGATCATGCCAGGTCGGTCGGTCTATGCGACAATGCTGAATGACGCGGGCAAGTTTGTTGATGACTGCGTGATTTACCGCATGGGTCCAAACAGCTGGATGGTCGTGCATGGATCGGGTGGCGCGCATGAACAGTTGACGATGGCGGCCACGGGGCGCGATGTGTCGCTGCGCTTTGATGACAATTTGCACGATTTGTCGCTGCAGGGGCCATTGGCTGTCGATTATTTGGAAAAACACGTCCCAGGCATTCGGCAATTGGCCTATTTCAGCCATATGCAGACGTCTTTGTTTGGCTTTCCCGTGATGATTTCGCGCACGGGCTATACGGGTGAGCGGGGCTATGAATTGTTCTGCCGTGGCCAAGATGCGCCCACCATTTGGGACCGCATTTTGGACGAAGGCGCGTCGATGGGGATCATTCCTTGCCGCTTTACCACGTTGGATTTGCTGCGCACGGAAAGCTATTTGTTGTTCTTCCCCTTTGACAATTCGGAAATGTATCCGTTTGAAAACGAAGGTCCGGGCGATACATTGTGGGAGCTGGGCCTTGATTTCACCGTCTCGCCCGGCAAAACGGGCTTTCGCGGGGCCGAGGAACATTACCGCCTAAAGGGGCGCGAGCGGTTCAAGATATGGGGTCTGAAACTGGACGGCACCAATGCGCCCGGCAATGGCGCACCCGTCTATCGTGGCGATCAGAAGGTCGGCGTTGTCACCCAAGCGATGTATTCATCGCTGAACAAACACAATATTGCGATTGCCCGTCTGCCCGTGGATTGCGCCAACAATGGCACGCAACTGACAGTGCATTGCGGCACACATGGCAAGATTGCTGCCACCACCCATTCCATGCCTTTCTTTGACGTCGACAAAAAACGCCGCACTGTCAAAGACTAAACCCTAGAATACAAGACTTGGCGCGGGACAAACCCGCGCCACCACAAGACAGGAAATCCTTGGGGCATGACGACATTCCAATTTCCCAAATCCATCATCACGCGGCCCGTTTACGGCAGGCTTACCCCCCGTATCGGCACGGCGCATTTGATGATTGCCGATGCCGAGGGTGCTGAGGCGGTGTTGGATTTGGCGCAATCCGCGCCTGAACTTATGGCGCAATCGCAGGTGTTCTTTATCCCAAAAGGCACCGATTATGTGCAACATTTGCGGGCGACAGGGCCGCTGCAACTGTATGTGGTGCCCACCTATGCCGCATCTGTGTCGCGTTTGCGCAAGACGCTGCAAGACGCCCATATGGGATTGCAAATCTATCTTGCGGGCACCGAAGGCATGATCGGCCAAGCCCTGAATGAGGCGATGTCAGCAGGCCATCCACTTGACGCCATTCAGACCGAACATCGCGGATCGGTCGCGCGGCGGATGCAATGCGTGCATTGCAAAGGCATAACCGAAGATGTGATCCATGATCCCTTTGTCTGCGCGCATTGCGGCCTGAACCTGTTTGTGCGCGACCATTATTCGCGCCGCATTGCAGCATTCCAAGGGGTTTGCATTGATGCCGAAGACCCAGGGTTGGTCCCCCCCGCAAAGGAGCTGTATTCATGAGCGGCGGGCAAACATTTGCGGTCACTGTGACGGATGTTGTCATGGTGAATGATCTGGTCAAACGATTTGAATTCAAACGCACGGATGGCGGATTGCTGCCCGCCTTTTCGGGCGGCGCGCATACAGTCGTTGAAATGCGCGATGGCGCGATGACGCGGCGCAATCCCTATTCGCTGATGTCTGACCCGCGCGATCAGAAGGCCTATACGATTTCGGTCAGGCGGGACGATCAGGGGCGGGGCGGGTCGTTGTTTCTGCACCAACGGGTCCATAAGGGCGATCAGATGGTGATCAGCGCGCCCGTCAATCTGTTTTCGCTGGATTTGCGGGCGCGCAAGCATTTGATGATCGCAGGCGGCATTGGCATCACGCCATTTCTGGCGCAGATCAAACAACTTGCCGCAATCAACGGACATTTTGAATTGCATTATTCCGTGCGCACGGCGGCCTTGGGATCCTACGCCGATGATCTGCGTGGCCAATATCCAAACCATGTCCATATCTATCACGATGACCAGAAACAGATGATCGATTTGGCGCAATTGCTGGCCCGGCAACCTTTGGGCACAAATGTCTATGTCTGTGGCCCAAAGGGGATGATCAAATGGGTCTGCGACAGCGCCTCGTCCCAAGGGTGGCCCAAATCTTCTGTCCATTCCGAGGAGTTTTTGGCCCCCCAAAGTGGCGCACCCTTTGATGTGACGCTCGCGCGGTCAGGCCAAACCTTGTATGTTGGCGAAAATGAAAGCCTGCTAGAGGCCTTAGAAGCCGCAGGCACCAACCCGCCCTATCTGTGCCGTGGGGGGGCCTGTGGGCAATGCGAAACCGATGTTTTGCGGTATGAGGGCGAATTCCTCCACCGCGATCATTGGCTGTCTGACGAAGACCATAAATCCTGCACAAAAATCATGCCCTGCGTCAGCCGATTTGTTGGCAAGACGCTGGTGATTGACCGATAGGGAACGCAATGACCATTCAATTCCACGATGAAACCTTTCGCGGCGATTACAGCTTTCGCAATTCCCCATGGGCGATAAAACGCTTTCCGTTCCCCTTTGACCGCGACAGCTATATGTATTCCGTAAATATGGAGCCGCATAAATCTGGCCCAGAAGGGTCGGTGTTCGAAAAGCGCTTTGATGTAGACGAGCATTATGTATCGGAAATGAAAGATCGCGCGATGGTCCTCGCGGATGATCCGCTGCGCTGCCAATCCTTGCCACATATGAACCTTGCGGGCTGGGATTTGCTGGAACTGATCATGATTTGCAAATCTGAAGATTACCCTGATTTGTTTGAACTCCACCGCGACGGCGACCGCTGGCGCTGGATCAATCGGCCGATGGGGATTGATGACAGCTTTACTTTTATGGACAATACCACGCTGCCCTATCCGCCAATGGAATATATCACCCGCCAGACCCAAGGCGATTTCGCCGTGCTGGATCAGCGCGAGGATAATCTGTGGATGGACGCGGGGATGATCACGACACAGGCTGACTGGAGCTTGGATTTCGACATCGGGATGAACTTTTTCGAATGGCACGCACCTGTGCCCAAGGCGCATGAATTGGGGATTTTCCAGCGCGCGCTCAAGTTTTTGCTGAATGTGCAGCAAGGCAGTCCCGCGCGGCGGCTGAATTGGACGATGACGGTCAATCCGAATTTGGACACAAGTCCAGAAAATTATCACAAATGGGGGCCAGAAAAGGCGACGCTGACGCCTGTCAATGTGGGTGAAAAACAGTATCTGCGGGTGGAATTGCAGTCCTTTTGGCGGCTGCCACGGTCAAACGCGCTGGTCTTTCCGATCCGCTGCTATCTGATCCGCCTAGAGGATTTGGTGACTGTGCCCAAATGGGGCCGTCGCCTGCACCGTGTGTTGCGCGATCTGCCTGTCGAATTGGCCACCTATAAAGGTTTTATCCGCAATTTGCCGATCATATTGGAGTATTTGTCCCAATATGATGACGGGCAAGAGACATCGGCAGGGATTTGGCCAGACTAGAGGCGGTTTGCGGCACAAATGTGCCTGCGGCGCAGGTATTTGTATCAGTATGAAATCGCGCTTTATTTTGTTTGCACATAAGAAATGATCGACAAATAGCGCGCGGGCAGTTTGACCAATACCTCTGGCCCATGTGGCGCGTCGGCGTCAAAGAACAGCGTGTCACCCGGTTTGAGCGCATAGACATTGTTGCCATGGCGGTAATCCACTTCGCCTTCAAGCATATAGAGCATCTCAATGCCTTCGTGCTGAAAGGTGGGAAACACATCTGAGTCTGATGTTAGGGTGATCAGATAGGGTTCGACCACGACGCCGCTGCTGTTGGCGCCGATATGGCCCAAAAGATTGTATTGATGCCCTGCCCTTGTGCCGCGCCGTTCGGTTTCAGCGCCTTCGCCCGATTTGGTATGGACCGCGATATGCACATCCTCAAAGCGGCGAAAAAAAGAGGTCAGCGGCACGCTCATCGCATGGGCCAGCGTTTGCAATGTGGATAGGGACGGCGAGGTGTTGCCATTTTCAATTTTGGACAGCATTCCGATCGACAGGCCTGTGCGGGCCGCCAGTTCCGCAATTGTGAGACCACTTTGATGGCGAAAGGCGCGCAATTCGCGGCCAATGGCCACCTCTAGGATATTCTCGCGTTCTTCACGGACGCGGTGCGGGTCTTGGGCCAAGGGGGTCGTGTTCATTCGTTCTCCCGGCTATGCAGCCTTGCGCTTGGGTAATTACTGGCACATCTTGGGGGAAATCGCGCCTCTCCCGTCAATATGTTTCCTGTTGGTAAAATGCAAACACCGAATGCACCTATTACGATCGGTTTTCTGGTTTTCCCGGGGTTTCCGATGGCCTGTCTGACATCGATGATCGAACCGCTGCGCGCGGCGAATGAAATTGCCGATTGCCGCGCCTTTGCGTGGAAAATTCTGTCGGAAACCGGCGCCAAGGTTACATCCAGCGCGCAGGTGGTGTTTGAACCTGATGGGGCGTTGGGCGTGGCAGAGGGATTGGATTATCTGTTTCTTTTGTCCAGTCCATCCGCCAATTTTACCGACCGCAAGACCGCCGAAGGCGATTTGCGCCGTCTGGTGCGTCATGGCATGGCCATTGGGGGCGTCAGTGGCGGCGTGTTCCCCTTGGCGCGGTCTGGCGTCATGCAGGGTCATGCCCTGTCAGTGCATTGGTGCTATGAAGCGGCTTTTGCGGCGGAATTCCCCGATCTGCAAATGCGCGATGATGTGATCTGGTTTGATCCGCCGCGCTTTACCGTTGCAGGCGCGGCGGCGGGTTTTGATCTGATGCTGAACTTTATTGAGGACCGCTTTGGTGCCGATATTGCCACCGAAGTGGCCTGTTGGTTTCAACATCCCGTGGTGCGCGGCAGGGGGGTGCGGCAGAAAACGCCGACGCTGCACCGCGATAGCACGGCGGATATGCTGCCCGCGCCTGTCGCCCGTGCGGTGCAGATTTTCACCCAACATTTGGCCGATCCGATTGCCGTGGAATTTGTAGCCCAACGCGTGGGCGTCTCGCCGCGCCAATTGGAACGTCAGTTCAAAGCGGCCACGGGGCAAAGCCCGTCGCGCTATTATCGAATGCTGCGGATGAAGGCCGCGCGGCAGTTGGTTTTGTATTCCCAAGAACCCATAGCCAAAATCGCGGCCAATGTGGGTTATGAAACCGCGCCGCCTTTGCTGCGCCATTACCGCGAAGAGTTTGGTGTAACCCCCGCCGAGGATCGCGCCAAGATCAATCGTTTCCGCATTGATGCTCGCCCATCACCATAGACTGTGGGCTACTGTAAATATGGCATGGTGCAACGACCCCGCATAAGAGCGCGCGCACATCAGGCGAAACCTGTCCGCGTCGCAGATCAGCAAGCAGCCGATATGTTCGATCGTGCTGCGCGTCGCCATGCCAGGCGTCATCCGCCGCGATGGGGCAGGGCAAAGCCGTTCCAGCAGATCCACCCGTGCCGCGCCCGAAACATCAAACCTTGCCCAAGCGTCGGTTTGTTCCGTGATCGACGCGCTATCACCAAAAACTGATTTCAGATCCTGCCCCAAATCGGGACCATAGGGCGCATCGATCAACCATTGATCCACCCCCGTCCAAATCGCAGACTGTTTGCCGTTTGCCCAATGTCCCGCCTGCGGCAAGGTCAGGCCCATGCTTGACGCAGCCGCCGAAAATGCGGGCATGGATGCGTTGCGACAGGTCAGGGACGCCAAGGCGCGGTCCGTGACCTCGGTCAAGGTGATCGTGCCGATCTGATTGGTTTTGGGATGGGCCGCCCCCAGCGGCGTCAGGGCGGATAAACTAGGCACGAAGACGCTCTCCCTTTGGATCAATGAAATGCGGGCTGACAACCTCAACCAAGGTCTCTGTGTTTTGTACGGGGTTGACGGCGCGCATTACCTCGCCGTGGCGGGCCGCGCCATTTTTGATAAGGCCAAGGCCGATCACATGGCCCAGATGCGGCGAATAGCACAGCGACGTGACATAGCCTTGGTCATTGGCAGCGTTCACCGCGCCGTGCTTGGCCATCAAATGACTGCCTGCCGCAAAGCTGTCGGACGGATTGACGGGGCGAAAGCCGACCAGAGCCAGACCATCGGGTGCCGTCATGCCTTCGCGGGTGGACAAAACCGCGCCGATAGAGTCCTTGGATTTCGACACCATCGCACCCATGCCTAGGGTCAGCGCCGTGGTTGTGCCATTCAACTCATTGCCCGCAACATGGCCCTTTTCGATCCGCATCACGCCCAAGGCTTCGGTGCCATAAACCACCGCGTCAAATTCCGCGCCCACCTCAACCATGCGCCGCATCAGCGCATCGCCGTAACGGGTGGGCACGGCAATTTCAAACGCCAATTCCCCTGAAAATGAAATGCGAAACAGACGCGCCCGCAAACCGCCGCAGACCGTGATCTGACCGCAGGCCATATAGGGGAAGGCGTTGTTTGAGATGTCATGTTCGGCGTCCACAATCCGCTGCAACAGCGCCCGGGCATTGGGGCCTGCAACCGAATATTGCGCCCAAGATTCCGTGATCGACATCAGTTGCACATCCAAATCGGGCCAGAGGCACTGGCGGCAAAATTCCATATGCCGAAACACGGAAACGGCGTTGGCGGTGGTGGTCGTAGTGATAAAATGATCCTCGGCCAGACGGGCCGTGGTGCCATCATCCATCACCATCCCATCTTCGCGCAGCATCAAGCCATAGCGCACCTTGCCCACGGCCAATTTCGCAAAGCCGTTGGCATAGACACGGTCCAAAAAGCGGGCTGCATCGCGGCCTTGGACATCGATCTTGCCCAAGGTCGTCACATCACAAATGCCAACCGATTTGCGGGTTGCCAGAACCTCGCGGTCGACGGATTGCCGCCATGTCGTCTCGCCGGCGCGGGGGAACCACTGGGCGCGCAACCACATTCCGACCTCAACAAAAACCGCGCCTTGCTCGGCCGCCCAATGGTGGCTGGGTGTCAGGCGCGTCGGGCGAAAATCGCGCCCCGCTGAGCGCCCCGCAAATGCGGCGATAGAAACGGGTGTATAGGGTGGGCGGAAAATCGTCGTTCCCGTATCGGGGATGGATTTGCCCGTCATTTCTGCCATAACCGCAAGCCCGCCGATATTCGACGTCTTGCCCTGATCCGTGGCCATGCCCAAGGTGGTATAGCGTTTGAGATGCTCAACGGAAATATACCCCTCTTGATGGGCGAGTTTCACATCTTTCACCGTCACATCGTTTTGCTGATCCAGCCACGCACGTCCCTTACCCGGAACGTGGAACAGCGGGGTCAGGCGGACGGGTGTTTCCTCGGCAACAGGTAAAGAAATCGCTTTGGCCACAATACCCAGATCGGTCATGATCTGCAGGGCCTTGTCCATCCCGTCAGCCAAAACTGCCGTCATCTGCCCATTGGCTGCGCCCGCCACCAGCATCCCCACGGGCGCGGTGTTCGGCACAAAGCTGGCAAGATCGGCGTTCCAAATCGGGCGGCCCCGCTGATGGCAGGTCAGATGCAGGTTCGGGTTCCACCCGCCCGACACGCCCAAGGCCCCCGCCGCAATCTGCCGCGTCTCACCCGTGGCAAGTTGCACTGTCACAGACCGCAGACCCAAGCGGCCCGCGGAATCTGTCACCACTGCCCCCGCGTGAATGGGATAATCGGTTGATTTTGGCGCATCAAGGCGGCTGTCAATCACCGCCGTGATATTCGCGCCCAAGGCCCGCAAATCCCGCGCCGTGCGGTGGCCTTCGTCATTGTTGGTGAAAATTGCGATGTCGCGGGCGGGCAGGGCGGCCCATCGATTGGCGTAACTGCGCAGAGCACTGCCCAGCATGATCCCAGGTCGGTCATTGTTGGCAAAGGCAATCGGCCGCTCGGTCGCGCCTGCGCACAAGAGACTGCGCTTGGTGTAAATCCGCCACAGGGTTTGACGCACTTTGCCGCCAATGTTTTGCTCTAACGCGCCGAAAATGCCGTGGTCAAAGGCGCCGTAAATCGTGGTGCGCGCCATCACGCGGACATTGGGCAGGCTGGCGAGTTCCGCCAAAACGCCGATTGCCCATGCGCTGCCAGATTGATCACCCAAGGCATAGGTTTCTGAATTCAGCCGACCGCCCAATTCGAAATCCTCATCCGCAAGGATCACATCCGCCCCCGCACGCCCCGCCGTCAGCGCTGCCGCCAGACCCGCAGGCCCCGCGCCGATGATCAACAGATCGCAATGCAAATAGCCTTTTTCATAGGCGTCAGGATCGGGCAGGCCCGACAGTTTGCCCAAACCCGCCGCATGGCGGATGACAGGTTCATACAGCTTTTCCCAAAACGCCTTTGGCCACATAAAGGTTTTGTAATAAAACCCCGCCGCAAAAAACGGCGACAAAACATCATTGATCGCCATCAGATCAAAAGACAAAGACCCGATATGGTTTTGACTGCGCGCGGACAGTCCTTCATACAATTCCGCCACAGTCGCGCGGGCATTGGGTTCGGCATAGACGCCCGTTCCCAATGTGACCAGCGCGTTCGGTTCTTCTGACCCCGCCGTCAGCGGCCCCCTTGGGCGATGATATTTGAAACTGCGCCCCATCAAGCGCACGTCATTGGCCAGCAATGCCGAGGCCAAAGTATCGCCTGCAAATCCCCCATAGGTCTTGCCGTTAAACTGAAATTGGATCGGTTTATTGCGGTCGATCAGACCGCCCAAAACGCGGCTCATGATTGCACCTGACGTTGTGCGCGGGCAAGGGTCACGTCAGTGATCTCATGCGTCACGGTGTTGCGGGTCACCACCAGCCAAGACCGATCGCCTTGTTCGTGATACCACAATTCGCGGTGCAACCCCGCTGGGTTGTCGCGCAAATATAGGTATTCGTAAAACAGATCGGCGGCGTTTTCGGCCTGCCAATCGGGGCGCGCCATCAGGTTTGCGTCGCCCAAATACACGAATTCTGCCGCATCACGGGGGCCAAGCAGGGGGTGATTGATAATCATAACAAGCCTCTCAATGCAAATTGGGTCAGTGCAGATTAGGCTGCGCGCCCATGCCCTTTTCGTCGATCATCCGCCCATGACGAAAGCGATCAAAACGATACGCGGTGGCAGTTTCATGCGGCTGATCTGTGGCCAACAGATGGGCAAACACCCAACCCGAGGCAGGTGTTGCCTTGAACCCGCCATAGCACCAGCCGCCATTGAAAAACAGACCATCAATCCCCGTCTTATCAATTATGGGCGATCCATCCATCGACATATCCATGATCCCGCCCCACATCCGCAGCAATTTGGCGCGTCCAATCATCGGCATCAAACTCATCCCGCCTTCGCAGACATCTTCTAGAACGGGCAGGTTGCCGCGCTGGGCATAGGAATTGTATCCATCAATATCGCCGCCAAAGACCAGCCCCCCCTTATCCGACTGGCTGACGTAAAAATGCCCCGCGCCATAGGTGATTACCCCTGGGATAATCGGCTTTAGCCCTTCAGAAACAAAGGCTTGCAAGACATGGCTTTCAATCGGCAGACGCATCCCCGCCTTGGCCATCACTTGCCCCGATGATCCCGCCACGGCCACGCCCACCTTGCCCGCGCCGATATAGCCGCGTGTGGTCTCAACCCCTAGACATTTGCCGCGCTCAATCCGAAATCCTGTCACTTCGCAGTTCTGGATGATATCCACCCCGCGACTGTCCGCCCCGCGTGCATAGCCCCAAGCCACCGCATCATGGCGCACCGTGCCGCCGCGTTTTTGAAACAAACCGCCCTTGATCGGGAAACGCGCCGAGTCGAAATTCAAAAAAGGCGCCATTTTGCGCACGCCCGCTGTGTCCAGCAATTCGCCGTCCACCCCGTTCAACCGCATCGCATTGCCGCGCCGCCGATACGCATCGCGCTGGGCGTCCGTATGGCACAGATTCAACACGCCGCGCTGGCTGACCATGGCGTTAAAGTTGAAATCTTGTTCCAACCCTTCCCACAGTTTCATTGAGAATTCATAGAACGGCTCGTTGCCGTCCAAAAGATAGTTAGACCGAATAATCGTGGTGTTGCGCCCCACATTGCCGCCGCCGATCCAGCCTTTTTCCAAGACTGCAACACTCGATTTGTTGAAAATCCGTGCAAGGTAATAGGCCGTGGCCAATCCGTGACCACCGCCCCCCACCACCACAAAATCGTAATGCGGTTTAGGGGCGGGATCGCGCCACGCAGGGGTCCAGTCTTTGTGACCGGTCAGGGCCTGTTTAATGACGTTTAGGGCATTATACCGCATAACTACCTCGGATCAGTTCATCTAACTTTGCGCTTGTTCTGGCAAAAGTCATAGGGTCGCTTCGGACATTTCTTGTTCCGCTTACGACACGTTCAGCAGCCAATCGATCACAGCATCGCGATTGGCAAAGCCAAGATGATGATGCGGGGTCAGCAGGTAATAACCGAAATTTGTGCGAATTTCTGCAGGCCCCAGCGGGCGCACCAATCGCCCCGCGGCCAGTAGCGGATCCACCAGATGCCCCCAACCCAGCGCAATTCCCACCCCATCTGCTGCCGCCGCGATCGACAGGGGATAGGAATTGAACACCGTAGCTCGCGCCATTTTTGGGCTGATTTGGCCCATATTTTGCAGCCAAGCCTGCCAATTCATCCATTCTGGATGGTTGTTGGACACTTCAATCAACGGCGCATCGCCAAGAACTGAAATCTGAGAAAACTGCGGATTTTGTGCCAAAAACTTGGGCGCACAAACGGGAAAGATGACCTCACCAAACAACAAACGCGCCTCAAACCCGCGCCAGTGGCCGTCGCCGCGCAGGATTGCCAAATCCATCGATTCCGCCAAACATTCGGCGTCATTGTCCGATGCCATCAAAGTTATGTTGATATCGTGGCGCATCTGGCGAAAGGCCGGAAGGCGGGGCGATAGCCACAAAGAGGCCACGGATTGTGTCGCCGCCACAACTACGGGGCGGTCTTGGCTGGAATGCAGTGTGCTGTCCACCACGTTTCGCAGCAGGTCCAGTGCCGGGTTGATTTGTGTCAAGAAGCGCTGACCAAAAGCGGTCAATTCGATAGATCGATGCCCGCGGGCAAACAGTGCCAACGCCAAATGCTCCTCAAGTAGGCGCACTTTTCGGCTGATCGCACTTTCAGAGATATTCATTTGACGCGCAGCACTTGCAAAGCTGCCGCTTTGGGCTGCCGCCTCGAATGCCAATAGATAGTCTAAAGGCGGCAGTCGACGACGCGGGGTGGTTTGGAAGTTTTGCATTTGTCTGCCTTGATTGATGTGCCGACCCTAGCCCAGCGAAAACCAATTGCCACCAAAAATTAGGGGCAAAGGCCGCAGATTTTCTATTCTGATCTTTGGAATAAACGCGCGATAGTAGACGCATTGCCCCATATCGGAGCCTTTGCCATGAACGCCCCTATCTTTGAACGTCCCTATGCCCGCGCCGGTGTTGTTATCCCCGGGTTGCCCGTTTTACCACGTGGCGTGGAACGCCATCCCGTTTCAGGCGGCGGCAGTCGCGCCGTGCCGATTTACAAAGGGGACGAAATCACAATTCAGGACCGCGAGGGATTACAACCCGTCGAGATGGTGTTTTTCGCGCAAGATGGTCGCTCAGATGCGGCGATGATTGGGGCCAAGGGGGGCCGCGATCCCAAGGCGCTGAAAGACGCGCTGCTGCGCGACGCGTCAGGGGCCAAAGTTGTGCGCGCCTTGGATCGGGCAGGATTTGATTTGGGCCGCGCCGACGGCACGTTGGTTTTCGCCGAAGGCTCACGCGCGGGGGAATGCGCCAGTTTCACCGCCACGATGGACGGCTTGCTGATCGTTTGTGCAGCAGGGGGGCCGATGGATGCCCATGCGCAATGGGCGCCGACTGATGTGGTTCTATATTTGCGCCGTCATAACTTGACCACAGTCAAAGACAACCTTGCCCCGCCCGATCCCTTGGCTGATCCTCTGTCAGATTTCAACATTCAGCCCGGCCAGGCCTTTGCCTATGAGGTCAAGGCAGGCCAATTCATCCAGATTTTGGACGTCAAAGGCCGTGAATGTTCTGATTTTCAAGCGTTTTCCTTGCGCGCCCTTGATCGCGGCTTGGAACGCGAAATTGACCCTACAACCACGCGCTCGCTTATGGGGTCGCTGTATCCCATGCCGGGAATGCATTCTAAATATTTCACCACCGATCAAGAGGCGTTGTTAGAGGTCGTCCAAGACACGATCGGGCGGCATGACACCTTTGGTTTGGCCTGCACCGCGCGCTATTATGATGACATGGGGTATCCGGGACATATCAACTGTTCAGACAATATGAACATAGCACTGGGCGCACATGGCATTCGCCCGCGTGGCGGCTGGCCTGCGATCAACTATTTCTTTAACACGCTGCTTGATGACACGCACAGTATCGGGATGGACGATCCTTGGTCGCGGCCTGGAGATTATGTTCTGTTGCGAGCGCTGACGGATTTGGTTTGCGTGTCCACCGCCTGTCCTTGTGACATCGATCCAGCAAATGCTTGGAATCCAACGGATATTCAGGTTCGCACTTATAAACAAACCGAAGACTTTCAGCGCTCGATCGGATGGCGCAAAACACCGGGGGCTGATTTGGAAGAGACAAAGAAAACAGGGTTTCACGATTGCTTTGCGCGGCATACGCGCAATTTTGTCGAATACAGCGGCTATTGGTTGGCGAATGACATGACCAATCACGGCGCAATTGCGGAATATTGGGCGGCGCGGGAAAAGGCCGTTGTGATGGATTTGTCCCCCTTGCGTAAATATGAGGTGACAGGCCCAGATGCCGAGGCGCTGATGCAACTGTGCGTGACGCGCGATATCAAGAAACTACCCGTGGGCGGGATCGTATACACTGCGATGTGTTATGACCACGGCGGCATGATTGATGACGGCACGGTGTTTCGTCTGGGTGAGACAAATTTCCGCTGGATTGGCGGCAATGACCAATCGGGTCTTTGGCTGCGTCAACAGGCTGCCGAGCGGAATTTGAACGTCTGGGTGCGAGGATCGACCGATCATCATTGCAATATCGCCGTCCAAGGGCCTTTGTCGCGCGAGATCCTAAAACAAGTGATTTGGACCCCGCCCGCGCAGGCCAATGTGTCCGAATTGGATTGGTTTCGTTTCAGCATTGGTCGGCTGCATGATTACCAAGGGGCGGCACTTGTCGTATCACGCACGGGCTATTCGGGCGAATTGGGATATGAGGTGTTCTGTCATCCCAAAGACGCAGAACGAATTTTCGATGCGATCTGGGCGGTGGGCGCACCTATGGGCATGATCCCCTTAGGGATGAAGGCACTGAATATGTTGCGCATTGAATCGGGTCTGATTTTTGCAGGATCTGAATTTGACGATCAAACCGATCCGATGGAGGCAGGGATTGGATTTGCGGTGCCGTTGAAAAGCAAAACCGATGATTTCATTGGCCGCGCCGCCTTGCAGGCCCGCAAAGACAATCCGCAGCGCAAATTAGTTGGTCTTGAGATTGAGGCAGGAATTGTGCCCTCGGCGGGCGATTGCGTGCATTTTGGCAAGCCGCAAATCGGCGTTGTGACTTCGGCAGTTAAATCCCCGATTTTGGGCAAGGTCATCGCCTTGGCGCGGGTGGACATCACCCACAGCGCGATTGGGACGGAGTTGGAAATTGGCCTTTTGGATGGGGATCAAAAGAGGTTGACAGCCAAGGTCGTGGCCTTTCCACATTTTGATCCCACCAAGTCGCGGGTCAAGGGGGAATACCCCAAAGATTGAACGGCGCGGGCACTGTGCCCCGCCCCCAGAAAATTGCTAAAAAAGGCGTCATTCAGCCTGTTCTTTGGCATATGTTTCCCGCCCTGTGAAATATAGTTTCCCAAAATGCGAGAATTTGCTTTGTGGATCAAAGAACCTGCGGCAAATTGTCCCCACGACTCGGCCCCGTCATTTGCGGGAAGCAAAATTAATGCGGCACCAGCGGCGCGTCCGACAAGTGTGCCGTCAACAGGGAAAGGGAAGACGATGTCAAATGAGACGTCCAACGGATCAGGAGGATTGCAGCGCACGCTTGACTGGCGCGGTGCATTCTGGGTTGCAGCGGGTGTGCCCCCGCTGGTGTTGTTTACCATCGGCGGGATCGCCGGTGTTGCGGGGCAGGCGGCCTTTGTTGTCTGGATCATTTCGATGGTTATGGGATTCTTGCAAAGCTTTACCTATGCCGAAATGGCGGGAATGTTTGGCAACAAATCTGGCGGCGCATCGATTTACGGCGCGACCGCTTGGCTGCGCTATTCCAAAGTTGTGGCGCCCTTGTCGGTTTGGTGCAACTGGTTTGCATGGTCGCCCGTGCTGTCTTTGGGATGTTCTATCGCTGCGGGCTATATCCTGAACGCATTGTTCGCCATTCCTGCGGCTGACAGCCAAGTCGTGCTGGATTGGGTTGCAGCCAACGGCGCGCAATTTTCTGAGACCAGCCAAGCGGTGGTGGATTACCTTGCCGCCCATGCGGGCACGACCGCGCCAGACGCGATTGCTGCGGTATCTACATCGGCAGCGATTGAGGCGCTGACCCCTGCTGTTCGCACATGGGAAGCGTTGCAATTCACCATCCCAGGATTGGGCACATTGCACTTTAACGCGACCTTTGTGGTTGGCCTGATCTTGATGCTGATCATGTTCGTGATCCAGCACCGCGGCATTGCATCCACCGCCAAGGCGCAAAAGATTTTGGCGATTATTGTGTTGATCCCCCTGTTATTGGTGGGCCTTGTGCCGCTGTTTTCGGGGTCCATCGACTATATGAACGTGGCCAACATTGTGCCACCTTCGGCGTCCTATGCAGGCGATGTCGGCACATGGAGTGTGGGTGGCTGGACGCTATTCCTTGGTGGTCTGTATATTGCCGCTTGGTCCACTTACGGCTTTGAGACCGCCGTTTGCTATACGTCGGAACTGAAAGATCCCGCGCGCGATACGTTCAAGGCGATCTTCTTTTCGGGCCTTTTGTGCTGCGTGTTTTATTTCATCATTCCCTTCTCGTTCCAAGGCGTCTTTGGTGCGGCGGGTCTGTTGGATGCGGGCATCGTCGATGGAACAGGCATTGCTGCGGCGCTGGGGTCCATGGTCAGTTCGTCCAAGGTGATCGTTCAGATTTTCGTGATCTTGATGATCTTGGCGCTGTTCTTGGCGATCATGACGGCAATGGCGGGATCGTCGCGCACCCTGTATCAAGGGTCGAAAGACGGCTGGTTGCCCCGCTATCTGGGCCAAACCAACGAAAACGGCGCGCCCACCAATGCGATGTGGACGGACTTTGCGTTCAACCTGTTTCTTTTGGCCTTGGCCTCGGATGTCAGCGGGTATTTCTATGTGCTTGCGATTTCCAACGTCGGCTATCTGACCTTTAACTTTTTGAACCTGAACGCAGGCTGGATCCACCGCATCGACTCGGGCCATATCCACCGCCCATGGAAGGCACCAACTGCCCTGATCGGTATCAACACGTTGCTGGCCTTTGTGAATGCGCTTTTGTTGGGCGCGGGGGCTAAGGTATGGGGTTATACGGGTGCACTTTGGGCTGGCGCGATTTTCGCGGCCCTGATCATCCCCGTGTTCATGTACCGCCACTATGTCCAAGATGGCGGCAAGTTCCCGCCAGAGGCTTTGGCTGAATTGGGCCTGACAGGCGGCGATATGGGCGAGCGTAAGGCGGGAATGCTGCCCTATCTGGCATTGGCCTTGGGGGTTTTGATCGTGCTTTGGGCCAATTGGTTCTTTGTTCTGCCAGGCTGAAACCAGGCGCGAATGATGCGTGATTTGGGGCGGCCCTTTGGGGCCGCCCTTTTTATATTTTCTCCTCGAAATATCACTGATAGGCAAAAGATTTTATTGACAGGGACGATCCTGCATCGCCAATCTAGCGCAAACAAAGCACTGGATTGGGAGATCTAAAATGAAGAAACGTGTCGCTGTTATTGGGGCTGGCCCCTCGGGTCTGGCGCAACTGCGGGCCTTTCAATCGGCGGCGCAAAAGGGCGCAGATATTCCCGAAGTGGTCTGTTTCGAAAAGCAATCCAACTGGGGCGGATTGTGGAATTATACATGGCGCACTGGGCTGGATGAGCATGGCGAACCTGTGCACGGCTCGATGTATCGCTATCTGTGGTCGAACGGGCCGAAAGAGGGATTGGAATTCGCGGATTATTCGTTCGAGGAGCATTTTGGCAAACAAATTGCCTCTTATCCCCCGCGCGCCGTGCTGTTTGACTATATCGCGGGCCGCGTGACCAAGGCGGGCGTGCGCGATTGGATCCGCTTTTCCACCACCATCCGCATGGTGCGCTATAACGCCGATCAGGGAAATTTCACCGTGACCGCGCATGATCTGAAATCCGATCGTATGTATGACGAAGTGTTTGACAATGTCATCGTGGCCTCAGGGCATTTTTCCGTGCCCAATGTTCCTGAATACAAAGGCTTTGATCGTTTCAACGGCCGCGTGCTCCACGCCCATGATTTCCGCGACGCCCGCGAGTTTAAGGGCAAGGATTTGTTGATCCTTGGCACCTCCTATTCCGCCGAAGATATCGGTTCGCAATGCTGGAAATACGGCGCGAAATCGATCACTGTGGCCCATCGCACAGCGCCCATGGGGTTCAACTGGCCTGACAATTGGGCAGAGGTGCCAGCGCTAGATCATATGGACGAAGACACCGCCTATTTTATTGATGGCACGTCGCGCAAGGTGGATGCCGTGATCCTGTGCACGGGGTATAAGCACCATTTCCCCTATCTGCCCGATGATCTGCGCCTCAAAACCGCCAACCGATTGGCCGCGTCGGATTTGTATAAAGGCGTGGCCTTTGTCCATAACCCCAAGCTGTTCTATATCGGGATGCAAGATCAATGGTTCACCTTTAATATGTTCGACGCCCAAGCTTGGTGGGCGCGGGATGTGATCATGGGGCGGATTTCTATTCCCGCTGATAAGGCGGCGCTGCTGCAGGACGTGGCCGACCGCGTGGCAGGCGAAAATGCAGGCAAAGACGCGCATGACGCGATCCACTATCAGGGGGATTACGTCAAAGAACTGATTGCCGAGACGGATTACCCCAGCTTTGACGTCGACGGGGCGTGCGAGGCGTTCTTTGAGTGGAAACACCACAAAGCCGACGACATTATGGGCTTTCGCAACAACAGTTATCGCTCGGTTATTACTGGCACCATGGCCCCCGTCCATCACACGCCATGGAAAGACGCCTTGGACGATTCCATGCAGGCCTATTTGCAAAACGAGGGGTAGGGACCGTTTTCCCCCGCTGCCCTAGGGTGGCGGGGCCTTTCATCAGTGGAAATGAAATCTCGCCGAATTCGAAACGATTGCGGCGGATGAGTTTGCCATGATGAACATTTGGACATTTTTCGAGCAAATGATGCGGCAAATGAAATAGAGTTGTTTAATTTTTATGACACAAACCAGCCGAATGAGGCAAGCCAAAACAATCGTCATTTATATAGGTAAATTGGCAGCCCGTAGGGGAGTCGAACCCCTCTTGCCTGGTTGAAAACCAGATGTCCTAACCGATAGACGAACGGGCCACGCTGTTCGTGCGGTGTCTCTAAATGTCTAATGGGGCGGGTGCAAGGGGGAAAATGCAAAAAATCGTGCGGCGATTTTCATTCAGGCGTGGGCTGCATCCTCAACGCGCAATTGCAAGCGGGAACGCCCGCCCCAAGTGTTAATTTCCACCCGTCCAGCCAGATGGAACCGCCCCCCTGCGGCCAGTGCGGCCCCCATGGGCGTATCATAGGCGCCGAACAAAACCGCCTCCAACTTAACTCCCGCGCCAAAGCTGATCCGCAAATGCCCGTCGCCCATGGGGCGCGCGGTCACCGCCATATCGGCAAAGGCAAAGCGCGGCGCGGGGGCGGATGCGCCAAAGGGACCAGCCTGTTCGATCTGTTCGATCAATTCAGGCGTCACCGCCATCAACAGGCTGTCAATGCGCAAATCCGTGGCCTCACCCACCGATGATCCCTGCCGCGCAAGCAATTCGCCCAGACGGGTCATCGCGGCCTCTAGCTGATCCTGCGCCACCGTCAGACCTGCGGCCATTTTGTGACCGCCACCTTTGATCAGCAACCCCTCTGCGGCAAGCCGTTGCACCGCCGCGCCCAGATCGACGCCGTGGATCGACCGCGCTGACCCCTTTCCAATCCCATCCTCAAACCCGATCACCACGGCAGGGCGGCCTGCTGCCTCTTTTAGGCGCGACGCCACGATCCCTACAACGCCGGGATGCCAGCCATCCCCTGCCGCCCATACCAAGGGTGCATCAAATCCCCGCGCCTCGGCCTGCGCAAGTGCCGCCACGCGAACGCTTGCCTCAATATCGCGCCTCTCGCCATTTAAGGTGTTCAAACGTTCGGCCAAGGCTGCAGCCTCGGCCTCATTGTCGGTCGAAAGCAGACGCGCCCCCAGATCCGCTTGCCCGATGCGCCCCCCCGCATTCACCCGTGGCCCCAGAACAAATCCCAAAGAATAGGTGTTGGGCGCGCTGTCCATGTGGGCGATATCGGCAAGGGCGCGCAGGCCTGGCCGTTCGCGCCGCGCCATGATCTTTAAACCTTGGCGCACAAAGGCACGGTTGACGCCCAACAATGGTGCAACATCCGCGACCGTGGCCAGCGCCACAAGGTCCAGCATCCCCATCAAATCAGGGCCACTGACATTCTGCGCGCGCAGGTGTCGGTTGGTCTCGACCAGCATCAAAAACACCACTCCCGCCGCGCAAAGATGCCCAAGATCGCCCGTCTCATCGATGCGGTTCGGGTTCACGACCGCCACAGCGGTGGGCAGGGTTTCTGCCCCCAAATGGTGGTCCAGCACGATCACATCACAGCCGGCTGCAGCAATCGGATCATGGCTGATTGTGCCGCAATCAACACAAATGATCAAATCATGCACCGCGCCCAAATCCCGCATGGCGGGAATATTGGGGCCATAGCCTTCGTCGATACGATCGGGGATATAAAGTGTGGCCTTATGTCCCATCGCGCGTAACCAAGTGATTAACAACGCTGCCGAAGCGCCTCCATCAACGTCATAATCCGCAAATATCGCGATGCGGTGTCGCGCCGCTAAGGCGGCAACAAACCGTGTCGCAGCCTTGGTCATATCCTTTAAAGCCACAGGATCAGGCAGAAGATCGCGCAACTGAGGTGCCAAAAAGGCTGCAGCACTGTCTGGCGTCACACGGCGCGATACGAGAATTTGGCATAAAGGCAGTGGCAGTTGCGTTTGTTGCACCATCGCGGTCGCCAAGCGTTCTTGTTCTGCCGAGGGGCCAATCCAGCGCCGCCCCGTCAAAGAAACATTCACATTTAAAAACGCACGATTGTCCATTTGTCTGTGATGCCCTAGCCCTTTGCTTTGGGCAAGTCCTCTTGGGTGCGGCACCTTTGTTCAATTTTCTATCGAGCCAATATGTCGCATGGCAAAGGCTGCCGTCTTGATCTGACGCGCCTCTTGGTTAATGCCGTGTGGCAGACGACGGCACCACATCATAAATGTGTCAGCATTGTTGATAAGCCCAATTTCCCCGCCAGAATAAAGGAATCGCTTCGCATTTGCTTGGCTAGAGAAATGAGACGGAACCTGAGCCACGCTTTAAAATCACTGTTGCCAAAGCAGCAAAGCCCAAGCTCTTTGGGTTTATCCCGCTCTTGGGCAGCAAAAATTTAGCTAAATTTTTGCAGGACCCGCTCGAAGGTCTCGACATCGGTCGGACGAAGGTCAGATCAAATATCTTCGATGCGCAACGCGACAGGTGCACCGACCAAAACGCCCGTTTTGGAAAACTGACCAATCGCATGATCGATATCATCCCTTGTTGCCTTGTGGGTAACAATCAATACGGGCGCGTTGGTCCCAAGATGACCATATTGGCGCATCTGATCGATCGACACGCCCGCCTCACCCAAAGCGGTCGCTATTTTCGCCAGTGCACCAGGTTTGTCCAGCAGGGTCATGCGCAGATAATAGGCCGCAGGTGTGGCTGTTTTGGCCGCAACAGCAGCCTTCAAGCTCAATGCAGGCTGTCCAAAAGTGGGAAGGCGCAAGCCACGCGCAATATCAAGAACGTCAGACAGGATCGCGCTTGCGGTTGGGCCTGCACCTGCGCCCGCCCCGCGCAACACGATTTGCCCTGCGCCGTCTGCATCTAACACCACCATATTGGTGCCGCCCTTCAACTGTCCCAAAGGGCTATTGTCGGGGACAAGACAGGGCGTCATGCGCTGTTCCAACCCGCGCCCAGTCATTTGCGCGACGCCGAGCAATTTGATCCGATAGCCCATATCGGCGGCCAAATTGATATCATCAATTGAAATCGCGCCAATCCCTTCCAATTCGACGGCGTCAAAAGCCACTTGTGTGCCAAAGGCGATGGCGGCGAGCAGCGATAATTTATGCCCTGCATCTATTCCGCCAACGTCCAGATTTGGGTCAGCTTCAAGATATCCTAATTGACGCGCTTCTTCAAAAACGGCGTCATATGGCAGGCCAGAATCCTGCATTCTGGTGAGAATATAGTTGCAGGTGCCGTTCATCACGCCCGTAACACGGCGAATTTGGTTGGCGGCCAAACCTTCGGTCAAAACTTTGATGACGGGGATGCCGCCTGCCACTGCGGCTTCAAATCGGATGACGCAACCCGCCGCGTCGGCCGCCAACGCCAAAGTTTGGCCGTGATGGGCCAACAGCGCCTTATTGGCAGTGACGACATCCTTGCCTGCAGCAATGGCGGCCTGCGTGGCGTCAAACGCTGCACCTTCATGCCCGCCCATCACTTCGACAAAAACATCGACATCTTTTCTCTGTGCCAATGCCACGGGGTCGCTTTCCCACGCAAAGTTAGACAGATCTAGGCCGCGATTTTTGCTGCGATCGCGGGCGGAAACCGCGCTGATCGTCACGCGCCGCCCTGTGCGTGCCGTGATCAAATCGGCATGATCTTGAACGATTTTGACCACACCAAGGCCCACAGTCCCCAGACCCGCCAGACCTAAACGCAACGGAGGAAGGGAAGACTGTGACGGCATGATCGATCCTTTGAATTGTATAGTGCCTGTTAACGCAAGGTCGCAAGGCGTGCAACCTTGCGACGCAGGATGACGCCTTTATCTGGCACGCAGATCCGCGGCACGGGTGCCGAGATCATCATCGCGGGCAGGTTCGCCTTTAACCAAATATGCGCGCTGTGCCATCAAATCACTCATTTGCCCCAGCGTCAGCAGGGCAGGGCGCGGGCTCAGTGTTTTGGATGCCGCTGCATCGACCTTTGGAAAGGTAGCACAGGCTGTCAGAGCCAGAAGGGAAAGGCAAAAAATGCAACGCATTGGCAACCCTAGCCCCAATCTGCCCCGTAAATCAATGTGCGGGTTTTATAAATGTGCCATTGCGCAATTCTGTCATGGCTTGCTGCAGTTCCGCTTGGGTGTTCATCACGATAGGGCCGTGCCAGGCCACGGGTTCGGCGATTGGCGCACCCGAGATCAACAAAAAGCGAATTCCGTTTTCACCTGCCTTAACCTCAACTTCGTCGCCTTTTCCAAACTCGACCAAGGTGCGGTTGCCCGACAGATCGCGAATATTCAACTCTTCGCCCTGATATTCTTTTTCCAACAGCACACCACGCGGTTGTGCTGCATCGGCAAACCTGCCGGCACCTTCAAAAACATACGCAAATGCATTGCGGCGCGTGTCAATTTTGAAGCTGCGCTTTTTCAAAGGCGGCACATAGATATCAAGATATTGCGGATCTGCGGCTATTCCGTCGACGGGTCCAGTTTTGCCCCAAAATGACCCTACGATCACCTTGACCACTGTGCCGTCATCCTCCAACAGTTCGGGAATATCATGGCCCTTTACATCTTGATAGCGCGGCTTGGTCATTTTCAATTCGCGTGGCAAATTCGCCCAGAGTTGAAAGCCGTGCATCTGGCCTTGGGCATTCCCTTTTGGCATTTCTTGGTGCAAAATGCCTGACCCTGCTGTCATCCATTGCACATCGCCCCCTTTTAGGGTGCCTCGGTTGCCCAAACTGTCGCCGTGATCGACTGCACCTGCCAGAACATATGTAATTGTCTCAATCCCACGATGAGGATGCCATGGAAAGCCCGCCATATAATCACGTGGCGCATCACCGCGAAAATCGTCAAACATCAAAAACGGGTCCAGCCGTGTCGGATCGCCAAAACCAAAGGCGCGGTGCAAATGCACGCCTGCGCCTTCGATATGGGGTTGTGCAAGACTGGTATGGGTGACAGGGCGCAGCGACATTGGATTATCCTTGTTGTGTTGCGCACCAGTTAGGTCGCAAATGACATTAGGGCAACAGCACAAATGCAAAAGAGCCCGTGCATTTTTGCACAGGCCCAAATGCGACGTTCACCTTAAGTCAGCACGTGATGCCCGTCATGCAAATTTTTGGCAAAAAGCGTGGGCGCGTGACGACAAAATTCGTCACTTTGCGACTGGCCATGCCGACATCAAACATGGGCTTAAAATCCATCGTAGTCTCGACCAAAATAACCGAGTCGCCGTCATACATTGCTGGAATTTTGCCCAAAACGTTTAACAATGTCGCGTCCGTATAGGGTGTCATCGCGTTGTTCGGCGAGATGGACCATTGCACCATTGTTTTGTCATCTGGATCTGTCACCCCAGGATTTACAATCGCGCCTTCGGAAAAAAGCAGGCTCGTGACGCGGATATTTGCGCTGGTCTGATCTGCAACCATATAGCGCAACAGGCTTAACATTCCTGGAACATAGGTTGTGGGCAATGTCACCTGTTCGCGCGAAATCAGATCTGCCAATGTATAGGCCGCTTTTTGCGCCACATTGGTTGTCTTATACGCATCCCAATAGACGAAAAAGGCAAGATAACTCCAGATCACCATAGGCAGAATAACGACCGCCTCTGCCAGAACGTTACCGCGTTCGTCGCGAATGAAACCTAGAATTCTGTGTGCAAAAGGGTTCATCTGCTTTCCTTAGCTGGGTTCATTAACATAGGCGGAAATCGCAATCAGGTTGAAATCCCCGTCATAATTTGTCGGCAAAGACATCGCCAAACCAGAGGTTGAGAAAATCATATCTTGCACCAAACAGGCTCGCACCAGCATCAGTTGATTTTGCTGCCCTATGTTTAATTGAACAACAGGAATGATCTGCGTTTGCAGGTCGCGACAACTGGTATTCGTGCTGGGTAAGACCCAATTTGTGATCGGCGTCACCTCGACAAGCAAGTTGTCCATGCACGCATCGACCATGGTCATATTGTTGCAGATTTTTTGTTTGATCGTGACCTGGGTTGCATTTGGCATTTTTCCAAGGCGAAGATCGCGCATGGTCACATCCAAACCGTGCTGCAACAGATTAAGTCGCAGCATCACAAACCCGCTTTCAAAGGATGCTGTGAAGATCGTTAAAAACACTGGGATGATCAGGGCGAATTCGACCGATGCATTCCCGTCTTCTCGCCGAAAGGCCCGGCGCAGCCATGGGATGAGCTTTTTCATAGGGTCAACTTCAATTGAGTGATGTTTGTTGCAATCATGCGGAAGGCAGACGAAATTTGCGTGCCTGTCGCATCAAAGTAATGCGCAGATGAGGAGGCGCAGGCGGCAAGCGCCGTCTTTCCCTGTTGGGGTGCCTCAAAGGCGATGGAATAAATGATCACCTTTTGCCCTTTTGCCAAGTCGCACATCGCTTGCTGTTGGATATCGGCCGTCGTCGCGGGCAAGTTGGTGCGCATCGCATTGGTCATGGTCGTCGCACCATAGGCAGGATCGCTGGGAAAAGCCCGCGTGTAGAACTGCTTGACCACATAACTCATCCGCAAGGACGCCCACACCTGCGGCCAAGTTTGCTGAACCGCGCTGCCGCCCGAGGGTGCATAGGCCGCCGCACTCCATCTGTTTGTGTGAGGAATGTAATATTTTGTGCTTGATGTTTGCGCCGCGTGATAAATCGAATAATAGCCGTCAGAGGCCTTGTAGATTGGCGAAAGGCCGGTGCGATAGCTGTCGTTCAGACGGTCTTCCCCCGAGTTTTGCCCGTCGGTCATCACGACGATGATTTTCATCACGTCTGGCTCTGTATAAGACAGCGGACGCCCCGAAAGGTTTGACGGCACGGCGCTTGCGGAGATCAGCGACGAAAATACGCTTTGCGAGCCGGGATCCAACAGCGCCAAACCCCAGCGAAGCCCTGAATTGGTTGAGGTTGCGCCTGCTGCAATCAATCCGTCAATCGCGGTTTGCAATGTAGAGATGTTTTGTTGTCCAACACGCACAACATTGGCCGCCAAGGCTGGGCAAGCTCGGTTGTCGCCTTTTGCCATATTCGGCGTTAACGCCATGGTGTAAGTCCTTGGCAAAGCCCATTCTGCATCTGTGGGGAACACATATGTGTTTGCAGAGTATGTGATCGAAAACGCATCGACGTTGCCCGTCATTGGCATCGCCAAAGTTCGGCTGAGCGAAAGAGATGAAAAAACGCTGTCTGGCATATCAAAGCAGTTCACGTTCGCCGCGCCATGAATATAGGTCGCATTATACTGACTGCGTAAAGTTGCGCCCAAATTGACCTGACTGCTGTAAGGGACCAGGTTAATGGAAATCCGCTTGTCAGGGTCGTTGTTCAAAACAGTCGTGACGAATTCTTTGGCGGCGTTTTTTAGGTTGGTCAGTTTGGTGCCTTCCATAGATGTCGACACGTCCAAGACCAGTGAAATCTCAATTTTCGCAAGTTTTTGTGTCGCCACAGACCGCGCATCGACGTTCATGGTGCGGATGCCAATCGCATTTGGGAACAGCGTATCGATATCCGTTTCGGCCGTGGCGTCCACGGTCCTATTGCTAAGACTGCCGCCACTTGAATTGTCGGTGACGCCGACCGATTTTACGGTGCCGCGTAAACCCGCCTTATCCATGCAATCATAGACAACATCACTGGGTGCCAAACGTTGTTTCAGGCTGGCCGCCATCAAAGTGCAACGATCCAAAGTGTTTTGGATCGCAACACGTTGTTGCTCGTATCGCATGGTATCCAAGGCAAGGCCCCCGATCCCGATCATCGCGACCATAAGGGTCAAGGAAAAGATGCTGATATTGCCTTTCTCATCGCGGCCAAAATGGCGCATTCTGTTAACGGGCCATATCAAACAAGATGCCAACTGCATATTGTCACTCCTCTCAGGGGGCTTCCCTTGGTTTCACCATGAATCACGATTGATCCACACCCGCGCCGAACAGACATCTGTTGCAGACATATCTGAATGGCGTCATGCAAATATACTTTTGATACCGAAATATGGCCTCTGTATGGTTGTAACTCGACGAGAGTATGGAATTAATGCGGTAATTTCGAAACAGTCTGTTTTCAAATGGGCAGGTGATGCACAGGCGCTTGGCGCATTTTCCTGTCGGTGTTGGTACAGTTTTCGGCGTTATGGTGTTGAATCCATCTGCCAAAACAGGTTCAATTGTCGCAACGATATAGGGGCGGCAAGATGCGCTATTCTGGACTTAAGGTTTTGGCCCAAGGCCTGACGGGCAACAAAGGCTGGGCACCCGCTTGGCGCACGCCCGAGCCAAAGGCGGAATATGACGCTGTGATCATCGGTGGTGGCGGGCATGGCCTGTCCACGGCCTATTATCTGGCCAAGAACCACGGCATGACCAATATCGCTGTCCTTGAAAAGGGATATTTGGGCGGCGGCAATATTGGTCGCAACACGACCATCGTGCGGGCCAATTATTTCATGCAGGGCAATTCGGAATTTTACAGTCATTCCCTGAAGTTATGGGAAGGACTTGAGTCCGAATTAAACTATAACGTCATGCATTCCCAGCGCGGCCAATTGGTGCTGTGCCATTCCGACGGACAGCGCGACACCTTGGCGCGTCGCGGAAATATGATGATCAATCAGGGCGATGACGCGGAACTGTGGTCGCGCGAAAGGGTGCGCGCCGAAGTGCCCTATTTGGATTTTGAACAGACGCGTTTTCCGATTTATGGCGGGTTGATGCACAAACGGGGCGGCACGGCGCGCCATGATGCGGTGGCTTGGGGTTATGCGCGCGGGGCAGATAAGTTTGGCGTGGATTTGATCCAAAACTGCGAAGTGACGGGCATTGATATTGAAAACGGCGTCGTGCGCGGGGTGCAAACCACACGCGGGGCCATTCGGGCCAAAAAGGTGGCGATGATTGCGGCTGGGCGTTCAAGCCAAGTGGCGGCTATGGCGGGCCTGCGCCTGCCGATCGAGTCGCACGTATTGCAAGCGTTTGTGACCGAGGGTTTGAAACCGATCATTGATTCCGTGATTTCTTTCGGGATGGGCCATTTTTACATCAGCCAATCGGACAAGGGGGGCCTCGTGTTCGGCGGCGATATTGATTTTTACTCCAGCTATGCGGCGCGGGGAAATCTGCCGATGGTTGAACACGTCATGGAGGCGGGCATGACCCTGATGCCGATGATTGGCCGCGCCAAAGTGCTGCGGTCATGGGGCGGGATCATGGACATGACGCCCGACGGCAGCCCGATCATAGATAAAACCCCCATCGACGGGCTGTTTGTCGATGCGGGCTGGAACTATGGCGGCTTCAAAGCTGTGCCAGCCTCGGGTTGGTGCATGGCGCATCTGATGGCGACCGGTGCGCCGCACGAGGTTGCCAAGCGGTTCCGCCTTGACCGTTTCCGCACGGGCCATGTGATGGACGAAGAAGGCACTGGCAGCCAACATAATCTGCATTAGGAGGGAATGATGCGTATACCTTGCCCCCTGTGTGGGCCCCGCGACCGCCGCGAGTTTTACTATTACGGCACGACCAATTATCTGGACCGCCCCAGCGATTTGGATGGTTTGGACAATCAGTTGTTTTTGCGGGATAATCCTGCAGGGGAGACCCGCGATTTGTGGTATCACGAAAACGGCTGCACATCGTGGTTGATCGTGACGCGCAACACGGTGACTCATGCAATTTCGGGGGCGGAATTGGTGATGGATCGTGATGCCGCCCCAAAACCTGCCCCAAAACCCGCCCGCAAAGCCACCCCGAAAAAGGACGTCTAGAATGCGCAGTGCCGATCTTGGCCTTATCGACCGCAGCAAACCCATCAGCTTCAGCTTTGATGGCAAGACCTATCGCGGGTTCAAAGGCGATACTGTGGCCTCGGCGCTGTTGGCCAATGGAGTCAAATTGGTGGGGCGCAGTTTCAAATATCACCGCCCGCGCGGGGTGCTGACGGCGGGGTCCGAAGAACCAAATGCATTGATCGAGGTGATCGGTGCCGCGAACCAAACCCCCAATGTCCGCGCCACCACCCAAGAGATATTCGAGGGTCTTAAGGTGCGCAGCCAAAACCGCTGGCCGTCTTTACGCTTTGATCTGTTGTCGGTCAACGACCTTGCCGCGCCATTTCTGGGGGCGGGATTTTACTATAAAACCTTCATGTGGCCGCGCAAGTTTTGGGAATCTTTGTACGAGCCGATCATTCGCCGCGCGGCGGGTCTTGGCAGCCTATCTGGCAAGCATGACGAGGGGCAGTATGAAAAGGCCTTTGCGTTTTGTGATGTTTTGGTGGTTGGCTCTGGTCCTGCGGGGCTAATGGCCGCGCTGACGGCGGCCAAAGCAGGCGCGGATGTTATCCTATGTGAAGAAGACGCGCATTTTGGCGGGCGTATTCTGACCGATGCCTCTGATCTGCGCGATTGGCGGGCGGAGACATTGGCGGAACTGTCCGCAATGCCCAACGTGCGCCTGATGTCGCGCTGCACAGTGACGGGGGCCTATGATGGCGGCACCTATTCCGCGTTGGAACGGGTTGGCCTGCACCGCGCCCCTCGTGCCGATCTGCCGCGCGAATGTTTCTGGCGCATCACGGCGGCCAAGACGATTTTGGCCGCAGGGGCGCTGGAACGCCCGATTGCCTTTGTCAACAATGACCGACCCGGCATTATGCTGGCCAGTGCCGTGCAAAGCTATTTGAACAAATACGGCGTGATCGTCGGCCAACGCGTTGTTTTGTTGGCCAATAATGATGGCGCGCGGGTCGTGGCGCGCCAGTTGATGGCGGCAGGCGTGAAGGTCGAGGCGATCCTAGACACCCGCGATGACGCAAGCGTGGTCGAAGATTGCCCCGTCTATTTGCGCAGTCAGATAACCAATACGACAGGCCGCCACGGCGTGCGGCGTGTCACAGGCACGCATATGCAAGGCGATTTTGCGCTGGATTGTGATGTTGTGGCGGTGTCGGGCGGGTGGAATCCGATGGTGCATCTGACCTGCCATATGAATGGTCGTCCGCGTTGGGACGCCGAGATTGCCAGTTTTGTGCCGATGACAGACGCCGTGCCAAATCTGGTGGCGGTCGGGGCCTGTAATGGCGCCTTTGATACGAAATCCTGTCTAGAACAGGGGGCCAATGCGGCGCTGGCCGCTGTGGGTGGAAAATCCGCAAAGGTGGATATACCCGCGGCGTCGGCAAACCCCTATATCATCACCCCCATCTGGCAGATGAGCGGGGCAGGGCGCGCGTGGCTGGATTTCGCCAATGATGTGACGACCAAAGATGTGGCCATGTCCGCACAAGAGGGGTTCACCTCGGTCGAGCATATGAAACGCTACACCACCCAAGGCATGGCCCCTGATCAGGGCAAGAACAGCAATATCGGTGCCTTGGCCGTGTTGGCCGATGCGACGGGGCGCGGGATACCCGAAACGGGCACGACGACCTATCGTCCGCCGTTTGTGCCCACATCCATCGCCGCAATGGGGGCGGGGGGACGCGCGACGGGGTTCGCGCCGCAACGATTTACCACATCCGATCAAGTCAGCCGCGATCTGCGCGCACCGATGATCGAGGCGGGTCTGTGGTATCGCCCCAGCTATTTCCCGAAACCCAATGAAACCACATGGCGGCAATCTTGTGACCGCGAGATTGGCTATGTGCGCCACAGCGTGGGCGTCACGGATGTCTCGACCCTTGGCAAGATTGACATTCAGGGCAAGGATGCGGCGCGATTCCTTGATTTGGTTTATACCAATACATTCAGCACCTTGGGCGTGGGGCGCGTGCGCTATGGCTTGATGCTGCGC
The DNA here is from genome assembly GCA_040398785.1 of Cypionkella sp. Taxonomy (GTDB): domain Bacteria; phylum Pseudomonadota; class Alphaproteobacteria; order Rhodobacterales; family Rhodobacteraceae; genus Cypionkella. The sequence continues at coordinate 300,026 of JBBATJ010000003.1, read as the reverse complement.
GAAGATGGTTATGTGTTGGACGATGGCACCTCGGCGCGGTTGGGGGAAAATCATTACCTGATGACCACGACCACGGCAGCGGCGGGGCTGGTGATGCGCCATTTGGAGTTTGTCCACCAAACGCATTGCGCCACATGGGATTTGCGGATGATTTCGGTGACGGAATCTTGGGCGCAGTTTGCGGTCGCAGGGCCGAAATCCAAGGCGCTGGTCAATTCGCTGCTGGACCGCCCGATGGGGGATTTCCCCTTTATGGCTGTGGGCGATGTCGCGATTGGTGGCGTGTCAGCGCGTCTGTTGCGCATCAGCTTTTCGGGCGAGGAAGGTTATGAGATTGCCGTGCCCACCCGCTATGGCGAGGCGCTGTTTCGCGATCTGGTCAGCCGTGCTGAATTGATGGGGGGCGGCCCTTATGGGATGGAGGCGTTGAATGTTTTGCGTATTGAAAAGGGGTTTATCACCCATGCCGAAATTCATGGCCGCGTAACGGCGGGTGACATTGGCATGGCGGGGATGATTTCCAGCAAAAAAGAGTGCATCGGAAAACTGGCCGCAACCCGCGAAGGCATGGTGGACCCCCTGCGCGAGCAATTGGTTGGCATTCGCCCCCTGCAAGGTGAAGAGATCACTTCGGGCGCGCATTTGTTCATCCCGGGCCAAGATTTGACCCGCGCCAACACCCAAGGTTACCTCACATCTTTGGGCTATTCGCCGATGTATAAAACCTATCTGGCGCTGGGGTTCTGCGCGGGTGGGCGGGCGCGCATTGGGCAGCGTATTCGCGTGATTGACCGATTGCGCGGCATCGATGTGCTGGCGGAAATCTGTGATCCTGTGTTCTTTGACAAAGCTGGGGAGAAGATGCGTGGCTAATCTGATCGCAAAATCCGCCCTAGAGGGGCGCGCGGCGCTGACCATTGCCGCAACCACTTTGGCGGAAATTGATGTGGGGCCGATCACCTCGGTTGCGCCCTTTGCGGGGCGCGATGTGACAAAGGCGTTGGGCGGCTTTCCCGAACCGAACCTCTTTATCACGCAGGGGGATGTGAAAATCGTCTGGTCTGGCCGCGCACAGGCGTTTTACATCGGCGCACCCTGTCCTGATCTGGGCGATTTGGCGGCGGTGACGGATCAAAGCAGCGGTTGGGTCACATTATCCCTGTCTGGCCCTGCGGCGGTGGACGCCTTGGCGCGCTATGTGCCGCTGGATTTGCGCCTGACGGCATTCCCCGTGGGTGGGACGGCGCGCAGCCAGTTGTTCCACGCACCCTTGTGCCTGATCCGCCTGTCAACCGACGCGTTTCACATCATGACATTTCGGTCCATGGCGCGCACGGCATGGCATGAATTGGAAGTGGCGCTGAAAACCCTTGCAGCCCGCGCCGTCTGACCCATATTAGGCGCATGAGCCTGCCGCCTGGATTCCTTGATGAATTGCGCAACCGCGTCTCGCTGTCCTCAGTCGTGGCGCGCAAAGTCACATGGGATGCCCGCAAATCCAATCAGGGCAAGGGCGATATGTGGGCGCCGTGTCCGTTTCATCAGGAAAAATCCGCGTCTTTTCATGTCGATGACCGCAAGGGGTTTTATTATTGCTTTGGCTGTCATGCCAAGGGCGATGTGCTGACCTTTATCAAAGAAACCGACAATCTAGGATTCATGGAGGCGGTCGAGTCGCTGGCGCGGATGGCGGGGATGCCGATGCCCGAACGCGATCCCCGCGCCGCCGTGGTGGCCGACCATCGCAGCCAGTTGATCGAGGTGATGGAAGAATCTGTCAAATGGTTCCGCCTGCAATTGAAAACCAATGCGGCGACTGACGCCCGCGCCTATCTGACCAAGCGGGGGCTTAGTGAGGCCGCGCAAGACCGCTGGCAGATTGGATTTGCGCCTGACAACCGCAGCGCCCTGTATACGGCATTGAAGCAAAAGGGTCTGTCAGACGATCTGATCGTGGCCTCTGGCGTTTGCGCGCGCCCCGATGATGGCGGCACCCCCTATGACCGCTTTCGGGGCCGCATTATCTTTCCGATCCGTGACGGGCGAGGAAGGGCGATTTCCTTGGGCGGTCGGGCAATGGACCCCAATGCGCGGGCGAAATATCTGAACGGGCCAGAGACGGATATTTTTGACAAAGGCCGCAATCTGTTCAACCTTGCCCCCGCACGGGAAGCCGCAGGTAAGGGCAAACCCCTGATCGTCGCCGAAGGCTATATGGATGTGATTGCCCTGTCCGAGGCGGGATTTGCCGCCGCCGTGGCCCCCTTGGGGACGGCTGTCACGGACGAGCAATTGCGCCTGATGTGGCGCATTCACGATGAGCCGATTATTGCCTTGGACGGCGACACTGCAGGTATCCGCGCCGCGTTGCGGGTGATTGATCTGGCCCTGCCGCTGCTTGCGGCGGGCAAGGGCCTGCGCTTTGCCACTTTGCCTGCAGGGCTGGACCCAGACGATCTGATCAAATCCCAAGGTGCGGGCGCGATGCAAGCCGTGATCGACAAAGCCGCCCCTATGGTGCAACTTTTATGGCAGCGCGAGATTGAAGGCCGCGTGTTCGATTCCCCTGAACGCAAGGCCACTTTGGACAAATCCCTGCGTGCGCATTTGATGCGGATTGCCGATCCGTCGATCCGTGCCCATTACGGCGAGGATATCAAACGCCTGCGCTGGGATTTGTTTGGCCAAAAACCACGCACGCCGCGCACGCCCTTTGTCGCGGGCAAGCCACGTCTTCAACCCGAAATGCCCGCAACCCCCGCCACCAAGGGCAGCCTGTTGGCCACAGCGTCGGTGCAGGTTCAAGAAACCCTGCGCGAGGCGGTGATCTTGGCCACATTCATCATTCATCCCAGCCTGATCCATCGGTTCGAAACCGCGCTGGAACGGCTGCAATTCACCTATGAAGACCATCATGTGTTGCGCGGGTTGATTTTGCGCCATGCGGACGCCGACAATTTGCACGAACAAATCAACGCCTCTGCAGCCACGGCCCTTGCTGAATTGATGGTGCGCCCCCATGTGGTGATTGCACCCCCAGTGCGAAACATTCAGGATACGGAATTGGCCGCAATGTGTTTGGCGGAAGAATTGGCAAAACTGGATGCCCATCGCGGCGCGTTGCGTGAAATTGCCGAAGCGGTCGCTGAAATCGACGGTTTGGTAGACGAAGGTCTAACATGGCGATTGTCGCAGGCGACGACCGCACGCAACCGCGCAGACAGTCCCAACCGCGAATCAGCCGCCGATTTGGGCGAAGATCGCGTTTCTATGTCGAATCACCTGCAAAACTTGATAGATAATCGCGCATGGGAGAAGAAAACGCGCTGATTCGGGTTTAAACCGCCGTGATTCGCGCTATTGATTCGTTTACCTTTATCTGCGATTCGCTAAACATCGACGACCCCGCCTGATAGGAGCATTCATGGCCCTCAAAGACAGTGACGACGGCAAACCAGAGGCTGAAGAAGCCGAAGTTTCCCTAGACCTCAGCCAAGCTGCCGTCAAACGCATGATCGCCGACGCAAAAGAGCGCGGCTATATCACCTATGAACAGCTGAATCAGGTCATGCCCCCCGATCAGGTGTCGGGCGATCAGATCGAAGATGTCATGGCGATGCTGTCGGAAATGGGCATCAACGTCGTCGAAGATGATGACGTCGAAGATGGCGAACCCGTGGTTGGCGGCGAGTTGGTGGAAACCAATACCGGCAACCGCGATGTGGCCGTTGTGGGCAGCACCACCGAGGCACTTGACCGCACCGATGACCCCGTGCGGATGTATCTGCGTGAAATGGGTTCGGTTGAACTGCTGTCGCGTGAGGGCGAGATTGCCATCGCCAAGCGGATCGAGGCTGGCCGAAATACGATGATTGCGGGCCTATGCGAAAGCCCGCTGACATTTCAGGCGATTATCATTTGGCGCGACGAACTGTTGACCGAAGATATTCTTTTGCGCGACGTGATCGACCTTGAGGCGACGTTCGGTCGGTCCTTGGACGGCGAAGAGGGTATGGTTGGCGCGGATATCGAAGGCGTCGAAGTTGGCGAAGCCCCCCGTCGTGATGCTGAACCAGAACTGGACGCTGACGGCAATCCCCTGATGGGCAATGACGATGACGAGGATGACGAAGACGGCGTGTCGATGTCGTTGGCCGCGATGGAAGCCACGCTGAAACCACAAGTGCTGGAAACTTTGGATACGATTGCGGGTCTCTATGGCCGCCTGTCGGAAATGCAAGATTTGCGTATGTCGGCGACTCTGTCTGAAAAACACGCTTTTTCGGAAAAAGAAGAGTCTGAATACCAGACCCTGCGCGCGGAAATCGTGGCCTTGGTCAATGGGATGCATCTGCACAACAACCGGATCGAGGCGTTGATTGATCAGTTGTATGGCATCAACCGCAAGATCATGTCGATCAATTCTGGGATGGTCAAACTGGCCGATGCCGCACGGATCAATCGGCGCGAATTCATCGACGAATACCAAGGCTATGAGTTGGACCCGACTTGGCTGGACCGTATGGCGGGTAAGGCGGGGCGCGGCTGGCAGGCACTGCTGGAACGATCGCGCGAAAAGGTTGAAGATTTGCGCGCCGAAATGGCCACTGTCGGCCAATATATCGGTGTCGATATTTCCGAATTCCGCCGCATTGTGAACCAAGTCCAAAAGGGCGAGAAAGAGGCCCGTCAGGCCAAAAAGGAAATGGTCGAAGCGAATTTGCGTTTGGTGATCTCGATCGCGAAGAAATACACCAATCGTGGTCTGCAATTCTTGGATTTGATCCAAGAGGGCAATATCGGCCTGATGAAAGCGGTCGATAAATTTGAATATCGCCGTGGCTATAAATTTTCGACCTATGCGACATGGTGGATTCGTCAGGCGATCACGCGGTCGATTGCGGATCAGGCCCGCACCATTCGAATCCCTGTGCATATGATTGAAACCATTAATAAATTGGTCCGCACGGGGCGGCAGATGCTGCACGAAATTGGCCGCGAGCCCACGCCCGAGGAATTGGCAGAAAAGCTGCAAATGCCGCTTGAAAAGGTCCGCAAGGTGATGAAAATCGCCAAAGAGCCGATTTCCTTGGAAACGCCCATCGGCGACGAAGAAGACAGCCAGCTTGGCGATTTCATCGAGGATAAAAACGCGATCCTGCCGCTGGATTCTGCGATCCAAGAGAACCTAAAGGAAACCACGACCCGCGTGTTGGCATCCCTGACACCGCGCGAAGAACGCGTGCTGCGGATGCGGTTTGGGATCGGGATGAACACCGATCATACGTTGGAAGAAGTTGGCCAACAGTTCAGCGTGACCCGCGAACGTATTCGCCAGATTGAGGCCAAAGCATTGCGCAAGTTGAAGCATCCAAGCAGGTCAAGGAAGTTGCGCAGTTTCTTGGATCAGTGAAACCAAGGCGCCCGATAGGGCGCCTTTTTGATTGGACTGGTCACGCCAAAATCTGTTGACCCGGTTTCAATAGCTGATGCAATGACGCTGGCCGTTATGGATTATCCGCCATTGGTTGCGCGGTTGTATGTCGCTCTCAGTGTAAGTATCGCACGTTTCCGCGGGATCGACGTAACTGCGGGCATACACAGTTTCATCCGTCACGAATTGCGGGGATGTCGCGGATCGGAGCAGCAAATTTAGATGCGTGAAATCACGCACCCTACCCATTGAAATTGGTTCCCGTTTGATGTCCGCCCTATAGATGATTTGCGGCATCTACACGCGTCGCGCGACAGCGGTCGGGGCGGAAAAGATCCACTGGACCTTTTTCGTGGGGCAAGTGCCCTGCCGCCCCTAACGTTGTCAGAAAAAGATATCGTCTAAATCCGCCGCTGCCGTCGCTGCCGTTGGCTGGGCACGGCCAATAAGAGTGTTGTGGACAACTCTCTCGGATTCCATCGTATAGGTTTCGTAAATATAGTCCAAATCGGGCCAATCCGTTTCGGCGGCGCCATGGGGCATTTTTGCGCCCATCGCGGCCAACTCATCCAAGCGATCACACATTCCACGGCTGGCGGCGCGGCAATCGTTGATCAGCGATTGCAATATAGATATGCCTGTCGTTACGTCGTCACGGGTTTTTGCCAATTCAGCGCCGCGATCATTGGCGGATTTCAGGTTGTCTTGGCATCCCGCCAGACGGTCCACGAAAACTCGAATGGCGTCGGACAGTTTGGAGGCGTCATCTTCGCCCAGAACCGCGCCGACCACATCCAATCCTGTCTCACAGGTTTCCAATTCGTTGCGGCTGCCCACCGCACTTTCGAGGACAGCATTGGACAACACTGCCATCGTGCGTTGTGAGGCGCTGAGCCTGGTCGAGCGTAGGCGCGCATTGATTGCCGCCATATCAATCGCTTTGCTCAGGCGGCGCAGTTCGCCAAATCTAATCTGGGATTGCGTGATTTCCTTTAGGTTCCGCAAGGCCGCAACTTGGGCTGCATCAATCGCCGTCAAAGCATCGTCTTTGTGATGCATGATGATTTCCAAGATTTCAGCCTGTTTTTTATGCGATTGCACCGTTTCTTGTTCCAGACTGGAATAAGCGGTTTGAAACCCGCCGCCCGCGCGTTCAAGACCGTTCAAGGCCTGATCCATCCGCGACATCACCGCGCGCCCATCCTCGGACAGCGCACCAATTTGCGCGGCCGCAAGCATTTGAACATGGGGAACGTCGAATGCCAGCATCTGATGGATGTGTTCCAACCTTTGGGCAAAAAAATCTGAAAACTGGAATGCGGTGATCATGCTGTTTGCGTGTTTTTGTGTTTCGGCAATGAAATCGCGGCGCACAGTTTGAATGGCTTGGATCGTCGTGTTGGCCGCATTCACAATCATTTCTAAGGACGCGATTTGTTGGTCCAACACGTTTTGCGCCAAATCCATCGCGATCAGCCCCTGCTCTGCCTGATGGCGTGAGGCGTTGAATGCCAAGGTCACTTTGCGAAAACTTTCACCAACCGAGGCCAGACAAAGCGCGATTTGTTCCGGCACTGCGCGCAATTCGCCCAAAAAGCCATCGATCTGGGTTTTTTCATCGCCACTGGTGTCGATTGCGGCGAAGGTTGCGATCAGACGAAATCTGATGACAATTCTACGCAGATTTTCCAAGGCCTGGGAAATGGATGCCAATTGCTTGCCGATATCGCGTGTATCGGCCCGAGAGGACCAACTTTTCAACTGCGCAACTATTTCGGATATATCATTTTCCAATTCGTTTATGTCTGTCAGCGAACTGGCGGAATCTGATAACGAAAGCAGCGTTGCACACCGATCTGCAAGATCAGTCGTTGCCGTATTCAGCCGCGACAGGTTTTCGGAAAACGCCGACATTTGGGTGATTCCAACCTCTCGTATGACGTCGATACTTATCTCCCAAGTCATTGAAAAATCACCATTTATTACCATTATACCCAAAAAATCTGGGTTTCAAGCCGTCTAGCGGACACAGTGCCACGATGAGATGAACAACTTCCTAACCGATTCAAAACACATTTTCATTTCGCCTGAAATTTCCCAAATCATGTTTAGAGCTTCGTAAGTATTTGGGACTAACCCTCGGGGCAACAAATGCAAACGGGGGTCCGTATGACGCAAGAGCTGACAGTTATGATTGCCGCAAATTTGGATGTGGCGGGTGCAGTTGCGCGCCATGAACAGCTGTTATCCGACTGTGCGTCGGGCGAGTTTTGGATCGATTTTGACGGCGCACAGCCCACAGCCCTTGCGCTGCAACTGGCTGTTTCAGCGCATAAAACCCTGAGAATCGGCGATCGATTTCGGGGCTTTGGGCCCAATGCAGCCACGATTTTTAATCACATCTCATTTTAACTCACTGGAGGCGAACCGAATATGTCCAAGCTGGTTTTGGCAATTGACGACAGTAAGGCGATTCGTGACATGGTCGGCCTGACCCTAAAAGGGGCGGGCTATGATGTGATCGAGGCAGAAAATGGTGCCATTGGGATGGATCAATTGCGCGCGCATTCCGTGTCATTGGTGATCGTCGATTTAAATATGCCAGTCATGAATGGGTTCGAATTCATTCGTGCCGCGCGGCAAGATCCGAAAGGCGCCGGTTTGCCCATCGTGATGCTGACAACAGAGTCCAAGCCCGAGGCAAAAGCCGAAGGTAAAAGTGCGGGCGCAACTGGATGGCTGAACAAACCTTTTGATTCCGAGATGTTGGTTTCTGTCGCAAAAAAATTGCTTGGGTGATCCTGATGAATGAACTTTCCCCTGCTGTTGCCACCTATATTCAAGAATCGCGCGATATCCTTGAAGGACTTGAAAGTGCGCTGTTGGATATTGAAATGAATCCGACGCCAGAACTGGTCGATGCCGTTTTTCGCGGATTACACACCTTGAAAGGTGGCGGTGGAATGTTTGGCTTTCGCACGATGGCCGCGTTTATTCACCATTTCGAAGATGCCTTTGATCAGGTGCGCGATGGCAAAATTGGGGTTAGTCCCGCCCTTGTTGATGTGGCGCTGCGCGCCCGCGATCAGATCAATACGATGCTTTCTTTGGGGGGCGACGGGGCGAAAACGGATGAGTTGGCAGCCTCTGAGTCGACCAAATCTTTGTTGACATCGCTTGCATTGGCAATTTCGGCCAGCGCTGCTGTTGGTCCAGTGGTTGCGCCAGAAACCACATTTCAAATCACCTTTCGTCCCACACCTGATGCTTTGCGCAATGGGATGCGTCCTGATTTATTGATGGCTGAACTGTCGGATATGGGGCAGGCGGTTGTCATGTTAACCGCGGCAGATGTGCCGTCTTTGGAGCAAATTGATCCAGCGCACAGTTATCTCAGTTGGACCATTGATTTGACCACCCAGAAGACCCTTGGTGATATTGAATCGGTGTTCATATTTGCCGATGATGCAGAACTTAGCATTCAATCGCTGACGGAAAAAACGGCCGAGCCCGTGGCGGTGGAACAAGTCCAAACCCAAAACCAAAAAACCGACGCCCCGCGTGGTGACACATCGGGCGATTCCGTTCGGGTGTCGTCTGGCAAATTGGATCAGATTTTGGATCAATTGGGTGAATTGGTCATTGCACAGGCACGTTTAGGCCAAATATCCAGCCAATTGCACGCGCCTGAATTGGAAACCTTGGTCGAGGATGTCGAACGTCTGGTCACCAGTCTGCGCGACTCAACACTTTCAGTGCGTATGTTGCCGATCGAAATGGTCTTTGGGAAATTTCGGCGTGTTGTGCGCGATTTGTCGGCAGAATTGGGCAAAGATGTTGTCTTGGAAACCTTTGGGGGTGAGACTGAGATCGACAAGAACGTGCTGGACCGCCTGTCAGAGCCGCTGGTTCACATGATCCGCAACTCGATCGATCATGGGATCGAATCTGCCCAAGACCGCCACGGCGTGGGTAAACCCTTGCAGGGTCGTTTGCGCTTGTCCGCCCGCCAAGAAACGGGTGAAATTTGGATTTCTATCCAAGATGATGGCAAGGGTCTGAACGCTGAGGCGATCCGCCGCAAGGCGATTGAACGCGGTCTGCTGGAGGCGGGCGATATTGTCCCTGACACAGAGCTGCATCAGTTGATCTTTGCGCCAGGGTTTTCCACAGCCGAGGCAGTTACCTCTGTCTCGGGGCGCGGCGTTGGGATGGACGCGGTTTTGTCAACGGTCACCGCATTGCGCGGCAGCGTTGATGTGCAATCACGGTCGGGTTTGGGCACATCGGTCACCCTGCGTTTGCCGCTGACACTTGCGATTATTGATGGGCTGTTGGTGCGTTTGGGACAGTCAAATTATGTCATTCCACTGTCTTCGGTCGAAGAATGCGTTGAATTTGACGCAACCGAAAAGGCCCGTGAAAGTGGCCGCACGATGCTGCAAATCCGCGAACATTTGGTGCCATTCTTGGATTTGGCAGATGTATTTAACCAACCACTCAGCCAGGAACTGCGCCGCCGTGTGATTATCGTTAAATCGGGGGGCGCGCGGGTCGGATTGGTGGTCGACGACATTCTGGGGCAGCACCAAACCGTCATAAAGCCGCTTGGCCCTTATCATGCGGGGGTTTCGGGTTTTTCGGGTGCGACGATTCTGGGTGATGGGTCAGTCGCGCTGATCGCCGATGTCGCCGTTTTGGCGCGCAGTGCGTCGCAAAACATCTCAACGCCAATGCGTGCCGCCTAAGGAGCCAAGATGCAGCCCAATATTATGACCTCGCGCAGCCCAGACAATCGTGATTTGGACGCAGGCACAGAAATGATCCTGACCTTGCGTCTTTCAGACGAAATCTTTGGTCTGCCGGTGCAGATGGTACATGAAATTATCGATCCTATGCCGATCACGGCCGTCCCCAATGCACCGCCCCATGCCCCCGGCCTGATCAATGTGCGCGGCTCGGTCGTACCCTTGTTTGGTCTGCGCAATCGCCTGCGTATTCCAGAGGCGCCAATGTCGCCCACTGCGCGCATTGTGGTGATTGAAACCGAACACGACGGTGCGTCTATGCGCCTCGCCATTCTGGCCGACGCAGTGGATGAGGTGATCGACGTTGATCTGTCCAGTCTGGAATCCGTTCCAGATTTGGGCGCGCCTTGGCCTGAAACTTATGTCTCGGGCGTGTTGCGACATGCGGCATCGCTGGTCGTGCTGTTGAACACAGCCAACCTGTTTCGGCCCTAATTTATGAAAAATTCAAACTTTTCCGACCAAAAGGAATAAATCATGCGCTTTACCATCAAAATGAAACTTGCCGTCATCTTTGCTTGCATTTTGGTCTTGCTGGGCGGGGTCGCGTTCCAAGGAACATCTGCCCTTGGATCTGCCAATCAAGCCCTGAACGATTTGGTCAACGGTCCCTCTGTTGCGGTCTCTGCGGCGAACCAAATCGCGCGCAGCCAAGATGCGTTTTCCCGCGCTTTGCTTGAGCATCTGAATGCAACCTCTGATGCTGAAATGGTGCGCGCCGAACAGGAAATTGCCGCCGACAGCAGCGCTGTCCAATCAGGCATTGCTGATTTGAAAAAGCTGAATGCAGATAAGGCGGGCCCCATTTTGGACAGCCTGTCATCGGAAACCACCAGTTTGGACCAGCTGATGGCGCAATTCTTTGAAATTTCGCGCAAAAATACGAATACAAAAGGCGGCGATATGGCGGTTACCGACACGCCTAAGGCCCGCGCTGCGGTTGATACAGCGCTTGATGCACTGATGGTGGCCACCGCCGCCGTTTTTGACAAACTGCCAGTCGTCCAAGATATCGATACTGTGCGTGTCGCTGCTTTGACCATGTCCACAACGCAAATGGGCGTGGTTGTCGCGACCGAAGATGAAAAAATGGCCGCATTTAAGGCCGAAAATGCGGCGGCCAGCGCCTCTGGCCTGGCGGCAATTACGAAATTGGAACAGCGCAACTTGCCTGAAACCCAAGCCGCCCTTGCAACCCTGCGCACAGCTTTTGCGGATTTCGGGAAGATTAATGATCAAATTGTTGCCTTGGGGATCGAAAACTCCAACGTTGCTGCCGCCAAGTTTTTGGCAGATCAAATTGCGCCACAGTCTGACAAAATCAAAAAGAATATTGAATCTTTGCTGGAACTGACGCGACAAGACATGGCGAATTCGGTTCAAGTGTCGGATCAAAACTATGCCACAACCTTTAGCCTTTTGATCGGAATATCTCTCGTAGCTTTGATTTTTGGCACTGTGTCAGCATTCTGGGTGTCCATGTCTATTTCCAAGGGTTTGGCGCGCGCCTTGGATGTGGGGCTCCGTTTGGCCCAAGGCCAATTGTCCGCCGACACGACCAGCAAATCGAACGATGAAATTAGTGATCTGTTGGGCGTCAACGGGGATCTCATTGCGAAATTGCGGGCCGTGGCGCAAGATATGAACCAATCCTCCAGTGCCGTTGCTGCAGGTGCCCATGCCATGAGTGCGACGGCGGAACAATTGGCATCTGGGGCGACCGAACAGGCCGCCGCGGCCGAGCAAGCCTCATCCGCGATGGAGGAGATGACCGCAAATATCCGTCAAAGTGCGGATAACGCGGCGCAAACCGAAAAGATCGCCGCCCAATCCTCGGCGCAAGCGATTGAAAGCGGTAAAGCCGTGGATGAGGCGGTGCGCGCGATGAAAACCATCGCCGATAAGATCACCATCATCCAGGAAATCGCCCGCCAAACGGATCTTTTGGCGTTGAATGCAGCAGTTGAGGCGGCGCGGGCGGGTCAGCATGGCAAAGGCTTTGCGGTGGTTGCCTCTGAGGTGCGTAAACTTGCCGAGCGCAGCCAACAGGCGGCGGGTGAGATCAATGAATTGTCCGGCAAAACCGTTGAGGTCAGTATGAAAGCCGGTGCTATGCTGCAAACTTTGGTGCCCAGTATCCAAAAAACCGCCGATTTGGTTACGGAAATTTCTGCTGCAATGCGCGAGCAAAACACGGGGGCCGATCAAATCAATCAGGCAATCCGTCAGCTGGATTCCGTGATCCAAAGCAATGCCTCCGCCTCAACCGAAGCCGCGTCCGTGTCGCAAGGTTTGGCGGCACAGTCAGAGCAATTGCACGCCACCATAGGTTTCTTTAAACTTGAAGAACAGACTGGCATAAATCGCGCGAGCCAAGCGAAACAAATCATTGTCACGCAAAAACGGCCCAAACCATCCGTCTTTGGCGCAGGGTCAAGCACAATTTCCACATATGCAAATGGCCAAACGAATGGGCGATCAAACGGTATTCCCTTGAATATTGCTGACGATATGTCCGATTCCGATTTTGAACGATATTGAGCCGCCCGCTTTTGCCATTTGAAAATGGCAGCCATTTAATTTCGCTGCAAACGCAGACAATACTTGTTCCAACCGAGGTTAAATTATGAAAGTCAGTCTTAAATTAAAACTCATCGCAACTTTCGCCGTTGTGTTGCTGTTACTGTCTGCCATCTCTTGGTTGGCTATCCTTGCTTTGGCGAACTCGAATGCAAAGCTAACACATCTGGCCGAAGTCACCAGCACCAAGCAAACTGACGCCTTTCTGTTAAAGGTCCAATCTCAGGAACGTAATCGGCTTTTGGTAGAGCATCTTGCGACAGCCGACCAAAAGACGAAAGACGCATTAGAGGTCAAAATTGATGCAAGTCTGGCTGAAACCAAGAAGGTTTTGGACGATTTTGAAGCAATTTCAGAGGATGACGACACTGCGTCCCTTGAGGGCGTGAAATCTGCGTCAAGCGACCTTGCGGCGCAACGCACTGAGATCATCGCCTTGTCACGGCAAACGTCGGTCGAGCTTGCGCTTCAATCGTCGTTGTATACGCTGCCTGATCAACTCAAAAAGCTGGACGGCACACTGGAAGATCTGCGCCAATCTGTGGGGCGAACGTCCTCTTTGCCACAAAATCCAATCGATCTAAAGGTTGCACAATTTAACGCCACGTTGAACTTGGCGACGGCGACGGAAAAGGATGCTATTTTAGAACGGACGACCGAAGGCACCCTGAAATACATCGCAACAAGCAAGGATCTTTTGAATCAGGCCGCGCAACTCTTGAACGATATTGGTTCAATTGCAGGGCCAGCCAATGCCGATGCCATTTCAAAAGTAAAGGCCGCCTTTGATGACATCGTAACCCGCGCGAACCAGTCGTTTGATCTTGCTGCCCGCAATACAGAAGTTAAGGCCGGCGAAATGCTTGCAGGACCCTATGCGGAAAAATTCACTCAATTGGAAGCGGCGATCGACGCCTCTTTGAAACTGCAAGATGACAAGGTTGCGGCCGAGCAAACGGCGGCCGAAGCGGCGATGACCTCCAACCGAACTCAGGTAATCACCTTGGCCTTGGTTGCGATTGCCATTGGTGGGATCGGGGCTGTTTGGGTTTCTATTTCGATTAGCCGTGGCTTGCAGCGCGCCGTTACTGTGGCGCGAAGTGTGGCAATTGGAGATTTGGATGTTGACACATCGACCACTTCCAAAGACGAGATCGGCGATTTGTTGACAGCACTTGGGGAAATGACGCGTTCTTTGCGCGCGACGACCAATGTCGCCGAGGCGATCAGCCGTGGTGATTTGACTGTGACCACAAAGCGGCGTTCGGATGTGGACAGTTTGGGAATTTCCCTGGAAACGATGTTGAGCAAACTGTCGGACGTCGTTGGCAATATGAATGTGTCGTCGAATGGTGTGGCCTCGGGTGCCCATGCCATGAGTGCGACGGCGGAACAATTGGCATCTGGGGCGACCGAACAGGCCGCCGCGGCCGAGCAAGCCTCATCCGCGATGGAGGAGATGACCGCAAATATCCGTCAAAGTGCGGATAACGCGGCGCAAACCGAAAAGATCGCCGCCCAATCCTCGGCGCAAGCGATTGAAAGCGGTAAAGCCGTGGATGAGGCGGTGCGCGCGATGAAAACCATCGCCGATAAGATCACCATCATCCAGGAAATCGCCCGCCAAACGGATCTTTTGGCGTTGAATGCAGCAGTTGAGGCGGCGCGGGCGGGTCAGCATGGCAAAGGCTTTGCGGTGGTTGCCTCTGAGGTGCGTAAACTTGCCGAGCGCAGCCAACAGGCGGCGGGTGAGATCAATGAATTGTCCGGCAAAACCGTTGAGGTCAGTATGAAAGCCGGTGCTATGCTGCAAACTTTGGTGCCCAGTATCCAAAAAACCGCCGATTTGGTTACGGAAATTTCTGCTGCAATGCGCGAGCAAAACACGGGGGCCGATCAAATCAATCAGGCAATCCGTCAGCTGGATTCCGTGATCCAAAGCAATGCCTCCGCCTCAACCGAAGCCGCGTCAGTGTCGCAAGGTTTGGCGGCACAGTCAGAGCAATTGCGTGCCGCTATGGGCTTTTTTAGACTGGAGAGCGATCCCGTTGCCCGCCGCACGCAACCCTCCCAAGTGGCGCAAATCATCGCGGCATCTCCAAGGGCGGCCCCGTCGCGAACCAATTCCGGTGCGCAACATTCTGCAATCTACGCAAATGGACACGCACATGGGCGCACGAACGGGGTTCCGCTGGTGCTTGGGGATGACCTCTCGGATTCTGATTTTGAGAGGTACTAAGTGCCGTCTGTTCCCGTCATTCAACCCACAGGTCACAATATGAATGCCACGCAAATCTTGAATTCTGAAACATCGGATTTTTTCGCAAATTCCATGGCTTCGGATGATATCCAGAACATTTCAAAAACCTATGTGACGTTTGATATCGCCTCCCAAAGTCTTGCCGCCGACGTTGCCGTCGTGCGCGAGATTTTGGATATGCAATCTGTTGCGGAATTGCCAAATGCGCGGTCGGATATTTTGGGGATGATCGATGTGCGAGGTGAGGGTATTGCCGTCATTGACTTGCAAGAACGGTTAGGATTGCGCGGCGACATTTCGTCTCAAACACGCAAGATTATCGTGTTGGAAATTGGCGATGATCACAACAAAAAGACAGTTGGGATCATTGCAGACCGTGTGCGCAATGTTTTGGAAATCGCGGATGATCGCATTGAAAAAACCCCGTCAGTTCCGGGGAATTGGGATCCTGTCGCGATGGATGGTGTGGCGCGTTTGGACGGAAGACTGGTCTATGTGCTTTGTTTCGCGCGCCTTTTGGGCGAGGAGCGCTCCGGCCCGTTTGATTTCGACTAGTCATGATGAACGGTTAAATTGTTGATCGTAAAAGTTGTTAAATTAGGAAACAGTGAATGACACGTGCCAATTTTGCGTTGCAACCCAATTCTATGCCTGTCTCGATCGCCTATTCGATTGTTGATACCGTCCGCAAACTGTCTGGAATTTCGGTCGATCCGGAAAATGCAGGCTTTTTGGAATTGCGGATCAACCGCCGCGTGCGCGAGCTGGGGTTGCCAAATTTAGCACAATATTTGGCAATTCTGAATGGGCCAACGGGGCAGAGCGAGGCCAACCATCTGGTTGAAATGTTGGCAACACATACTACTGACTTCTTTCGCGAGCCTGCACATTATCGATTTCTGGAACAGACGGGTCTTCCAACCCTTGTGGAATCGGGCGCAGGCAAAGAGTGGCCATTAACGGTCTGGAGTGCGGCTTGTTCGCTGGGCTCTGAGTTGTGGAGCGCGGCAATGGTGATTGATCAAAACAGCCATTCGGTGCTGGGTGGCTTGCGGTGGTCCCTGCAGGGCACTGATATTTCGCGTCGAATTCTGCGTCGTGCCGAAAGTGGTATTTTTAGTGCTGATGAGATTTCGGGTATTCCAGAGCCGATGCGTCAAAAATATTTACTGCGAGGTGGCGCCAACTTGCGTACAAAAACGGGACAAAATCTGTTTCGGATTGATCCAAAACTGCGCCAAAAGGCCCAGTTTCAGTGGGCGAATTTGGTCGCCCCAACAGCCCCGATCAACATCACCGCGGACGTGATTTTTTTACGCAATGTCTTGATTTATTTCGAAACCGCCGATCAACAAGCTGCCGTCGCCACGGTGCTTAGGGGCTTGCGCCTGGGTGGATATCTTTTCATCGGGCATAGCGAACAGATCGGCCCCCTGCCGCAGGGCATGACCCAAGTTGCCCCTGCCGTTTTCCGAAAGGGCTCTGAAAATGTTTGAACCGAACCCACGGCTGAAAGCCGCCCCTTTGCGTGTCTTGATTGTGGACGACAGTGCTGTCGTCCGTCAGGCCTTGGCGCAAGTGATCTCATCTGATCCGATGCTAGAGGTGATGGCCGCCGTCAGCGATCCCTTTGCTGCGGTTGAAAAAATTAAGATTGAGCGCCCGGATGTGATTATTCTGGATGTAGAGATGCCGCGTATGGATGGGATTACCTTTTTGCGGAAATTGATGGCGCAACATCCGATCCCCGTGGTTATTTGTTCGTCTTTGGTGGCCGAAAAATCGACAACCTACATCGACGCCATCGCCGCAGGGGCGGTTGATATCGTATGCAAGCCCGAAATGGGTGTGAAATCATTTCTAGAGGAAAGCGGGCGCATCATCTGTGAAACGCTGCGCGCGGCCGGCAAGGCGCGCGTCAATCTGCGCAGTCCCAGCCTTGTTGAGGCTAAGTTGACCGCAGATGAGATTTTGGCCGCCCCGTCTGGACGTGCCATGAGCAAAACCACTGAAAGTGTTATCGCCATTGGGGCGTCGACAGGGGGGACCGAAGCGTTGCGCGTGCTGCTAGAGTCGATGCCGTTGGACTGTCCCGCGATTGCCATTGTGCAACATATGCCTGCAGCCTTTACTGCCGCTTTTGCAAAAAGGCTGGATTCGACCTGTGCGATCACTGTTTCAGAGGCCAAGAATGGCGACCGAATGTTGCGTGGTCACGCCCTTATTTCGCCTGGTGGGCAGCATTTGCTGCTGAAACGCAGTGGGGCGGCCTATGCGGTGGAACTGCGAGATGGACCGCCTGTGTCGCGTCACAAACCGTCTGTTGATGTGTTGTTCCGGTCAGTCGCGCGGTTCGCGGGGGCCAATGCTGTGGGCGTGATCATGACAGGTATGGGCGATGACGGTGCGCGCGGATTAAAGGAAATGCGCGATGCCGGTGCACGCACCATCGGCCAAGACGAAGAAACTTCGGTTGTCTATGGCATGCCGCGCGAGGCAAAAGAGCGGGGCGGTGTCGAACAGGAACTGCCGCTGAATAAGATTGCTGGCGCTATTTTACGGGTCAATCCTGGGAATTCTTTGCGCTAAAGCCCAGATATTAGGGCGTCCCAAATCGCGCGATCATCTTTTCTTTGATTTGATCGCGCGCCTGCCGATAAGCCGACAATTTTGCGTCACGCCCATCTCCAATCGCGGTTGGATCGATGATCGGCCAAAATAAAACCTCGACATGGCTGGTTTTTGTTAATTCCAATGCGCGGCGTTGACTTGCAGGAGACAGGGCAACGATCAGGTCGAATTGGCCCAAATCGTCGCCGCCTTCGATCATTTCATCAAAGCTGCGGGATTGGTGGCGGGCCAGTTCGATGCCCAATTCTTGACAGACGGCGATGGAAAACCCGTCAATTTCCAAATCATTGCTGCAACCTGCAGACTGCACATAGGCCCGCTGGCCATACATCTGTTTCATCAATCCTTCGGCCATGGGCGAGCGCACTGCATTGTGATCACAACAAAACAAAACCGCTTGGGGAAACTTTTCCATTCTACATTCCCCATTGCAAAACACAGATCAGCGTGAACAAACGTCGCGCTGTATTCTTGTCAACCTCTGCCTTACCCTCTAACCGTTCTTGTAAAATCCGCGCACCTTCGTTGTGGATGCCGCGACGCGCCATATCAATTGCTTCGATTTGGCTGGGGGCAAGGCGTTTGACCGCGTCAAAATAACTTTCACAAATTTGAAAGTAATCTTTCACAACTTGGCGAAACGGCCCCAAGGATAGGTGGAATTCTGCTGCCTTTTCATGCGATTGCGTTGTAATGCTCATCACGAGCCGCCCCTCGCGCAGCGCAAGTCCCAAACGATAAGGCCCCTCTGGCATGATACGTCCGTCCCGCGCGGGCAGGGCAAAGACATTTTCCTCTAAAAGGTCAAAAATGGCAACTTTGCGCTCTTGCTCAATCTCGGGGGTCGGCCGCGCCAGTCCAACTTCGTCGATATCAATGTGAACAATATGGTCAGTCATCGTGGTGTCCATTCAATGCGTCCAAGCGCGCGCTTACCGAAAGGCCGTGTGCTTGCAAGCTTTCCGATCGCGCTAAACGCTCGGCGGCAGGGCCAATGGCGCGCAAGGATTCTGGCGTCATTTTTGCCAGCGTGGTGCGTTTCATGAAATCCAATACCGACAGCCCCGACGAAAACCGCGCCGACCGCGCTGTGGGCAGCACATGGTTCGGCCCACCCACATAGTCCCCGACGGCCTCGGGTGTCCAAGCGCCCAGAAATATCGCCCCCGCATGGGTGATGTGCTGCTGCGCGAGCGCATCGGGATCGGCCACGCACAGCTCTAAATGTTCTGGGGCAATGCGGTTGGACAGCGCCGCCGCCTGCTCTAACGTTTCTACCACAATCACCGCGCCGTTGGCCGCCCACGACGCCCCCGCAATTGCGCGCCGTTCCAGTGTTTGCAAACGCACCTCGATCGCCGCCGCCACGCGGCGCCCAAAGGCGACATCGGTGGTGATCAGGATCGACTGGGCAGAAACATCATGTTCCGCCTGCGACAACAAATCCAGCGCGATCCAATCGGCATCATTCTCTCCATCGGCAATGACCAAAATCTCTGACGGGCCTGCAATCATGTCAATGCCCACGCGTCCAAAAACCCGCCGCTTGGCCGCCGCCACATAGGCGTTGCCAGGCCCAGTGATCTTGTCTACGGGCGCAATCGTATCCGTGCCATAGGCCAGCGCCGCAATCGCTTGCGCGCCGCCGATGCGGTAAATTTCATCCACTCCCGCGATTTGTGCCGCCAATAAAACCAATGGGTTCACCACCCCGTCAGGCGTCGGACAGGTGATGGCCAAACGCGCCACTCCGGCCACTTTGGCAGGGATCGCATTCATCAACACCGATGACGGGTAACTCGCCGTCCCCCCCGGCACATATAGACCCGCGGCTGACACGGGTGTCCACCGCCACCCCAGTTCCGCGCCGTTTTCTTCGCGCCACATCACATCTTCAGGCAGTTGCCGCGCATGATAGGCGCGAATCCGCGTCGCTGCGAGTTCCAGCGCCGCGCGGTCATCATCCGACACCTTGGCACATTCCGCCGCTATTTCGGCAGGCGAAAACGCCAGATTACCAGCGGTCAGGGACAGACGATCAAACTGCGCCGTCAAGTCGATTACGGCAGCATCCCCGCGCGCGCGCACATCGGCAATGATGGCGGCGACGGCCTGATCCACATCTTCCGCCTCTTCGCGTTTCATGCCCAGTAGGGCCGCAAAACGTACCTCAAAATCCGCATCATTTATGTTCAAAAACATCGGCATTCGTCGTCCAATCTAGATCGCTTTCATACTGGCAAAAATACCTCCGCCGGAGGCACCTCTCAGCTGCGCTGCCCTGCAAAGCGATTTTGCCAATCGACGCGCTCTTCATCGGTGATTTTGCGGAACAGATTTTCGGGGATAGTGAACCCATGTCCCGCAGGCAGGGCCCCCAATGCCGCCGCCATGTCATCGGGCCAAGCCCAATCATTCGACCCCATCGCCGTCATCATCGCCGCCGCCGCATCTGGAATAAACGGGCGCGACAGAATGGCATAAATGCGGATCAGGTTCAGCGACAGGCGCACCATGCCCGCCGCGCGGTCAGGATCGGTTTTGACGACTGTCCACGGGGCGGCAGATTGCAAATATTCATTGCCAATCACCCAAATAGCGCGCAATTCAGCGGCGGATTTACGCACCTCCATCGCCTCCATTTGGGTGGCATATTCGCGAATGCGCGTGGTCAAGTCTGCAATCAAGGCGGTCTCTTGTTCGCCGTAATCGCCCATGCTGGGAACAGTTTCGCCAAACTTTGCCGCGGCGAATTTGGTCACGCGGCTGACGAAATTGCCCAAGACATCGGCCAAATCTTTGTTCACACTGGCCTGAAAATTCTCCCATGTGAATTCAGAATCCGACGATTCGGGTGCGTGCGACAACAGCCACCAGCGCCAGTAATCGGCAGGCAGGATCGACAGGGCCTGATCCATAAACACGCCGCGCCCTTGGCTGGTGGAAAACTGACCGCCGTCATAATTCAGGTAATTGAACGATTTGATGTAATCGACCAGCTTCCACGGTTGCCCCGATCCCATGATCGTCACAGGGAAAGACAGCGTATGAAAGGGTACGTTGTCCTTGCCCATGAACTGCACATAGCGCACATCATCCGCGCCCTGATCCAGCCGCCACCACCGCTGCCATGCGGTATCTTGCAATCCATTTGCGTCTGCCCATTCGGCCGTGGCGGCGATATATTCAATCGGGGCGTCGAACCAGACATAGAACACCTTGCCCTCCATCCCAGGCCAAGGCTGATCGCCGCGCATCACCGGCACGCCCCAATATAAATCGCGTGTGATGCCGCGATCTTGCAAGCCATCGCCGTCATTCAGCCATTTTTTGGCAATCGAGGTGGTCAGGATCGGCCAATCGGTTTTGCTGTCGATCCAAGCCTGCAATTTCTCACGCATGGCGCGTTGTTTCAAATACAGATGCTTGGTTTCGCGCACCTCAAGATTGGTGCTGCCCGAAATGCTAGAGCGCGGATTGATCAGATCCGTTGGGTCCAACTGTTTTGTGCATTCCTCGCATTGATCGCCGCGCGCGGATGTGTTGCC
Source organism: Cypionkella sp. (assembly GCA_040398785.1). Lineage (GTDB taxonomy): Bacteria > Pseudomonadota > Alphaproteobacteria > Rhodobacterales > Rhodobacteraceae > Cypionkella. The sequence continues at coordinate 278,765 of JBBATJ010000003.1, read as the reverse complement.
GCAATTCGGGCAGGTGCCTGTGATATAACGGTCGGGCAGGAATCTGTTGTCGTCGATGGAAAAGACCTGTTTTTCCGACACTTCTTCGATCAGCCCATTGTCGGCCAAGGCACCTGCAAAATCTTGGGTCAGTTTGCGATTGCGCGCACTGCTGGAACGGCCAAAATGATCGAAAGACAGCCGAAACCCGTGCGCGATTTCGGCTTGCACGGCGTGCATTTCGGCGCAGAAAACTTCGACCGCTTGGCCTGCTTTGGCTGCGGCCAATTCGGCGGGTGTGCCATGCTCGTCTGTCGCGCAGATGAACATCACCTCATGGCCACGCGCGCGCATATAGCGCGCATACAGATCAGCAGGCAGTTGGCTGCCCACCAAATTGCCCAAGTGTTTGATCCCATTGATATAGGGAATGGCCGATGTGATCAAAATCCGTGCCATGGCGTGCCTTTTTATTGCGTCAGGCTTCATTTAACCCATCATGCCTGCTCTGGCCAGTGCATAGGGCGGCTTTATCCCCAGATCATCCGCGCCAAAGTGCCGTCGCGCCGCGACAGCGCCCCCGCGGTATGCAGCGCCAAGACCCCCATCAGCAAATAGGCAGTTGCGCGGTGCAGCGCAAACCCCGCATTTTCCCATATCTCAGAGACGGGGGCGATGGCGGGCAGGGTAATGCTGTCAAAAATGATGACATCTAATCCCGTGGCTGAACTGGCGATCCATCCCGACAGGGGCATAACGATCAGACAGGCATACAGGGCGCGGTGCGCCCATCTTGCCGCAATACTTTGCCAAATCGCCCCAATAGGCATGGGTGCAGGGCTGATTTTATGCCATAAAATGCGCGTAAGAACCAAACAAAGCGCGATGATACCTGCTGTCTTATGCGCGCCATAAAGCCACAGGTTGGCAAGGCCAGGCTGCATATTGGCGATGAACACCCCCAAAACCAGCAGGCCCAAAACCAGCAACGCCATTGCCCAATGGATCATGCGGCTGATCAGACCAAAGCCGCTTTTCGTGTTTCGCCACGCCATTCAGTCTACCCGCTTAATCCGCGCCATTATGTCCAAATTCACCGTGTCGCCGACCATATCAGCCCATCCTGCTGCCCCAAAATCAAGTCGGTTCAATTGCCCTGTCAGGCGAATGGTCAGGGCTGACAGATCGCCTGCTTCATGTCCCTTTTGTCGCCAGATGGTCGCACGCAAAACCGCAGGTTTGGTGACACCGCGCAGGGTGATGTTGCCGGTTATGATGGCATCTTTTCCGTCGCGCGCGACGGTACTGCTGACAAAGCTGATCGTTGGATAGGTTTGTGCATCCAGCACCTTGGGGCCGCGCATGGCCGATGCGGCAAAGGGAAAGGACGCTTTGGCCCCCGTCACATCCAAATCCACCGCGATTGTCGATGCCGCGACATTGTCAAAATCCAATGTCAGATCTGCCCGTGCAATTGGAAAGCTGCCGGTGATCAGGTCAGGCCCAAAGGGCACGTCAAAGGTGACGTCGGATATATCCGGTTGCAGCACGTAATTTCGCGGCGCCGCAAAAGCGGGCTGTGTAAGCAGGCTGCAAATGATGATCCAATGGACTGCGTTTGGCATATGGTCCTCTTTTTGCAATCATAGCACGAAATGTGGATCATCCATACCTTTTTATCAGGGGTCATAGGGTATTTGCTGTAGGGTGATTTGTCCCTTGGCGCGCCTGACCTGCCAACGGGCGGGCGGATCGCTGCGCGCCCGCAGACGCGTCAGAACCCATGCGGCGCGATAGTCAAAGGCGGTCATGCCACTGGTGGCGGCGGCCATATGCCAGCGGCTTTCGACGCCCTGTGCGCCGCCTGTGCCTGCCGTCAACAAAACCGCCAAAGGCGCGGGGCGGGCAAAGCGATGCGCCGCGTCAATGCCCGCCTCTGCGGCGAGATGCAGCCGGCGGATGGGCGTCAGGGCGGGGGGCTCGGTCAGATCGGCCAAAACCAAAGGGGCGGCCCCAGATCGCAACGCCTCTTCTACTGCCCATAGGGCATCTTCGGGGCGGCGAATGCGGGCAAAGATAATGCGATTGGGATCACAATAGGGCAAAAGCCCTGGTGGATAGACCCGTTCTGGCCGCCAACTCGGGGTGATCCAAATCACCGTGCCACTGGTTTCTTGCAGCAAAAATGCCGCCAAACTGATGCGGGCGGGGCCGCATATTTCATGCACGCGGGCGCGCATCATGCCCAGCCCCCCTGGCAAGGTCTGAATAGGATGCAAACGGCGTATCGGCATATGGGCCAGCGCGGTTTTTACAGATTGGAGCGGTGTTACAGACATAAGAAAACATAGAATGTTCCTTATATGTTCTCAAGATGATTCTGCGACAGATAAAGTTCGGGCTTGCGCGGGGTGTGGGGATCGGGCTTGATTGCGCAAAAATTGGACGTGATATGCGAGTGTTAATCTGCATCCCGCTGTTGGTGGCCTGTTCGCTGCCCAACATCCAACCGTTGCAAGGCGGGTTTTGGGGCAAAGCCGCCAAACCCGCGGTTGAACAACCCGTCACCCCACTGGATAGCGGCCTCATCCGAACCCAAACTCTCGCACCACTTAGTCAAACCCCACAGACAAAGCCCCCAACATTGCCGCAAGCCGTGATCCCAACACCCGCCTCGCCCGAAGAGACGGCCTGCCGCGTCAAAGGCGGGCAATGGGGCAAAGCAGGCAAACTTGCGGCGATGACCTGTTACATATCGTCAAAAGATGCGGGAAAATTCTGTTCCAAACAAAGCGATTGCAGCAGCCAATGCCTTGCTCGATCCAAAACCTGCGCGCCGATTTGGCCAATTTTCGGATGCAGTCAAGTGTTGCAAAATGACGGATCCTTGGTGACGCTTTGCATCGAATGATCCTGATTTTTCTGCTGCTGGTTGGGTGCAGCCCTGCCACCTCGCCCAAAGATACCTTTCGCAACCCGCACAAACCGATCTATTCGACAGCCGATTTGCCCCCGTCGCGCCTGATCGGTCGTTGGCGGCAAGAGGCGGGATTTGGTGCCCCTTGCCGCGAGACGGGTTTTCAAGGTGTCGCGTTTACCATTGTAAATGGTGCGGTGCAGGTTGCCTATCATCTGTGCTTGAATGGCCTAATCCACCAAGGGCAGGGGCCTTTGGCAGGAATTCAGGGGCGCTATCATATGCCGCAGTTGGCTATACCGATTTGGGTCTTGTGGATTGATGGTGACAATCGCAGCATGGCGGTCGGCACGCCAGATGGCCGCATTGGTATGATCTTGTCTAAGGATGTGATCCCGCCCGATCGTCTGCAGGCCGCGCGTGAGATTTTGGCGTGGAATGGCTATGATGTGGCGAAAATGACAAAGCTGCCATAAGCCAGATGAAGAAACTATACTAACCTATTGTTTTGAGGTGTGAATGTCTGCTAAATCATCGGTTGAATGGCCCACTTTGGGGATGATGCTGACCACCTATGCTGTGTTCGGCATTGCGATGTCGCAATGGACTGCTGCGCCTTGGGTCTGCACAATCATCATGGGGATTGCTATCGCGCAATTCAGTTCACTTCAGCACGAAGTCTTGCATGGACATCCGTTTCGATCGGTCTGGTTAAATGAGATTATGGTGTTTCCCGCCCTGATGTTGGTTATTCCCTATCGACGTTTCAAAGAAACGCACCTGGCCCACCACCGCGATCCCAATTTGACCGATCCCTATGATGACCCAGAATCGAACTATTTGGATCCTGAGGTTTGGCCGCGCCTGCCACGCATTTTGCAGGTTTTATTGCGTTTAAACAACTGCTTGGCGGGTCGTCTGGTTTTGGGTCCAGTGATCGGAACTTTCATTTTTCTGCGATGCGAGGTTTCGGGCCTGTTTGCGGGGTGCCGCAATATATGGGGGGCATGGGGGTTGAATATGCTGGGGCTTGTGCCCGTGATCTGGGCGATACAGGCAGCGCAGATGTCCTTTTGGGCCTATCTGGGGGCAGTTTATTTGGCGTTTTCGCTGTTGCGTCTGCGCACATTTTTGGAACACCGCGCCCATATTCAGCACCGCGCGCGCACTGTGATCGTCGAGGATCGCGGTCCCTTGGCCCTGCTGTTTTTGAACAACAATCTTCATGTGGTCCATCATATGCACCCGCAAGTGCCATGGTATGATCTGCCAGCGCTATACGCCGCGCGCAAGGATCATTTTCTGCGTCGCAATGATGGTTATGTTTACCGCAACTATGCCCAAGTTTTTCGCGAATATCTTTGGCGCGCCAAAGACCCTGTTGCGCATCCGATCTGGCCGGTCAACAAATCCGACCTATAGGCGGCAAAACAGTGAGATTGGCCCAGAATTGTCAAAAAACGGCACGCCGTTTTGTGGGTGGTTTGCATATATTGCAGTGACCTCGGCCAGAACCACCTCAGTGATAAAGGGCAGATCCAACCCGCGGGCAGCTGTCAGCGAAACCCAATGCAGGTGTGACAATTCATCGGATGCAGCCGAAAACGATGTGCTGTCTCCCGAAAAATCTGCAACATCTGCCAAAAAGAACCGCGCATCAAATCGGCGACTGCGTCCTTTTGGGGTTATGGCGCGAAAAATGAACCGTAATGCAGCTGGTCGGGGCGCGCGCAGGATCAGTCCTGTCTCTTCGGCCAATTCCCGCAAGGCGCAGGCAAGCAAATCATCCGGCGTGGGATGTGGGGCGTCGCACTGCAAAGCATTGCGGCACCCATCTTGTAGCACACCCAAATCCTTTGCCCCGTGATCTGCGTCATCCACCCGCCCCCCTGGGAAAACGTATTTCGAGGGCATGAACACCGCCGCCGCACCGCGTTGCCCCATCAGCACTTGCCGACCGCTTGGATCTGCCCGCGTCAAAACCACCGTAGCCGCGGGGTGAATCGGTTCGTCACGCGTCATGTCCACCAAATCCATGCATACGCTTGGCCCATTGCAACGCAACCATCCCGCCTTTGATCCTTGGTAACAAATACAGCGACAAGCCCACCGTAAAGACCGAGAATATTGCGATCAACACTGTGGGTTCGGGGCGAAAATGGATGAATACAAACAACAAAAGCGGCGCCATGACGTGGCCGACAATCAGGATCGTCAAATAAGCGGGTCCGTCATCGGCCCGGTGGTGATGAAAATCGGTGCCGCATACCGTGCAACAGGGTCGCACCGACAGATACCCCTTTAACATCTGCCCCGCCCCACAATGGGGGCATTTACCCCGCCAACCCCGCCGCAGAGCGGGCCAAGTTGGGCGGTCATTTTCGGAAACAGTTAGGCTGGTCATGGGGTAATCCTTTTGTCTAACCTTCCTTAGACCACCTTGCTGGCAAAGTTGAGGGGCAAATTGTCTCAGCCCATTTTTGGATCGTTTTGATTTTTCGCGACGGAACCCGCGCAGAGCGGCGTTTATCCCAGCATGAAGACCATATGGCAGAGCATATGGTTCCATAAAAGGACGAAACAGATGACCCTACTTTCCTCAAAGACACTTGGTATCTTCGCGGTTTTGGCCGCAACAACCCTGTCTGGTGCCGCAATGGCACAATCTGCGCCGCCGATGGATTTTGCGGCAATGGACGCCAACAAAGACGGCAATATTACCAAGGCCGAGGCCGAGGCCTATCAAACCGCAGAAATCGCGTCGATGGATGCCAACAAGGACGGCAAAATCAGCGCGGACGAGTTGGCTGCGTTCCACATCGCCAAGATGCAACAAAACATGGAGGCCCGCGCAAAAGACATGGCGGCCAAGATGATCGAACGTCTGGACACCGACAAAGATGGTGCCTTGTCGATTGCCGAAATGGCGGCTCGTCCCGGAGATGACAAGATGTTTGACCGAATTGACGGCAATTCGGATGGTGTGATTTCGACCGAAGAACTGGCCGCAGCGCAGAATTTTATGGACAAAATGGGCGAAGATCACCGCGGTGGTGACCACAAGGGCGGCCACCATGGCGGCGGATTTTGGGGTATGTTTGGCTATTAATCCATAAAGTAGGGGCGGGTTTTCCGCCCCTAATATCTTGCATCAAGGCATTTTGCGCCCTAGCACTGTTGGGATGACAATGGCAAAAGATACCCAGTTCAACGGCAGCGACGAGGCGCTTTTGGTGCTTTATGCCAATGGCGATCCTGATGCCGCGCGGCTTTTGGCGCAGCGTTTGGTGCCGCGTGTTCTGGGCTATGCAACGCGCCTTTTGGGGGATCGTGGTGAGGCCGAGGATATCGCCCAAGAGGTGATGTTGCGCCTGTGGCGCGCGGCACCAGATTGGCGTTCGGGCGAGGCGCAGGTGTCAACTTGGGTTTATCGTGTTGCAGCGAACCTGTGCACCGACCGTTTGCGCGCGGTCAAGCGCAAGGGCGCGCAGGCCTTGGATTTGGTTGCAGAACCCGAAGATGGTGCGCCGTCAGTGGTTGCCACGATGATCGCCGCTGATCGCCAAGCGGCGCTGCACGCGGCTTTGGCGCTATTGCCCGATCGCCAGCGCGAGGCGGTCGTTTTGCGCCATATCGAGGGCCTCGCCAATCCGCAAATCGCGGATGTGATGCAAATTGGCGTTGAGGCGGTCGAAAGTTTGATTTCGCGTGGCAAGCGTGCTTTGACGGCGGCTCTGTCAGGGCGGCGGCATGAATTGGGATATGAGGAGGCGTGATAATGGACTTAGACCAGCTTTTGCAAGACGCAGCCAAACCCGCGCAGGTGTCAGATGATCTGATGGCGCGTATTTTGGCAGATGCCCAACGCGTCCAGCCCGTGCCACGCCCGTTTGGGCAGCCCATACCCAAAGCGCGCGGATTTTGGGGTGATTTTGCAGATATGTTTGGGGGCACAGGGGTCCTTGCAGGGCTTGCCAGCGTGGCTTGCGTTGGAATTTATTTAGGGGCTGCACAGCCCACATTGGTCAACACGCTGATGTTGACCAATGCAATATCGCTGGATCAATTGGACTATATGCCCAGCATCGACGCGCTTTTGACCGAGGACTAGAAAATGACACAGACAGATCCATCCCCCGCCCAAAATCGCCGTTTGCGCCTTGTTCTTGCAGCGTCTGTTGCAGCGAACCTTTTGGTCGCAGGTCTGGCAATTGGAGCCGCCTTTCATGGCGGGCCTGACCGCGACCAAATGTCGCGCGACCTTGGATTTGGTCCGTTTTCAGAGGCCTTGGATATGACGCAACGTCGCGCCCTGCGTGATCGTCTGATGCAAAAAACACCCGAAATTCGGGGGGCGATGCAGCAAAGGCGCGCGGATTTGGCGCAATTGTTGACGGCGTTGCGCACAGAGCCCTTTGATGCTGGGGCCATGCAGCGTGCGCTTGACACGATGCGCACGCGTTTACAGGGTCAATTGGCCCTGGGTCAAGATGCCTTAGCCGATGTGTTAATCGCGATGCCGCCCGAACAACGCCTTGAATTCGCTGACAGATTGGAACGTGGTCAGCGTCGCGGCAGTAAAGATCGCAATGGGGATAATTTGGTCGGAGCGCCCAAACCTTAGGCCGCGCTGCGCCCCAATGTGATTTTGTTGCGCCCTTCTGATTTTGACACCATCAACGCCTCATCAGCGGCGCTTAGCGCCAATTCCACCATGGTTTCGGCTGCAAATGCGGTGTTGCTGATCGCCATGGTCAGACCGATTGAGATGGTGATGTTGGCGATTTGACCATTTGGCAGGTCAAACAGCATATCCTTGATGGCAAAACGCAACCGTTCTGCGACCGCCCGCGCCTCTCCTATGGTGCAATTTGGCAGAGCCACCACAAATTCTTCGCCGCCAATGCGCGCCAAAAGATCCCCTTGGCGCACAGAGGCGGTTAAACGGCGCGCCACTTCGCACAAAACGGCGTCGCCAGCAGCGTGGCCCCAGCGGTCATTGACCGATTTGAACCGGTCAATGTCTAAAACCATTACAGCGAAACTGCTGTTCGTTAAACCCGAATCAGCCACGATATGCCCCAATTGCGCCATGCAATAGCGGCGGTTGAACAAGCCCGTCAGGGGATCCACCATGGCCATTTGCAGGCTGTTCTGGATGTGATCGCGGGTCTGATCAGCCAAACGTTTGCGGCAAATCAAACGTGACAAACGCAAAGCCGCCTCTTCTGGGCCGATATGCGTTTCGATTACGGCATCCGCCCCCAGATCATAGGCGATATCGGCGTCCTGACTTTCTTGGTCGGTGCTGTAAAACAGGCAATACGCGGCGTCGCGTGTTTTGGGATGGCTGCGCAATTCTGACATCAGGCGCAGGGCGGCAGTTGGATTGGCAGGGTCAGATGTGATGGCAATTAAATCCGTTTCCACCACCTCGTCACGCGCCTTGGCCAGGACATTTTCCGCCGCCATACAATCAATTGGCTGGTTCAAATATTTCTGCAAATTTCGCCGTAAAATCGCCGTGACATCTGTTTGCGGCGCGACCAAGGTGATCCGCGCGGGCAGTAAAAATTCTTCAATCTTTTCAGAAAAGCCGAAAAGGGCATAGCCATCATAGGCCTGACCCAAATGTTTTAACTGACTGTCTTTGCGCATAAAATTGCGAATACGCGCCAGCAAAGATTGTTCAACAATCGGCTTTGCCATGAATTCATCGCAACCTGCCCGATATGCCGCCATGCGTGTTGTCGGATCATTTTGGGTAGACACCATGATAATCATGACGTTGCTAAGCCGCATATCGCCACGCAGTTTTTCCATGACCAAGGGCGCTGTCATGTCGGGCAGATCCATGTCCAATACGATCAGGTCTGGCACAAAATGCCCTGCAATCTGCAAACCTTCTGCGCCCGTCGCGGCCACGTGCGCGCTATATCCTGCACCCGCCAGCTTAACCTTCAGGATAACCCTGTTGGTCATCACGCTGTCTATGATAAGGATTTTTCCAACCATACTGAACAGACCTATACAATCTTTCGACTTGAAACGACTTTGTCACTAAGAGGTTAATAATTCCTTGCTGAATCAAGAAGAAAATAGAAAGCATTTGAGGAATTCTGGGGGCAATAAGGGGGAAAAATCTGTGGACAAGATCACAAATGCTCAGCAAAGCGCAGAAATCATGGCCTTAACTGCCCTGACATGGGTTTTGGGTCAAGATGAATTGGTAGGCGCGTTTCTTAACGCAACCGGTGCATCCCCGCTGGATTTGGGAACGCTGACGCAAACCCCCTTATTCCAAGCCGCGATTTTGGATTTCTTGATGGAGGATGACAGCCGTATCATTGCGTTTTGTGATACACAGAATTTGCCCTATACGGCTGTTCAAACCGCCCGCACCGCCTTACCCGGCGCACAGTATTTGCATTGGACTTGACCCATGATCACCGCGATTATTTTTGACAAAGACGGCACTTTGTTTGACTTTACCGCCAGTTGGGGGGCGTGGACGCGGGGATTTTTAGACGTCGTCGCCACATCTGACGGGCTGCGCGCAGATTTGGCACGGGTCTTGGGTTATGATCTGCTCACACAGACCTTTGGGAAAACCAGCCCCGTGATTGCCAAAACCACCCCAGAGATTGCCGACATTCTGGCCCCGCATTTGGACATGGACATTGTGGCGTTGAACGCTGTGATGAACCAACAAGCCGCCAAGGCCAAGATGCAACCAGCAGTGGATTTGCGCCAAGTTTTGGGGGGGCTGCGCGCCCGCGGCATCCGCTTGGGTCTTGCGACCAATGACACCGAGGTTCCCGCGCGCCGACATCTGACCGATGCGGGGGTCTTGGATCTGTTTGACTTCATCGCAGGCTGCGATTCGGGATGGGGGGGCAAACCTGCGCCGGGGCAACTTTTGGCCTTTGCTGCACATTTGGGGATTGATCCTGCGCAGGCGGCGATGGTGGGCGATAGCACCCATGATTTGTTTGCAGCGCGCGCGGCGGGTATGTCGGCGGTGGCAGTGTTGACAGGCGTTGCCGATCACACCGAGTTGCAGCCCCATGCCGACATCGTTTTGTCTGACATCGGTGGGATTGCGGATTGGTTAGATCAGATTTCACGCGAAAACGACATTTAACGTCGCAAGCGGGGTGCGCATTTTGCATCCCAATGGTCCATCCTATCTCAAAGCGATAAAGGGACCGTCATGAGCCAAGATTCCGCACCAAGACGCCGCGCTGGCGGGCGCGCAGGCAACCAAACCCGCGCGGGCAGCGCTGCAATAGATCAAATGCCGTGGCGGATTCCCGTCAATACGGATCGCCCGATTGAACCCCTGAATGAAGAGGGTGTGCAAGCCATCCATCGCGGGGCCATGCGGATTTTGCGCGATATTGGGATCGAATTTCTAAACCCCGAGGCTGTTGAAATCTTGCGCAAAGCAGGGTGCAAAGTCACGGGCACCAATGTCAAAATGGACGAAGATTTCGTGATGGATATGGTGGGGCAAGCGCCTGAAACCTTTACCATGACGCCGCGCAACCCTGATCGTGAATTGATTATGGGCGGCAATCATATGCTGTTTGTGAATGTCAGCTCTCCGCCGAATGCCTGGGATATGGATCGCGGCAAACGCTCTGGGGATTTTGAGACGTTCAAAGAATTTATGAAGCTGACTCAATACTTTAACTGCATCCACATCGCGGGCGGCTATCCTGTGGAACCCGTCGATATCCACGCCTCGGTTCGGCATTTGGATTGTCTTTATGAAAAGCTGACCCTGACGGATAAGCTGGTGCACGCCTATTCTTTGGGGGCAGAGCGGGTCGAAGATGTGATGGAAATGGTGCGGATCGCGGGCGGTCTGACCCATGCGGAATTTGACGCAAAGCCGCATATGTTCACCAATATCAATTCGGTTTCACCCCTGCAGCATGATTATCCGATGCTGGACGGCGCAATGCGATTGGCGCGGCGTGGGCAGGCGGTGGTGATTACGCCCTTTACCCTTGCGGGGGCAATGGCGCCTGTGACCATGTCGGGGGCCGTCACGCTGTCCTTGGCCGAAGGATTGGCGGCGGTGGCATTGTTGCAATATATCAATTCAGGGTGCCCCGTGGCGATTGGCACATTTACCAGCAACGTCGATATGAAATCGGGCGCGCCTGCCTTTGGGACGCCTGAATATATGCGGGCGACGCAAATGACGGGGCAATTGGCGCGGTTTTACGGATTGCCGATGCGGTCCTCTGGGGTTTGTGCCGCGAACGTGCCTGATGGGCAAGCGATGTGGGAGACGTCTAACAGCCTGTGGGCGGCGGTGCAAAGCCGCAGCAACATGGTTTATCACGCGGCGGGTTGGCTAGAGGGCGGGCTGATCGCAAGCCCCGAAAAATTCGTGATGGATTGCGAAGTGCTGCAGATGATCCAGCGCTATTTTGAACCCGCAACCTATGCCACGACCGAGGATGACATCGCCTTTGACGCCATCCGTGAGGTGGGCCCGGGCGGGCATTATTTCGGCTGTCAGCACACGCAAGACCGCTATCAAACCGCGTTTTATGCGCCTTTCGTGTCGGACTGGCGCAATTATGAGGCGTGGCAACAAAACGGCGCAGTGGAAACACCCGAACGGGCCAACCGCATCTATAAACAAATTTTGGCCGAGTTTGTGCCACCACCGATGAACGACGATCATGCCGAGGAATTACGCCAGTTCGTTGCGAAGCGGAAACAAGAAGGCGGCGCGCCGACTGATTTTTGATGCAAGATAAGGATAGATAATCTAACCTCCCAAAAACGGAGCATTGTATGGATTATTTATTACAAAACCGCGTGCGCATGGCGGCGATGGGTGCGGCGACGGCGCTGGCATTTTATGGGTTGATACAATTGAGTGACGCGCAGGTCTTGCAAGACCGTGCATTGCTTGCGGCAATCACCTTAATCGGCACGTTTTGCGCAACGATTTTGATGACTTGCGGGCCGATATCGTTGCGCGCCTCTTGCATGGGGGGGGCTATCCTTGCGAGCGCCGTGACTGTGTTAATGCAACTCAGTGCCCTGCGCTTTGCGACAGTAGCCGAGATGGCAACAACCGGCTGGCCTGTGGTCGCGGCCTTTGTTTTGGTGACAATTCCGCTGCCGTTTTGGATCGCCCATCAGCGCGGCCATTGGCGCAATTATGATGTTTTGTTCAATGAAGCATGGGCGATTGCGTTGCGGGCCGGCATCTCCACCTTGTTTACGGGTCTTGTGTGGCTGTTGATTTATCTATTTGATCTTTTGCTGTCTTTGGTCGGCGTCACCGTCATTGCAAAGCTGTTGGAATTTGACGCGGTCCCCTATCTGATCACGGGGGGGCTGTTTGGTCTTGGGCTGGCCGTCGTGCAAGAGCTGACAGATGTGATCGGCCCAAGTTTGATTTTGCGCCTTTTGCGCCTATTGGTGCCGATCACAGTTTTTGTGGTTGTTGTTTTCCTGCTCGCGGTGCCATTGAACGGATTCTCAAATCTTTTTGGCGGTTTGTCTGTGGGTTTGACCATGCTGTCTATCGTCGCGGTTGGGGCAAGCCTGGTTACAGCGGTGGTCGATCAACGTGATGCCGATGCATCTCGCAGCAGTTTCCTACAGAAAAGTGCGCGGATTTTGGCGGGGATATTGGTGTTTGTGGCGATCCTTGGGGCGGTCGCGGTTTATTTGCGGGCGCGGCAATACGGTTGGACCCCTGACCGTGTTTTTGCGGCCATAATCGCGGTTCTTGCGTTGGGATATGGTGTGCAATATGCCTTGGCTTCCCTTCGGTCACGTGACTGGATGGCGCGGATCAGGGGGGCCAACGTCAATATGGCTTTGGCTGCAATCGCCCTATCCGCAGTCAGCCTGACACCAATTTTGAACGCCGAGAGGATATCTGCAAACAGTCAAATTGCGCGAAAAGCGGGGATGATTGATGTGCTGGCACTGTCTTCTTGGGGTTTTGCAGGGCAAGAGGCGCTTGCCACTTTGACCGCGCGATCCAAGGAACCGGGCCAAGAGGTGCTGGCGGCGCGTTTGATGGGAGTGGAAAGTGGGGTGTCCGCGCCACAGTCCATTGACGCGCTGATCGCCGTGCTGCCCGTCTCGCCAAAAGGTGCGGATGTGACGCGATTTTTGGCGACATTAGACCCCGATCTTCGAAACGATGGTGTCAAAGCCTGCCTGTCAGAGATGCCCACTGGCGGGAAGGGGTGCGTTTTGGTGGTTGCTGATTTCATACCCAACCAAACGGGGGATGAGGCTGTCTTGCTGTATTTTAACGGATATTTGAACATCATCCCGTTATCGCAAAACAAAAATACCCCCGCCCCAGATTGGCGTATGCTCTTGGGCCAGTTTCCAACAGGTGCACAGGCCGAGGCGCTGATCCGCCAATTGCAAACCAATCCACCCGTGTTGCAACCCGCACCCTTGATGCAGTTGCCTTTCGGGGACGGGCAGACAATGCTGTTCTTGCCCCAGCCAGTTTACTGACGGTGGATCCGCCAAGTTTTAATGAATATACCTTTGATCATATCATATTCAAAGGGAAGTCATTAATCTCTTTCGGATATTCCTTTGGGATCAAGTGACCCAGGGAAAAATCATGCTCGGCTTTATCAATCGTGCCTTTGAATGCTTTTTGCGCGATACCTATGGGCAGGTTGTTTGGAAACAGGTTGCGGCTGGCCTGGGGTTTGATCGATTTGAACCGATGCAAAGTTATGATTTGGCCATTACTGAACATATTATTGCCGCTGCGACAGTCGTGTTGGATCGTCCTCGCGATAGTATCCTTGAAGATGTGGGAACTTATCTGGTCTCGCATCCCAATCTGGAACGTTTGCGCCGGTTGCTGCGCTTTGGCGGCGTGGACTTCATTGATTTTCTGCATTCACTCGAGGATTTGCCAGAACGCGGTCATCTGGCACTTGCCGATCTAGACTTACCCGAGTTGCGACTGATCGACCAAGGGGGCGGTGTGTTCCGTTTACACTGTCGGATGCAAATCATTGGGATTGGTCATTTGGTGGTCGGCTTGTTGCGGGCAATGGCCGATGATTACGGCGCCTTGGTGTTGATTGATCATGACGGAAGTCATTTTGGCGCCGAAGTGGTCGCCGTGCATCTTTTGGATCAACAATACAGTAAGGGGCGCGCCTTTGACTTGGCGGCGCTGATCAATATCTGATGGGTATTTTCACCGCCATTCCGACGCTGCCAATTGCCGCTATGGCGCGCTTTATGCCGATGTATATGGGCGTTGATAAAGATGGGCGCATCCGTGCTATGGGACCGTCGTTGCGCAAGGTCCTCGGCAGGCCTTCGCCGTTAGGGCGTAGCTTGTTTGAGGTTGTAGGTATACGCCGCCCCGCCGGCATTGAAACGCTGAACGATCTGCGCAACAATGCGGGGGTGCAATTGCACCTGAACTTACGCGCCCAACCTGATATCGCCCTGCGCGGATTGGCCATGCCCATTGACGGGGAAGCGATGCTGTTGAACCTATCCTTTGGGATTGGTGTGATCGATGCGGTGCGCCGCTATGGATTGAATGCGGCACATTTTGCCGCGACCGACCTGACCATTGAACTTTTGTATCTGGTTGAGGCGAAGGCCGCAGTGATGTCGGAATTGCACAGCTTGAACAACCGCCTTTATGGCGCGAAACACGCCGCCGAAGAACAGGCGATGACAGACGCGCTGACGGGTTTGCGCAACCGCCGCGCGCTGGATATGTTTTTATCCCTTATGCTGGACCAAGAGGCAGATTTTGGATTGATCCACATGGATTTGGATTTTTTCAAAGCTGTCAATGACACCTATGGCCATGCGGCAGGTGATCATGTTTTGCGCGAAGTCGCGACAATTCTGCGGCGCGAAACCCGCACCACTGACACCATCGCCCGCATAGGCGGGGACGAGTTTGTTTTGGTCATGCCTGCCCTGACAAATCCCAAGCTGTTAAAACAAGTGGCCAAGCGGTTGATTGCAAACCTGTCAAAACCCATCTCTTATGAGGGACAAATTTGCAAAATATCTGCCTCGATCGGGATGACAATCTCAACCTTTTATCAGCACACCGATTTAGAGCGGATGGCCGCAGATGCGGATTCCGCCCTATATGCGGCCAAACGGGCAGGGCGAAGCCGCGCCCGTTTGCATCGCAAACCTTAGGCATTCTCAGGTGGTAAAGCCGCAAATCCGAACTCAGCTAGGGCGGTATCCAGGCCCATCATCGCTGTCGTCTGCTCGCCCAAGCGGCGCACGGAGACAGTGCGATCTGCCACCTCTTGCATCCCCACCGCAAAGATCACGGGCACTTTGCCGACCGAATGCTCGCGCACCTTATAGTTGATCTTCTCATTGCGCGTATCCGCCTCAGCCCGCACGCCTGCCTTTTGCAAGGCGGCGACGATTTCATGCACGAACCCATCTGCATCCGAAACAATACTTGCCACCACAACCTGACGCGGGGCCAACCAAAACGGCAGTTTTCCCGCATAGTTTTCGATCAATATCCCGATAAACCGCTCGAACGAACCCAGCACGGCGCGGTGCAGCATCACAGGGCGATGTTTCGCCCCATCCTCGCCCACATATTCCGCGTCCAAACGCACAGGCAGGTTGAAATCTGCTTGGAACGTCCCACATTGCCATTCGCGCCCAATCGCATCGGTCAGCTTGAAATCCAGTTTTGGCCCATAAAACGCACCATCTCCTTCGTTGATCTCATACGGCAAGCCAAGGCTTTCGATCGCCTTTTGCAGCGCATTTTCCGCCTTGTCCCAAACCGCGTCAGACCCCACGCGCACCTCGGGGCGGGTGGACAGTTTGATGTCAAACTTTGAAAATCCCAAATCTTTGTAAACGCTTGACAAAAGTGCGATAAAGCCTGCGCACTCCGCCTCAATTTGATCTTCGGTGCAGAAAATATGGGCGTCATCTTGGGTGAATCCACGCACCCGCATCAGTCCATGCATTGACCCCGACGACTCGTAGCGGTGGCAAGATCCAAATTCCGCCAATCTCAACGGCAGATCGCGGTAAGATTTCAAACCCTGATTGAATATCTGCACATGACACGGGCAATTCATCGGCTTTAGCGCATTAATCCGCTTTTCTTTGGCCCCGTCTTCGTCGACTTCGACGATGAACATATTTTCGCGGTAAGCTTCCCAATGGCCGGATTTTTCCCACAAAACACGGTCCACAACCTGCGGGGTCTTAATTTCCTTATAGCCGGCAACGCGCAAACGACCCCGCATATAATCCTCAAGCTGGCGGTAAATCGTCCAGCCGTTCGGATGCCAGAATACCATACCGGGCGCTTCGTCTTGGATATGGAACAAATCCATCTCGCGGCCCAATTTGCGGTGGTCGCGTTTTGCGGCCTCCTCCAGCATGGTCATATGCGCCTTAAGGTCATCGCGGTTCTTAAAAGCAAGTCCGTAAATCCGCTGCAACATCGGGCGCGTCGCATCGCCCAGCCAATAGGCCCCCGCGATATGGGTCAATTTGAACCCATCGGCGGGCACTTGGCCTGTGTTTTGCAAATGCGGCCCACGGCACAGGTCTTGCCAATCTCCATGCCAATACATCCGCAGATCTTCGCCCTCTGGGATGCGGTTGATCAGCTCAAGTTTGAACGGCTCACCCCGTTCTTCATAATAGGCAATGGCGCGGGCGCGGTCCCAAACCTCGGTGCGCACAAGATCGCGGGCCTGAATGATTTGGCGCATTTTGGATTCAATGATGGCCAGATCGTCGGGGGTAAAGGGCTCGGCTCGGTCGAAATCATAGAACCAGCCGTAATCGCGTACGGGACCGATGGTCACTTTCACATCGGGCCAGATCTCTTGCACCGCGCGGGCCATGATATGGGCGCAGTCGTGGCGGATCAGCTCCAAGGCCTGCGCCTCATCCGCCATCGAATGCAAAACGATTTTGGCATCCGTTGTGATCGGCCAAGCCAAATCATAATGTGCGCCATTGATACTGGCCGAAATGGTTTTCTTGGCCAGACTGGGCGCGATCGAGGCCGCCACATCCAGCGCGGTCACACCAGCGTCAAAGCTGCGCGTATTGCCATCGGGAAAGGTCAGGGTGATTTGGGACATTTGTCCTCCTCGTCTGTTTGGCGCCTACGAAACGCCCGGTTGCGGGTATATTTCGCTGGTTCTCGCGCGCGGCCTTGGCCTTGTCAAGCAAAGCGCCTATTTTGGCCAAAAGGGATGCAAAAATGACTCAGTTTCATACCACGGCGCAGGGGCGCAAACTGGCCTTTGATCTGGTGTCGGGGCGCGGCCCAACAATCGTTTTTCTGGGCGGGTTTCGCAGTGATATGACAGGAACCAAGGCTGCCGATCTGGCCAATTGGGCGCGCGACTTCGGCCATGATTTTCTGCGCTTTGACTATTCTGGCCATGGCAAATCCGGTGGCAAGTTTGAGGAAGGCTGCATTTCTGATTGGGCTGAAGATGCCGCCGACATTATCTCCGCCCGTGCGAAACCCCCTTATACTTTGGTTGGCTCTTCTATGGGGGGATGGATCGCCCTGCTGATTGCAAGGCAAATACCGCTGCATATCAAGCGGTTGGTTACCATTGCCGCCGCGCCCGATTTCACCGAAGATCTGATTTGGGCTGGGTTTTCCGAGGTGGAAAAATCCGAATTGGCCACAAAGGGCGTTATAAAAGTTGCCTCAGACTATGCGGAACCCTATACAATCGGCAAGCATCTCATCGAAGATGGCCGTAAAAATCTTGTGCTGCGCGCGCCCTTAAATTTGCCTTTTCCAACGGATTTTCTGCAAGGCACCAAAGATGTCGATGTGCCGATGTCCCATGCACTGCGTCTATTACAACACGCCACGGGGCCAGACTTGCGGTTAACCTTGCTTAAAGATGCGGATCACCGCTTTTCCAACCCTGTGTGTCTAGAGCTGATCCGCCGTACAATTGATTTTCAACACTGATTTCATCACGATAGGTCAGATCCTTTTTTTCACGAATATCGCACGGGGGTGTGGGGGTGTGAAACCCCCACTTTCGCGCAAACAGCGAAAACTGGCGCTAGGCAATTGCCTCATCAATAAACTTCAATACCAAAGGTCGGATGTTTAAGCGCCAGCTTTTGCCGGCGAAAATGCCGTAATGCCCTGCGCCTGCCTCGAGATGATGGGACTTTTTGGTGTCAGGCAGGCCCGTCAACATTTTCAGCGCCGCAACACATTGCCCGGGTGCTGAAATATCGTCGTTTTCGCCCTCAACAGTCATGACAGAAACGCGGGTGATCGCACCGATGTCAACTATTTTTCCCGCCACTGTAAAATCATTACGTGCAATTTCGGTATTTTTGAAAATGCGCTCGACTGTAGACAAATAGAATTCGGCCGTCATGTCCATGACCGCCAAATATTCGTCATAAAACCGATTGTGAGCGTCCATATCGCTTGCCTCACCTTGTGCAACCCGCATGATTTGTTCTGAAAATGCCTTGGAGTGGCGTTCGGAATTCATCGAGATAAAGCTTTGTAATTGCAACAAGCCAGGGTAAACCAAACGCCCCGCGCCTTTGTATTTAAACCCAACGCGCTGAATGGCGGTTTGTTCCAATTGTCCCATGGTGATGCGGCGGCCAAAGTCGGTGACATCGGTGGCGGCAGCATCGGGATCAATCGGCCCACCGATCAGCGTCAGGCTGCGCGGTTGGGCATTCGGATCCTCGGCCGCCAAATAGGCCGTTGCGGCAAGGGTCAAGGGGGCGGGTTGGCATACGGCGATTACATGGGTTTCAGGCCCCAGATGGCGCATGAACTCTACCAGATACAGGGTGTAATCCTCGATATCAAACTTACCCTCAGATACAGGGATATCACGCGCATTCTTCCAATCCGTCACATAGACATCCGCATCGGGCAACAAGCTTGCCACTGTAGAGCGCAACAATGTTGCATAGTGGCCTGACATGGGGGCGACCAACAAAATCTTGCGTGTCATGGGCACACGGCGGCGCACCGAAAAATGGATCAAATCGCCAAAGGGTTTTTCGACGACCGGGATCACGTCAATCAAATGATCTTGGCCCTCTGCCCCGGGGATTGACCTGATCCCCCAGTCGGGCTTTACGATCATGCGTTCAAAACTGCGCTCTGTCACCTCGCCCCAGGCGGCGGCCCATTGCAGCATCGGATTGGGCACCAACGCGAACGCAGGATAAGACGCCAATGCGCGGGCTGATGCCCCCATCCAAGCATTCGTATTACGAAGGCTTTCCATCAGGTCATATGTGGCCATATACTTCATAGCGACTCCTTAGCGGGGAAGGGCCCCGGCCCGGTCACCGTTCCACCTAAACGAAGGGGCGCGGTATTATGCTGCATAGCAGCAAAGATAGGGGGGGACGGGGCCGATGACAACCGACAATCTCGCTAAGGACGAAGATGGTGCCACCAAACTCGCGCGATTGACCGCGAACCTATCCCGAATTGAGCGGCTTTCAGCGCGCCTGACAACAGCGCTTGCGGCCCACAAGGCACACGATCAGGCGCTAAATGGACCCAGCCAAGACCTGATGATGCAGGCCGCGAGTGCCTATTTGGCAGGCATGATGCAGAATCCGTCGAAAATCATTGAACAGCAAGTGTCTTATTGGGGCAAAACCTTGCAACATTATGCCGAGGCGCAAAAGGCCCTGGCAAGTGGAACATTCGCCGCCCCACCCGATCCGACCCCTAAGGATAAGCGGTTTTCCAACCCGTTATGGGAAACGCATCCCGCGTTTAACTTTGTCAAACAGCAATATCTGATGGGGGCCGCGGCCGTTCAATCCGCCGTAGGCACCCTAGAGGGAATGGCCGATGCCGACCGCACACGCGTTGCCTATTTTACCAAACAAATCGTCGACATGATGGCGCCAACGAATTTTCTTGCGACAAATCCTGATGCGTTAGAGCGGGCCTTGGAAACGGACGGCGAAAGCCTTGTGATGGGTCTGCAAAACCTTGTCGATGATATTGAGGCCAATAACGGGGAACTGGCGATTTCTTTGGCAGATCGTCGCGCCTTTCAGGTCGGCGAAAATCTGGCGACGACGCCGGGGGCGGTGGTGTTTCGCAACCATCTGTTTGAGTTGATCCAATACGCGCCCAGCACCAAGACAGTCTATGAGGTGCCTTTGGTGATTTTCCCGCCGTGGATCAATAAGTTCTATGTGCTCGACCTTACGGCCAAAAACAGTCTGATCAAATGGATCGTCGATCAAGGGATCAGTCTGTTTGTGGTCAGTTGGGTTAATCCTGATGCCTCTTATGCCGACGTTGGGATGGATGACTATATTCGCGACGGCTTTCTTGCCGCCATAGCCTGCATCCGCGAGATAACGGGCGCGCCCCAGATCAATGCCGTTGGCTATTGCATTGCGGGCACGACCCTGGGCCTGACCTTGGCGCATTTGTCTAAAATTGGCGAAAATCCTGTTAAATCCGCAACCTTTTTGACGACCTTGGCCGATTTTTCCGATCCGGGCGAAGTGGGCGTATTTCTGGCCGAGGATTTTGTGGGTGGCATCGAGCGCCAGACCGCCGTCGACGGCATTTTGTCGAAATCCTTTATGGGCCGCACCTTTTCGTTTTTGCGATCCAATGATCTGATTTGGACCCCCGCGATCAAGACCTATATGATGGGTCAAACGCCGCCAGCCTTTGATTTGCTGTTTTGGAATGGGGACGGCACCAATTTGCCGCGCCGTATGGCCATAGAATATCTGCGCGGGCTTTGCCAACAAAACGGCTTTGCAAAGGGCGTGTTTCCCGTGTTCGGCGCACCCGTTCGCTTATCCGATGTCAAACTGCCGCTCTATGCTATTGCTTGTGAAACCGACCACATCGCCCATTGGAAAGGCAGTTTCACAGGCATCGCGCAGATGGGTTCAACCGACAAAACCTTTGTTTTGGCGCAGTCGGGTCATATCGCGGGCATCGTCAATCCACCGTCCAAAGATAAATACGGCCATTACACCAACACCGCCCCAATTTCAGGCGCACCTGATGCATGGCATTCAAGTGCCAGCTTTCATTCAGGCAGTTGGTGGCCGCGTTGGGGGACATGGCTTCGGGCGCAATCTGGCGCACAAATTGCTGCATTTGCATTGGGCGGGGCGAATCATCCTGCGCTGTGTCCAGCGCCCGGAACCTATGTTTTAAGCAGGCCAGCGATATAATTTAATCAATAAATTAAAGGAAAAATCACAGGCTGTTTGGCGCTTCGCACAAAATAGATGCACAATCATAAGGTTAGACAGTTATGCTGCAACGCAGAAAAAGCTTGAAATGCTGCGCTGCAGCACGTATATTGAGATTACGAAATATCCCCCCAAACGCAGGAGCGTTTTATGACCAACGATTTCACCAAGACCATGCAAGACATGATGGCAAAGTTCCCAATGGACACCACCTCCATGCAGAACGCGTTCAAAACCCAAGCTGCTTTTGGCGAAAAATTGGCCAAAGTCGCGTTGGAAGCTGCTGAAAAGTCAACCGAAGTGTCGAGCAAATGGGCAAAAGATACCCTTGCGAAACTGAGCCATGCCGCGACCGCAAAAGCTGAAGCGGCTGACTATACCAAAGCAGCAACAGATTTTGCGTCGGCTTCGGCTGAAATGGTTTCGGAAAATATCGCTGCATTCGCAGAAATTGCGAAAAAAGTGCAGATGGAAACCGTTGAGCTGATGATGTCTGCGGGCAAAGACGTCGCT
The DNA here is from genome assembly GCA_040398785.1 of Cypionkella sp. Lineage (GTDB taxonomy): Bacteria > Pseudomonadota > Alphaproteobacteria > Rhodobacterales > Rhodobacteraceae > Cypionkella. Next base: position 257,089 of record JBBATJ010000003.1, on the reverse strand, counting down.
GCTGAAACCACCGCCGCTGTGAAAAAAGCCACCACTGAGGCAACCGCCGCCGTGAAAAAAGCGACCGCTGCCAAGTAATCGGCGCGCATTGAATTCCAAGAGCGGGTGATCGCACCCGCTCTTGTTTTTTTTCTGCACAAGCGTAAGCTTCTCTCGCAATACAGGGGGCGAGGATGACCGAGACGCAAAAGCCGCTGCTGATCAAACGCTATGCCAGCCGTCGTCTATATAATACTGAAACTTCAGACTACGTGACATTGGACGATATCGCGGGGTTCATCCGCTTGGGCCGCGAAGTGCAGATTATTGATCTGAAATCGGGCGATGACCTGACGCGGCAATATCTGTTGCAAATCGTGGCCGAGCGCGAGTCAAAGGGTGACACAGTTCTGCCCACCAATGTTCTGACCGATCTTGTGCGCAGTTACACGACCAATATCCAATCCGTTGTGCCACAGTTTTTGGCCGCAAGTTTTGAAATGTTACGCGATGGCCAGACCAAAGTCCTGGAAAATATGAATGTGATCCCAAATCCAATGGCGGCGATGCCAGGATTTGATTTGATGCGCCAACAACAAGAGGCGTTTATGAAAACCATGATGGCAGGCGTGCCGGGGTGGGTGGCACCCAAGACCGATGACACCGCCGCCGAACTGGCAGAAATCAAACGGCAATTTGCGGAATTACAGTCAAAACTTTCCAAATTGTGATGCCTGAGGCACAGGGTAAAATCACGCTCTGGGGCGTAGAGGTTTTTTTGGCCGTGGCGGATGAAGGCGCGATTTCTGGTGCCGCCAAGCGGTTGGGGGTCAGCCCTTCGGCGATAAGCCAGCAGTTGGCTGTGATCGAAATGGCGCTTGGTGCGGTTTTGCTGGACCGCTCGGCGCGGCCCATGCGTACGACCCCTGCGGGGGCAATGTTTCGCCGTCACGCGCAGACCATCATCAATGTGGCCGCCGAAGCGCGCGCTGATTTGGCTATGGCGGAGCTGTCGGGCTTAACCACTCTGCGCCTAGGTATGATTGAGGATTTTGATGCCGAAGTGACACCGCAACTGTTGTCGATCTTGTCCCAAGACCTAAAAGGCTGTCGGTTTTTGTTGGAAACAGGGGCCAGCCATCGATTGGTTGAGCAATTGGAAAATCGGGCCTTGGATGTGGTTGTGGCTGCAGATTTGGGGCAAGTCGGCTATGATGATGCGTGGCGTGAAGTGCATCCTTTGTTGTCCGAGCCGTTTTTGGCTGTCACACCCAAGGGGATACGACACCAAGATTTGCCCTTGATCCAATATACGACACGTCATTTGATGGGGCGGCAAATTGCTGCACATTTGGCACGGCAAAATATGCGTCTGGCGCATAGGTTTGAATTGGACAGTTACCGCGCGATTTTAGCCATGGTGGCGGGGGGGCAGGGTTGGACGATCTTGCCGCCCCTTGCGCTGCATCACGCTGCGCGGTTTCACGCGGGTGTGGATGTTGCACCGCTGCCTTGCCAACCCTTATCACGCACGCTGTCCCTATCGGCCCGTTCTGGCGTGCTGCGCGATATTCCAAGCCAAGTCGCGGTGCATCTGCGGGGGCTGATCACCGCCCAAATTGTCGGCCCAGCCCTTGCCGAATGGCCATGGTTGGGGGATAGCTTGGTTGTGCTATAGGCGCGTAACCGAGGAAATTGAATGACCGACAATGTGATATGTGCCTTTTGTAGCGCTACAGATGCGCTGATACAGCAACAGTTCGTCCCCGCGGGCGGTGTTATGCTGTGCCCCGATTGTCGCGACGAGAGCGGGGTTCCGTTGGCACATTGGCGCTGCTTGGAAGGTGCCGCATGGTCGCAAGACCCAGTCGTGCAATTTGCTGTTTGGTCGAAACTGGCCACATTGGATGCAACATGGGCAACCGAATGCCGCGCGGGGATGGTCTTGTCACCTCAGGCACAAACATGGGCAGATGCGCCATCCGCTATGATCCATCGCGACAGCCAAGGCCAAGTTTTGCAACGCGGTGATACTGTTATCTTGATCAAAGATTTGACGGTCAAGGGCGCCAACTTTACCGCAAAGCGCGGCACAGCAGTGCGCAAGATTTCACTGGTGCCCGACAATCCTGGCCAGATCGAGGGCCGAGTGGAGGATCAGAAGATCGTGATTCTGACTGAATATGTGCGCAAAGTGTAGGGTGCGTGGTTTCCACGCACCGCTATAGAAAGGTGCGTGGAAACCACGCACCCTACTTATTCCAACTCAATCAACAAATCTTTTGCGTCGATTTGGCTGCCCGGATGGACATGCAGCGCCTTGATCGTGCCTGTGCGGTCGGCATGGATGCCCGTTTCCATTTTCATCGCCTCAATGGTCAGCAGCATATCGCCTGGCAAAACCTTTTGCCCCGCAACCACGGCAACCGAGGCAATCGCCCCAGGCATAGGTGCACCGATATGATTTGGGTTGCCCTCAAGGGCCTTTGGCTTGATTGCGGCTTTCGCCTTGATCGCGCGATTTGGCACGCGGATCACGCGTGGTTGTCCGTTCAGTTCAAAGAACACCTTTACATCGCCGTCATCCCCAGTTTCGCCGACCGCTTGAAGACGCAGTTCCAGCGTTTTGCCGGGGTCAATTTCAATCGAAATTTCCTCACCAGATGTCATGCCATAAAAAAACGTCCGCGTCGGCAGCGTCCGCACGGGACCATAGGCGGCATGGCGGGCCATGTAATCTAGGAACACCTTGGGATACATGAGATAGCCGTTTAGATCTTCGTCATCAATCTTGATGCCATCCAGATCAGCCGAAAGTTTGATACGCGCGGCCTCAAGGTCGACGGCCGCCATTCCTGCCCCGGGCCGCGTGGTCAAGGCTGTCTCACCCTTCAGGACTTTGCGCGAAATTCCCGCAGGCCAGCCACCATGCGGTTGGCCCAGATTGCCCTTTAGCATATCGACAACGCTTTCGGGAAAGGCCACGTCAACCGCGGGATCTTCGACTTGGGCGCGGGTTAGGTTTTGCGCGACCATCATCAGCGCCATATCGCCCACCACTTTGGACGATGGTGTCACTTTGACGATATCGCCAAACATCTGATTGGCGTCGGCATAGGCGTGCGCGACTTCGTGCCAGCGATCCTCTAGTCCCAACGACCGCGCTTGGGCCTTCAGGTTGGTAAATTGCCCGCCTGGCATTTCGTGCAAATATACCTCAGATGCAGGCGCAGCAAGGCCAGACTCAAACGCTGCATATTGGCCGCGCACGCCTTCCCAATAATTGGAAATGGCGCGGATGGATTCGATATCCAGACCCGTGTCGCGATCCGTGTGACGCAGGGCCTCAACAACCGAACCCAGACAAGGTTGCGATGTTCCGCCTGAAAACGAATCCATCGCCAGATCAACGGCGTCAACACCCGCATCTGCCGCCGCGAGCACCGTCGCCGCCGCCGCGCCCGATGTGTCATGCGTGTGGAAATGTATCGGCAGGCCCACCTGTTCCCGCAGTGTTTTCACCAAAACCCGTGCCGCGGCAGGTTTCATCAGCCCTGCCATGTCCTTGAGGCCCAGAATATGCGCCCCTGCCGATTTCAATTCCTGTGCGCGGCTGACATAATACTGCAGATCATATTTCGCCCGATCAGGGTTCAGCAGATCACCCGTATAGCAAATCGTGCCTTCGCAGAGTTTGCCCGCATCATTCACCGCGTCCATCGCGACGCGCATATTTTCCACCCAATTCAAGCTGTCAAAGACGCGGAACACATCCACACCTGTCACGGCGGCCTGTTTGACAAAGGCGGTCACGACATTGTCGGGGTAATTGGTATAGCCGACGCCATTGCTGGCACGCAGCAGCATTTGCGTCATCAAGTTGGGCAGGCGTTCGCGTAAATCACGCAGGCGCTGCCAAGGACATTCCTGCAAGAATCGATAGGCCACATCGAACGTGGCCCCGCCCCAGCATTCAACGCTGAACAGTTGCGGTAGATTGGCGGCATAGGCGGGCGCGGCAGCGATCATGTCAATCGAGCGCATCCGCGTCGCAAGCAGCGATTGATGCCCGTCGCGCATGGTTGTGTCGGTGATCAGCAATTTCTTTTGGGCTAGCATCCAATCTGCTACTGCTTGTGGTCCGCGGGCGTCCAACAAATTTCGGGTGCCTGCAACAGGGGTGCCAACCACTTTTGGCGGGCGTGGGGCACGGGCGGTCGCATCCGGCTTGGCACGGCCCGCCGTTTCTGGATGACCATTTACAGTGATATCCGCGATATAGGTCAGGATTTTTGTGGCGCGGTCTTGGCGCTTTTTAAAGACGAACAGATCTGGGGTCGTGTCGATAAATTTGGTCGTGTAGGTGTCATTTAGAAACGTCGGATGTTTCAACAGGTTGATTACAAATTCGATATTGGTGGACACCCCCCGAATACGAAACTCGCGCAGGGCGCGGTCCATGCGGTTGATCGCGGCCTGCGGAGTCTGCGCCCAAGCCGTCACCTTGACAAGCAGACTGTCGTAATACCGCGTGATAACGCCGCCCGCATAGGCCGTGCCGCCATCCAAACGTATTCCCATGCCCGTCGCACTGCGATAGGCGGTCAGGCGGCCATAATCGGGAATGAAATTGTTTTGCGGATCCTCGGTCGTGACGCGACATTGCACGGCGTGGCCGTGCAATCTGATATCCGATTGGCTTGCCATACCCGTCGCCTGCTCCAGCGTGGCACCTTCGGCAATCAAAATCTGGGCTTGGACGATATCAATGCCTGTCACCTGCTCGGTGACTGTATGTTCCACTTGGACGCGGGGGTTCACTTCGATGAAATAAAACTTGCTGTCGTCCATATCCATCAGGAATTCGACTGTTCCGGCGCATTCATATCCCACATGGGCACAAATCCGGCGGCCCAGATCGCAGACCTCGGCGCGCTGTGCGTCGGTCAGATAGGGGGCCGGCGCGCGTTCGACCACCTTTTGATTGCGGCGTTGCACGGTGCAATCGCGTTCAAACAGGTGATAAATCGCACCATGTTTGTCGCCCAAAATCTGCACTTCGACATGGCGCGCGCGCAGGATCATCTTTTCCAGATAGCCTTCGCCATTGCCAAAGGCCGCCTCGGCCTCACGGCGGCCTTCGCGAACCTTATCGGCCAATTCATCGGGATTGTTGATCGGGCGCATCCCGCGCCCCCCGCCGCCCCATGACGCCTTGAGCATCAAGGGATAACCAACGGCCGCCGCCTCGGCACGAATGGCGTCAAAATCATCGCCCAAAACTTCGGTCGCAGGAATGACAGGCACGCCCGCCGCCATGGCCACGCGGCGCGCAGATGCCTTGTCGCCCAAGGCGCGCATTGTCGCGGCCTTGGGGCCAATAAAGGTGATGCCATTTGCATCGCAAGCATCAACAAAATCTGGGTTTTCCGACAAGAGGCCATAGCCTGGATGGATTGCATCTGCCCCACAGGCCCGCGCCACACGGATAATCTCGTCAATACTTAGATATGCGCCCACGGGCGACAGGCCGGCGCCGATCTGATAGGCCTCATCCGCCTTGAAACGGTGCAGGGACAACTTGTCCTCTTCGGCATAGACAGCGACGGTCTTTTTGCCCATTTCATTTGCAGCCCGCATGATCCGAATGGCAATCTCGCCACGATTTGCGATCAGGATTTTTTTGAAGTTGGTCATCATGGGCTCCTGCAAGTGTTAGCGCTATCAGTCACCATATGCTGCAACGCAGCGCAAGCGATCTCGTGCCGTTTGCGTTATTTTTGTGCAGAATTTGGAACAGTTGCAAGGCCCAATCTAAAACCATAGGAATCGCCCATGAAAAAGGGGGGCATTGCCCCCCTTTTGCCTAAATTATAATCCCTTTGTTATTCGCTTTTGGGAACCATACGATTGACCAAGGGAATCTCTTCCAAAATCACCGCAAGCGCCAATCCGACCAAGGCCATCGCAAAGATTGCCCAATAAATAGGGTGCAAGGCGTCGACCACAGCGGTTGAAATCGTGGCGCGCATCGCCTCGGGCAGCGACGACAGGGCACTGGGCGACATACTTGCGCTTTCGGGCATTCCTGCATTCGCGGCCATCCGCGCCGCAAACACTGCCCCAAAGATTGCCACAGAAATTGATCCGCCAATTTGACGGAACATAACGCCTGCCGCCGTGGCCGTGCCGATCGTATCGCGTGGCACGGCGTTTTGAACGACAGTCGTCAGAACGGGGAAAATCATCCCCAAACCCAGACCAAAAACAAACAGTGTCCCCATAAATACGTAAGAGCTGGTGATATTCGAGAAATAGGTCATCAAGAATGCCGCCACCGCCAGGATCGCCATCCCCACGATCGGCAAAACGCGGTAGCGTCCTGTTTTTCCCATGGTGATACCCGCAACAGTTGACGTGACAACAATTCCCAACGTCATCGGGATCAGCAAAAATCCTGAGTCTGTCGGCGTGCGGCCAAGCGCGATTTGCAAATAAATCGGCAAGAACGAAATCGCCCCCAGCATGATCGCGCCTTGCAAAAAGCCCAAAGACGACGTGACTGAAAACACGTTCAGCTTGAACAGACGCATGGGCAAAATCGGCTCTGCCGCGCCGCGTTCGATCATCACAAATCCCATGGTCGCAGCCACAGCCAAGGCCGCAATGGCCCAAACCATGGTGCCCGACCAAGGCAATTCCTTGCCGCCCAAACTGCATATCAAAATAATTGCCGACAGCGACACCGTCAGCGCCGCAGCCCCCGCCCAGTCAATCTTGTGCGCGACAAGCGTCGGCTTGGTGCCAAAATTTGCGGCAAACATCGCCACAGCAATGGCCCCCAAGGGAATATTAATCAAGAAAATCCAATGCCAAGAAAACTGCTCTACAAACCAGCCGCCTGCCAAGGGGCCGATCACAGAGGACAACGAAAACACGGCGGCAAAAACGCCTTGCACTTTGCCGCGATCCTTGGGCGCAATGACATCGGCCACAACCGATAACGCCAGCACGAACAAACCGCCGCCGCCCAGACCTTGGATCGCCCGCGAAATGATCAGCATCGTCATTGATGACGCGCTTGCACACAGTCCCGATCCAATCAAAAACAGGGCCACAGACACAAACACCATCAGGCGGCGTCCATAAAGATCACCCAGTTTGCCATACAAAGGTGCCACGATCGTCGACGTCAAAATATAGGCCGTAAAGACCCACGATAAATGGTCTAACCCGCCTAAATCGGCCACTATGGTTGGCAGCGCTGTCGAGACAATGGTTTGGTCCAACGCCGCAAGCAGCAGCAATAGCCCGATCGAAAAGATCACCAGCATGATCGACCCTTTTGGGGCCGCCGCGCCTGCAGAATTGTCAGAAGATGTCATGTTTCACCAATAAAAGGATTCAGCCCGTCCTAGGCCCGTGCATCATTTAAGTCAATTCAAAGAGCAGGCAATAGGCCGTTCAATTTTGCGCATCACGGCCGCAAATTTCCACCTTTCCCTTGGGGCGGAAAAATGCGAACATATAAAGAACAATCGTTTAAAAGGACTGGCCATGAGTGGCTTTGACGAACAAGACGCCTTCGAGGCCGCCGCCCAAATTCCGCTGTCGCAGCGGGCCTTGGGCGTGCGGCCGACGGCTAACACATCCTATCTAAATGATCTTAATCCCGCCCAACGTGCGGGGGTTGAGGCGCTGGATGGACCTGTTTTGATGCTTGCTGGGGCGGGCACGGGTAAGACCAAGGCGCTGACGTCGCGCATTGTGCATTTGTTGAACACGGGCCGCGCACGCCCTTATGATATTTTGTCGGTCACCTTTACCAACAAAGCGGCGCGTGAAATGAAGGATCGCGTGGCGCGTCTGTTGGGCGAGGGGGCAGAGGGCATGGCGTGGATGGGCACGTTCCATTCGCTGTCGGTCAAGATCCTACGCAAACACGCGGAATTGGTGGGGCTGAAATCCAGTTTCACCATTTTGGACACGGATGATCAGGTGCGCCTGATGAAACAACTGATCGTCGCCGCCAATATCGATGAAAAACGCTGGCCGCCGCGATTGCTGGCGGGAATTATCGACAGTTGGAAAAACCGCGCGCTGACGCCTGATCGCGTTCCCAGTTCCGAGGCGTCTAGTTTCGACAATCGCGGCACGGAACTGTATGACCAGTATCAACAGCGCCTGAAAACCCTGAACGCGGTCGATTTTGGCGATTTGCTTTTGCATTGCGTGGTGATTTTCCAAAAGCATCCCGATGTTTTGGCCGAATATCAGCGCCGCTTTCGCTATATTCTGGTCGACGAATATCAAGATACCAATGTGGCGCAATATCTGTGGCTGCGCCTGTTGGCCCAATCGCACCGCAATATCTGCTGTGTGGGCGATGACGATCAATCCATCTATGGCTGGCGCGGGGCCGAGGTCGGCAATATCCTGCGCTTTGAGGCGGATTTTCCTGGCGCCCATGTGGTGCGGTTGGAACAAAATTACCGCTCTACCCCGCATATTCTGGCGGCCGCGTCGAAAATCATTTCGGGCAATGCGGGGAGGTTGGGCAAAACCCTGTGGACATCGGAAACCAAGGGCGAAAAAGTCCGATTGATTGGCTGCAATGACGCCGAGGAAGAGGCGCGCCGTATTGGCGAGGAAATCGAATCCCTAACAGGCTCGCGCCGATTTGGCGATGCGCTCGATTTGAACGATATGGCGATTTTGGTGCGTGCGTCCCACCAAATGCGCGCCTTTGAAGATCGGTTTTTGTCTATTGGCCTGCCGTATCGCGTCATTGGCGGCCCGCGTTTTTATGAGCGTCAGGAAATCCGCGATGCGATGGCCTATTTCCGCCTAACTATTTCGCCCGATGATGATCTGGCCTTTGAGCGGGTGGTCAATCTGCCCAAACGTGGCCTTGGCGATAAGGCGCAGGCGGATATCCAAAAAGCGTCGCGGTCTGCTGGACTGTCTTTGCTGGAAGGGGCGCGGTTGTTGCTTGCCCAAAACGGGATCAGCGGCAAAGGGGCAGGGCAATTGCGCGGCTTTTCTGAAAATATGGCACGCTGGCACAGGATGGTGCTGGACCCCGCGCAGCACCATATCCAACTTGCCGAAATGATCCTGGACGAGTCTGGCTATACCGCCATGTGGCAGGCCGACAAGGATCCTGACGCACCGGGGCGGCTGGAAAACCTAAAGGAATTGGTCAAGGCACTGGAACAATTCGACAGCCTGCAAGGGTTTTTGGAACACGTTAGCCTGATCATGGAAAATGACACCGAGGCCTCGGTGGACAAGGTTTCCATCATGACCCTGCACGCCGCTAAGGGGCTGGAATTTCCTGTGGTCTTTCTGCCAGGTTGGGAAGAGGGGCTATTTCCCAGCCAACGCAGCATGGACGAGTCTGGCCAAAAAGGCCTAGAGGAAGAACGCCGCCTTGCCTATGTCGGCATCACCCGCGCCGAAGAATTGTGCACAATCTCATTCGCAAGCAATCGCCGCGTCTATGGGCAATGGCAAAGCCAGTTGCCCAGCCGTTTCATTGATGAACTGCCGCCGGATCATGTCGACGTGCAAACGCCGCCGGCCCTTTATGGCGGCGGTTATGGGGCGGCATCGCCCAGCTTTGCCGCCCGTGTTGCAGACTCGGATGTCTATAACTCGCCGGGTTGGAAACGTATGACCGACCGCGCGAGCACGCGCCCTGCGGGGCGGACCATTACAATCGACGCAGTTGCCGTGTCGGCCTTTTCTGTTGGGGATCGTGTGTTTCACCAAAAATTCGGTTATGGCGAGATTATTGCAATAGAGGCGGACAAATTGGATGTTGAATTCGATCATGCTGGATCGAAAAAGGTGGTGGCTGCTTGGGTCACGCCTGCGGCAAACGATGTGCCGTTCTAGGACTGTTGCGGCGTTTTTGCCCCCTTGTGCGGCATCAAAACCGATCAAGCCAAATTATGCGTCACGCATCTGTGTTGAACGAAACCCCAAAATGTAAACGGCACCTCGTGGGAGGACGAGGTGCCGAATATACGCAACAGTCTTGGGAGGAAGACCTTGCGGGATTGGGCCACTTCTCTGGGAGGAGAGAGTGCGGCCGTTCCGAAATGCTCTTAAGGGAGGAGAAGCATTCCGAATTAAAAGGCGGCGACGCTGGGGAGGAGGTCAGCGCCGCCGCGCTGCAGTAAAACCCCGATGATCGGGGCCCCACTGAAGATCACTTGCCGTAAGCGGCCTCACGGGCAATTTCTGCAATCATGCTGCGGTGAATGCCCAAGTCCGACAAGTCCCGGTTCGACAGTCCATTCAGCTCGCGCTGCGTCGACAGATAAACCTGACGCTTGCGAAGTGCTAAGGTCAAAACCGAAGTTGCCGCCAATACGCGGGACAGAACAGAAGAATTCACATTGGTGTTTACGTATGCCATGATAGCCTCACTCGTTTATAGACGCCGTGCTTTGACCGAATGCCGTAGCTTGTCTTGCGTCGTTGGAATGAATATGCACCTCATGCTGCACCTGCACAATCCCAAGTCTGCGCAATGCCGCTATGCAGCAAATGCATGACTGAATGTTAAAAAATTGTCATATTTTCCAATCGCTTCGCTGAATAATTGGGCGGTTTGAAAAGGGTTTTGCCGCTATGCCCCCTTGTTCTTTTCAGCAAATCAAACAACTGTAACCCAATCAAAGAGGTGATCATGACAGTTTCGCGCGACGATATTCTATCGGTTTTGGAAAAAATGGCCCTGCCTATGGGGGGGACGCTGATCAGCCGTGATTTGATCCGCGCCTTGGATATCCAAGGAGGCGATGTGCGCTTTGTGATTGAGGCCGCCAGTCCAGAGGAGGCGCGCGCTCTTGCACCGATCCAAACCGCCGCGGAAATCGCGATCAAGGCGCTTGTCGGCGTAACCCGCGTGCAAGTCGTGATGACTGCCCATGCCGCAAAATCGCAAACCGCCCAAACAGCAGCGCCGCCGCAATTGGGCGGTGGCGTCAAAATTGGGCAACACCCGACCCCCCACCAAGGCGGACCTGCCCGCATTTCTGGAATTGATCACATCATTGCCGTTGGTTCTGGCAAGGGGGGCGTTGGGAAATCGACTGTGAGTTCCAACCTTGCCGTTGCATTGGCCAAACAAGGACGGCGCGTGGGCCTGTTGGACGCGGATATTCACGGCCCAAGTCAACCGCGCATGATGGGCGTGAACAAGCGCCCTGCTTCGCCCGACGGCAAAACGATTGAACCGCTGCACGCGCACGGCGTCACAATGATGTCGATTGGTTTGATGTTAAAAGAGGATGAGGCGGTGATCTGGCGCGGCCCGATGCTGATGGGCGCCTTGCAGCAATTGCTGACACAAGTGGCTTGGGGGGAGTTGGACGTTCTGATCATCGATCTACCGCCCGGGACGGGGGATGTTCAATTGACGCTGTGCCAACGCACGCATTTGACAGGGGCGATTGTGGTGTCAACACCGCAAGATGTGGCGCTTTTGGATGCACGCAAGGCGCTGGATATGTTTTCCAAGCTGAAAACTCCTGTGCTGGGGCTAATTGAAAATATGTCGACTTATATCTGCCCCAATTGTGGACATGAGGCGCATTTGTTCGGTCATGGCGGTGTGGCGGCGGAGGCAAAGCGGTTAGATCTGCCATTCTTGGGGGAATTGCCCTTGTCTATCGATGTGCGTCTTGCTGGGGATGCGGGCACCCCGATTGCAGCGGGTGAAGGCCCCGAAGCCGAGGCCTATGCCCGACTGGCGCATCGTCTAATTGCGGGTGGAATGGCGTAAAGGTGCCTGCGGCGCAGGTATTTGGGTCAGTATGAAAGCCAAATGCAGCGCAAAGGACGGAAAACCGAATCACTTTGATGGGATTGCATGGGAAAATCGGGTCAAAAGCCCGATTTTTCTGTTTAATTGCCCAGTCTGGCGGCGAGATGCGCATTTTTCAGCTGAATCATCGCCGATGTCCGAAATTTTTTTGCGGATAGGCCAAAATACATACTCCTCTACATCTTGCGGTAAAAATGGTGTGATCGGCCATTTTTGGCCTATTAGTTGAATTGCAACCACTAGATGTAGGGCGTGGCAAAGGGGGGAATCAATGTATTGACCGCATTTCACCAAAAAAATCCGTTGCATCCCATGCAATCCCATGTCATCCCTTGATTATCGAAATGGTGTGAATATAAAAGCAGGGGCGGCTTAAGACCCCGAACAGGCGATAAAAAAAGGCACTTCATACAGGCACACGCCTTTTCGATACCAAGAGATCCAGCGCGCGCGCGAGCAGACATCTCCCCCAGGTGGCACGCGCCAGGACGCCCAGCGATGGGACAGATGGCGGATCGAGCAGTGGCAGCAGCTCGATCCGCTTTTTCTATTTCGGGCTTATGCCCAAACCAAGGAGCCGTCAGGCGTGGCCAGTGAGGCATTCAGAGGCGAATTCTACCAAAAGGTAGACGCAAAGGCCCGGGTATCCATCCCAGCGGCCTTTCGGCGCATTCTGGAATCCGAAGACCCCTCATCGCCCGAATTTCCGCGCCCGCGTGTCTACATGGTTTACGGGGGCGCAAAGCGTAATTTCGTTGAATGCTATTCTAAGGCGGGTGCGGACGCACTTGCCGACAAGATCGAGGCGATGGAATTGGGATCACCCGCGCGTGATCGCGCAGAACGGGATTTGATTTCGCGGTCGGTGATGGTGGAAATTGAGCCCGATGGCCGCATTGTTTTGCCCGCCAAAGTGCGCGCAAAAATGGGATTTTCCGAAGGTGATATGGCGGGCGAGGCGGCCTTTGCGGGCTATACCAACCGATTTAAGCTGTATCGCCGCGACGTTTATGACGCCGAGTTTGGTGATGAGGATGACGACGGCGTCGATCCTTTGGCCTTGGTCGGTCGGGCGGCGAGGGCGGGCTGATGGCCCAAGGGCGTGATCTGCGGCCAAGACGGCCTCGTGTTTTGATTGATCCAAATGCGCCGCATATTCCTGTCCTTTTGTCGCCTATTTTGGCCCATGTAGCGCCCGTGACAGGGGTCTGGCTGGACGGCACCTTTGGCGCGGGGGGGTATTCGCGTGGGCTGTTAGATGCCGGGGCGGCACGGGTTATCGGTGTCGACCGCGATCCATTGGCGCTGCAGATGGCGGCGTCTTGGGCCGGGGAATATGGGGATCGTCTGCGGTTGGTCGCGGGAAATTTTTCGGCCTTGGATATCCATGCGGGGACGCTTTTGGACGGTGTTGTGCTGGACCTTGGTGTGTCTTCCATGCAGATCGATCAGGCAGATCGTGGATTTTCCTTTCAAAAGGACGGTCCTTTGGATATGCGGATGAGCCAATCTGGCCCAACTGCTGCTGATTTGGTCAATTCCGCCACCGAGGCGCATTTGGCCGATATTCTTTTTCATTATGGCGAGGAACGCGCCGCGCGCCGCATTGCCCGCGCGATTGTCGCGGCGCGTGTCACCCCGATCATCACCACACTTGCCCTTGCAGAGATTGTCGCAAAATGCCTGCCGCGTCCAAAGCCAGGGCAAAGTCACCCCGCCACCCGCAGTTTTCAGGCCCTGCGCATCGCGGTCAATGCCGAGTTTTCAGAGTTGGTCGCAGGATTGGCGGCGGCAGAGAGGGCGCTGAAGCCGGGCGGTCTTTTGGCTGTCGTGACATTTCATTCGCTAGAAGATCGTATCGTTAAGCGATTTTTTCAGGCAGCGGCGGGCGAAGAACCGAATGCAAACCGCTATGCCCCGATCAAATCCAACGTTACGGCGCGTTTCGATTTGATCACGCGCAAGGCCGTTGGCCCCAATGACGATGAATTAGAGGCGAACCCAAGATCGCGTTCGGCCAAATTGCGGATCGCGCGGCGCACAACAGCGGATGCTAAGCCTCTTGAAGGGGCGGATATTGACGCGCCGGAATTGCCCAACCAAAACGCGACAAAGGGAAAACGGTAATGCGGCCGATTTTTTACGTGCTATCGTTTTTGGGGCTGATTGGTCTGGGTGCTTGGGCCTACCGTGAAAATTATGCCACTCAAGCCAGTCTGCGCGAAGTCGTGGCCTTACAGGATGAAATAGCGGCCCTGCGGGAAAGCTTGGCAGTTCAGCGCGCTGAATGGGCGTATTTGAACCGTCCAGAGCGGCTGAGATCCTTGGCGACACTGAATTTTGATCGTTTGGGGTTGTTGCCGATGGAGCCGTCGCAGTTTGGCGCAACCAGCACAATTGCCTATCCTGCAGCTGCAATTACCACCGATGTTTCAACCTTTGATGTGGACCCCGCGGCGCTTGAGGCCGCAGTTTTGGCGGCAAATACACCATGACACGCATTCCGCTTCGGCCTCTTGCCAGAATTCTAAAGGCCCGCGCAACGGGCGCAAACCCCGATTTGATTGAACGCGAAAATCTGCGCCAACGCCATGAGATGCAGCGCGAAAAGGGGCGTGGGCAATCGCAGTTTCGTCTCGGTGTCTTGGGTGTGGCCTTTGTTGCTGGGTTCAGTCTGATCGGCTTGCGTATGGGTGCCTTGGCTGCGACTGACCCTGTAGAGCCGCGCGCAGTGGGCGCTGGTTCAACGATTGCGGCGGGGCGGGCGGATATCACAGATCGCAACGGCAATATTTTGGCGACCAATCTGTTGACCCATGCTGTCTATGTGCAAACCAAAGATTTAATTGATCCTGCGCGGGTTGCCACGGAATTGGCCCGCATTTTCCCAGAGCTGAATGCAAAGGATTTGCTGCGCCGATTTACGGATGGGCGCAGTTTTTTGTGGGTGCGCAAAATGTTGTCACCCGAACAAATGCAAGCCGTGCATGACATCGGCGATCCAGGAGTGATGTTTGGTCCGCGTGAGATGCGGCTTTATCCCAATGGCACCTTGGCCGCGCACGTTTTGGGCGGCGCTACTTTTGGGGCCGAGGGCGTGAACAGCGCAGAAGTGATCGGCACGGCGGGTATCGAAAAAGCGATGGATGCGCGTTTGCGCGATCCGGTTCAGGCGGGAAATCCTTTGGTTTTGTCGTTGGATTTAACGGTGCAGGCCACTGTAGAAGAGGTTTTGTCAACGGGCATTACAATGATGAATGCCAAAGGTGGGGCGGCCATCTTGATGGATGTCAAGACGGGCGAAGTGCTGGCCCTTGCGGCGGGTCCGACCTTTGACCCAAATGATCGTCCCGCCAATCCAACGTCTGGTGATCCCTCTGACAGCCCGCTGTTCAACCGGGCTGTGCAGGGGATTTATGAACTTGGCTCTACATTCAAGATATTTGCCATTGCCCAAGCCCTTGATTTGGGCCTGGTAAATCCCGACACTATGGTCGACGCGAATGCGCCAATGAAATGGGGCAAATTCATTATCAAGGAATTCGAAAACCACAATTACGGCCCACTTTTGTCGGTCTCGGATGTGATTGCCAAATCTTCAAATATCGGCACGGCGCATATTGCGATGATGATCGGTGGTGAAAGACAACAACAGTTTCTGAAATCCCTAGGCCTGTTTGACCCGTCGCCGATTGAATTGATTGAGGCGGCAGGCGCTAAGCCGTTGGTGCAAAGCCCGTGGTCGGAAATTGTGACCATCACCAGTTCTTATGGTCATGGGATTGCAGGCAGTCCGATGAATCTTGCAAGTGCCTATGCAACGATCGCCAATGGCGGCCATTTGGTTAAACCGACTTTGTTGCACAGTGACACGCATCAAATTGGCGTCGACGTGATCAGTGAGGCGACAGCCAAGGCATCCCTTGCTATGCTGCGTCGCGTTGTGACCGAAGGCACAGCCACTTTGGGCGATGTTCCCGGCTATGAGGTGGGCGGCAAAACAGGCACTGCAAATAAGGTAAAAAAAGGCGGCGGTTATTACGAAGACAAGGTCGTCAACACCTTTGCCAGTGTGTTTCCGATCAGTGATCCGAAATATGTCTTGGTTGTCACGTTGGACGAACCGGTTGAAAACACCGGACCAAAACCAAAACGCACGGCAGGTTGGACTGCGGTTCCTGTGGCGGCTGAAATTATTCGTCGTGCTGCTCCTTTGCTGGGATTGCGACCGATAGTTGAACCCAATGCCATAGATGGGGTAACAGCCCTTAAACAGTAACAATGGGGAAAGCCATGCCCAAAACTCTTTCCGATCTGGGCCTGACTGCGCGGGCCGGGCGCAATCCTGTGGTGACTGGTTTGGCCATTGACAGCCGTCAGGTGCGTCAAGGCAGTCTTTTTGCGGCGCTTGCAGGCACATCTGTTCATGGTGCGAACTATATTCCAGCCGTTTTGCGGGCCGGGGCCGTGGCAATTTTGACCGATACCGCAGGCGCTGAGATGGCGTCTGCGGCCTTGGCTGCATCCAATGCGGCCTTGGTCGTCGCGGATGACCCGCGTGAGGTATTGGCCCGCGCTGCCGCACTTTGGTTCGGCGCTCAGCCCGAAACGATGGTTGCTGTCACCGGCACCAATGGCAAAACATCCGTTGCCACCTTTACCCGCCAAATTTGGACCCAAATGGGTCTGTCCGCGATAAATATCGGCACAACGGGCGTCGAAGGTGCTTGGGCTTCACCCTCGGCTCATACCACGCCCGACAGCCTGACACTTCATACCATTTTGGCGAGTGCTGCGGCCGCTGGCGTGACCCACGGCGCGATGGAGGCATCATCGCACGGCTTGGACCAACGCCGCATGGACGGCGTTCGGATTAAGGCCGCGGGTTTTACCAATTTCACCCAAGATCACTTAGATTATCACAAAACCTTTGACGCATATTTTGCCGCAAAAGCCGCACTGTTTGACCGCATTTTGCCCGATGACGGCGTGGCAGTGATCAATATGAACGATCCGCGCGGCGTTGATATGGCCCATGTCGCAAGACATCGTCACCTGATCAGCGTCGGGCATGGGGCCGATTGCACCCTGCAGTTGGTGGCACAGCGGTTCGACGCCAGCGGCCAAGATCTGCGACTGGCTTGGGACGGGCGGCCCTATCAAATTCGTTTGGATTTAATTGGCGGGTTTCAGGCGGAAAATGTGGCGCTTGCGGCGGGGCTTGCGATTGGTGCGGGTGCGCCGGTGGGCGAAGTCATGGCCGCCTTGCCGCATCTGACGGGTGTGCGTGGGCGGATGCAATTGGCGGGGCGACGCAAAAATGGCGCGAGTGTTTTTGTTGATTACGCCCACACACCTGACGCGATTGCGACGGCGCTTACTGCTTTGCGGCCCCATGTCATGGGGCGGATTGTGATTGTGTTCGGTGCAGGTGGCGATCGTGATACGACAAAACGCCCCTTGATGGGCAAAGCGGCGCTGGATCACGCCGATGTCTTGATCGTGACGGACGATAACCCGCGGTCAGAAGACCCTGGCTTGATCCGCGCAGCGATCCTTGACGCCTGTCCAAACGCGCATCAAGTTGGCGACCGCGCCGAGGCGATCTTGCGCGGGGTGGATATGCTGGGGGCAGGAGATGCGCTGCTGATCGCAGGCAAGGGACATGAGACGGGCCAAACGATCGCAGGCACAGTCTATCCGTTTGACGATGTCGAAGTGGCCTCATTGGCGATTGCAGCTTTGGATGGGGTGATATGATGTGGACAGCGCAAGATGCAATGGATGCGACGGGCGGGGTGACATCGGGCGATTGGGTGGCGGATGGTGTGTCCATTGATACCCGCACGCTGGCCAAGGGCGATTTGTTCATTGCGTTGAAAGATGCCCGCGATGGGCATGATTTTGTGGCCACTGCCTTGGATCATGGGGCGGCGGCGGCCTTGGTGTCGCGGGTTCCCGATGGCCTACAAGGCGATCCGCGTCTGTTGATTGTGCCCGATGTTTTGGTCGCATTGCAGGATTTGGGGCAGTTTGCACGCGCGCGCGCGCGGGCCAGGGTTGTGGGCGTTACTGGGTCGGTGGGCAAAACTTCGACCAAGGAAATGCTGCGCCGTATCCTGGGCGGTCAGGGTCGCGTTCATGCCGCCGAAGCCAGTTACAACAACCACTGGGGCGTTCCTTTGACACTTGCGCGCCTGCCCATTGACGCCGATTTTGCGGTGATCGAAATTGGCATGAACCATCCGGGCGAAATCGCGCCCTTGGCGCGGATGGCCGATCTGGATGTGGCTGTGATTACAACAGTTGCCGCCGCGCATTTAGAGGCCTTTGAAAGTGTTGCAGCAATTGCGCATGAAAAAGCTGCCATATTTGACGGCTTGCGCGCGGGCGGCATTGCAATTTTTCTTGCCGATTTGCAGGTCACGCCGATTTTGTCGGCCAAGGCGGAACGCGTTTCGGCAAAATTGGTGCGGTTTGGGACGGCGCAGGATGCCGATTATCATCTGGATAGCCTGACCCAGACAGAAGCAGCGACAGTGGTTCAAGCCAGCCACCAAGGCCAAAAAATTCTGTTCAAAGTCGCCAGTTTGGGGCGGCATTTTGCGATGAACGGATTGGCTTGCCTTGCGGTCGCGGATGCACTGGGGTTGGACCGCGCCATTGCGGTCACTGATCTGGGTGCTTGGGTTCCGCCCCTGGGGCGCGGTGGGCGTGAAATGATCACTTTGGACGCGGTGGATGGCACCAGTTTCGAGCTGATAGACGATGCGTTTAATGCCAATCCCGCCTCGGTTGCGGCGGCGTTAGACCTGTTGATTGCATCCTTGCCCAAACACGGTGTGGGCCGCGTAGGGGCGGGCAGGCGCATTGCGATTTTGGGCGATATGCTGGAACTTGGCGCCACGGAAAACGCGCTGCACGCCGCGATTGCTGATCATCCCAACCTGTCAAAAATCGATCTTATTCATTGTGTTGGCCCGCGGATGTCTTATCTGTGGAATGCCTTGCCGCGCAGGTTGCGTGGCCTTCATGTGGCAAGCGCCGCCGATCTGTTGCCCAGCTTGCGCGGCCTGATGGATGCAGGCGATGTGATCTTGGTGAAAAGTTCAAAAGGCACAAAATGTGCGCTGATCGTTGACGCACTGCGTAAATTCGGGCAATCACATCACGATACACAAGGAGAGGTCTGATGTTTTATTGGTTGGCCGATTTTTCAGACGGTGGCGGCATTCTTAATCTTTTCCGATACATCAGTTTCCGCGCAGGCATGGCCTTTGTGACAGCTTTGATTTTTGGATTTATCTTTGGGCCGCCCTTGATCGATATGCTGCGCCGCACCCAAGGTAAAGGCCAACCGATCCGCGATGACGGCCCGCAAACCCATTTCGCCAAGGCCGGAACGCCCACCATGGGGGGGTTGTTGATCCTGTCAGCGCTGATGTTTTCAACAATACTTTGGGCGCGTTTGGACAATGCCTATGTCTGGATCGTGGTCTTGGTCACCTTGGCCTTTGGTTTGATCGGATTTGCCGATGATTTCGCAAAAGTCTCGAAGCAAAACACCAAGGGCGTTTCGGGCAGGGTACGGATGCTTGCCGGTTTGGTCATCGCGGGACTTGCAACCTATGCAGCCTCGTCCTTTCATCCAATGGGTCTCAGCAATCAATTGGCGGTGCCCTTGTTCAAAGATGTTTTGATCAATCTTTCATGGTTTTTCATTCCCTTTGGCATGGTGGTGATTGTGGGGTCGGCCAATGCGGTGAACTTGACAGATGGGCTGGATGGTTTGGCCATTATGCCCGTGATGATCGCGGCAGGAACCTTGGGCGTGATCGCCTATGTGGTGGGGAACTATAATTTTTCTGAATATCTCGGCGTGCATTTCGTGCCTGGGACAGGCGAATTGTTGGTGTTCACATCGGCGTTATTTGGGGCCGGTCTGGGCTTTCTTTGGTACAACGCGCCGCCGGCTGCGGTGTTCATGGGCGATACGGGCAGCTTGGCCTTGGGCGGTGCATTGGGGGCAATTGCAGTTTGCACCAAGCACGAGATCGTTTTGGCCATTGTCGGCGGTTTGTTCGTGGTTGAGGCCCTGTCGGTCATCATCCAAGTCGCTTACTACAAGCGCACAGGAAAACGCGTGTTCCTGATGGCGCCAATTCACCACCATTTTGAGAAAAAGGGTTGGGCAGAGCCGCAAATCGTGATCCGTTTTTGGATCATCAGCCTGATCTTAGCGATGATTGGTTTGGCCACCCTCAAGGTGCGTTAGCCCATAAAGCGGCTGATGCGGTTTGGGGCAATCGTCGGGCTTTGCCCCGCGCCGGTCATCCTTTTCAGAAAAAATATGCGATGATATTTGCGCTCACTTCCGCGTGTGCACACATCCATGTGAGCCTGCGTGATCATATTGTCTGTTACAGGTTCGACGTGCGATGTGCACCTTAACAGGAGATTACGATGACACGTTCCTTGTCCGCCCTAGCTTTGATCCTTGCCTCTGGCTTGGCCTTGCCTGTTTTTGCCGCTGATGCAATGGACCCTGCCAAAATGACTTGCGCCCAGTTTGAAAAGATGGATGCCAAAGGCATGGCTGCGGCAATTGATGCGCTGCACATGGCAGGGCCTGACGCCAAGATGATGATGGATGATGCTGCCAAGAAAGCCGCCAATGATCACATCATGGGTGCCTGCAAAGGTAAGCCCGACATGATGGCTATGGATGCGATGATGTCCAAAATGTAATAAAACCCCCCTTCGGGGGTGTTTTCAGCGGTGACGCCGGTCAGATTGAACCTATGCGCAAGCAGCGGTTGCCTCGTTAGGCTTTGATCGGCGTCATCAACTTAAGTTGGATTAATGTGATTGATCCCAGACTGGGGGCTGACCTTGCGCAGGTTGCGCCGCACGGGCATTGTGCCGCCAAAAGCGGGGGCGACAATGATTCCAGTTAAAGGTGTTGACGGTCAGAAAATTGCAGTCTTGGGATTGGGTCGATCCGGTCTTGCCACGGCGCGGGCGCTTGTGGCGGGCGGGGCTGCGGTTTTGTTGTGGGATGACAGCCCTGAGGCGCGCCTCAAAGCCGAGGCTGAGGGATTTGCCTGCATCAATCTTGGCAAAGCGGGGGCATTGGACGGGGTTGCCGCGCTGATCACTTCGCCCGGAATTGCGCACTTATATCCCGCGCCGCATCCGGTGATCGCAATGGCGATGGATCTGGGTGTGCCTGTCGACAACGACATCGGCCTGTTTTTTCGCAGTTTTGGGGATGCTGATTGGGATGATTTCGACGTAACGCCAAAGGTGGTTTGTGTCACGGGAAGCAATGGTAAATCCACCACCACAGCGCTAATCCATCATATTTTGACCCATGCTGGGCGTCCGACGCAGATGGCGGGCAACATCGGACGCGGGGTTTTGGATATTGATCCGCCCGAAGATGGCGGGATCGTGGTGTTGGAACTGTCCAGCTATCAAACGGAACTTGCACGCGCGCTGACGCCTGATATTGCAGTCTTCACCAATCTATCGCCCGATCATTTGGACCGTCACGGTGGTATCGGGGGCTATTTTGCGGCAAAGCGGCGGTTGTTTTCCGAAGGCGGTCCTGACCGTGCGGTGATCGGCATCGACGAAGCCGAGGGGCGTTATCTGGCCAATCAATTGTCACAAGGGGCGGCGGATGATCGGGTGATCCACGTCTCATCTGGGAAAAAGCTGGAAGATTTTGGTTGGTCGGTCTTTGCGCGCAAGGGGTTTTTGGCAGAGTGGCGGCGCGGCAAGCAAGTGGCATCGATGGATTTGCGGGCCGTTGCGGGTCTGCCAGGGGCGCATAATCATCAAAACGCCTGCGCCGCCTATGCTGTATGTCGCAGTCTGGGATTGGGCCCCAAGCAGATTGAGGCGGGTTTACACAGTTTTGCAGGCCTGCCGCATCGCAGTCAATTTTTGCGCGAAAAAGACGGGGTAAAGTTTGTGAATGACAGCAAGGCCACCAATGTGGACAGCGCTGCCAAGGCGCTGCAGGCCTTTGCGCGTATCCGCTGGATCGCGGGCGGCATGGGCAAAGAGGGCGGTTTAGCGGGACTTTTGCCCTATGTCGGGTCAGTTGCAAAGGCCTATCTGATTGGCCATTCTGCGCGGGATTTTGCACTTGAACTTGGGGATGTGCCGTCTGTTATCTGCGAAACGATGGCGCGCGCAGTTGCAATGGCCGCCGCAGACGCCGAGGCGGGCGATGTCGTTTTGTTGGCGCCGGCCGCGGCATCTTTTGATCAATACCCAAACTTTGAGAGGCGTGGCGAGGATTTTGTGGCGCTTGTCGCGGCGCTTTAGCGGGTTGCCGCGGCTTGGCCTGCGGCGCTGATCATTTCATGAAACGACGGCGGGCCTCAATGGCCATTTCGCGGCGCATCTCGATCTCGGCCAAGCGGGCCAGGGCCACTTTGCGTTCGGATGGGTCTGTAAGGTTTGCTAAAACCGCGCGCTGTGCATCGGCTGCTTTTTTCAGAGTAATTTCTTCGGGCAAGGCCCCTTCTTCGGCCATCAGGCGAAAGGCAACGGCCTCGCCTGCAGACACAAAGGCGTCACCCGTTCGGTCGGGCAGGGGTTTGCCCTCACCTGAAAGTCCGATCAATTGTCCCGTTGCGCGCGCAAGCAGCATCCGCCGCTCTGCCAGACGTTCCAACCATGACATATGCCACCTCCACCAACAGTCTATCACCGCGGATGAAAAGATCCTACACCGTGATCCCGTCATGCACGCGCCTGCCAACGTGGCAAATAAGCTGGCGCAAATTGCGCCTGCCTTAGGTGTTATTACGCACAGTCGCTGAATTTGGCGTGCTGAATGCCGTAGATTGGGTTGTCATCGGCGAAGTTTGGTTTGGACGCGGCCCCCAAAGACAGGCGCATTTTAATGTAAACCGTGCTGGAATTCCAATCTTCATCTTCGGACGATTCCGCCCCTTTGTTTCCCTGATACGTGACAAAAATCGCGGCGTTGTCAGTGATTTTATACAGCCCTTCCAAACCGAAATTGGTCATGGTCAGCATCGCGTCAGAGCCGTCATAATCCCATGTGCCAAGGCCCACACTTGCGGTAAGTTTAAAATTGTCGTGTAAATCTGCCGCATAGGCAACGCGGCCATCATGGTTTCCTCTTTCTCTTACGACTTAGATTTTATAAAAATATATAGAATGTGCAACGGACCAACGACATCGGCTTTGGGCATCGTCGTCGACAGAGATGAAGGCTTGAGATGGGTTTTGATTTGGGATGTTTGCGCAGAAATTCGGTGCCTGTGCCTTGATTTTTCCGGCGATTGCATCACGTCCGGCCTATGAAAAACGATAACCTTGCATTGCAAAATTTTGTGCCCGCACCTGTAACAAGGTTTGGGACATTGGTGAATTTCGGTCTGGGCTCTGGGCGTGTCTTAGGAATGCGGCCAAGATTGGATAACGGGGTGCGCAAAACGCGGGCTGTTTTTTTAGATATTTTTACGCGCCTGTTTTGCGTGATATTGGTGCAGTCTGCACCGCGCTGCGCGCAGGGTTTTGTGGGGGCGGCAAGGATCATATCTCAGTGCCGCCGAAACCTTTTAGATAAGGACTTGCAAGGTCGAAATGATGTGGCTGCCATGACAGGGTCCGGCCGCCCCGGGTCGGTGCCGGTATGATCGGAATGGCATTTTCGACGCCCCTGCCGATTGTGATTGTTGGCGCGGGGATAACAGGCCTGTCTGCGGCAACAGGGTTGGTTCAGGGTGGACAGACCCCTGTGATCTTTGACAAAGGGCGGGGCGTGGGGGGGCGCGTCGCGACCCGCCGCGTGTTGCTTGCAGACGGCTCTGAAGCACAGTTTGACCACGGGGCGCAATTTGCAACTGCCAAAGGCGCGGGTTTTGCTGCAACCTTGGCGGCATTGCAAACGTTGGGATTGGCTGCGGTCTGGAACACTGGGGACGGACGCAATCAAATCATAGGCGCGCCCGCCATGTCAGCCCTTGCCCGCGGAATTGCCCAAGCTGCAAAGGTGCTGATTGTTCAAAATGCTGTGGTGACATCCGTACGACAAGATGGTGCGCTGTGGATCATTACCTTTGCAGATGGATCGACAGTGCAGGCCCAGCGGGTTGTTTTGACATTGCCCGCGCCCCAAGTTTTCGCGCTCTTAGGGTCAGATCACGGGACCAAATCAGTTCAGATGCAGCCCTGCCTGACGCTGATGGCGGCTGCCCGCGCGCCTGCGCCTTTTGTCGCCGCGCGCGATAACTCCAACGATTTGGCTTGGATTGCGCATGATAACAGCAAATCCGGCCGTGTTCCCATGGATTTGACGACATGGGTCGCCCAAGCAAATCTGCCCTTTAGCCTGCTGCATCTGGAAAAATCAGCCGATGAACTTTGCGCGTTGATGTTGCCGCTTTTGTGTGCACGGCTGGGCATGACTGCGAAAGACATTGTTTTTTCCACGGCGCATCGCTGGCGCTATGCCCGTGCCGACCTTCCCTTGGGCGAGGCTTTTTTGCATCCCAAGGCGGCGGGTCTGTATATCGGCGGCGATTGGTGTCTTGGCGCAAGGGTTGAGGCGGCGTGGGACAGTGGAGCGGCCATTGCGGCCGACATTTTGGCCCGTGGGTGACGGGCGGGCAAAGGATCTGGGGGTCAAAGCCCTGTCCCATATTGCTGCCCCCTGTGGTCGTCGCGAAATGCCCGAGCGCGCGGTATTTGCAGTCAGTCAGATTATTTATATGGACTTCATCCGACTTTGTTCGGCTGGGCCAATTGCGCAATGACGGGGCAAAGATGTCAGCAACACCACTAAGCGGCGCCGAGATCAGCGAAGTCATCGAAATGGCGCTGAGCGACCATACCAGCTTTGGACAAATACGCGCGCTTTATGGGCTGGGGCCAGATCAGGTCAAGGCGTTGATGCGCGCGCATTTGGCACGGGGCAGTTATCGTGCGTGGCGCACGCGTGTGCGTCGCTTTTCTGATCGTCGTGAGGTTTACAAATAACGCGCGCCACATATTTGCCCCTGCGTGACATTGCGAATACGCCTGCGGCGCGCTGGGATGCGATCAATTTTCATAGCCCGTCATCTCCAGATATCCTGATCCTGAATGGCTGCCACTTAGGGTGACTGGCCCCTCCCAATAAGGCACGGATGTTGCCATCCAAGCGTCATCGTTCAGCGCTGAGACTGTCACATCCACCCCATGGCTGGGCAATTGCACGTGCCATTTAACGGGAATATCGCGACCTGATACGCGGTGCATTCCAACCGCATTTGCTGTAAATGCGCCATTTGGGACGGGGGTTGCTTGACCATTTGGCGCAATCCATGTGGCCGACGTGTAATGACTGTCCCCACGCAGCACGAATCCCATCAGTTTTGCGCCGCTTTCAAACGACAAAGAAAACCAATCCCAGCCCGTTTGATCGGCGGCAAGGGGCTGGGACGACCATTCGTGGTCCAGCCAAGCCTTGCCGGTCACCGAAACATCGCCCGAGGGTAAGTGCAACGTTCCAGTAATGTCATAAAAAGGCTGGGAATAGTAGTAACTTGCCTGCCCTGCAAACGATTTTACAGAGTAACCTGCCTGCCCATGCAGCACCAGCGGGCCTTTTGCGGTCAGCGCCATGTCATAGGCAAAATTTGGGCCTGACGCCGTCAGGTTTAACCTATTCAGATCACGCCCCGCCATGGTCCAGTTGTCTACCCAAGCCTGAAAGGGTGCAAAAGTAACCCCAGCCTGCCCAATTCCGCCGCGCGCCAACCGTTCTGCAGTGAACTGTGCGCTGGGGGTCGTGATGGCGGCATGGCCCATCCACATCTGCGGCGATTGCCATCCTGACGCCTCATAAGGGGCCAGAGCATTGCGAAACAGGGTCCATTGCAGCCCGTATTGTGTCCCATCTTGGCCTTGCACATTTGCCGTTACATACCACCATTCGATGCGGTAATCAGGATGCGCGCCATGGTCGCGTGGAAATTGCATTACTGTTTGCGATGAGGGCGTTGCAAAGCCGTCTTGCGCGACGCTGCCCAGGCCTGCAAAACCTTGGGCACACACGGCCATTGGTTTCAGCAATAGGCACAGGATCACCGCCTTAACGTTCATGTCGAAACACCCCCAACAACCGCGTGGGCGCCATGCCCGACAGCCGCCATGCAGGCCATGCGGCGGCCAGCGCGGCTGCACACAGCGCCAGCCCGCCAAGGCGCATATAATCTGTCCAGAACAAATACATCGGCAAGCGCCAGCCAAAGGCCTCGACATTGACCACCGCCAACAGCGCCCATGCCAACGCCAGCCCCAGCGGCAGGCCCAGCGCCCCCGTCAAAGCAGCCAGCACAATGGCCCGCACCAAATCCAATACGGCCAGCTGCCCGCGTGTTATGCCCAGCGCCCAAACCGGCGCCAGCATGGGCAAGCGCATATCGGCCAAGGTTAGCAGGCTCATGAGCATCGCAAACCCCGCCACTGCCAGCGTCAGCACATTCAACGCGTGCGTCACGGTAAAGGTGCGTTCAAACACCATAAGGGACATATCCTTGATCGCGGCTTGGTCGATGATCGCCGCGTCCGACAGCCCCGCCTGTTCGCGCAAGGCGCGGCGCAGGGCAGGCATTTTTGCAGGGGCGACACGCAGACCAAAGCGTAGCGCAACGGTCTGTGGAAACACACTGTCGAACAAAGGTTTTGCCACGATCACCTGGCCGATCGGATTGCCATAATCGCCGTAAATCCCGACAATCGGAAGGGAAATATCTGGTGATATCGCCAGTTTATCGCCCAGATTGAGGCCAGCGCGGCGAAAAAGCTGTTCGTTTATCAAAGCGCCTTGGCCGCGTGCCACGACAGCCCAAGCTTGCGGCACGCTGTCCAAAAAGCGCCAATTGTCGCGATAGGTGGCATGGTCAACCACGCCGTAAACCTTTGCCGTCTGCCCTGCGATCACGCGATCGGCAAAGACAATCGGCAGCAGTGCCTTGCCATAACGGGCGGCCACATCAGCGATGCGCGCCCCTTGGGC
Organism: Cypionkella sp.; assembly: GCA_040398785.1. Taxonomy (GTDB): domain Bacteria; phylum Pseudomonadota; class Alphaproteobacteria; order Rhodobacterales; family Rhodobacteraceae; genus Cypionkella. Next base: position 230,222 of record JBBATJ010000003.1, on the reverse strand, counting down.
TGCGTCTTTGGCCGAGACATACATCTCGGATGAAAGGCGTTGATCCAAAAAGCCAACAAAGGTCAATCTAAAGGATGACACCATCGTCGAGACGCCGACATTCGCGGCCATCGCCAGCATCAATGCCATCAACGCAAGCGATAGGCTGGGCAGTTGTTGACGCGTATCGGCCCAAAACCATTGCGCAATTGGGCGACGTGCGAGGGCAAAGCAAAGACGCAGTGCACCCGATAGGGCCGTCGGCAGGGCCAATGCGCCACCGATCAGCAGCGCGCCCAGCATGGCAAAGCCCGTCACCAAACCATGCCCCCAAATCGTAAGCCCGCCTGCAACCGCCAACAGAATCAATGACCCCATAAACAAGCCTTCTGACCGCGCCATAGCAAAGGCTTGGGGCTGGGCACTGGCCAGCAATGGCATCCTCGCCAGTGTCCTGAGCGCCCCACCCCCCGCAAGCAGCGTCCCGCCCATCGCAATGCCAAGGCTGGGCAGCCACCACTGGGCGCGAAAAGCCAAACTATTTCCAATGTCGGCCCCGTAAAGCCCGCGCAAACTGGATGCGACGTCGGGCAAAAGTGCTTCGGCCATCAGATAACCCAACACGACGCCAATCGCCCCGGCAAGTGCTGCTAGAATGATCAACTCGGCCAGCATCATCCCCATAATGGCGCGTAAAGGCGCACCCATCGCCCTAAGGCTGCGCACCATCACGCGGCGTTGCGCAAAGGCCAGACCAATCGCGCCATGCACGATGAAAAGGCCCACCGCAAACGACAAAAATCCAAAGGCCGTCAAATTCAGATGAAAGCTATCCGTCAGACGCGCCACATCGCTCGTTTGTTGTGGCTGGGTTTGTCTAAGATTGTCTGCCAAAGGGCCGCGCGTCATGGGTTGAACCGGTGCGACAATCAAGCGATCTATTTGTCCAAGCCTGCCTAAAATCCGCTGTGCTGCACCAATATCAGTTATTGCCGTATCCGGGGGGATATCCGCGCGCAAAATACCGTGCAAGGATTTGGGCAATTTCGCCAGAACATCAGCGCGGGCAAAAATTTGTCCATCCCCCAAAAGGAATGCCGCCAAGTCACCACCCTGACCGCCGATCTGTAAGCCCATCGCGCGCGGTGTGGTCAGCGGATCAATCCCCATCAAGGAGATACCCGCCAAATCGCCCTCAACCACGGGCGAGACAAGCCAACCAGCACGGCGCAGGCCAATATAATCGGCCATATCCATCGCCTGCCCACTTTTGGAGGTGATCAGGCTAAATTGGGCCGTGTCATTTGCAGCCGCGGCATAACTGGCGCGCGCTTCGGTGTTGATTGCCTGCACACCCGCCCAAAGCGCCGTGCCAAGTGCCAGCCCTACAATCAGCGTAAACAATTGCAGCGGATTGCGCCGCCAATGGCTGACCAGCGCTGATGCAATCGCACGCATCATGCGATAAGCCCGTTTGACAGGTTCAGACGTCTTGGCATTCGGGCGGCGAGGCGCTGCGAATGCGTCACTAAAACCAGTCCTGCCCGTGTTTCAGCCACCAATTCGCACAAAAGGGCAAATACGCCATCTGCCGCCGCCTCATCCAAATTGCCCGTCGGTTCGTCTGCCAATATCAGCTTTGGCTGGGCGGCCAAGGTGCGGGCAATGGCGACGCGTTGTTGTTGCCCGCCTGACAAGGCCTCGGGATACTTTGCCAAATGATCTGACAGCCCCAGACGGGTGGCAAGACGCGCGCACAAAGCCGGATCATACCGCCCTGCAAGGCGCGCATGAAATGCAATATTTGCACGCAGATCCAGCGAAGGGATCAAGTTAAACTGTTGAAAAATAATACCAACTACGTCACGCCGCAGTTTTGCGCGCCCGCCGTCATCCAGACCTGTCATGGCCGCGCCATCAAGGATCACATCCCCGCTGTCGGCGCTGTCCAGCCCGCCAATCAGATGCAGCAAGGTGCTTTTCCCTGAACCAGACTCTCCCGTCAGGGCCAACATTTCGCCTGCGCGCAACCCAAAAGATACACCGCGCAACACTGGCGCGTCCGCGTAGGATTTGGTGATATTTTCAACTTTTAATAACATACTCACCTCATGCTACAGATATACCGAAGCGCTGCAAAAGAAAGGGGAAGGATTACCTGAACCGCCCCGTCTTGATCAGAAGGCAAAACTCTCAAAGAATTTCGCGCGATGGACCATCCACCAAGGAAAAAGACCTTGAAGCCGTATTCACCGGAGTTGCGCGAACGTGCGGCGCAGACATTGCTGGATGATTGGGTTTCCCATTTGCACCCTCCCTTTTTTGAAAAACAGATGGTTAGGTCGCGTCGCGCGCGCGATGTCGTGTCACTGTTGCTGGTTTTTGGCCAAAATTAGGGTAGCGACAAGGCCCATGGCCATGACGATCAAGGCTGCGGGTGCGGCCTCGGACAAATGTTCTAGACTGGCCAATTCATAAACGCGGGTCGAAAGCGTATTGAAATTGAAAGGCCGCAGCATCAATGTGGCCGGCAGCTCTTTGACGCAGTCAACAAAGACCACCAACAGCGCACTGGCGATCGATCCGCGCATCAATGGCAGATGCACGGATTGCAACATTCCCCAAGGTGTGCGGCCTAAACTGCGGGCCGCCAAAGGAAGGTTTGGCGAAAGTCTGCCAAAGGCGCTGTCGATTGCACCTTGGGCAATGCCGAAAAACCGCAACGCATAGGCTAAGACAATTGCCGCAGAGGTGCCGGTGATCAAAAGGCCAGGGTCGTGCCCAGATATCGCAAGGATCATGTCTGCGAGCCGTTGATCAAATGCGGCCAGAGGGATCAAAAGACCCAACGCCAAAACAGCGCCAGGTGCCGCATAGCCTAGGCTTGTTACCGGCATTAACAATTGCATCATCCGCCCCGACCGCGACATACGAATGCCAAAGACCAATATCACGGCCGCTGAAATGGTCAAAATCGCCGCAATCCCGCCCACAAGCGCGGTGTTCACTGCGGCCTTTGCAAGACCGGCTTTTGCCCAGACCGAAGGACTGGATAGGCTGAGGCCCAGCATCACGCCGACGGGCAATGCAAAGCCAATCACGAACGGCACAAGACCCAATCCCAGAGCGACCCCAGCGCGCCAGCCGTTCAAGGATCGTTTGGTGATCGGGCGCACGGTGCGATTGTGAAACTTTGCTCCCCGCCGTGAGATCGCCTCAACGCCCAGCAGCAGCGCAATCAGCCCTAAGATGACGCAAGCAATTTGGGCGGCACCGCCTGCATTTCCCTGACCAAGCCAAGTTGAAAACACCCCCGTTGTCAGTGTCTGGACGCCAAAATGCTGCACGGTGCCAAAATCAGCAACGGTTTCCATCATCACAAGCGCAATCCCAGCGGCCAAAGCGGGGCGCATCATCGGCACGCCCAAACGCCAGAACAGGGCGAAGGGTCCAAGTCCCAAGGATCGCCCCACCTCAAGTGCGGCCCCTGCCTGCTCGCGCAAAGCAGCGCGCGCTAAGAGATAGACATAAGGGTATTGCGCCGCCGCAAGCACCACAGCGCAGGCCCATTGCGAACGAATTTCAAAAAACCAATAGGCCCGTGCGTCCGCCCATCCGAATGTTTCGCGCAGCAAGGTTTGCACAAGGCCCGAATAATCCAGAAAATCGACCAATGCATATGCCCCAACATAGGCGGGAATGGCCATTGGAAACAGCAAGATAACAGCCAAAACTTGACTGCCGCGAAAGCGGTAAAACGTCACAAGCCAAGCTGTCCCCGCCCCCGCAAAGCCCGCGATGACGGCAACCGACGCCATGAGTTGGACTGTGGTGAAAAAATAGCGTGGCAAGACTGTTGCCATCATATGGGCCCAAATGGCCTCGGTGGGGTGAAACGCAATCCAAATAACCGACAGGATCGGCGCGATTACTGCAAAGGCCACGCACATCGCCGCAACGCGCCAACCGTTCCATCCCTGTTTCACAGCAAGATAGACGGGTGGCACCGCTGGTTTTAACTGACTGTTTTTATTGGTCATGGTAAGGCTGGATACTGGAAAGCAGTTTGCATGTCCAGAAAGCTGGCTTATAGTCGGCAAAATATAGATCGGGCAGAATAAAGATGATCATCGTCTATCACTTGGGCGCGCATTTCACGGATGAAGACCGGTTGTTGAAATGTCTTTTGGCGAATAAGGATGTTTTGGCCTCTGATGGCGTAGCGGTGCCAAATCCCAGCATTTATCGCCGGCTGCTGCGCGATATGGCTGTAAAGCTGAAAGGCAAGCCCGCCAATTCCGAACAGCAAGAAGAGTTGCTGAACGAACTGTTAGAAGGCGATGTGCCGGATCGTTTGATTTTCTCCTGGGACAGCTTTTTGTCTCTGCCGCCATGGGTTTTGAAAGATACGCTTTATCCTGCAGCGGGAAAAAGGGTGCGCGCCTTTAGTCAGATATTCCCTGGACTTGAGGCAGAGTTTTGTTTGGCCATTCGCAACCCTGCAACCTTTTTGCCGATGCTTTATCAAAAGGTAAAACCCGAAAGCTATCAAGCATTTTTAGCGGGCTGTGACATTTTTGAACTGCGTTGGTCGCGGGTAATTGCGGATATCTTGGACTCGAACCCCGATGCAAAACTGACAGTCTGGTGCGATGAAGACACGCCCTTGGTTTGGCCAGAAGTGTTGCGCGCCGTGGCAGGTATGCCAGATCAGCAACCCTTGTTGGGGGAATGGGATCTGTTGGCGATGCTGATGTCTGGCGAAGGCATGAGCCGTATGCAGGCCTATATTGAAACCCGTCCGCCCCAAGATGTTGGGCAACGCCGCAAGATTGTCTCGGCGTTCTTGGACAAATTTGCCCTTCCTGAACGCATTGGTCTGTCGGTCGAGATGCCGACATGGACACAAGACATCGTTGATGATCTGACAGCTATCTATGAGGCGGACGTGGCGCAGATCATGGAGTCTACTGCGGTGAATTTCATCCGTCCTTAGGGCGTTAGACCATGCCAAGGGCGGATTTATACATATCTAAAATCGCCTCCTCTTCGGCGATGTCATCGGGTTTGCGTTTGCGTAGGGCGATGACTTTGCGGATGACTTTTGTGTCATAGCCGCGGCCCTTTGCCTCGGCCATGACTTCTTTGGCTTGTTCAGCGATATCAGCCTTTTCGGCATCAAGCTGTTCAATCCGTTCAATGAATTGGCGCAACTCGTCTGCGGTGACATTGTAGGCGTCTGGTGAGGTGTTCATATCTGGCCCCTTATGTTGGCGTTGCCTTGTCCTAGCCATTTGGCCCGCTGGGATCAAGCGGCTTGCGCGGGGGCGGTGATTGGGTTAGGCGCGACGCAAAATGGGGGGCTTGATGGAATTTGTCATTTGGGGCGGCGCGTTGATCACTGTATTGGGATTGATCGGGCTGATCTATTGCATCTTTTTGGTGGCGCGGGGCCGCAGAGCCAAACTGCCAGATGAGGCGTTGCGCGCGGTGATGCAAAAAGCATTGATCTGGAATATGGCCGCCTTGGCCGCGTCGGGATTGGGGCTGATGATGGTGGTGGTTGGGGTGATTTTGGCCCGCTAATGTGACAGATTGGGTCTCATACCGCTGCAAAGTGCCAATCTGACCGGTGGGCTATTTGCGCAAGCCAAAAGCGCGCAGACCAGCGAGGATTAATCAGTTCGGCGGGTCTTGAGGGGTGAGTTCCGCGGGTTTGCGTGCCGTAATTTGGTCTTTCACGATTTGGATCAGGCGTTTGTGCATGCCCGAGGTGCGATGGCGCAAATGCACGACACCATAAACGGGCTGGCTGATCGCGGCCACGCGTCGGACAGCGACGAAATGACCCGATGCAATCATCGCTTCGGCACTGTCCTCAAGCACAAAGGCCGCCCCCCCCATAGAGGATAAAAGCCCAACGATGGCTGCGTTTTGCCCTGAGGACAGCGTGGCACCCGCAAGATGTGGAAACATTGCGCCATGGGCCATGTCGAAGGCTGGAGAATAAGCGGCCCGAATATAGGATTCTGGTTGGATGTCATTGCGGTGAATGCGCGCCGAAGAAATCAGCCGATACTGGACCTCGCCCAAGGTGGCAAAATGTAGGTCGGGGTGCGGGTGGGGGGTGTAGACGACGCCGAAATCTAACGTGCCCTTACCAATATCGGCGCACATTTGCGCCGAATAATCGGGTTCTATGTAAAAGCCGCAATCGGGCAGGGCCTTGCGAAAGGCCAAGACCCATTGCCCGATTTGGCCGCCACGTTCTCCTGAAGCCAGATCATGTTGGATGCCGATGCGCAGATTGACGGCCATTGTGCCTGCACCTGCAACCATGCGCTGTGCTTCTGTCCAAGCGTGGCGCAGGCCGCGGGCATGGGATTCGAATTTCAGCCCTTCGGTGGTTAATTCGGTGCCAGCGCGCGATCGGGTAAACAACCGGGATCCGACAGCTGTTTCCAAGGCTTGCAGTCGCGCCGAGACGGTGGATTGCGTCACGCCCAAATGTTCTGCTGTGCGGTGAAAGCTGCGCGTTTTGACCAGATCTAGGAATGTGTCCAAAAGTTCGATTTGCATGGCTGCCTCTTATTTTTGGCCCAGTATACCTGATCGCATTATTCGATCAATAGGCGGCGGTTTGTGCGATTGCATGGGCGCGGGGCTTGGGCGATGTTGGCGCAAATATCGGAGGCCAGAATGTCAGATTTCCCCCAAACCGCGCGTGTTGTGATCATCGGAGGCGGTGCGGTCGGCGCGTCGTGCCTGTATCATTTGGCCAAGGCGGGTTGGACCGACTGCGTTCTTTTGGAAAAGAACGAATTGACGGCAGGGTCAACTTGGCACGCCGCAGGCAATGTGCCGACGTTTTCCAGCAGCTGGTCGATCATGAATATGCAGCGCTATTCGGCGGAACTGTATCGCGGTTTGGGTGAAGCTGTTGATTATCCAATGAATTATAATGTCACAGGCTCGGTGCGCTTGGCCCATAGCGCTGAACGTCTGGCCGAGTTTCAGCGTGTGGTGGGTATGGGGCGCTATCAGGGCATGGATTTGAAAATCCTGACGCCTGATCAGATCAAATCGGTTTATCCGTTTTTGGAAACGCATGATTTGGTGGGGGCGCTGTATGATCCCTATGACGGCGATATTGATCCGGCACAGTTGACACAGGCGCTGGCCAAGGGAGCGCGCAATTTAGGGGCGCGGATTGAACGGTTTTGCCCCGCAACGGGGGCGCGGCGCGAGGGTGATAAGTGGATAATATCGACCCCCAAGGGTGACATTTCCTGCGATTATGTGGTCAATGCGGCGGGATATTATGCGCGCGAAGTCGGAAAAATGTTTGGCCGCGATCTGCCGATGATGGTGATGTCGCATCAATATCTGCTGTTTGACACCATCCCCGAGGTCGAGGCGCGCACCAAAGAGGTGGGGCGAAAGCTGCCGCTGTTGCGCGATGTCGACAGCAGCTATTATCTGCGCCAAGAAAAGAATGGTTTTAACCTTGGCCCCTACGAGCGCAATGGCAAGGCGCATTGGGCTACGCCTGATGATCCTTTCCCACAAGATTTCAGTTTCCAATTGTTCCCTGACGATTTGGAGCGGTTGGAATGGTATATCAATGACGCAATGGCGCGGGTGCCTTTGTTGGAAAAGGCACCTTTGACCAAGGTGATCAACGGGCCAATTCCCTACACGCCTGATGGCAATCCTTTGATCGGGCCAATGCCAGGGGTTCCGAATGCGTTCGAGGCTTGTGTTTTTACCTTTGGTATTTGTCAGGCGGGGGGCGCGGGCAAAGTGTTGGCCGAATGGGTTACCCAAGGGGCGACTGAATGGGATATGTGGTCTTGCGATCCGCGCCGTTTTACGGGGTTTGAAGACGAAACCTATTGTGTTGCCAAAGGGTTGGAAGTGTATGGCCATGAATATGCCATTCATTTCCCGCATCATGTTTGGCCCGAAGGTCGCGATAAAAAACTGAGCGCGGTGCATGATCGAACATCCGCGCATGGCGCACAATTTGGTCCCTATAACGGGTGGGAGCGCGCTCTTTGGTATGCACGCACCGGCGATATCACGGATGCCGAGGCACAGCGGACATGGGCGCGGCAGGGGCCTTGGTTTAACGCTGTTCAGGCGGAATGTCACGCCGTGCGCGATGCCGCAGGGATTTTGGATCTGCCCGGATTTTCGCGATTTATGATCAGCGGTGCGGGGGCCACGGAATGGCTGAGCGGGCAGATCACGGGGAAAATTCCTTCGATTGGGCGGTTGGGTTTGGCCTATTTCGCAGATGAGGCGGGGCGGATCGTCACAGAAATGTCTGTCGCGCGACTGGGCGAGGATCAGTTGCTGTTGATCACGGCCGCGACGGCGCAGGGGCATGACAAGGCTTGGTTGCAACGGCATTTGGCACCGGGATTGACCCTGACGGATGTCACAGATGGCTGGTCATGCCAGATATTGACAGGGCCGAAGTCGCGCGAGATTTTGGCGCAGGTGTCGGATGCGGACCTAAGCAAGGGTTGGCTGACATGGCAAAAGGCCAAGGTTGCGGGGCGCGAGGTGTATTTGTTCCGCGTGTCCTTTGCGGGGGAGTTGGGGTGGGAAATCCATTCGCCCGTGGCCGAAACTGCGGCCGTTTGGGATGCGGTTCTGGCCGCGGGGGAACCTTTGGGGTTGAAACCCTTTGGGATGTTCGCGCTGAATTCCTTGCGGATTGAAAAGGGGTATCGCGCTTGGAAGGGTGATTTGTCGACTGATTACACGGTGTTGCAAGGCGGTTTGGAACGCTTTGTCGATTGGAGCAAAGAGTTTCGTGGCAAGGCGGCCCTTGCGGCGGAAAAGCAGCGCGGTGTGTCGAAATCCTTTTGCACACTGGTGATCGAGGCCGATATCGATCCGCCCTATATGTCGACGATCTGGGCGGATGGGGTTGTAGTGGGGGAAACCACCAGCGGGTATTTCGGGCACAGGGTGGGAAAATGCATCGCCTTGGGGATGTTGCGCGCGGATTTGAATGTTCTGGGCCGTGCGGTGGAAGTTGAGATTTTTGGGACGCGCTATGCGGCGGTGGTGCAGGCAGATCAACCCCTTTGGGATGCGAAAAACGAGCGGATCAGGGCCTGAGGCTGGGGGCTGTCTGCCCCCAGACCCCCGAGGATATTTGGAAAGAAAAGAAGGTAAAGGCGATGGCACAGATACCAGCACAGGCGCGGGCGGTGATTATTGGGGGCGGGGTCTCGGGCTGTTCGGTCGCTTATCATCTGGCCAAGATGGGGTGGACGGATGTGGTCTTGCTAGAACGCAAGCAGTTGACATCGGGGACAACTTGGCACGCGGCGGGGCTGATCGGGCAGTTGCGCGGATCGGCGAATATGACGCGCTTGGCGAAATATTCAGCGGATCTCTATGTGAAATTGGCGGCTGAAACGGGCGTTGAGACGGGGATGCGGCAGGTGGGCAGCATTTCCGTGGCGCTGACCGCGCATCGGCACGAGGAATTGTTGCGCCAAGCCACTGTGGCGCGGATTTTCGATGTGGATGTGCAGGAAATCTCCCCATCCGAGGCGAAGGCCATGTATCCGCATTTGAATGTGGGCGATGTGGTGGGGGCGGTGCATCTGCCGCTTGATGGGCAATGTGACCCTGCCAATATCGCGATGGCGCTGGCCAAGGGCGCGCGGATGCGCGGCGCGCAGATATTTGAGCATACCAAGGTTGTGGGCGTCACCAAATCGGGTGGGCGTGTGACGGGCGTTGATTATATCGGCGCAGACGGAGAGCCTGGCCATATTTCCGCCGATGTTGTGGTGAATTGTGGGGGTATGTGGGGGCGCGATTTGGCCGAGGCAAGCGGTGTCACCTTGCCGCTGCACGCCTGCGAGCATTTCTATTTGATCACCGAACCCGTGCAGGGTTTGGGTCATTTGCCCGTTTTACGCGTGCCCGATGAATGTGCCTATTACAAATCCGATGCGGGCAAGATGATGATCGGGGCGTTTGAACCCAAGGCGAAACCTTGGGGGATGAATGGCATCCGCGAAGATTTCATGTTCGACACTTTGCCAGAGGATTGGGATCATTTCCAACCGATCCTTGAGGATGCGATGAACCGAATGCCTTTGTTTCAAACGGCGGGGATTCATACGTTTTTCAACGGGCCCGAAAGTTTCACACCAGATGATCGTTATTATCTTGGCGAAGCCCCCGAGCTGGGGGGCTATTGGGTCGCGGCGGGGTATAATTCTGTTGGTATCGCGGGTTCTGGCGGCGCGGGCATGGCCCTCGCGCATTGGATCACCGAAGGCGAAGCGCCGTTTGATTTGTGGGAGGTTGATATTCGCCGCGCCCAGCCGTTTCAAAAGAACCGCAGGTATTTAAAAGAACGGGTGTCGGAAACGCTTGGGCTGCTTTACGCGGACCATTTCCCCTATCGTCAGATGGAAACCAGCCGTGGGGTGCGTCGCACGCCTTTGCATGAGCATCTGAAATCGCGGGGTGCGGTCTTTGGTGAGGTGGCGGGATGGGAGCGGGCGAATTGGTTCGCGAATGACGGCCAAGCACGGGAATATCAGTATTCTTGGAAGCGGCAAAATTGGTTTGAAAACCAGCGCGCCGAGCATATGGCGGTGCGCACGGGCGTTGGCTTTTTTGATATGACGTCGTTCGGCAAGATCAGGGTTGAGGGGCGTGATGCCTGCACATTCCTGAACCGCATTTGTGCCGCGCAAATGGATGTGGCGGTGGGGCGTGTGGTTTACACGCAGATGCTGAATGCGCGGGGCGGAATCGAGTCTGATTTGACCGTCACGCGTCTGTCGGAAACGGCGTTTTTGGCAGTGGTGCCGGGGGCCACATTGCAGCGCGATTTGGCCTGGATGCGGCGGCATTTGGGCGGCGATTTTGCCGTGATCACCGATATGACGGCGGCGGAATCGGTGTTGTGCATTATGGGGCCGAAATCGCGTGACCTCATGCAGGCGGTAAGTCCGAATGATTTTTCCAATGCGGGCCATCCCTTTGGCACGATGCGCGAGATTGAAATTGGAATGGGGATCGCGCGGGCGCACCGGGTGACCTATGTCGGCGAGCTGGGTTGGGAAATCTATGCCAGTGCCGATCAGACCGCGCATATTTTCGAGGCGCTCGAGGCGGCGGATATGGGGATGAAACTGTGCGGGCTGCATACGCTGGATTCTTGCCGTATTGAAAAGGCATACCGCCATTTTGGTCATGACATTACGGACGAGGATCATGTGCTGGAGGCTGGACTGGGATTTGCGGTCAAGGTGGGCAAGGGCGATTTCATCGGGCGCGATGCGGTTTTGCGCAAGATGGAGACGGGACTTGATCGGCGTATGGTGCAGTTCAAACTGAAAGACCCCGAACCGCTGTTGTTCCACAATGAGGCGGTGGTGCGGGACGGGGTGATCGTGGGCCCTGTGACCAGCGGCAACTATGGGCATTATCTGGGGGGGGCGATCGGCATGGGCTATGTGCCGTGCCGTGGCCAATCCGAGGAAGATGTTCTGGCCAGCCGTTATGAGATCGAAGTGGCGGGCGTCCGGCATGAGGCGATAGCGAGCCTTGTGCCAATGTATGATCCGAAATCAGAGCGTGTGCGGGCCTGAGTGCTGGGGGCCAGCCCCCAAAGTCACATTGCAAGCAATGTGACCTCCCCCGAGGTATTTTTGTCAGTATGAAAGGCAAAGCGATGGATGATTTGAATGATGTGGGTGAGGTCTGTGCACCTGTTCGGGCGCGGGCGGGTCGGTCTGGCGGACGGGAGGCGCGCGTTGCGCTGCGGGCGGCGCCCCTGGCGGATGATGTGCGCCCCGTGCGCGCGGGTATGTCGGGGGGGCAGTACAAGCCGCTGACCGAAGAAGGTGTGCAGCAGATCCATGCGGCGGCCTTGGATGCGTTGGAGCAAATCGGTCTTTCCCAAGCGCCGCCCTCGGGGGTTGAGGTATTGACCAAGGCGGGGGCGATTTTGGGGGATGATGGGCGTATCCGTTTCCCCCGCGCTTTGGTCGAAGATATGCTTGCGGTGGCGGCGCGGGGGATAACCTTGCATGCACGTGATCCAAAGCATGATCTGCAACTCTCGGGCAATCGCGTGCATTTTGGCACGGCGGGGGCGGCGGTGCATATTGTCGATCCTATTACTTTGGATTACCGCGAATCTACTGCGCAGGATCTGTATGATGCGGCGCGGTTGGTGGACAATCTGGACAACATCCATTTCTATCAGCGCACGATGGTTTGCCGTGACGTCGTCGACAATAAGGAAATGGATCTGAACACGCTTTATGGGTGCCTTGCGGGGACGACCAAGCACGTTGGCACAAGTTTCAGCGATCCCTCCCATGTCGCGGATTGTTTTGAGATGATTTACACAGTGGCGGGGGGAGAGGATAAGTGGCGCGAGCGGCCTTTTGTTAGCAATTCCAATTGCTTTGTGGTCCCGCCGATGAAATTTGCCGAAGAATCATGCATCACGATGGAGGATTGTATTCGCCGCGGTATGCCGATGCTGTTGCTGTCGGCAGGCCAAGCGGGGGCGACCAGCCCTGCGCCGATTGCGCTGACGATTGTGCAGGCGATGGCGGAATGTTTGGCGGGGGTGGTCTATGCCAATTCCATCGTCAAGGGCGCGCCCTGCATCTTTGGCACTTGGCCTTTTGTGTCGGATTTGCGCACGGGCGCGATGTCTGGGGGCAGTGCCGAGCAGGCACTGTTGACCGCGGGCTGTGCGCAGATGCATCATTTCTATGATCTGCCAGGCGGTGCTGCCAGCGGGATTTCCGACAGCAAACTGCCCGATATGCAGGCAGGATGGGAGCAGGGGATCACCAATTCTTTGGCGGGTCTTGCGGGTCTGAATATGTGTTACGAGGCGGTGGGGATGCACGCCTCACTGCTGGGGTTCTGTTTGGAAAGTTTGGTTCTCGGCGATGATCTTTTGGGCCAAGCCATGCGTTTGGTGCGTGGCATTGATGTCAACCCCGACACCACCAGCCTTGATGCGATGAAAGAGGTCTGTTTGGGCGGTGCGGGCCATTATCTGGGGTCGGATCAGACATTGCGCCTTATGCAGACGGAATATATCTATCCCAAAGTGGCCAATCGGATGTCGCCCAAAGAATGGAATGAGGCGGGCAAGCCACAATTGCTTGACGCGGCCATCGCGCGCAAGAATAGTATCCTTGCGAAAGCGGGCAATGTGATTGATCCGCAAATCGACGCGGCCATTCGGGCCAAATACAACATCTATTTCAAATGAGGGCGCTATGACACATATGACCCAATTCTACATCAACGGCGCATGGGTAGAGCCGAAATCCAAGGCGCGGATGGGGGTGGAAAATCCCGCGACCGAGGAAATCGTCGCCGAAGTGGCCTTGGGCAATGTCGAGGATGTGGATGCTGCTGTTGCGGCGGCGCGGGCGGCGTTTGACGCCTATACGGTCTGGCCAGTCGAGCGGCGCATTGCCTTGGTCAAGCGGGTGCTAGAAGTTTATAATTCCCGATATGAGGATGTGGCGCAGGCTGTATCGACTGAAATGGGCGCGCCGATCACTTGGGCGCGTGAAGCGCAGGCTTGGGCAGGGCAGGTCCATCTTGAGGCCACGATCAAGGCCGCCGAGGAAATGGTGTGGGAACATACCGCAGGCACCACGCGGATCATCCATGAAGGGATCGGGGTTTGCGCGCTGATCACGCCTTGGAACTGGCCGCTGAACCAGATTGTGTGCAAAGTGGCCCCAGCCTTGATCGCGGGCTGCACGATGGTGTTGAAACCATCGGAAATTGCGCCTTTGTCGGGTGTTTTGTTCGCCGAGATTTGCCATGAGGCGGGCGTGCCTGCGGGCGTGTTCAATCTGGTCAATGGCACGGGGCCAGAGGTGGGGGCGCGGATGTCCAGCCATCCCGATGTGGATATGGTCAGCTTTACCGGATCGACCCGCGCGGGGACGGCCGTTGCTGCGGCGGCGGCCCCCACAGTCAAGCGGGTTGCTCAGGAGTTGGGGGGCAAATCGCCCAATATCATTTTGCCAAGCGCGGATGTTGCGGCATCCGTTGCGGCAGGCACCAGTGCAATGATGACCAATACTGGGCAGTCTTGTGATGCGGCGACGCGGATGTTTGTGCCACGCGCGGCCAATGATACCGCAATTGCCGCGGCCAAGGCGGCAGCCGAGGCGGTGATTGTGGGTGATCCCCGCGATGAGGCGACTGTGATGGGGCCACTGGTGTCCAAAGCGCAGTTTGACAAGGTGCAGGGTTTGATCGCCAAGGGCATATCTGAGGGGGCGACGCTGGTCACGGGTGGTATTGGACGGCCCGAAGGTGTCAATCGCGGCTGGTTCGTGCGGCCTACGGTTTTTGCCAATGTTACCAATGATATGACCATTGCGCGCGAAGAAATATTTGGTCCCGTTTTGGTGCTGATCCCCTATGACAGCGTTGATGAGGCGGTGCGCGTGGGCAATGATACGGAATACGGGCTTGCCGCCTATATCAGCGGTCCCATCGACGAGGCGCGGGCGGTTGCGCGCCGGATGCGGGCGGGGACGGTGAACCTGAACTATCCCGATTGGGATACTGCCGCACCCTTTGGCGGCTATAAGCAATCGGGCAATGGGCGCGAATATGCAGGTTACGGCATCCATGATTTCTGCGAGATCAAGGCGATTGTCGGTTGGGGGGCGTGATGCATTACGGCTATATTGGCCTTGGAAATTTAGGGGCAGCCTGTGCGGGCTGTCTGGTTAAGGCGGGGTTTCAAGTCACGGTTTATGATTTGAACCCTGCGCTGGCCGCCCCGCTTGTCGCGCTGGGCGCAACATTGGCCGACAGTGCCGAAGCGGTGGCGGGAACAGTGGATCACGTGATCACCTGCCTTCCCAGTCCGCGTATCTCAGAAATGGTGCTGCGCAACATCCTGCCGCATATGAAGGCAGGTGCGAGCTGGGTTGAGATGTCAACGCTGGGGCGCGAAGAGGTTTTGGCGTTCTCCAAGATCGCGGCGGATGTGGGCCATGAGATGATGGAATTGCCTGTCACAGGTGGGGTGCATCTGGCCGCACAGGGCAAGATCACTATGCTTGCGGGCGGGTCTAAGGCGCTGTTTGATCTGCACCATGGCGCGATGGCCGCTATGGGGGATCGTATTTTCCACATGGGGCCACTGGGGTCGTCGGCGATCATTAAGGTGATTACCAATATGCTGGCCTTTATTCACCTAAAGGCCACATCCGAGGCCTTGATGCTGGCCAAGCGCGGCGGTTTGGATCTGGCGCAGTCTTGGCACGCGATTGCGGCGAGTTCGGGCAACAGTTTTGTGCATGAAACCGAAGGGGCGCTGATTTTGAACGGATCGTATGATATTGCGTTCAATATTGATTTGGCGCTGAAAGATTTGGGGTTCGCGCTGGGCTTTGGCAAAGAATTTGGTGTGCCTTTGGATTTGGCATCGATGACCAACCAGACCTATATCGCCGCCAAAGCGGCCTATGGCGGTGAGGCGCAATCGCCGATGATTGCGAAACTGCTGGAGGATTTGTTGTCAACCGATCTGCGCGCGGATGGGTTTCCGGCGCGGTTGGTTTAGGCTGAGGCACGGGGGCTTTGCGCCCCTCAGATTGCTGAGAGGCAAGGGGGCCTTGCGCCCCCAAGTCACATCGGCCAAAAGGCCGATGTGACCTCCCCGCAGGATATTTGGACAACGAGGAAGATGATGCAAAAAGATGAACGCGTGACACATGAGGAACGCGCGGCGCGATTGTTGCATCATCGCAAAGCGGGGTTGACGCAAGGTGATGCGATTGTGGCGCCGATTGTCAGTTCGGCGACCTTTCATTTGCCCGAGGTCGTGGCGGGTGGATTTTCTTATGCACGGGCGGACAGTCCAACTTGGCGCGATCTAGAGGCGCAGTTAGAGATTTTGGAAGACGCGCTTGTCGTCAGTTTTCCATCAGGCATGGCGGCGATTTCCGCGGCGTTGATGGCCTGCGGTGGGGGCAAGGTGATTTTGCCATCTGACGGCTATTATGTGACGCGCGCCTTTGCCGAAGGATTCCTTTCACCTTTGGGGGTGCAGGTTCAGACCATTGCCACGCGGGACTATGCGACGGCGGATTTTGCGGGGGCGGGGGTGGTGTTTGTGGAAACGCCTGCCAATCCTAGTTTGGATTTGGTTGATATTGCCGATGTTGTGGCGCGGGCGCATCGCGTGGGTGCGAAAGTCATTGTGGACAATACGACGATGACCCCCTATTTGCAGCGGCCGCTGGATTTTGGTGTGGATTTGGTTGTGGCTTCTGATACCAAGGCGCCGAATGGGCATTCCGATGTTTTGTTCGGCCATGTGGCGGGGCGGGCCGCGGATTTGATGGCGCGGGTGCGCGATTGGCGGCGGATGTCTGGGGCGGTGCCAAGCGCGTTTGAGGCATGGCTGGTGCATCGCGGGATTGAGACGTTAGAACTGCGCCTGTCACGGATGTGCGCCAGTGCGGGGATTATTGCACAGCGGTTGCGTAAGGCTAAGGGGCTGGTATCGTTACGCTATTTGGGGTTATCCGACGATCCTGACCATGCGTTGGCAGTGCGGCAAATGTCTGATTTCGGGTTTTTGATTGGGATGACATTTGTCGATGCCCAAATGGCAGAGCAGTTTTTGGCGCGCTGTCCGTTGATTGCACAATCAACGAGTTTCGGCGGTGTCCATACATCAGGCGAGCGCCGCGCCCGCTGGGGCGACGCGGTCGCAGAGGGATTTGTGCGCTTGTCGGTGGGAATTGAACCTGTCGAGGTATTATGGGCCGCGATAGAGGCGGCGTTAGAGCAGTGATAGGATTCGGGCGGCCTCAATCCGGGGATCTGCCAATTTGCTGCGATCCTCGCCGGGGTAAAAGCGGGCGCGCGTGGCGGTGGGCATGGGCGCGGGGGTTGCGATGATGACACGCGGGCCGATTTTTGCCGTTTCAGCCGCCCAAGAGCGGGCAAGGGCAATCTGGGCGGATTTGCTGGACCCGTAGGCTGCGAAAAACGCTGAACCTGCGCGGGGATCATCCAAAAACAGCGCTGTGCCCTGATGCGCCAGTAGCAAGGGTTCAATCATCGGGATCAATTGACCCGTGGCGCGGGTGTTGGTCGCGATCGATTTTTCCCAATCCTTGGTATCCAACGATCCCGCAGGGGCCATGGGGGCGGCATGGATCGCGGTATGCGCCCAGAGGCCCAAGCCACCCCAGCGGTCATGGATATTTAGGCACAAATGGCGCATGGCGTCGTCATTGGTGACATCCATCGGCGCAAGGGTCAGACCGCCTGCGCCTGGGCTTTTGTGGGATTTGATGCGGTCATCCAATTCCTCAAGCCCACCCGAAGTGCGCGCAACGGCGATGATGTGCCAGCCCTTCAGGGCCAGCGCCTCGGCCATGGCCGCACCAAGGCCACGGGATGCGCCAGTGATCAGGGCGATACGTTGGGTCATGAAGTTTCCTTTGCGACAGGTGCCTGCGGCGGAGGTATTTTAGCCAGTATGAAAGCGCAAGAGGGGCTTAGCGGCCTGCCGCAATTTGGAAGAGGCGGGCGGTGACAATTTGCGCGATCAATGCGCGGGGTGGTCATGTTTCAGATGGAAAGTGATGCCAGATTTTAAGGTTGTAAATGGCGCGAAGTTGATCAGGGTCATGCTACTGCCCTAATGAGGATAAAGGCCAATATGGCAGCCAAAGGCCGCATAGCCGATGGTCATTTTGCCGTCAGGATGGCGCAAGCCCGGCATTGCATAGGAAATGCACGCGCTGTGATCAGGCAAAAGGCCGATGAGGACAGTGCGCAGACCAGTCAGAGCGCGGGAAAATTCAGGCTTTTGTGCCGCGATATAGGCGCTGACCTGATCGCTCATTCGGCGGCTTGCATCTGGAACCCTTCGGCGATTTTGTCGGAAGGGGTGACGGGATATGCGCCTGAAAAACAAGCATCGCAATATTGCGGTTGGGCAGGGTTGCGCCCACCTGCCTGACCTGCGGCGCGGTAAAGTCCGTCCAATGATATAAATTTCAAACTGTTCACGCCAATCCAGTCGCGCATTTCATCCTCGGTCATCGACGCGGCCAAAAGTTTGGATCGTTCTGGCGTATCGACACCGTAGAAGCAGGGCCAAGCGGTGGGGGGCGACGCAATGCGAAAGTGCACTTCGGCCGCACCTGCATCCAAAATCATATCCTTGATTTTGCGCGAGGTGGTGCCGCGCACGACGGAATCGTCGACCAGAATGATGCGTTTGCCTTTGATCAGCGCGCGATTCACGTTCAGTTTCAGACGCACACCCATATTTCGGATCGACTCGGTCGGTTCGATAAACGTGCGGCCCATGTATTGGTTGCGGATGATGCCCATCGCATATGGAATGCCAGATTCCTGGCTGTAGCCGATGGCGGCGGGGGTGCCACTGTCTGGCACAGGGCATACCAGATCGGCGTCAACGGGCGCTTCGCGCGCCAACTCCACGCCGATTTGGTGGCGGGTTTCATAAACGGAACGCCCCCCCAGAATGCTGTCAGGGCGGCTGAAATATACGTGTTCAAAGATGCAAAACCGCGATTTCGCTGGGGTAAAAGGGCGGGTGGAATTGACCTTGCCATCCTCGATCACCACCATTTCACCAGGATCAATTTCGCGGACAAACTCTGCACCAATGATATCAAGCGCACAGGTTTCCGAGGCAAGCGCCCATGCTGTGTCGCTGATACGGCCCAGCACAAGGGGGCGCACACCGAGAGGGTCGCGTACTCCGATCAGCTTGGTGCGGGTCATCGCGACAATGGAAAATGCACCTTCGACGCGACGCAAAGCATCCTTGATCCGCTCTGATATATTCGATTGAATAGAGCGTGCCATAAGGTGGATGATACATTCAGAATCGGACGAAGATTGAAAAATTGATCCCCGCTCGATCAATTCGCGGCGCAAGGCGGCGGCATTGGTCAGGTTGCCATTATGTGCAATCGCTGCTCCACCCATCGAAAATTCGCCAAAAAACGGTTGCACGTCGCGGATCGCAGTTGCCCCTTTGGAGCCTGCGGTCGAATATCGCACATGGCCAATCGCCAATTCGCCAGGCAACGTGTCCATCACGTCGGGTTTGGTGAAATTGTCCCGCACATAGCCAAATCGGCGCGCCGAATTGAATCCTGTCGCCGGATCATAACTAACGATGCCACCTGCCTCTTGGCCGCGATGCTGTAGGGCGTGCAGGCCTAGGGCGGTGAAATTTGCAGCACTTGCAACGCCAATCACCCCGAACACGCCGCATTCCTCTTTCAGCTTGTCGTCATCAAACGGATGGGAAAGGAAAGGGCGCATTTGAACTCCTTGGCTGTCGGGGATGTAGTGCGAATTGGGTGCAGAGTCACGCTTTAGTTGGTTGCGGGTTTCGGCGCGCCGCAGGTGGCCGTCAATTGCGCATAGCGTGACACCAACCAATCGGGTGCATCCGAGGGAACAGCATTATCTAATTTACCTTGGAACGACGCAAAGATTTTTGCCGCGCGCGAGTTGTCAACCATAGGAACAGTATTCGCTGCAACTGCACGATCATAGACCAGAAATGCCACGCCAATCAGAACGATACCGCGAATTGCGCCGAACAAAAACCCAAGCGCCTGATCCAGCCCGCCCAAGGCAGATCGTTGCACGATCGAGGACAAAAGCGGCGTAAAAATTGACGCAAGGATCAAGCCAACTGCAAAAACGGCGGCAAAGGCAGCGATGATCGACAACTCGCAACTGTCGCGCAGAAAATCGCCGACGACGGGGATTTCTTTGACCAAGGGCTGGGCCATCGGGGCAAAGGCAAAGGCCAGCAGTGCCGCTCCGATCCAGCCCACAATGGACATCCCTTCCCGCACCAAGCCCCGCGAATAGGCCAGAATGGCCGACAGCACGATCACACAAGCGACGCCTGCATCAATCAAGGTAAATCCGTCCATCATCCACTCCTTGGGGATTGTCCCCGATTTATCCTGTCGGGGGTCAGCCCGCGCCAAACATCTCGCCGACAAAGGCGGTTAAATCACCCATTTGCCGCACCGCCATACCAGAGGTTGCCCCCAGTTTCGACCCCTTTGGTGCGATGGCTTGGCTAAAACCAAGTTTCGACGCCTCTTTCAAGCGATTCTCAGTCTGTCCCACGGGACGCAGCGCCCCAGACAGGCTGATTTCGCCAAAAAGCACGGTTTCAGGCGGAATCGCCACGTCTTCGCGGGCTGAAAGAATGGCGGCGGCGACGGCCAAATCAGCGGCAGGCTCTGTCACGCGCATACCGCCTGCCACATTCAGAAATACATCCAGCCCCGCAAAGGGGATGCCGCAGCGCGCCTCAAGGACCGCAAGTATGGTGGAAAGACGTCCTGAATCTAGGCCAACCACGGTGCGGCGCGGCGTGCCAAGTGGCGAGGGCGCAACCAAAGCCTGAATTTCTGTAAGCACGGGGCGGGTGCCTTCGATACCTGCAAATACCGCGGAACCCGCACTGGCCACGCCCCTTTCGGACAAGAACAATGCCGAAGGGTTCAGCACCTGTTCCAACCCGTCCGAGGTCATCTCGAACACGCCAATTTCATCTGCGGGGCCAAATCGGTTTTTGACCGCGCGCAAGATGCGGAATTGATGGCCCCGCTCACCTTCAAAATAAAGAACCGTGTCGACCATATGTTCGACAACGCGCGGGCCTGCGATTTGCCCGTCTTTGGTGACATGGCCAACCAGGATCACCGCCACTCCGCGCCGTTTGGCAAAGGTCACCAATTCATGTGCGGCCGCCCGCACTTGGGACACGGACCCTGGGGCAGAGTCGACAGTATCCAGCCACATGGTTTGAATGGAATCAATAATGGCAAGGCCTGGGCGTTCTGTGTCTAGCGTCGTCAGAATATCGCGCAGATTGGTTTCCGCACCCAATGCCACGGGAGCGGATGTGAGGCCAAGACGTGCCGCGCGCATTTGCACCTGTGCCGTCGCCTCCTCGCCCGAAATATACATACATTTGACGCCATTGCGGGCAAAACTGGCCGCTGCTTGCAGCAAAAGTGTGGATTTACCGATTCCCGGATCGCCGCCGACCAAAATGGCCGAGGCAGGCACAAGGCCACCACCCAAAACGCGGTCCAATTCGTCGATACCCGACGATACGCGCGGCGGTGCATCGCCCACAGTGGCCAAATCGGTCAGGGCAATTGTGCGACCTTTGCCCCCCAGCGCCTTTGGCCCCGCCGAAAGCGGTGATTCTTCGATCAAAGTGTTCCATGCCCCACAGCCTTCGCATTTGCCGATCCATTTTCGGTGCGATGTGCCGCAAGAGGTGCAGGTAAAATTCGGGGAAGATTTGCTCATCCGCTTGTCTTGCCCGCTATTTCAGATGGCTTCAAGGGATTTGCCAGAAATGACAGCATCATGCTGACCAAAACGCAGGCGGTGAACAGATACAGCCCCCACGCTGTTTGCACCGTGACGTGGCCCGCCCCCTTGGCAATCACGATGTAAAGCGCGATCAAGAACACATCCGCCATTGCCAAGCGCCCCGCCAGATACAGTGCCGAAAGACTGGGCCGCAGGCCAAAGGTTTGCGCCAGCATCACCAGCAGTTTCGCATAGGGCGCGATGACGGCGAACAGGGTGACAAGCGCCGCCAGCCATACATCGCTGCGCCACAATTCGATCAGCCCCGACAGGATGGAAACTTCCTGCATCCCGAACATCGGCAACAGGGCGGCGCGAATCAAGGGTGCGGCCCAAGCGATGGGAAACAGGATCAAAAGGGCAAGAATGGTCAGGCGCGTCCCCCTCATTCCGCCATCCCAAGACGCACCCGCGGGTGTTTTTGATCAAGCAATCTGGTTCGCCGATCCAATTGCATATTTAGGCGTTTTCCAATCGCGGTAAGGCTTTCAAATTCATCATGGTCAAAAATCGCAAAACTTGTATGGCCGATTGGGGGTCGCGCAGGATGTCAACATCAACCAAATCTTCTGGGTTATGCGAATGGTGCGGTCTGTGATCTTGCGCGGTTATCAGCGCTGACCATAAACCTTTTAGACATAGCTCTAAGACATGGCCGAATATTTGGCCTAAGGACAGTGAACGTCTGGGTGATTTGGGACAATTTCTTGTTTTCAAAAACATTTCTGCGGCAAAAAGATAATCGTTTGACAAGGTCCAAACTCTGATTGGAGTGTAACGCCGCACTTCAGTTTCGACGTGGTTTTTCACCGCACACTCTCAATCGGCCCCGTGCTGCGGCCATGAATGAATTGCTGCAAATAAGGGTCTGCCGCGTCATCCATTTCCGCCACAGGGCCCGTCCATTGAATGACACCATTGTGCAACATGGCGACGTTGTCCGCGATGGCGCGCACGGATGACATATCATGCGTGATGGTCATGGCAGTTGCGCCCATTTCTACCACAATCTCGCGGATAAGGGCGTTGATCACCCCCGACATGATCGGGTCCAGCCCTGTTGTGGGTTCGTCAAAAAAGATGATCTCAGGCTCTGCCGCGATGGCGCGCGCCAGACCCACACGCTTTTGCATCCCGCCCGACAGTTCGGCAGGCAAAAGATCGCCCACTTCGGGTTTCAACCCAACGCGGCGCAGTTTTTCGATGGCAATGTCGCGGGCCTCGGCCGCAGGGCGGGCCAGTTTGCCGCGCATCAAGCGGAATGCCACGTTTTCCCAAACCTTTAGGCTGTCAAACAAAGCACCGCCTTGGAACAGCATCCCAAAGCGGGCCAAAAACGCCTCACGCTCGGCGGTCAACACGTCTTGACCGTCCAGCGCGATCAGCCCGTGATCGGGTTTGACCAGCCCAAGGATGGATTTCAGCAGCACCGATTTTCCCGTGCCAGAACCGCCGATGACCACCATGGAAGTGCCGCGCGCAATGCTCAAATCCACGCCGCGCAACACGGCATTGGGACCAAAGGATTTGTGAACGCCTGTTAGGGTAATCATGATCCGAACAACACCGATGTTAAAACAAAATTGGCCGCCAGTATCAAAATCGATGCGGTGGCCACGGCGCCCTTTGTGGCACCGCCCACCCCTTGTGCGCCGCGGCCTGAATTCATGCCATAATAACAGCCGATCAACGTCGCAATAAACCCAAACACCGCCCCCTTGATCAGCGATGAGGTCACATCGGGTGTGGTCAGGAAATCGACAGTGTTCTTGATATATGTCGCGGGATTAAACCCCAATTGCCCCGTCGCCACCAAAAATCCGCCCATGATGCCGATGATATCGCCGATGCCAACCAGCAAAGGCACGCATAAAACGCCTGCCAGCACGCGGGGCACCGTCAAATATTTCATGGGATGCGTCGACAGCGTCACCAAGGCGTCCAACTGTTCCGTCACTTTCATTGTCGCAATTTCGGCCGCGACAGAGCTGGTGACACGCGCGGCAATCATCAATCCGACCAGAACTGGCCCCAATTCGCGCACCATGCCGATCGCCACGATTTGCGGCACCACGGCCTCGGCGGAAAATCGTTGGCCGCCTGCGAAAATCTGTAACGCCAGCGCGCCACCGGTGAAAATCGCTGTCAGCCCGACCACGGGCAGGGACAACCACCCAACATTCAGCAGCGCCGCACCAAATTCGCGGGCATAAAAGGGTCCGCGCAAACTGTGGCCCAGCGTTTGGCCCGCATAAATCGTGATTCGCCCAACCGCGGCCAAAATGCCGATAACGGGGCGGCCTAGTCCTGCAAGACTGCGGGTAATGATCATTGTTGGCCCTCTTTATAGCGCCGCTGATAGCGCGGCCCAAGGGATGTCAGGATTTCATAACCAATGGTGCCCGCGACTGTGGCCATGGCGTCCACCCCTTGGTGTGGACCTATCAGATCCAGAAACTGGGGGATATGCGGCAGATGGGAAATATCGACTGTGATCAAATCCATCGACACGCGCCCAATCAACGGGCAGGGAACATCGCCATGCCAAAGCGTCGCTTTATTCGACAGACTGCGCAAAAGACCGTCTGCATAACCGCCCGAAACTGTCGCCGTCAAAGAGGGCAGGTCTGCCGTCCAGCCTTGGGAATAGCC
The DNA here is from genome assembly GCA_040398785.1 of Cypionkella sp. Lineage (GTDB taxonomy): Bacteria > Pseudomonadota > Alphaproteobacteria > Rhodobacterales > Rhodobacteraceae > Cypionkella. Next base: position 206,114 of record JBBATJ010000003.1, on the reverse strand, counting down.
AACTGTTTCACCAACATTGACCTCGTGGGTTTGGATCACGGGCAACGACAAGCGCACGACGGAGGTTGCCTGTTCAAAGGGCAGGCCACCATACAGCCCAATGCCTGGGCGGGTGAGATCAAAATGATATTTGGGCCCCAGCAAGATACCCCCCGTCGCCGCAAGACTGCGGGGCGCGCCTGTGCCGTCTGTCATGGCCTTAAACAAGATCAATTGGCCTGCATTCATCGGATTGCTGGGATCGTCAGCACAGGCAAGGTGTGACATGATCAGCTCTGGACCCGCGGGCAACACAAAGGGGGCCACCGCCTCCCATTCTGTTTCCTTCATCCCCAGACGGTTCATCCCCGTGTCCAACTGCAAACCAAACTGCGCGCCCGGCAGATGTTCAAAATGTCGGGTGATTTGATCGATTGAATTTAACATGGGCGTCAGTTGCGCGTCACCAATCAGCGCCGTATCGCCCGACATATGGCCCGCCATAATGTTGATTTGCGGGCCAGGCCCCAAGATTTGCCGCAGGGATGCGCCTTCTTCTGCGACGGCAACGAAAAAGCGCCTTGCTCCTGCCTTGGCCAAGGCACGCCCAACCCTTGCTGCGCCCAATCCATAGGCATCTGCCTTGATCACGGCGGCCGTTTGCACCCCCGCCCCCGAGACACGGTCAAGCGCCCGCCAATTGGCGGCGATGGCATCCAAGTCAATACTTAGTGTCGCAGTTCCCATAAGATCGGTTTTCACTGACCCGTCGGCAGGGTCAAGTGAAAAAGAAAGCTGTCTTATCCTGTCGCAGTGGCTTGGAAAGATTTAGCGACATTTTTATCCGTTAACGTGGTGTTTTGACAACCTAGGGCACCGTGTCCCCCAAATTATGGGGCAGGTGTCTGATGACGCAAAGGGTGCGGGGCGCTGTGGCGCTGAATTGGGGCAGGGGGCGCATTCTTGCGCAACTTGTCATGATGGTTTGTGTGGTTTTGGTATTTGCATGGCTGTTGATGCAACGGTTGCAGGGTTTCAGCCTTGCAGAATTATACGCGAGCCTGTCTGTGGTGTCCCCTTGGAATTGGGTGGCGGCGGTTTTTGTCACCATCTGTGCGTTTTGGGCCGTTGGGCAGTATGACGCAGTTTTGCATCGGCATTTTGCGACGGGCGTTGACAACGTGCGGGCGCGCCGTGCGGGCATTTGCGCGATTGCGGTCAGCCAGACCTTGGGTTTGGGCTTGGTGACGGGGGCGATATTGCGCTGGCGGATGCTGCCAGAACAGTCTTTGGCGATGGCAACGCGGATCACTGTGGGCGTTGCGCTGTCATTTCTGGCAGGCTGGGCCGTGGTGACGGCCAGTGTGCTGACTATTTTGCCAAATTCACCTTATCAAGAGGTGGCTGGTCTGGTCTTGGGGGCGGCGCTTTTCGTAACACTCCTTACCTTTGTTGCGCCAAATGCGCGATTTCGGTGGCCAAATGGATTTACGATGGTGCAATTGGTGTGGTTTTGCGCGCTGGATACAATCGCGGCTGCGTTCAGCCTGTATATCATGATCCCATCGGATGCGGGACTGGCCTTTGCGACGCTGCTGCCGGCCTTTTTGATCGCCTATGGCGCGGGGTTGATGTCAGGATCGCCGGGGGGAATCGGTGCCTTTGAGGTGACATTGCTGACATTGCTGCCCGATTTGCCAAATGATCATTTGATGACGGGCATTGTGGCGTGGCGGTTGGTCTATTTTGTCTTGCCGGCCATCTTGGGGGCGATTTTTGCCATGATTGGCCCCACGCGCGCGCAAGGCGTTTTGTTAGCCCCCTTGCGTCTTCCGGATGCTTTGCCGCGTGCTGAAATCGGTATTTTTGCCCAAGGGGAACATGGATTGATTGGCCCAAAGGCGACATGGATGGTTGGACGCTCTGCCCATATGATGGTGGGAATGTTTGATCCAATGGCGCAACCCGCGTTAGATATCTTACGCAAAACCGCTGCGGCCGAGGCGCGTTGGCCTGCGATTTATAAATCAAATGCCCGAACGGCGGCACAGGCAAGGCGCAAGGGATGGGTTAGTGTTCGCTGCGCCCACGAGGCGATTTTGCATCCCCCAAGTTATGATCTGGGCCATCCGCGTCGCGCGGGCCTGCGCCGCAAGATGCGCCGTGCAGAGCAGGCAGGCGTGCGCATTACCAATGCTGGACAAAAAATGGATTGGCCCGCGATGGATGCAGTGAACGCGCTATGGATTGTTGATCATGGGGGTGAGCGAGGCTTTTCCATGGGGCGATATACGCGTGATTATGTGGCAAGGCAGCGGGTGTATCTGGCTTGGCAAAATGATGCAGTCATTGCGTTTATCACCTTGCATGAAACGCGCGGGGAATGGACATTGGATTTGATGCGGCACTGTCCCAAGATTTCTGATGGCACCATGCATTTGTTGGTCAGTCGCGCGATAAAGGATGCCAAACAAATGGGGATTGCGCGGCTGTCGCTTGCTGCGGTGCCGATTACGGCATTTTGGACTTTTCCAAAACCTTTGGCCCGATTTGTCCAAACAGGGCGGGGGTTGCGGCAATTCAAAGAGGGATTTGCCCCAGAATGGCAGGGGCGGTATCTGTCTGCGCCACATTGGCCTGCGTTGGTATTGGCGGTATGTGCAATCGCGCGGGCAATCGCCCGCCCGCCCAACCGCGGCAGATTTGTCCCAAAAATGCGGCGTTTTGGCCTGCAGTCAACTATAGGTTTGATCCTCTGCGCCCGCCATGGCAAAGGGACAAGTTATAAAGCAGATATTTGAGGATCGCATGGCACAAGACCCCCTATCAAAAATGCTGGCATCGCATGATTGGCTGATGGCGGATGGTGCCACAGGCACTAACCTGTTTAACATGGGCCTGTCATCTGGCGAGCCCCCTGAAATGTGGAACGTCGATCAGCCCGACAATATTCGCACCCTGTATCGCAACGCAGTTCAAGCGGGGTCGGATATTTTCCTAACCAACACCTTTGGCGGCAATGCCAGTCGATTAAAATTGCATGGTGCGCAGGGCCGAGTGCGGGAATTGAACCGCGTGGGCGCCGCCTTGGGGCGTGAGATTGCAGATGCATCAGGGCGCGTGGTGATTGTGGCGGGCTCGGTTGGGCCCACGGGCGAAATTTTTGAACCGATGGGCACGCTGACGCATCGCGCCGCCGTGGAAATGTTTCACGAACAGGCCGAAGGGTTGAAAGAAGGTGGGGCGGATGTTTTGTGGGTGGAAACCATTTCCTCGCACGAAGAATATGCTGCCGCCGCAGAGGCCGCGCAATTGGCGGGCATGCCATGGTGTGGCACGATGAGCTTTGACACCGCTGGGCGCACTATGATGGGGCTGACCTCGGCGGGGATGGCGGAAATGGTGGCGGGACTGGCCTATCCGCCGATTGCGTTTGGCGCGAATTGCGGCGTGGGCGCGTCGGATTTGATGCGCACCGTTCTGGGATTTACCGCGACACATCCCAGCTTGCCTGTGATTGCCAAGGGCAATGCGGGCATTCCGAAATACCATGACGGCCACATACATTATGACGGAACGCCCGAATTGATGGGGGAATATGCTGTTTTGGCACGCGACGCCGGGGCCAAGATCATTGGCGGCTGCTGTGGCACCATGCCAGAACATTTGCGTGCGATGCGTGCGGCATTGGAATCCACGCCAAAAGGCACGCCCCCCAGCCTGGATGATATTTCAGGAAAGTTGGGTGGGTTTTCGAGTGCCACAGATGGAACTGGTGATCAATCCGGCGAACCGAAGCGGGAACGGCGTGGGCGCAGGGGCTGACAAGGGGGCTCTCCCCCCCAATCCTGCAAAGATATTTAGGAAAAAGAGAAGCGCTAGGCGCGGCCGTTCCAAATCCAGCCACCGCCGAGAACGCGGCTGCTGTCCGTTTGGTAAAACACGCAGGCTTGACCCGCGGAAACACCATCTTCGGGGGCAATAAGTTCCACCTCGGCCGTCGTGTCGGATAGGGGCCGAAGGATGGCCGCGCGGGGCGGTCGGGTCGAGCGCACCTTAACCTCGATCTCCCATGCGGTGCGGCTGGTCAGGGGTTCATCCCCAAGCCAATTGATTTCTCGCAACGGAATGATTCGCGTGGACAGCGCTGCCTTTGGCCCGACGATGACATGACGCAACTCTGGATTGAGTTTTACCACATAAAGCGGGTCTACCATGCCGCCTATTCCAATGCCTTTGCGCTGGCCTATAGTATAGTGGATAATACCATTATGGCGCCCCAATACACGCCCCTCAAGATCGACGATGTCACCTGGATCGGCGGACCCTGGGCGCAGTTTTTCGATCACGGCGGCATAGTCGCCATTTGGGACAAAGCAGATATCTTGACTGTCAGGCTTGTCTGCGACGCCCAAACCATAGCGCTGTGCAAGGGCGCGGGTTTCAGATTTCGAGGTCAGATGACCCAAGGGAAAGCGCAGGTAATCCAGCTGTTCCGACGTGGTGGAAAACAAAAAATAGCTTTGGTCACGGATCGGATCGGCGGCGCGGTGCAACTCTGACACCCTGCCCATTTTGCGTTGTATATAGTGACCCGTTGCCATGCAGTCGGCATTTAAATCCCGCGCTGTGGCCAGTAAATCCTTGAATTTAACGCGTTCATTGCAGCGGATGCAGGGAACAGGCGTCGCCCCCGCCAAATAGGCATCTGCAAATTCCTCGATCACAGCCTCACGAAACGTGTTCTCATAATCCAAAACGTAATGCGGAAATCCCATGGTTTCTGCGACACGTGCGGCGTCATGAATATCACGCCCCGCACAGCACGCCCCCTTTTTGGCAAGGGCCGCACCATGGTCATAAAGCTGTAAGGTCACGCCCACAACATCGTAGCCTTCTTCGGCCAATTGCGCCGCCACCACCGATGAGTCGACCCCGCCAGACATGGCAACGACGACCCGCGTATCGGCAGGGGCCTTGGCAAAACCAAGCGAATTTAGGGGTGCATCAAGCATGAGATTTTCCGGAAGTTGCAGGCCGTGAAACGGCAATTCCAACGTAATATAGGAAAATGCAAGCTACTCTCAACCCCTGTGTTCACGCTTGCTTAAGGACGGCGCGGCATCTTTGGCCAAATGCACGAGGATGAGCCTATGTATCTGAAAAAAGTTGATGGACTGCGGCAGGTTGCTTTGCCCGATGGAACGATTTTGACACGCGCAGATTTGCCACCGGCGGACACACGCCGCTGGGTCGCGTCCCGCAAGGCAATAGTGGTCAAAGCGGTGAAATTCGGACTTTTATCCGAATCAGAGGCGCTGGAACGTTACGCCCTGTCCGAAGAAGAATTTGCGCTTTGGGTCGCGGCCGTGGAAAAACATGGTGAAAAAGCGTTACGCGTGACGTCAATCCAGAAATACCGACAACTTTAGATTGTTTCTGGAAAAACCTGTGGCAAGGTAACGATGAATTAACCATTGGGCACGACATTGGTTAATGAATGAAGCCCCATGACGGAGTATCCGAAGTGCGTATATTGCTGGTAGAAGACGACCCCACCACCTCGCGCAGCATTGAAATGATGTTGACCCACGCCAATCTAAATGTGTTTTGCACCGATCTGGGTGAGGACGGAATAGATCTGGCGAAACTTTATGATTACGATTTGATTTTGCTTGATTTGCATCTGCCGGACATGAGCGGGCACGAAGTTTTGCGCCAGTTGCGTCTGGCGCGGATAGAGACACCTATTTTGATCCTGACGGGTGCGGATGACACAGAAAATAAGATCAAAGGGTTCGGCTTTGGCGCAGATGATTATCTGACCAAACCATTCCACCGCGAGGAATTGGTGGCGCGTATCCATGCGATCATTCGCAGATCCAAAGGCCACAGCCAGTCCATCATCAAGACGGGTCATGTGAATGTGAACCTTGATGCCAAAACCGTCGATGTTGCAGGTGCCACGGTGCATTTGACTGGCAAGGAGTATCAAATGCTTGAACTTTTGTCGTTGCGCAAAGGGACGACGCTGACCAAAGAGATGTTTTTAAACCATCTGTATGGCGGCATGGATGAGCCAGAGCTAAAGATTATCGATGTGTTTATCTGCAAGTTGCGCAAAAAATTGGCCGAGGCGACGGGGGGCCAAAATTACATCGAAACAGTTTGGGGCCGTGGATATGTGCTGCGCGAACCTGCCCCTGTCGAAGAAACCCGACTGGTTGCCGGCGCCTGATCTTTACCTTGTCCCCCATGCCACATAGTTTGGCGGCATGGGGGCTATTATGACGCAAGTTTCAGAGGATGAATTGACCGAAGATCAGGCGCGATTGGCGCTGATCGCACTGGCGCGGGATTTAGCGGCGGCAAATGTTGCCTATCACCGTGATGACGCACCAAGTTTGACAGACGCGGATTATGACGCGCTGAAACGGCGTAACTTGGCGATTGAGGCGCGATTTCCGCATTTGAAACTGGTGAACAGCGTGTCAGATCAAATCGGCTCCCCCGCCGTAGATGGATTTGGCAAAATCAGTCATGCGGTGCCGATGCTGTCCTTGGAAAACGCCTTTGATGACGCGGATATTGCCGATTTCGACACGCGCATTCGAAAATTTCTAGGCGTGACAGGTGCACTGGCCTATACGGCCGAGCCGAAAATTGACGGCCTGTCCCTGTCTTTGCGGTATGAGGCGGGGCGTTTGATCCATGCGGCGACGCGGGGCGATGGATCGGTTGGGGAAAATGTCACAGCTAATGTTGCCTATGTCGCGGATATTCCCCAAAATTTGCAAAATGCGCCTGATTTGCTTGAGGTGCGTGGCGAAGTTTATATGTCGCACGCCGATTTTGCGGCGCTGAACGCACGGCAAACCGCGCAGGGCGATAAGGTTTTTGCAAATCCGCGCAATGCGGCAGCGGGGTCTTTGCGCCAATTGGATGCCAGCATTACCGCCGCGCGGCCTTTGCGGTTTTTCGCCTATGCTTGGGGCACGCTGTCGCATCCTTTGGCCCCAACCCAATCTGGCGCGATCCAAAGATTGGCTGATCTTGGCTTTCAAACCAATCCTTTGACGCTGCTTTGTGACAGCCCCGAGTCTCTTTTGGTGCAGTATCGCCGGATTGAAACATTGCGATCCAGTTTGGGGTATGACATCGACGGCGTGGTCTACAAGGTCAATGATCTGGCCCTTCAGGCGCGGTTGGGTTTTCGCGCCACAACGCCGCGCTGGGCGATTGCGCATAAATTTCCCGCCGAACTGGCTTGGACGACATTGGACGCGATTGATATCCAAGTGGGCCGCACGGGGGCGCTGTCGCCTGTGGCGCGGCTGACGCCTGTCACGGTGGGTGGCGTTGTCGTTTCAAACGCGACGCTGCACAATGAGGATTACATCGCAGGGCGCGATTCAAAAGGGGCTTTGATCCGTGAAGGGCGTGATCTGCGGCTTGGCGATTTTGTCCAAGTGTATCGGGCGGGCGATGTGATCCCGAAAATCAACGATGTGGATATGTCGCGTCGTGATCCTGCAGCACTTCCCTATGTATTTCCCAGTATTTGCCCCGAATGTGGCAGCCCCGCCCACCGCGAAGCGGGTGATGCCGTGCGCCGCTGCACGGGCGGACTGATCTGCCCCGCGCAGGCGGTTGAACGGCTGAAACATTTCGTCGCGCGCGGGGCTTTCGATATCGAAGGTCTGGGTGCAAAACAGATCGAGATGTTCTTTAACGATACCGATTTGCCGATCAAATCCCCTGCCGACATCTTTACCTTGGCAAAGCGGGATGCCGATAATGGATTGAAAAGGCTAAAAAATCGAGATGGGTTCGGCGAGACATCGGTTGCTAAATTGTTTGCGGCAATAGAGGCCAAACGTGTTATTCCGTTGGATCGGTTTTTGTTTGCGCTGGGGATCAGGCATCTGGGCGAGGCGGGGGCGGGACTGTTGGCGCGGCATTATCGGTCTTGGGCGGCCTTTTTATCCGCGATCAGCCTAGCCACCCCCGATACGGCGGATTGGGCGGAACTGACTGCGATTGACGGGGTGGGCACGGTGCTGGCCACATCCGTGACAGAGGCGTTTCAAAACCCGCAAGAGCGCGGCGCAATTGATGCCTTGGCCCAGCAATTGACCATCGTTGATATTGCGCCGCGTCAAACGAATGGCAGCCCAATTGCTGGCAAGACCGTTGTTTTTACAGGCACATTGGAAAAAATGAGCCGCGCGGAGGCTAAGGCTAGGGCCGAAGCTATGGGCGCAAAAGTGGCGGGATCAGTTTCGGCCAAGACCGATATTCTGATTGCAGGGCCGGGCGCTGGGTCCAAGGCGAAGGACGCGGAAAAACATGGCGTGCGCGTGATGGATGAGGCCGAATGGCTGGCGCTGATCTTATGAGCCGGCCAGAAATCTTGTTTCCGCTTTTTGCCGATCTTGAAACGCTGGACGGAATTGGCCCAAAGTCGGCCAAGGCGATGGGGCAAATCGGCATTTTGCGGCCCAAGGATTTGCTATATCTTTTGCCGCATTCCGTGGTCGACCGCGGGCGCAAGAAATCGATCCGCGATGTTATCCCGCCTGTGACCGTGACCGTTGAGGTGACGGTTGGTGGGCATTTTCCGCCACGCGGTAAAGGGCCTTACCGCGTGATGGTGCACGATGCGATGTTGGAATTCCAACTGGTATTCTTTCACGCAAGGGGCGATTACTTACAAAAACTGCTTCCGACAGGACAGCGGCGGCTGGTGTCGGGTCGGGTCGAGGTTTTTGATAATATCGCACAAATGGTCCATCCAGATCACATCTTGCGGCCCGAGGAAGCGGGGGAGCTTCCATCTTTTGAGCCAGTGTATCCCCTGACTGCGGGTGTCACGCAAAAACAAATATCCAAGGCCGTGCAGTCTGCTTTGGCGCGCAGGCCCGATCTGCCCGAATGGATCGACCCTGCCCAAAAAACGCGTGAAGGTTGGCCAGATTGGCACGTTGCCTTGGCGCAATTGCACGCACCCCTAGGGGATATTTCGCCGAACCATCCAGCCCGTGTCAGACTGTCTTATGACGAACTATTTGCCCATCAGCTTTCCTTATCGCTTGCACGGGCCGGTTTGCGGCGCGGCAAAGGGCAAATAAGCCGTGGCACAGGTGTCTTGCGCGCACGGGTTTTAGACAGCCTTCCCTACCGACCGACTGGCGCACAAACGCGCGCAATTGCTGACATTGACGCTGATATGGGCGCGCCGCAACGGATGAACCGATTGCTGCAAGGTGATGTGGGCGCGGGCAAAACACTGGTTGCCTTTATGGCGCTTTTGACCGCTGTTGAGGCGGGTGGGCAGGGCGTGATGATGGCGCCAACCGAAATTTTGGCGCGGCAACATTACGAGGGGCTGTTCTCTTTGGCGCAGGCGGCCGGAGTCCGTTTGGCGTTGTTGACCGGGCGAGATAAGGGCGCGGACCGCAAGGCGTTGCTGCAGGATCTGGCCCACGCTGAGATCGGAATTTTGGTAGGCACTCATGCGGTTTTTCAAAAAGATGTTCATTTTCAGGATCTTCGGCTTGCCGTGATCGACGAGCAACACCGTTTTGGTGTGGCGCAACGGATGGAGTTGGGCGCAAAGGGGGCGGCTGCAGATGTGCTGGTGATGACGGCCACCCCCATTCCGCGCAGCCTTGCCTTGGCGTCTTATGGCGATATGGATATCTCTATTTTAGATGAAAAACCGCCTGGACGTAAACCGATCAAGACGGCGCTGATCAGCACAGAACGGTTGGACGAGGTGACGGCGCATTTGGCCCGCGCGCTTGCCGATGGCAGGCAGGCCTATTGGGTTTGCCCCTTGGTCGAGGAATCGGAATTGGTGGATTATGCGTCCAGCGAGATGCGTTTTAACAGTTTGCGTGCCATCTTTGGCGATCAGGTGGGATTGGTGCACGGCCAAATGCCCCCTGCCGACAAGGATGCCGCAATGGCGCGGTTCGTGACGGGGCAGACCAAGATATTGGTCGCGACGACGGTTATTGAGGTTGGGGTAAATGTCCCCAATGCAAGCATTATGGTCATTGAGCGGGCCGAAGTGTTTGGCCTAGCGCAGTTGCATCAATTGCGCGGCAGGGTGGGGCGCGGGACGGCAGAGTCGACGTGCCTACTGTTGTATCAATCGCCTTTATCCGAAACTGCAGCGCGCCGCCTAAAGGTGATCCGCGATACCGAAGATGGGTTTAAAATATCTGAAGAAGACCTCGCAATGCGTGGTGCAGGGGATCTGATCGGCACAGCACAGTCGGGTCTGCCACGGTTTCGCGTCGCCGACATGGAAAGTCAAACCGCCTTGATGCAAATTGCCCAGTCGGACGCACGGGCCTTGTTGGCGTTGGATCCCGCGTTATCCAGCCCACGCGGTCAGGCGGCGCGGACGCTGTTGTGGCTGCTGGATCAGGATCGCGCCATTCGTTTGATTTCAGTGGGTTAACCCGTGCTGGACCTAGATGTTCCCATTTGTTCACAAATGTTCTTAATTAGTTCTTTACTTATTGTTCCAAATATGAGAACAATACAGCAACAGAACAAGGAGATCATGATGAAGTCCCGCATTGCAACCCTGTTGATCCGCCCCCTTCGCAGCCCAAGTGCCGCGATGATTGAAGATATTCTGGGTGCGGTTTCGCTGTTTTTGCTGTTGTTCGTGGGGCTAGGATTTTCAGGAACGCTGTAACCCTTTGCCTGCGTTGGAAACCGCGCCTTTGTCCCTTGGCGCAATCGGTTTCACGCCACTTTGCGCCGCTGTCCCACGGGATAGCGGCGTTTTTTATGTCATTGCCGCCAATGTGGCGTCTAGGGCCAATAGGATCGACGGATGGCGGTTTTTATAGTCGCGCGCCGCAATCAAAACCTGAAAGTCGGCAAAAGGTACAACGGGTGGGGGGCCACCTGTCAACATGGCCGCCAATTGTTCGCGGGTGCGGCTGAGCTCTGCGTGACTGCGTCCTAACACTGCCGCCCCCAAAACCGCTGCCGCAGCTTGGCCCAAAGCACAAGCCTTCACCTCTTGGGCAAAAGCAACAATGCGCCCATCTGTCACAACCACGTCGACAGTCACCGACGACCCACAAGTCTGAGAGCGTTTTGTCGCACTACCAGTTGGTTGGGGCAGCCGTCCAAGATGCGGAATTTGCGTGGTCAATTGCAAAATCCGCGCCGAATACAGTGAAATGAGATCAGACATATCTTCCCCTTGGGTTTCGCATAAGATAGGCGCAAAATTGATCGTGGCCAAGGAGTTGCTGATGTTTGATCCCGCTTCACTTATATTTGATGCCAATGGATTGATCCCCTGCATTGCACAGGACCACAAATCTGGTGACGTTTTGATGTTTGCTTGGATGAATGCAGAGGCCGTCGCGCGGACGCTGAACACGGGGGCGGTGACCTATTGGTCGCGCTCTCGGCAAGCATTTTGGGTCAAGGGGGAAACCTCGGGTCACGTGCAAAAATTGATCGAAATGCGTGTGGATTGCGATAAGGATTGTCTTTTAGTATTCGTCGAGCAGACAGGGCCTGCCTGTCATACAGGGGCGCGGTCTTGTTTTTACACGAAAATTCATGGCCTATAGTCCGATCATGCGGCGAATATCGGCCGGGGTCGCACCCTCATCGCGGTATTTTGACAAGGCGCGGGCATCGTCACGCTTGGCCAGACGCCGGCCATGTTCGTCGCGGATCAAAGGGTGATGGTGATAAACTGGGCGCGGCAGGCCAAGGATATCTTGCAGCAAAACATGAATGCGCGTGGCGTCGAACAGATCTGACCCGCGGGTGACATGGGTGATCCCTGCCGCGGCATCATCCAAAACGACAGAAAGATGGTAAGAAGTGCCAAGGTCTTTGCGCGCGACAACGATATCGCCGATGGCCGTGTGATAGTCTTGGGTGCGGGTGGTGATTTTGCCCGCGAATTCTGGGCCTGTTTCGAAAAAATCTGTCGGTTTTGCTGCTGCAGCCATGTTCAAACGAACAGCGCCTTGGCGGTGGTTGGCATGACGGCAAGTTCCCGGATAAACAGGGCCATCTGGGCCGATGATCGCTCCGTCTTGGGGCGCAGATAGGGCGGTATCGATATCACGTCGTGTGCAGGTGCAAAAATAAGTCAGACGTGCCGCGAATGATAAGGCCTTGGAATACGTGGCGATTTGGTCGGATTGGCGCAGGGGTTTTCCATCCCATGTCAGGCCAAGCCATTCTAAATCTTGGTAAATTTGCGCTTCCCATGCGGGGCGGCAACGGGATTGATCAATGTCTTCTATGCGGATCACAAACCGCCCCCCTGCGGCGCGGGCCATGTCGTGTGCGACGATCGCAGCATAGGCATGACCCAGATGCAGCGGCCCTGTTGGGCTGGGCGCAAAGCGGGTTACGATAACCATGCAGTAAATGAATCCTTTGCGCGATCGGTATAGGCACGATATCGGTCGTGCCGCCCACGTCGACCGCCCTTGGCCTGTATCGGGGGAAACAGGCCGAAATTGACATTCATCGGCTGAAAGGTTTTCGCATCTGCCCCGCCTGTAATGTGTGTGATCAATGCGCCCATCGCCGTGTCTGGTGGCGGTGGTGGCAAGATCCTGCCCGCCATTTCCGCAGCCGCCATCCGCCCCGCCACCAAACCCATCGCGGCAGATTCGACGTATCCTTCAACGCCAGTTATCTGTCCCGCGAATCGGATATGTGGGTGCGATTTCAGCCGCATTTGATCATCCAGCAGTGTTGGAGAATTGATAAATGTGTTGCGGTGTATGCCGCCCAATCGCGCGAAACTGGCATTTTGAAGGCCAGGAATCATGCGCAGCACGTCGGTCTGTGCACCATATTTCATCTTGGTTTGAAAGCCGACGATGTTATACAGCGTGCCCAATTTGTTGTCGCGCCGCAGTTGCACCACCGCATAAGGACGGATGTCCGAATGTGGATTTGTCAGACCGACGGGTTTCATCGGGCCAAATCGGGGTGTTTCGCGTCCCCGTTCTGCCATCACTTCGATTGGCAGGCAACCATCGAAATAGCCCGCCGTTTCGTCTGCGTGAAACTCGGTTTTATCGGCCGCCAAAATTGCGTCGATAAAGGCGTTGTATTCTTCCTTGGTCATCGGACAGTTCATATAGGCCGTTTGTTCGGCCAGCGTCTCGCCCTTGTCATAGCGAGACTGCATCCATGCCACAGACATATCAACACTTTCGGCATAGACAATCGGTGCAATCGCGTCAAAAAACGCAAGCTGATCCGCCCCAGTCGCTGTGCGAATGGATTGTGCAAGAGCGCCAGATGTCAACGGACCTGTGGCAATGATCCAATTCCCGTCTGTGGGCAGCTCTGTAATTTCATCATAACTTGCAGAAATTAGGGAATGTTCCATCAGCCGCGCGGTAACGGCCGCGGCAAAGGGATCACGGTCCACGGCCAAGGCACCCCCCGCAGGCAGGCGGTGCGCTTGGGCCATTTCCATGATCAAACCGCCGCCGGCGCGCATTTCCCAATGCAACAGACCGACCGCGTTCTGTTCAGAATCGTCTGAACGAAACGAATTGCTGCAAACCATTTCCGCAAAATGCCCTGTACGGTGCGCAAAGGTGCCAACTTTGGGCCGCATTTCGTGGATGATCACGCGTTGGCCCATCTGTGCGGCTTGCCATGCCGCCTCTGATCCTGCCATGCCGCCGCCAATAATGTGAAGTATTTTTTCCATAGACAGGATTTAGGCGGGCGGCGGCAGAAAGAAAAGGGGGATTAGGTTAAGCCTTCGACAAGGGTAACTTGCGCCGTGCACGCGCCAAATCTTGCGGCCCGCGCAGCCGTATATTCGGGCGAGGCGTAACAAGCTGTTGCTGCGTCCATGCTGGGGAATAGGATGACGACATGGCGGGCGAACTGTGCGCCCTCCATCACGTTTGACGCGCCGCCCCGCGCCAGAAATATTGCGCCGTATTTTGCAAATGCCTTTGGGGCAAGCAATTGATATCCAGCGTATTTTTCAGGGTCAGTCACTGTGATATGTGCAATCCAATATGCGGTCATGGGGTGCTTTCTTCTTGTAAAAGACGGCGCGCAATTTCGGCTGCATCGGTTAAGTGATCCTCTACCGCGCGGGCGGCGGCGGCAGGGTTACCCGCGCAGATCGCGGCACAAATGCGTGCCATATGGACAGGCCCCGCCAGTTTTCGATCTGTCGTGGCCAGGGTCATCGCCCGCAAGCGCGAAATGCGGCCATTCAAACGCTGCACAATTTCCCACGCGATGTCATGGCCCGCCGACTGAAAAATGATCTCATAGAATCTGGTTGTGGTGCGATAAATCATTTGGGCATCGCCACCTGATACGACGGCTTCTAGGTGGTGCAGGGCAACTTGCAGAGCATATCTTGTGTCCACATCTTTCGTGCGCGCGCAATCGGCGGCAGCTGCAGATTCCAAAAGTCGGCGAATTGCATAGATTTGCGACGCCCCTTTCCAATCTAAGCGCGCGACAATCGGGCCTACACGTGGGGTGATTTCCACCAAACCTTCGGCTTCTAAATAGCGGATGGCTTCGCGCACGACGCTGCGTGACACGCCCAATTGATCGCACAAAGGCCGTTCGATAAGGCGACTGCCACTGGCAAAATGCCCAGAGATGATGGCGGCGCGCAATCGCTCAACGGCCATAAGGCGTAGGGTCACTGGGGGCAGGTCGATCCGAAGGTTATCTATCATCTGATTAGGTTAGCTGTGCCGCAAGCGTTGTGCAAGAATTACTTGACATATGGTCTTATGGTATACCAACATACACAAAATCCAAAGCGAGGAAAAAATGGCCGCGATTGTCCGTAAAACTTTTTTGAATATCGAAACCACGTTGATCGAAGGCGGCCGTGATGCCGCCCAGCCTTTGAAATTGATCGCGGCGGCGGCAGTTGTGAAAAACCCTTGGGCTGGTCGCGGATTTGTCCAAGATTTAAAGCCTGAAATCCAAGATGTTGCGCCAGAGTTGGGTGCGCTGTTAACCCAGATGATTTGCGACGCGGCCGGCGGCGGTGATCAGGTGCAAGCCTATGGCAAGGCGGCGGCTGTGGGGTTGGATGGCGAGATTGAGCACGCCTCGGCTCTGATTCACACATTACGCTTTGGCAATCATTATCGCACAGCAGTTGGGGCCAAGACCTATCTTGTTTTTACCAATACGCGCGGCCCTGCAAACTGTCCAATCATGATCCCGTTGATGGATAAATTTGACGAAGGCCGGCGGTCGCATTATCTGACAATTCAGTTTTCAATCCCTGACGCGCCAAACGCAGATGAGATTGTGGTCGCCTTGGGGGCATCTATAGGTGGGCGTCCCCATCACCGCATTGGGGATAGATATCAGGATTTGAAAGACCTTGGACATGACGCGCAAAATCCTGCGGCTGTCTGATGGCAGCGCCCTTGGATTGATCGAGGCGGGGGCGGGTGATCCTGTCGTCTTGATCCATGGCGTGGGTCTGCGCGCCGAGGCGTGGGAACCGCAAATAAATGATTTAAAGGGTAAATTTCATGTATTCGCCGTCGATATGCCTGGGCATGGGATGTCGGACCCGCTGGCGAATCGTGCAGATTTGCAAGATTATGTAGAATGGGGCGCGATGGTTTTGCAGGCGCTGAATTGTGGTGCTGCGGCCGTTGCAGGGCATTCTATGGGGGCGCTGATCGCGCTGGGACTGGCTGTTACGCATCCTGCTATGGTGGATCGGTTGGCGATTTTGAATGGTGTCTATCGGCGCAGTGACGCGGCAAAGGTGGCAGTGATGTCGCGTGCGGATGAGATGGCGCGTGGCAATATAGACGCGCAATCGCCCCTGTCGCGCTGGTTCGATATGGGCGATCCGATCCGCGAGCGGGTGAAAAGAATGCTACAATCGGTCGATCCCAAGGGCTATGCAGCCGCTTATCGTGCCTTTGCAATGGGCGACTGCAGTTATGCGGCGCAATTGCATAAAATTCAGGCCGATACTCTGGTGCTGACCGCTGAATTAGATGGGAATTCAACGCCAGAAATGGCCGATGCTATGGCCGCACAAATTCCGCGCGCCGTGGTTTCGGTGATTGCTGGTCATCGTCACATGGTTAATCTTACCGCGCCAAGCGCCGTGACGGCAGCGCTGAAACATTGGTTGAAAGAGGCAAAGCATGACTGATCCCCAAGACGACCCTAGGGCTTTGCGTAATGCCTTTGGGGCGTTTATGACGGGGGTAACGGTCGTGACAGCACAGGCCCCCGACGGCAGTCCCCGTGGATTTACCGCGAATTCGTTTTCGTCCGTCTCGCTGGACCCACCGCTGCTGCTGGTTTCAATTGCCAAGACATCTTCAAATTTCGAAGTTTTCACCAAAGCAGACGGGTTTGCAGTCAATATCTTGTCCGAAGGCCAAAAGGCGACGTCAAACGCCTTTTCGCGGCCTGTTCAAGATCGGTTTATGGGGGTTGACTGGCACTGGGGTTCGCAAGGCGCACCAATTTTGGCGGGCGTCTCGGCATGGTTTGACTGCAAGTTACATCAGATCATCGACGCGGGCGATCACGCGATTTTGCTGGGCCGCGTGGTTGCCTTTCACGCGGGAACTGCGGCGGGGTTGGGATATTATCGGGGCAGTTATTTCACCCCTGCGCAAGAGTTGGCGGGTTTGGGCCCAAAGATCGTCGTCGCTGCAATCATTGAACATTTGGACAAGGTTTTGTTGATCGACGACAGTCATGGTGGATTGACCCTTCCGACGGCACAAGGCGAGGGGGCGGGTGCCGCCATTGCCCGGTTGATTGCGCAATTGGGGGTTAGGGCCGAGGCTGGAATGATCTATGCCGTCTATGATGACCGCGCCCAACAACATATTGCTTTGCGCTGTGCGGCCGCAGATGACAGCCACGCTTTGGGGCAATATTTGGCCCTCACTGCCGACGTTTTGGCGCAACTGCGCGATCCAGCCATGCGCGAGATGCTGGAACGATTGGCGCGCGAGCGGCAAATGGGTAATTATGGCACCTATTTCGGCAATGCAGCAACAGGGCGCGTTCTGCCCGCAGGAGAACAGCCATGAAGTTTTCGCTTTTCGTGCATATGGAACGCATCAGTCCAGATCAGCCTGAGCGCCAACTTTACGAAGAAATGCTAGAATTATGCCGCATCGCAGATGAGGGCGGGATGCACGCGATTTGGACGGGAGAGCATCATGGCATGAGCTTTACGATCGCGCCTAATCCATTATTGAACTTGGTTGATATCGCGCGGCGGACCAAAAATGTGCGTCTTGGGACAGGCACGATTATTGCGCCGTTTTGGCATCCGATTGCCTTGGCAGGCGAGGCGGCGATGGCCGATATCATCATGGATGGGCGATTGGATATTGGCATAGCGCGCGGTGCTTATACCTTTGAATATGATCGGATTTTACCAGGGCTGGATGCCTGGAATGCGGGTGGGCGGATGCGCGAACTGATCCCCGCGATCAAAGGGCTTTGGGCGGGTGACTATACACATGATGGCACCTATTGGCAGTTTCCTGAAACCACTTCCGCCCCAAAACCGATGCAACAGCCGCATCCGCCAATTTGGGTGGCGGCGCGCGATCCATCTAGCCATGATTTTGCCGTATCAATGGGCTGTAATGTGCAGGTCACCCCCTTGCACCAACCCCATTCTGAGGTTGTCAGTCTGATGGATCGGTTCAACGCCGCCTGCACCGCCCATTCTGATATTCCGCGACCCAAGATATTGATTTTGCAGCATGGTTTTGTTGCGGCAGATTCGGCGGATGCGGAATTGGCGGCGCAAGAGTTGAACGCGTTCTATTGCTATTTTGGTGCATGGTTTTTAAACAAGCGCGCGATCAAGCAAGGCATGATTGCCCCCCTCAGCGATGATGAAATTGCAGCTCATCCGTTTTACAACGCGTCAGATATGCGCGAAAATCTAATGATCGGCACTGTGGATGAGGTGATTGCGAAACTGAAACGGATTGAGGATCTGGGCTATGATGAATTCTCGCTATGGATTGATTCAGGCATGAGTTTTGCGCGCAAAAAGGCATCGTTGCAGCGTTTTATTCGCGATGTCATGCCTGTGTTTGCGGGGACATGATGGACCAGTTTTGCCTGTATATTAACGGACAGTTTTCCGAGGGCGCGGATTGGTTTGACAGTCTGGACCCTGCGACAGGTCAGCCTTGGGCTCAGATGGCCGAAGCACGGCAAGAGCAGGTAGATTTGGCCGTCAATGCCGCCCATCGCGCCTTTGGTCCTTGGTCGCAGATGACGGCGACGGCGCGGGGCAAGTTATTGTATAAACTGGCGGATTTGGTGCAAGACGCAGCGCCCAGACTGGCCGCGATTGAAACGCGTGACACGGGCAAAATCATTCGCGAAACCTCGGCGCAAATCGCCTATGTGGCGGAATATTACCGCTATTATGCGGGGCTGGCGGATAAAATCGAAGGTGCCTATCTGCCGATCGATAAGCCCGACATGGAGGTTTGGCTGCGCCGCGAACCCGTGGGCGTGGTGGCGGCGATTGTGCCGTGGAACAGTCAGTTGTTCCTGTCTGCCGTCAAGCTTGGCCCTGCCTTGGCTGCAGGTTGCACCATTGTCCTAAAGGCCAGTGAAGACGGGCCCGCGCCACTGTTGGAATTCGCGAAATTGGTGGATCAGGCGGGATTTCCTGCGGGGGTTGTTAATATTATTACGGGGTTTGGGGCAACCTGTGGTGCGCCTTTGACGCGTCATCCAAAGGTGGCGCATATCGCCTTTACGGGTGGTCCTGCCACGGCGCGCGCGATTGTGCGCGGATCGGCGGAAAATCTGGCGTCTACCTCGTTGGAATTGGGCGGAAAATCGCCCTTTATCGTGTTTGACGACGCCGATTTGGACAGTGCGGCCAATGCCCAAGTGTCGGGAATTTTTGCCGCCACGGGGCAAAGCTGTGTTGCGGGGTCGCGGTTGCTGATCCAGTCAAATATCAAAGATGCGTTTTTGGCCAAGCTTCGGGCAAAGGCCGAGACAATTGTGATCGCCGATCCCGATCAAATGACCACCGAAGTTGGTCCCCTTTGCACGGAACGGCAGCGCAATCATATCACAGATCTGATCGCACGATCGGTTCAAACCGGGGCGCGGATCATCACAGGGGGCGCCGCCTTGGACCGCGCGGGGTTTTATTTCGCGCCCACCATTCTGGACTGCACGAACGCGCCCGATGCCCCCGCGATATCAGACGAATTTTTTGGCCCCATTTTGACCGTTGTGTGTTTTGACACCGAAGAACAAGCGATCCAGATGGCGAATGATACCGAATATGGCCTTGCGGCGGGGGTGTTTACCAACAACCTCACCCGCGCACATCGGATGATCCGTGCGCTGCGGGCGGGCGTTGTTTGGGTCAATACCTATCGCGCCGTGTCGCCTATCGCGCCCTTTGGTGGGCATGGTTTATCCGGACATGGACGTGAGGGCGGGTTGGCGGCAGCCTTGGATTATACCACCACCAAAACTGTCTGGCTGCGCACGTCAGATGCGCCGATCCCTGATCCCTTTGTGATGCGTTAACCGCATATACACGTGGCGATTACAGCGCCGATTCGCCCCAAAGGGGTGGCGTTTCGATACGTATTGATGTAAGTTAACCTAGAATTTGGGTTTATATACCCGAAGATGGTCAAGTTATTTATCAATTTTGCGTAGTTATTATACAAATGATTATTTTTTTTATCTAAAGGGTGAATTACCCTTAGATTTCTACGCAAATCTACGATAACCATGATCTAAAGAGACAGGCTGTATCCAAGTAGATAGTTTCTGCACGAAAGAGTGAGTTCAGGTGGTGGTTGCGGTATGAAAGACGATCATTCCAGTTTTGTGTTGTATGACGCGGTTTCGATGGCCGCATCGCGGGTCGTTCCTGCGACCCGCTATGTAAAATGGGGAAAGCGTCTGTTTGACGTTGTGTTTGCGGCGCTTGCCTTGGCTGTGCTGTCGCCGATCATTGCGATGGTCTGGGTGATCGTGTCCTTGGATGGTGGCAACGGATTTTATGGCCAAGAACGGGTTGGCAAGGGGCGGCGCGTCTTTACCTGCTGGAAATTGCGGTCGATGGTGGTGAACGCGGATGCACGCCTTATTACGCATCTTGGGGCCGATCCAACGGCGCGCGAAGAGTGGGCGGCAAATAGGAAATTGCTTAATGACCCGCGGATCACAATCATCGGTCGCTTTATCAGAAAAACAAGCGTGGACGAGCTGCCGCAGCTTTGGAATGTGCTTATTGGCGACATGAGTATTGTAGGCCCACGTCCTGTCGTCGAAGATGAGCTGTTAATGTATGGTCCCGCAGTGGTATCTTATTTATCAATTCGGCCGGGCATTACAGGGCTTTGGCAGGTGAGTGGCCGGAATTCGGTTACATACGACGCGCGTGTTGCATTTGATCAAAAGTATTGCAAGACCATAACTTTTTTCGGTGACCTTGGTCTTATTCTTAGAACTGTTTTTGTGGTCGTGAACAAAACTGGACGTTAACAGTCCGTCCTAACAGGCTTGTGCGCCCATTTTGATCGCTTGTGCGCCACTGATGGTGATGATCCCCATTGTGGTTTGGCGTGCCTCTGCCATAAACCATCGCGCGATTGGCGCGGGATAATTGCTGGCCATGACGCGCGACCAATATTCAAATTCGTCTGGCGGCAAGGAAATGCCATAAAATTGCGATTCAGGTCCGTGGAACCCCAACTGCGAGGCGCGGGACACGCAGGCATTGGGCAGGCCCAAATACATCGTGCAAGCCGAGGCGCATTGCCCCCGAATTTCAACCCGCCGCCCATCGTTGCGCAGGGCTGCGATCATCGTCAGGCGTTCCGCGACGCTGCCGCCCAGATCGTTGCGCACAATCAATGCGGATTGCGCCCCAACAGGCGCAGCACCAATAATCGTGAAAATAACAACACCGGCGCGGATATGTGTCACCAGATTTAGGACACGTTTTTTGGACGCCCAAAGGCGGTAAAGCGACGTAAAGACCATGTTATACCCCTAAAACATGAGGAGGCCTTCTGCCGCCAACCAACAAGGACCCACACCTTGTCTTGGGACAGTTCAACATTTGAGAGTTAGGAATTCGTTACTCTGACGCCCCAACAATTTGGGGAATAATCAAAACTTTAACGAACACGCCACCGCCAAAAGGGCCACTGTAGCGGGGATATGGTTGCGCTGATCTGAATGCTAGGCAACCAGAGGCAGTAATTGCGACGCATTCGCAACTTTTGGCATGATTTCGATCCGGAAACACGCCTTTCAGGCATCCGCATAGACTTTTGTGTGCAGAAATCGCCAAATATCTGATTCTCCCAAAACTGCGAGATAGACCTGCAAGTCAGGGGTATCAGAAAATATCGGGTTAGGTCAGCGGGTCATAGGGCAAAGGGGGATGTGTCTGATGACCCATGACGCCGGACCACATCGAATTTTTATGCGGTGCTGTGTCAGATGGCACCACGCAAATAAAAAGGTCTTCGATTGACCGAAGGCCCCAATAGTTTCTCTAGCTGGCGCTGATGGCAGATGCAAAGGCCGCCAAGTCGATATCATCGCCCGCTGCCAACTGGCTGGCCAATTGTGTCAGCGCAAGTATCTGCTGAGGGTTGCTGGAGGCGGCACTGATCACCGTCAACATACCTGCCAAAGCCGTTTTTTCCGCTGCGGGCAGAGATTTCGCCCCTGAAAGTGCTGCACCCGCCAGAACACCCAACTGCGTATTCAATTGTGCAGGCGTCAATCCCAAAGCCTTGAGCGCTGTAATCGCGGCCTCTACCGCTGCCTTACACAACACGGCGGACTTGGCACATTCTGCGGCCACAGACGCCGTATCTAAAACTGGGGTCTGCGCGAACGACACCGCTGGAAACCCTAGGGCTAAGCTGGTAAGCAGAACACCAGTAATTTTCGACTTGAATTGCATAATTTCACCCCGAGGAAATAACAGTTAAGATCGCATCGCGCAAACTTTCAATGCGCACAAGATGATTTTTGTTTAACATGTCCAGATGCTATCGTATAGATCAAAATCACCCTTAGGGGATATTCACGCGAATTTGGGGTGCCCAAGGGTGACGGTTGCATATAATGCGAAGGCGGCTAAATCATTGAAAAAAGGCGACGAATGAAAGTTGTTGTGTTCTTGGTGTCAGTGTTGGCGTTGATCGGCGGATACATATCTTTTTCGCGGGAATACGGTGTCGCCTATTTTTCGCGCAGCCCCGAGTTTACGATCTTTCAGGATATGGCGTCAGATGCTGCAGTGATTCGATTGCCACTGAGTGCGCGGGGAATGCGCGAATTGTTTGCAGTCTGCGGTGCAGTCCAACAAGGCGTCATTTATGCCTTGCAACCCAAGGAAATTCAGCAGGTGATTGACGGCAAGTGCCTGACGTTATCCAACCAAGCTTTGATCGAAAATCCAACATATTCAGCGGCCTACACGATCAAGATGATGTCGTCCACGACACCCGCCGACATTCGCGCGACAATGATCTTGTCGCAAAAGACGTCGGCCTACGAATCTTGGGATGCGAAATTGCGGCTTGCCAAATCGATTGAGCTGGACGGCGCGGGGGATCCCGATTTTGATGCCGCTATCCGCAGTGATATTGTTTTTTTGGTGCAAACCGACGGAGGCAGCACTTGGCTTGCCAATCTGTATGCCCGCAAGCCCAAGGCGCGGGCGATTTTGACCCAGACAATTGAAACAAGACCCGCTTCCGAGAAAGCGTCGTTTTTGGCAAAGGTACGCGCAGGTGGTTAAGATGATGATTGCGCCACCGCCTATGCCCGACACGCGGCCTCGCCCAGTGATCCGGCGGCGCATGAACCGAGAGCAGGGCGCATCGCGCTATGGTCGCATGAACAATTGGGTTGGTTTTTTTCTGATGGGATTGGTTGTGATCAGCGCTGTTCCCGTTGCGTCTAACCGTCCATCCTGGTGGCTGCTGTGGACCATGATCTTGGGGGGGGTCGGGATTTTTTATGTGCTGCGGGCGCAGTTTTTGATGGGAAACCGCCGTGTGTTCCAATCCTCGCAATATCAGATGTTCTTATCGCTCGCCTTTATCGTTCCCGTTTATGCTGTGATCCAAGCGCTGCCTTTGGCGGATGTTTTGCCCAATGCGCTGCTGCATTTGCCCGTTGGTATTCCAACGGGCATAACGCCCCACTCTATCTCGGTGATGCCGAATGCTTCCGTTTTGGGCGCGTTGCGGGCGATGGGATTTATTTTGTTTTTGATCCTAACGCTCGAGGTAGGAACAAAAGCGGATCGCAACCACAGTTTGGGATTTTGGTTGATGATCGGGATTTTGGCCCATGGGCTCTTCGGAATGATCGCATTGAAATTTCTGGATGATTTTTCGCTTTGGGGCGTAAAAGATACTTATTTTGATGTGCTGACGGGCACTTTTGTGAACCGCAATTCTATTGCGACCTTTTTGGGTTTTGGCCTGATCTTGGGTGTGTCTTATGCCCTAGAGCGCGGGGCAAAAGCGGCGCTTGCAGAAAAAGATCGCGGATATGCGACGCTTTTGACACCCGTTCGAATTGAGATCGTTTCGTTTTGGCTGGTCGTGATCATATTGGCATTTGCCATTATTCTAACGCAGTCAAGGATGGGGGCCTTTGCCACGTTTTTGGGGGCCTATACCACGTTTTTGACCGCCCGATTGATCAGCAAGGCGCCGATGGGCAAGATCTTTTTTGAATCAATTCTGGGGATTGGTGTTATTGCGACGTTCTTAATTCCTGCTGCGGGCTCTGGGGTGGTTGAGCGCGCTTTGTTTACCCTGGTCGAAAGCAATGATCGCGTGTCGATTTACACCCAAACTTGGGGCATGATCCAAGATCGACCTTGGACAGGCTTTGGCTATGATGCCTTTGCGCCGGCGTTTGAACTGTATCGTTCGCCGCCCTTGGTGGCAGAAAACTATGTCGATTTGGCCCATAACAGCTATTTGGCCCTGTGGTCCGAGCAAGGGATCATCATCGGCAGTATCCCGATGGTGTTGATCGCTTGGTCGTTTTGGATCATCATCCAGCGATTGCAGGCACGCGCCGGCGATATGGCGCTGAATATGGCAGCTTTAGGGGTGATTGTTCTTGGTGCGGTGCATTCGACTACGGATTTTAGCCTGGAAATACCTGCGAACACCTATTGTTTCGTGTTCATCGTCGGTCTTGCAATTGCCCGTCCGCGGCTGAATTTGCCTGAAAAATCTAACTGATATGAAGTTATTCCAAGACCTTATCAGCAAATTGGCCGTCCAGCGGCGCAACAAAAATATGCGGAACGCGGAAATACTAGAACTGTTTCCTTTTGACGGTCCTGTCTATGTGGTCGGCGATCTGCATGGGTGTCTGGCGGCCTATCTGCATCTGGAATCATTGATCTTAAAGGATGCCGAAACCTATCCAACACAGCCCACGATCATTTTGCTGGGCGATATTGTCGACCGTGGTCCACAAACCGCCGCTTTGATTGACCATGTTTTGTCACGCCAACGGGCGGGCTCACGCACAATCTGTCTGATGGGCAATCACGAGGCGATGATGCTAGAGTTTTTGGCCAATCCTGACAGCAATATGTCGTGGCTTGAGTTTGGCGGGTTCGAAACGCTGGCGTCTTATGGAATCGATACGGGTGGTCTGACGCGGATGTCAGCGCGAAAACTGGCGCAGCTTCTTTCGGCGCATATACCCCAAAATCACATCACTTTCTTGCAAAATACTTTGCTTGGTTTGCAAGTCGGTCGATTTTTTCTGGCCCATGCTGGGGCGGATTGCGCCAAGCCGTTGACCTCTCAACCCATAAACGCCTTGTTGTGGGGCAGCGCAGGGCAAATACCACCCCAAGATTTAATCATGGTTCATGGTCACTTTGTGGTTGATGAACCCAAGGTATCGGCGCGGTGCGTGTCAATTGACACGGGTGCCTATATGAATGGTCGGCTGACCTGCCTGCGCCTGCTTCCAACAGGGCAACCCGCAATTTTGACCTTGACAGTGGGGGATGTTTTCAAGGATTTGGTCGGTGTTCAACTGTAGGTTCGCATTTTTATCACAAATTTTTGTAAATATGCTTTAACTTTCCGATGGCTGACTTGTTATACTGCGAATTGATGGAACGTGTGCCCAGTTTGGGTCGTTTGAAAGATGGTGGATCCGTTGCAACCAAATGAAATTGACCTGCGTGAATTGGTTGGTATCTTACAGCGTCAAATCAGACTGATTGTGATGACTTTTGTTTTGGTTTTATTGCCTGCCATTGCCTATTTGATGCTTGCGACTCCGATCTATAACGCCTCTGCGTTGATCTCGATTGATGCCGGCGGGTCAAATATTCTTGACCCTTCCATGGTTGAAAACAGCCAAAGCCCCGTTCTTAACTCGCGCGTTGATGGCGAAGTCGAAATCTTGCGGGCGGACTCGACTGTTATGGCGGTTGTTCAAGATGCCAACCTGATCCAAGATCCCGAGTTCGGACCAAGCTTGAGTTTAAGTCAGAAAATTGCTTTGGCCTTGGGATTGGACCGATTGGCAAGCGGCGTGCGTCAAGTTCTTGGAATTCAAATTGCGCCGCCACCAAAAAGCCAAGAGTTGGTCGCAAATGCGGTGACGCTACTGAAAACAGCGGTTGATATTCGGCGTCGTGGACTGACCTATTTGATTTCGGTCGGTGTTTCGGCCCAAGATCCCGCCCGCGCGGCGGATATTGCCAATACTTATGTGCAGACTTACATCGCGCAGCAGGTTTTGACGAAAAGTCAGGGAATCATATCGGCCCGTGACGTGTTGCGCCGCCAAACCGAAACCGCCAGCGCGGGGCTTGCGCAATCCGAAGATGCTTTGAACAATTTTATTGATCAAAACCTTGCCAAATTAGAGCAGGAAAGCGGCAACTCGGCCATTTCAGCCCTTCGCAAAGAATTGGAGTCTGCCAAATCAAATAAGGTCAGCAGTGTGGCGACACTTGCCTCTACGCGCGACGCAGTGGCACGCAGCGATTGGACATCGGCGGCCCAATCCTTGGGTGACGCTGCATTGCAAGAATTGGCAACACAGCGCGATGAATTGGCCAAACGCCTGAGCGGTGAAAAAACTGGCTCTACCGAGCAGCTGGATTTGAAACAGGCCTTAAGCAAATTGGACCAAGATTTGGCCGGCAAATTGAAAGACGCGCAAGGGGCGATTGAAACCAAATTGTCGACCATCACCAGCGCTGAGACATTGGCGCGTGAACAATTGCGCGATGCTTTGTTGCAGTCGGATCTATCCTCATCTGCCGTGGCAGATTTGTTTAATTTGCAGCAATCTGCAACCATTGCTCGCACACAATACCAACAGCTTTTGGCGCGGGTTCAGGATTTGAACGCTTTGGCTAATGTGCAAATTTCCGATGCGCGCGTCGTATCAAAGGCATTGCCGCCAATCGATCCTGCATCCCCTAACAAAAAGCTGATCATCGCTTTGGCAATTACGGCGGGTATCGCCATGGGTATCGGTGTCGCCTTGTTGAACGAATATTATATTGGTGGCTTTACGACAGCCGAACAACTCAGCAATGTCATTGGTGCGTCTGTTCCTGTCGCGGTGCCGATATTGGCGATGGGGCTGAACAACCGACTTTTGGCAGACGAAATTGTAACAACACCTCTGTCACAATATTCCGAAAGCTTTCGCAAGTTGCGATTGGCAATTGATACATCTTTGCAGCGTCTCACGATGGATCGAAACAGTAACAACCTATCCCATCATAAGGGAAAGGTGATTCTGATCTGCTCGGCCTTGCCTGGCGAGGGTAAAACAACGACGGCAATCGCCATTGCGCGCACTTATGCCGCGGCGGGTCTGAATACTTTGTTGGTTGACTGTGATCTGCGCAAACCATCTGTGGCCGATTATTTGGGCTTTGATCCTGCGAACGGATTGATCAACTATCTAATTGACGGCGAAAGCAATCCCGAGATGATCATTCATCCGTTGCGCGATCAATTGTCTGGGGCAACAGTGATCGTTGCCGGGCACCGCAGCAGTCAACCTACCGATCAATTGATAAACTCAGCGCGGTTTACCTCTGTCATTGAGGTGGTGCGTGATATGTATGATATCATCGTCCTTGACAGCCCCCCCCTCTTGCCCGTGGTGGATACACGTTATTTGGCACAATCCGCCGATTGTGCCGTTATGGTGGTTCGATTTTCCAACACGACCCAAGGAGAAGCGCGCGAAGCAGCAAGCCAAATCCAAGAAGTTCTGCCGCCAAATGTTGCATTGCTGGGCCTTTTGAACCGGCAGGTGAAACAAACCAGCAAGCGCGGTTATTACAATCGCGGTTATTCAGGGTATTATGGTGAAGGCGGCTAGGTCATTTTCGTTCTAACGATATACATGAATGCTATGTGATTTTGGAGTTCTTAAAATGTTTTGGGCCGCCGAGGAAAGGCCAAGGCGATGATTTCAAAAATTTGGCGGTTCATGTTTTGGAATGTCAGGGCTGGATCTCTGGAATATCAATGAATTTTCTCTGAGGAAAATGGACACATAATCCAAATATTCCAAGGGCTTACTTCAGTCAAATCATCAATGTATATTTTTGATATAAAATAATGCGGATTGCGGTGTTGATTTTGTGGCCGATCCAGTGGTTGGTTTGTAATTTGAGTTTTGAAATATCTTTCCCCAAACTCGGTTCGCTCAGGCTCGGCTAAAAGGGTCTGTTGACAGCACAGATATATCGTCAAAACATTCACACCATGGTCCGTTTTTCCCGTCTCTTTAAATTTATGGCGGGTCATTCCTTTGTTGTGTTGGCGTTTTAACCCTTGGCGCCCTGGCCGCGTGCATAGATATCGTCATAGCGGATGATATCGTCTTCCCCGAAATAACTACCAGTTTGCACTTCGATTAAAACCATCGGCAGTTTGCCAGGATTTTTCATGCGGTGTATCGCGCCCAACGGGATGAACACGGATTGATTTTCGCTAATCAATTGAACGCTGTCGTCAATGGTCACCTCGGCTGTTCCCGAAACGACAATCCAATGTTCGGCGCGATGATGGTGTGATTGCAGAGACAGCGCGGCCCCCGGATGCACATGAATGCGTTTGACTTGAAACCGCGTGCCAATCACAAGGCTTTCGAACCAACCCCAAGGGCGGTGATCCTTGGGAAAGGCGGTTGCTTGCACGGCATTTTTCGCCTTTAGGGCGTCGACCGCCTTTTTGACATCTTGTGCGCGAGACATATCCGCAATCAAAACCGCATCATTCATCGCCACGGCAATGATATTCTTTAACCCAATGCCAACGATTTCCATTCGCTCACTGTCTGCGCGCAACAACGTGTCGGAACAGTCAATGGCCGTTGCACTGCTGGATGTGACAACCCCATGCTGATCTTTTGCACTTTCACGCCAGACAGCATCCCAGCCGCCCAGATCAGACCAGCCTGCATTAAAGGGGACGACAGCCAAGTTTTTGGCCTTTTCCATCACGGCGTAATCCAAAGAAATATCTTTGACCCTGTCCCATGCCGCAGGGTCCAGTCTACAAAAACCAAGATCTACTTTGCTGTCGGTCAACGCGGCAGACACCGGTGCGATCAGATCCGGCGCGTGGGTTTGAAATGCCGCTATTATATCCTTGGCGCGGAACAGAAAAATCCCCGCGTTCCACAAGAAAGTTCCCGCTGACACCATTTGCGCCGCCCGCGCCGCATCAGGTTTTTCCACGAACCGCTTTAACGGAACCGACGTCTGCTCGGCCGGCGCAGTCAGTTCCAGATACCCATATCCCGTTTCCGCGTGTGTTGGCGTGATGCCAAATGTCACCAATTGCCCAGATGCCACCGACGCCAAACCACGCGACACCGCCGCATGAAACGCATCCGTATCCGGCACAACATGATCCGAAGGCGCGACCAACATCACGCAGTCTGGATCCTTTTCGATCAAAAACAAGGCCGCTGCCAAGACCGCTGGGGCGGTGTTGCGGCCCTCTGGTTCAATTAAAATCGCGCCAGGATCAATGCCGGCCGCCAAAAGCTGTTCTGTCACGATAAAGCGAAAATCAGAATTCGTGATCACAACAGGGGGGGCAAACTCTGCCCCCGTCATCCGCTGGGCAGAGGCCTGAAACAAAGTCTGCTCGCCCAATAAGGGAACAAATTGTTTCGGATAGGATTTTCTGGACAAAGGCCACAGACGCGTGCCAGAGCCACCGCAAAGTATAACAGGGGTGATCATTAAACAATCCAAAAGCTCTTGCGGATGTTAAAAAAAATATAACGCATATGCAAAATTTGCAAGAGATATCCGCACCCTGACAGATTTTTGAAGACCAAATTTGATTTCGTAATCTGTCGCTAGATCTGCCCATCTTGACACGCAGATACAAGATTTTAATTTACGTTACGTCGGTTAAACGTGTGCAGCGGCGTTTAGCAAACACAAAATATCGAAATCAGGGTAATTTTGTATCCGACCCCAGTTCACGCGGCGCGTGCAAAATGATTACGAATGTCATGCCTTAAGTTCTCGACAATAGCGGACGCCAGCCCCCAGCGTCCAAAGGCGAAACCAACCCCCTATGATCTTGATATTTCAAGGATAAGAGAATTGGCTCCGATGGTAGGGATCGAACCTACGACCAATTGATTAACAGTCAACTGCTCTACCGCTGAGCTACATCGGAACACTAAGGGCCGTATAGCAATAGGGTCTGGGGGCGGCAAGAGGGATTGCGACGAAAAAGTGAAACTTTGTTTAGATCAAATGAAACTGCGTATCGGCGGCAAGGGGGCCATGGCTTAACACAATATTTCTGTCACTTAGATCAATAAGATGCGCCAAAACATTGCGCGCCGCTGCCGGCAAAAGGGCTGGGTTGATATCGGTATAAATCTGATGAGCAATTTGCAACGCGTCGCTGGATTTCGATTGCAATGCGGCCAAGATCATCGCTTCGCGCGCGGCCCTATGGTTGATCAATGATTGAATGCGGGCCTCGGGGTTCAAAATAGGGGCCCCATGACCTGCAAGAAACATACGCCACGAGCCGCCTAAAAGTTTGTGCAACGACCGCCGATAGGCTGCCATGTCCCCATCAGGCGGTGACACCAAACTGGTCGACCAGCCCATGACATGATCCCCCGAAAACAAAACATCGTGATAGCCAAAGCACAGATGCCCCGCCATATGTCCGGGCGTGTGGTGCACGCTGATCGACGCCCCCGCCAGCACAAGCCTTTCTCCATCGCACAAGACGACGTCAGGGTCATGGTGCGGATCATCCCCTTCGCCCCCTGCAAGGTCGTTTAAAAGCAGTCTGCGCCCACGCGCGGCCGGCCCATAGGACATGACGGGTGCGCCGGTCATCATGGTCAACCATGGCACCATTTCCGTGTGATCCAAATGGGCGTGCGTGATCAAAATCGCGGCAATAGGACGCCCCGCCAGGTTCGCCATAATTGCCGCGCGATGCTGGGTTAAATCTGGGCCTGGGTCAATCACCACAGCACCCTCTGGCGCTTGCAGAACATAGCTGTTGGTTCCTGTCCCCGTCATGGCCGACGCATTATCCGCCTGCAGGCATATAATATCTGGCGCAATGTCTGTCCGCATCTCGGGCTTGTTCCAATGGATGATTCAAGGCTATCTTGCGCGAATGATCCTTTCGCTCAAGCCTTATTTACCGCGCAGTCTGTTTGGCCGTGCCGCGTTGATCTTGATCGCGCCGGTCATCACATTGCAATTCATCGTGTCGATTGTCTTTATTCAAAGGCACTATGATCGCGTCACACAGCAATTGACCAGCGCTGTCGTGTTAGACCTAAGGGTTCTGCTGGCCCAATTGGCGGACGACGACGCTAAGGCGGCGCCATTGGCGGATGGCCTGCAAATCCAATACCAATTTTTGCCGCCTGATAGCACGGCACTGATTGATCTACGTGATTTTTGGGATTTGGCGGGGCGCAGTGTCGTTTCGACCTTGCACAACAGCCTGAAGGGCACGCTTGCGGTCGATTTGACGCGTGACCCCACGAAGGTTCATGTAACGGTGCAAACGGATCGCGGATTGATCGGGTTTGATATGGACCGCGCGCGGTTTTCCGCAGCAAACCCGCATCAATTATTGGTGCTAATGGCATTTGCTGGCCTTTTGATGACGGTAATCGCCTTTGTTTTTCTGCGCAATCAATTGACCCCTATCACGCGTCTTGCCACAGTTGCCACTGCGTTTGGGCGGGGCGAGCATTTGCCCTATGCCACGCGCGGCGCGACCGAGGTGCGCGCGGCAGGCCAAGCATTTTTGGCAATGCGCGCCCGCATTGAACGCCAAATTGAAAGCCGCACCTTGATGTTGTCGGGGATCAGTCACGATTTGCGCAGCCCATTAACACGGCTGAAATTGGGCCTGACCCTGTTACCGCAAGATGATGATACGGCTGCTCTTTTGGGCGATATAGACGATATGGAGCGTTTGCTGGAAGAGTTTCTATCATTTATTCGCGGCGATTCCACCGAAGACCCCGTTCCCTGCGACCCCGCCGCCTTGTTGCAGTCGCTTGTTGCCAATATGCTGCGGGCAGGAAACGCAGTCCGGATCGTGACAATGCAGGATTGCCAAACTGTCATGATGCGTCCCTTTGCAGTCACGCGAGCCTTGGAAAATCTGGTGTCCAATGCCGTTCGATTTGGCACGTTGGTCGAGCTGAGCATGATCGCCACACCCGAGTCGTTGCGCTATATTGTCGAAGATAATGGGCCTGGTATCCCCGAGCCTGACCGCGCCCAAGCCTTGGAACCGTTTCAAAGATTGGATGCAGCGCGCAACCCAAATCATGGGGGGGGTGTGGGACTTGGTCTTGCCATTGCCACGGATATCGCGCGAAGCCATGGTGGCGCATTGACCTTGTCGCAAAGCCCCCGCTTGGGCGGGTTGCACGCCGAACTCAGGATCGCACGCTAATTCATCTGCGGTCAAATATGCGGCGAAGCGGCAATTATATCAGCAATTTGGCACATTTACGGCCAGTCCGCCCAGCGAAGTTTCCTTGTATTTTTCATGCATATCAACACCCGTTTGGCGCATCGTTTCAATGCAGGCGTCCAAGGACACAAGATGATCGCCGTCCCCCCGCATGGACAGGCTGGCGGCTGAAACCGCTTTAATCGCGCCCAAGCCGTTGCGTTCAATACAGGGCACCTGCACCAATCCACGCACAGGATCACAGGTCATGCCCAAATGATGCTCCAACGCAATTTCAGCGGCGTTTTCCACCTGTTTGACACTGCCCCCCATCACTGCGCAAAGGGCGGCGGCGGCCATCGCGGCCGCCGATCCTACCTCGGCCTGACAGCCGCATTCTGCACCAGAAATGCTGGCATTATGTTTTACCAATCCGCCAATCGCCGCCGCCGTCAGCATGAATTCCCCGATTTTACCTGTGCTGGCGCCAGGCACATGGTCCAAATAGTATCGCAAAACCGCAGGCACGACCCCCGCCGCGCCATTGGTCGGGGCGGTCACCACTTGGCCCCCCGCCGCGTTTTCTTCATTTACTGCCATTGCATAAAGGCTCATCCAATCGTTGATCGTGTGCGGCGCGGTCATATTCAGCCCGCGTTCGGCCATCAACCCGTCGTGAATGATCTTGGCACGGCGGCGCACATTCAGCCCGCCCGGCAAAATGCCCGTGGCCACCATGCCACGATTTATGCAGTCGTTCATCACCTGCCAAATCCGCAATATGCCAAGGTCCAATTCTGCCGCCGTGCGAAATTTCAGCTCATTTGCGCGCTTCATTTGCGCAATGCTTTGGCCAGATTTCGCAGCCATTTCCAGCATTTCCGCGGCTGTTTCAAAGGCAAAGGGAATATCTGCGCGCGGCTTTTTCGCGCCGCCTTGTGCCAATTCTGCCGCGGTCAAAACGAAACCGCCCCCGATGGAATAATAGGTTTCTTCAAAAATGACATCGCCCTGTGCGTCTGTTGCGCGCAAAATCATGCCATTGGCATGGCCCGCCAAATTCCTACCATAGTCAAAGATCAAATCGCGGGCAGGGTCAAAGTTTAAGGGCCCCAACCCTTGGGGTGTTATGGTTTTTTCGGTGTCTATTCGTGCCAGTTCCGCATCAGCTTTGGCCGCGTCATAGGTTTCGGGCAAAAATCCTGCAAGCCCAAGGATCGTCGCGCGGTCTGTCGCATGGCCCTTGCCCGTAAAGGCCAGGCTGCCATGCAAACTGGCGCGCAACCCTTTGACCGAAAAGGGCAGGGCGCGCACGGCGTCCAAAAACCGTGACCCCGCAACCATCGGTCCCATTGTATGCGACGATGACGGGCCAACGCCGATTTTGAACATATCAAACACAGATAAAAACATGGGTTTTCCTTAGGTGGCGCTGCCCTCGGGCGGCTGAGCGAGCGTGGCTGCAGAGAGCGGAGTATCGCCCAACCCCTCGGCCATTGCGGCGCGCATGATGCTGGGGCGTATTTCAATCTGTCGAGCAAGTGTCAGAATTTCGGGATAGGCGGACAGATGGAACCAATCCGCTTCGCCTTCGGGATACAGTTGCAACCAACGGCAAAGGGTGACCAGATAAATGCCCAAAACGCTGGGCTGACCCGCGATAAACAGACGCGGGGACATGGCCAAAGCATGATTGAGCAAATCCAAATGCGCCGCAATCCGCGTTCTGGTGGCGGCCTTGAATTCCTGCAAGGCTTTTTGGGATCCGCCATAGCGGTCCGCATAAAAATGCAACCGCATATCGGCGTGCAACGTGTTGGCGGTAAAGAACAGCCATTTCAGAAAATCCGCCCGTGCCGGGTCGCGCGGCGTGGGGGCCAGTGCAGAATGTGTTTCCGACAGCCATAACAGGATCGCGCCCGTTTCAAACAGGGTTTGGCCGCCGATTTCCAATGCGGGGATCAGACCCGTGGGCGATATTCGGCGATATTCGGCACTGTCTTGGGCGCGGGTTGAACGATCCACCAATATGGTCTTATAGGGCAGGCCCAATTCCTCCAGCGCAAAGCGGATGATCAAGGACGCATTGTCGGGGGCATAGTGAAGGATATAGGTTTCGTCGGTCATTTGATCCTGCCGTCCTGTTCTGTTGGGAAATTAGCCCAGATTGTCCGCCTTTGCACATCATTTGCGACGCTTTGCGCCGGCTTCGGTCATGACGCCTGAAATCTGGTCGAAATGTTCCTATTTTGTTTACCCCGTATTAACCAGAATCGCCGACACTGGACCAAAGAGGAGGATGCGATGAAATTACTTTATGCAATGATCTTCGCCGCAATGCCGCTGATGGCGGGGGCGCAATCGATTACCGACACGCAGAAAAAGATGGAACGCCAGTTCGACGATGTGGCGGCGATGATCTTGGGCTATGGAACGGGTGGGGCGATTGACCTTGCAGCGTTGCAAAACATGGTGGCGATGGAACGGGCGGATGCAAGGGCGCGGGCAATGCGGCGTTTGCAGGGGGCGGATTTAAACGGCGATGGCGCGATTGGCGGCGATGAGATGCGGATCAAGGCGGCGGCTATGGCGGCAGCGGCCCGCGGGCGGATGATCCAATATTTCGGCAGGGCCGATTTGGATGGGGATGATACGGTTAGCGTCGCGGAATTGCAGGACTATGCCAATTCTATCGCAGTTCAGACCTTTGGCGAGGATAAGGCAGCAAATGTCTTATCCATGATGGGATTTGATAAAAATGGCGATGGACGGGTCACTTTGGCCGAGGCTCGGGAAATTATTGGGCTTGCCAGTTCACGACAGATTCCCAGCAAAGTCGACCAAAAGCTTAAGATTTAATCCAACAATCACGGCGGCGATGACCGCCGCAATCAAGGCCAGCCACCAAGGGGCCACCAGGTCTCCCATCTTTTTGCGGCTGGTCGTGAACATCACCAAAGGCACCACCGCAAAGGACAGTTGCAAGGATAAAACCACCTGCGTGAGCACCAGCAATTCCCCCGTGCCGGCTGATCCATAAAGGATCGTCACACCCGCCGCAGGGACAATCGCAATGGATCGGGTGATCAAGCGGCGCAGCCACGGCGGCAGACGGATTCGCAAAAATCCCTCCATCACCGCTTGACCCGCCAAGGTCGCCGTCACAGTGGAATTTAACCCACAGGCCAACAGCGCCACCGCGAACAGCATAGGCGCAATCCCAGACCCCAAGATCGGCCCCAGCAGGCGATGCGCGTCTTCGATATTGGCAACAGTTTGGCCGCCATAGAATGACGCTGCCGCCAGTATCAAAATGGCACAATTGACCAACAGCGCCAAAGATAGGGCAAGCGTGCTGTCGATGGTTGCGAATTTCAACGCCTCGCGCCGCGCAGGCAGGCTGTCGCCATAGGCACGGGTTTGGACAATCGCCGAATGCAAATACAGATTGTGCGGCATCACGGTCGCCCCCAAAATCCCAAGTGCAATATACAGCATATCAGGATTGGTCACGATTTGTGAGGTCGGCGCAAAGCCGCGCAGCACGTCCCCCCAAACCGGATGGGCAAGGATGATCTGCACTGCGAATGACACAACGATCACCCCCAGCAAGGTGACAACAAAGGCCTCTAGCCAGCGAAAGCCCTTGTTTTGCAGCCATAAAATCAGAAAAACATCCAGCGCCGTGATCACAACGCCGATTTCCAGCGGAATACCAAACAGCAAATTCAAACCAATCGCTGTGCCGATCACCTCGGCGATATCCGTGGCGATAATGGCGACCTCAGCCGCGATCCACAAAGGGATCGAGACCCATTTTGGATAGGCATCACGGCAGGCTTGGGCCAAATCGCGCCCAGACCCGATCGCCAACCGCGCTGATAAAGATTGCAGCACAATCGCCATCAAATTGGACATCAGCGCCACGATCAACAGCGCATAACCAAATTGCGACCCCGCCGCGATGGATGTGGCCCAATTTCCGGGGTCCATATAGCCGACGGCCACCAAATATCCTGGCCCCAAAAATGCAGCAAACCTGCGCCACGTCCCTTGGGGCAAGGCCACCGATCCATTCACCTCTGCCAAAGCCGCATCGCCACGCGCTGCTCGCCAATCCAGACCTTTCAGCGAAAACGACGATTTCGACATAGTATCTATCCAGATGTAAATGAGAATTATTCTCAATTTAGGGGATCACGTCAAAAAGTCAACCGAAAGGCCGCAGTTCAGGAACTTTGGCAGATTCCCTCTCGCCCCTCTGCGTTGCATTGACTATAGATTGCAAAATAATTGCGGAGATGATCATGGCAGCAGAACTTTCCCCCATTGATAAAGCCAAATTTGTGGCCGCCAAGCGCGCCGTGGATTTTGTCGAAAATGGGATGAAGGTGGGGCTGGGCACGGGGTCCACGGCGGCGTGGATGGTGCGCTGTCTGGGCGAGAGGGTGCGGCAAGAGGGGCTGAAAATCGTGGGCGTGCCAACGTCGATGCGGACGGCGGAACTGGCGATGTCGGTTGGAATCAAAGTCATCTCGTTGGACGAAGCAAAATGGCTGGACCTGACCATAGACGGCGCGGACGAGTTTGACCAGAATTTGGCCTTGATCAAAGGCGGCGGTGCAGCGCTGTTACAAGAAAAGATCGTGGCGACGGCATCTGACCAGATGATCGTGATCGCGGATGCGGCGAAACAGGTTCAGCAATTAGGCGCATTTCCCTTGCCGATCGAGGTGATCCCCTTTGGCTGGCAAACCACCAAGGCGCTGGTCGAGGAAACGCTGGAATCGCTGGATGTTCTGAACCGCGAAGTCACGGTGCGGATGAACGGCGATCGCCCGTTGGTGACGGACGAAAACAACTATATCCTTGATTTGCACCTGCGCCGTATTGGCAATCCGCGTCAGATGGCATTGATTTTGAACCAGATTCCAGGGGTTGTGGAAAATGGTCTGTTCATAGATATTTGCGATATCGTGGTGATCGGGCATGGCGACGGCCGCGTTTCTGTGCGCGATATAAATGCGGGATCGGAAATCGACAGTAAGATCGAGTTTTCGCCAAACGATAACATCTTTTCAAATTTGGACGACTGAAATGACATTTGACGTTGATCTGTTTGTCATCGGCGGCGGATCAGGTGGTGTGCGCGCCGCGCGGATCGCCGCATCTGAAGGTGGCGCCAAGGTGGCCTTGGCCGAGGAATCGCGGATGGGTGGCACCTGCGTCATTCGCGGTTGTGTGCCGAAAAAGCTGATGGTTTATGCGTCGAACTTTCCCGCCCAAATCGCGGATGCCCGCGCCTATGGTTGGGGTGTGACAGGTGGGTCATTTGACTGGCAACAGTTTCGGACACAATTGCACGCCGAACTGGACAGGCTCGAGGCCGCCTATCGCACAACGTTGAACAATGCAGGTGTCACGATTTATGACGCCCGCGCCACTGTGACAGGTGCCCATGAGGTGACCTTGGCCGATGGGCGCAAAATCAGCGCTAAGAATATTTTGATCGCTGTAGGTGGCCACCCCTTTGTGCCGACGATCGCTGGCGCAGACCTAGCGGTGACGTCGAATGAAATGTTCAATCTGGACACCTTGCCCAAACGCGCCCTTGTGGTGGGCGGCGGCTATATCGCCAGCGAGTTTGCCTGTATTCTGCAAGGGTTTGGTGTGGACGTGACCTTGGCCTATCGCGGTGATGCGATTTTGCGCGGCTTTGACGTCGAGGCGCGCGATCATGTCGCGGCGGCTATGTCTGCGCGCGGCATTGATATTCGCACCCATGCAGATGTGACATCCTTGCGCCATGCGGGGACGGGGATTGTGGCCGAATTGTCCAATGGCACCGAAATTGAGACGGATTTGGTATTGTATGCTACGGGGCGGACGCCGAATATCGCGGGTCTGGGATTGGGCGATTTGGGCGTTGCGATTGGCCCAGCGGGGCAAGTGATTGTTGATGGATACAGCCAAACGGCTGTCCCTTCAATTTATGCGGTGGGCGATGTGACAGGACGGATCAATCTGACGCCCGTTGCCATTCGCGAGGGGCACGCCTTTGCCGACACCGTGTTTCTTGGCATTCCCACCAAGGCCGATCATGATCTGGTCGCCTCAGCAGTCTTTACGACGCCAGAATTGGCCACAATTGGCCTGACAGAAGAACAAGCCGCCAAATTCACAAAGATAGAAGTTTATGTCGCCCGTTTTCGCCCGATGAAATCGCTGTTCGCGGGGCGCGATGATCGTATGCTGATGAAACTGATCGTCGATGCGACCACGCGCCGTGTGTTGGGCTGTCATATCGTGGGTGAAGCGGCAGGGGAAATGATCCAATTGGCAGCGATTGCGATCAAAATGGGTGCCACAAAAGAGGATTTTGACCGCACAGTCGCGGTGCATCCGACCGCTTCAGAGGAATTGGTTACGATGCGCAAACCGACCCGCATTGTAGATCAAGCTGTGGCATGAGCTTTGCGATTTTAATGGCTTAATGCTTGAAATCACCAGCGTGCGCGCCCACATATGGAACCAGGCGCGCATGGCGCATAACCCTTTGATCTGAGGTTTGTTTATGGCAGGAAGTGGTGGCCCTTGGGGCGGCGATGACAAGGACGAAGAACAGCGCCCAGATCGCGGCCCCATCAGACGACCAGCAAGTGGGCAAAGGTCAGATATCGACGATATCGTGAAACGCGGTCAGGAACAGTTGCGTGTGCTGATTGGCGGGCGTGGAAATCGGCCGAACGGCCCAAGCGGCCCGTTGGTCAGCAAACAAGGTCTGGTTTTTGGGGCCTTGGCTGCGCTGGCCCTTTGGGGATTCATGTCATTTTACACCGTGAAACCGGAAGAAAGCAGTGTTGAATTGCTGCTTGGGAAATACAAGGGCATGGGGCAAGAGGGGCTTAACTTTGCACCATGGCCGTTTGTGACGGCGGAAATCGTGCAAACCACCCGCCAACGCGGCACGATCATCGGTTCGGGCGAGGGCGGCGAGATGGACAATGGTCTGATGCTGACCCGCGATCAGAATATTGTCGATATCGAATTCGAAGTGGTCTGGAACATCAACGATCCTGCCAAATATTTGTTCAATCTGGCCGACCCCGAAGATACGATCCGCGCTGTTTCAGAATCGGCGATGCGCGACATCATCGCGCGCAGCGAACTTGCGCCCGTGTTGAATCGTGACCGCGGTGTGATTGCCGCCGATTTGCAAACCGCCGTTCAAAGCACGCTAGACAGCTATGACTCGGGTATTGGCGTTGTGCGCGTCAACTTTGACCGCGCCGATCCCCCATCCGAGGTGATCGACGCCTTCCGCGAAGTTCAGGCCGCCCAGCAAGAACGCGATCGTTTGGAAAAAGAGGCCGATGCCTATGCCAACAAAGTAACGGCCGGTGCCCGCGGACAGGCCGCCCAGTTAGAGCAAGAGGCCGAAGGCTATCGCGCCCAAGTGGTGAACAACGCCGAAGGTGAAGCAAGCCGTTTCAATTCGGTCTATTCCGAATATGTCAAGGCCCCAGAAGTAACGCGCAAGCGGATGTATCTGGAAACAATGGAAAAAGTATTGGGTGGTATGAATAAGGTGATCTTGGACGGCGTTTCAACGGGGGGGCAGGGCGTTGTCCCATTCCTGCCGCTAAATGAGTTAAACACCATGGCCAAACCTGCAGCCGCGACCACTGGGGGGACAAACTGATGCGCAACGCTATTATTCTTCCCGTTTTGGGCGTGATCGGGGCTTTGATGTTGTCTTCCGTGTTTATTGTCGATGAACGCGAAAAGGTTCTTGTCTTGCAATTTGGTGAGGTCAAGCAAGTCGTCGATAAGCCCGGCTTGTGGTTCAAAATCCCGTTTATCCAGGATGTCTTACGCTATGATGACCGCATCTTGGGCCTGCCCACCCAACCGATGGAGGTGACGCCCGCAGATGACCGCCGTCTGGTGGTCGACGCCTTTGCGCGTTGGCGGATTGTGGATTTGGAAAAATTCCGTCGCGCAGTCGGGGCTGGCGGTGTGGCTGCGGCACGCGCCAACCTTGATCAAATCATAACCTCTGAAATTCGTCAGGTCTTGGGCTCGGTTCCCAGCCAAAACGTGCTGTCCGAAGATCGCACAAAACTGATGAACCTGATCCGTGACAACGCGCGCGCCAAGGCGAATGCGCTGGGCGTTGATGTGATTGATGTGCGATTGACGCGGACAGACTTGCCCAAGCAAAACTTGGATGCGACCTTTGCGCGGATGCGTGCAGAACGTCAGCGCGAGGCGACCGATGAGATTGCGCGCGGCAATGAGGCCGCACAGGGTGTGCGCGCAGGGGCGGATCGCGAAGTGATCGTTGTCACATCCGAGGCGCGGAAAAAGGCCGAAGTGATCCGTGGTGAGGCAGACGCCGCGCGCAACAAAATCTATGCGGACGCCTTTGGCAAAGATCCTGAATTCTTTGCCTTTACACGGTCGTTGACATCCTATGAAACGGCGCTCCAAGGCAGCAACTCATCGATCGTGATGCAGCCTGACTCGGAATTTTTTGACTATCTGCGCAGTGAAAAGCCGCCGGCAAAATAGAAAATCTAAGGGCCGCAGCAAAATGCGGCCCTTTTCACACGCTGCATGACCCAAACAATCACGTCCGCGCGACGCCTTTTCACAAGCGATTGATATGCCGATTTGCCCTATTGTGAACTGCGCACAAAGGAATATTTGTTGGCCTGTTCGCAGCCCGTCTGCTTCATTCAAGGAGACCCAACGTGGTAAACAAACCTTCTGCAATTGTCCGAACCTTGCCGCACGCGCCGCGTTCGATGATCTTGGCGCTTGGATTGGCCTTGGCGCTTGTGCCGGCAATGCGCGCCCATGCCTTGGGCGCGCCCGAAAGCTTTGCTGATCTTGCCACCCAAGTCAGCCCTTCGGTCGTCAACATCACCACCTCATCAGTGGTCGCCGCCTCGACCGAAGGGCAACCGATGGTTCCCCCCGGCTCGCCCTTTGAGGATTTCTTCAAAGATTTTATGGATAAAAACGGCCAAGGCGGCAATCAGCCTCAACGTCAAGAGGCCTTGGGTTCTGGATTTGTCGTGTCGGCAGATGGATTTATTGTGACCAACAACCACGTGATCGAAGGCGCGGATGAGATCAGCATTGAATTCTTTGACGGCAAAAAGCTGGATGCAAAGCTGGTCGGCACAGATTTGAAAACCGATATTGCAGTCCTGAAAGTGGAAACACCTGAAAAACTGCCCTTTGTGGCCTTGGGCGATTCTGACAAAATGCGGGTTGGCGATTGGGTCATGGCAATGGGAAACCCCTTGGGCCAAGGGTTCTCTGTATCGGCAGGGATTATCTCGGCGCGCGGGCGGGAACTGTCAGGAACTTATGACGATTTCTTGCAAACCGACGCCGCGATCAACAAAGGCAATTCGGGCGGTCCGCTGTTCAACATGGATGGTCAAGTGATCGGTGTGAACACCGCGATCTTGTCGCCCTCTGGTGGTTCGATCGGGATTGGATTTTCCATGGCGTCGAACGTGGTTAGCAAAGTTGTCGATCAGCTAGAGCAATACGGCGAAACACGCCGCGGGTGGTTGGGCGTGAAAATCCAAGATGTCACCCCCGATGTGGCGGATGCGATGGGTCTATCGGTGCAACATGGCGCCTTGATTACCGATGTGCCAGATGGTCCCGCAAAGGACGCAGGTCTGTTATCAGGCGATGTCATTACCAGCTTTAATGGCAAAGAAATCAAAGACGTGCGCGATTTGACACGCACTGTTGCCGACAGCCCAATTGGCGAAGAAGTGCCGGTTTTGGTGCTGCGCGAAGGCAAGGAAACCACTGTTCCCGTTAAATTGGGCCGCCGCGAAGATGCCGAAGCAAAAACCGCACCCAAGGATGCAAAGGCCACCGAAACGCCTGAAAAACCCAAAGAGTCGACGTTGCTGGGCTTGACGGTTTTGCAAATGAACGACGAAGTGGCCAAAAGCCTGAATTTGCCCGCGGGCAGCACGGGTCTTGCGATCACGGGGGTTGATGCCGCCTCTGATGCGGAAACCAAGGGTCTGGCGGCAGGCGATGTGATCGTCGAGGCAGGTCAGCAAAAGGTGGCAACCGCCGCTGACCTAGAGGCCCGTATTGCCGAGGCCAAGGATCAGGGACGCAAGTCTATCCTGTTGTTGATCCGCCGCGAAGGTGATCCGCGTTTTGTCGCGCTCTCGCTGCAATAGTTCCGGCCAAATCGTCTTGCAACACATTTTCAAAATCCCCTTGCAAGACGTTTGAAAAATAGCAATCCTAGGTCTCAGGCCCGGGTTGTTGGGAGGCAAGCGGGGCAACGGTGGGGCGGTGGGGGAACCTGCCGCCCTTTCGGTTTATGGGGCTTGACTGACAAGGCCCAACTCTATGGCCGTCGCGCGCGATAGAACAGGACTGTCCAGCCCGCGTGGTGCTTGCAGTCGACGAACCGCTTCGCCTGTCTCTTGGTCGTAAACCCCTGTCACTTGCCGTAAATACAGCCCCCGCGCCTTGAGCGCACGCTGCAGGCTTGCGATAAAATCCACCGTCATATCCGCAGTGCAGGGTGCCGCAAACCAGACATTTTCGCGGTCTTGCACCAGTCTTTGCGCGGTTTTGGTTTCGAATTCGGCAGGGCGCGTGACATTGCCCGCGGCATCCCGCACTTCTGGGCGGATCAAAAGATGTTCCGTAATGGTCTCAATGACGGCCGGCGTTGTGTCTGATGCCCAACAGGTCCCCTCACGTTCGGGGGGCGTTTTGCCCGCGGCCAAATGCAGCAAAGCAATGTTTTTTGGCGCTGTTTGCGGCGCAGTCCCGCCCGCACATCCAGCAACAAACAGTGCCGCCGTGATCAGCCTTCGTCCTGTCATCTTTGTCCACCCGTGCCCTTCCCCGTCTGATGCGGGGTCCGACCAGATATATGCGCAAATCTGGCTTTTGCCTAGCCTTTAGGGCTGATCGCCCGCCCGCGTGCCATCTGGGGCAAAACCATTGCGCAGCAAGCGGTCCAGCATATGTGAAATATCCTCAATCCCTTCGGCGACAACATGGACGACGTTGCAATCACGTTGCAATCGTCCCGTGACGCGCAGCAACCGTGCCGAGATCACCGCACGGCGGTATTTTTCATAAATGGATTTCCACACGACCACATTGGCCACGCCTGTTTCATCCTCAAGCGTTAGGAAAATCACCCCCTTGGCTGTGCCAGGTCTTTGTCGCACCAAAACCAATCCCGCCACACAGACCCGCGCGCCTGCCGATGGTTCGGCTAGGCGCCCAGCGGGGATCGCCCTTGGGGGGCGCGGCCAAGTATTTGGCGGCGCAGTTTGATCCAGCCATTCAAGAGTTTTTCGCATTTCCATAAGAACAAACATAGAACATTTAATCACATTTACAAGAGATCTTTGTCAGCTCTGGCAAAGTCCGCGCCCTTGCCCTATGTCCTAGAAAAGAACAAAGGAGTTCCATCATGGCAAAAATCACCTATATCGAACACAACGGAAAAGAACATATGGTTGAGGTCGCAAATGGCCTGACCGTGATG
This sequence comes from Cypionkella sp., assembly GCA_040398785.1. GTDB lineage: Bacteria > Pseudomonadota > Alphaproteobacteria > Rhodobacterales > Rhodobacteraceae > Cypionkella. Next base: position 162,509 of record JBBATJ010000003.1, on the reverse strand, counting down.
GAAGGCGCGCGCGACAATGGCATTCGGGGTATCGAGGCCGATTGCGGCGGCGCTTGTGCCTGCTCGACGTGCCATGTCTACATTGATCCTGCTTGGGTGGATCGTCTGCCCAAAAAAGAGGCGATGGAAGACGATATGCTGGATTTCGCCTGGTCGCCAGATCCTGCCCGCTCACGCCTGACGTGCCAGATCAAAGTTACAGATGCGCTGGATGGTTTGCGCGTGCAACTGCCCGAAAAGCAGATTTAAGGACCATTAAATCGCTTTCATACTGATAAAAATACCTCGGGGGAGGATGGATCGGCTTGCCGATGCATCTTGGGGGCAGCGCCCCCATCGGCCCCAATGCAACACCTAAAACGGATGCGGCGTTCCATCATAGGTTTCAAAGCACCCAGTTGTGGCGCGCGATAAATGCGCAAATCGCGCCACCAAACCCTGGGCCGATTGCGCCACAGTAATCGACGCCCCCGCCCCGCCCATCTCAGTTTGCACCCAGCCAGGATGATAAATGCCGACCGCAATCCCATCCGCCGCCAAATCCACCGCCAAATTGCGCCCAAGGTTCAGCACCGCCGCCTTCGAGGCGCGGTATATATAACTGCCGCCTGACGCACGGGTATCAGACCCCATCTGCGACGAGATGATTGCAATCTTGCCCTTGGCGGCGCGCAATTGCGGCAACAGGGCCTGAACGGTCAAAAACACCCCCGTGACATTGGTGGCAAAACTATCTGTCCACAGGTTCGGGGCATAACCGTTTTCCAGTTGGTCGCCCTTTTCCAGATAGACCCCTGCATTGCAAATCAGCAAATCCAACGGACCCACCACCTGCGCCGCGACACCCTTTTGCGCAACAGGATCCGTCACATCCAGTTGCAAAAATCCATCGCCCGCACGGCGCGATGTGGCATAGACCGTCTCGCCCGCCGCGCGATAGGTCTTGGCCAATTCCAGCCCGATACCGCGATTTGCGCCTGTGATAAAAACCGACATTAATGGGCCTTTCGTTGTGGAATAAAGGGCAGGGGGGCCACGGGCACGCCGTCAGCCAACAGCGCCTTGGCCTCGGTTAGTTTCGCTTCGCCATAGATTGCACGCGCGTCAATTTCGCCCTCATGCATACGGCGCGCTTCCGCGGCAAAGTTTAGGCCGACATATTCTGAATTTTCTTCAACCGCGCGACGCATTTCGGCCATCGCCGCCTCTAGATCATTTTGCGGCGTTGTTAGGGATTTCGTGCCCGATTTTTCAGCAGGGCGCACAGCAGGGGCCATCAAAGACTTTTCCACGCTTGCATCGCCACAGACAGGGCAAGACATCTGTGCCACCAGCGCGTCAAAGGCAGCGCCTGATTTGAACCAACTTTCAAATTGGTGATCTTTGCTGCATTTCAAGGAGAACCGGATCATCATCCAAACCTTTGTTTAGATGCCCAATCTATGCCTATTCCTTGCAGGTTCAAGGGGGATCAGCCTGTGATCAATGCCTTGCTTGCGGCCAATAGAATTTCTGACAGTCCCTCTTCATGCACCGATTTTGCTGCCTTTTTGGGCGAAAACCATTTGCGACGCCGCTCTGCGCGTTCGGGGAATTTGGCCAACAGCTTTGCGACGCGCAAAGGATAAACCTCAACCTCGCAGAACACCGACGGCTTGGCGGGATAAAGTTTGTGATAGCCAAAGACGCCAAGCGATTTTTCCGTGATCACACCCTGAACCCCGGCTTCTTCCCAGGCCTCGATTGCGGCGGCCTCATGGCTAAGGCGGCCATCCATCGGCCAGCCCTTTGGGATCACCCAGCGCCCCGTTTCGCGGCTGGTGATCAACAATACTTCTATGCCGCCTCGCTTTTTGCGCCAGCACAGCGCCGCGATCTGACGGCGTGTCACCGGCGTCACGTCGGTTTGAAAAGGGGGCGCAATAAGGGTCATCTGAACTCTGATTTTCTAAATCTTATTTGCTCATGAATGAATGAAATGGCTCTAGCTGCAATAGATATTGCGGATAAAAATCACAAAACCGCGTGATATTGACACTCTTGCATAGAATTTAAACCGAATTTTGAAATCGCTCTGGAATTTTTATCACCGGATTGCCGTTGATCATCTGTGGTTTGTTCCACGCATAAATTGGGCGGCACCACGTTAACAGGCGGCGCGCCTTGACAAAAAAGCTGTCGCCATCGATCGGGGTTGATCGTTTCATCAAGTCAAACAGCGCATAGCGACGCGCGATATGGGCGGTCCAGCCCACCGAAGTCGCATCGCGGTCGCCATTGCGGGCGGCAGAAAATTTCAAATCGACCGATCCGAAATGAAACATGAATAGGTTTGGGTCGATATGAAAATTGCGCCCCTTGATGCGGTGATGCCCCGCGCCCCAGACGACCTTTTTGGTGATGATATTAGGTTTGGTGTAACGTGCCGAGACAAGGGCGTAATTGCGTTGTGCTAAAAAGCCTTTTGTCAGGTCCAACTCTGCTTCATGGTCGATATGCTGGATCACATCCAGTCCCAGTGCGGACACGGAACTGGGCAGGTCTTTGCTGGACAAATAAGACAGCAGATCGGTATTCAACGCGGGATCAACAACAATAAATTCATCGACATCCATCGCGATAACGATATCATAAGACGCCATCAAGGCATGGGCGAAATGCGATGATGCGCGCGCGCGGTACCGATCCGACAAAACAACCGTTCGGGCAACATTCGGCAGGGCGATTACGTTGATTTTCGCGGCTTCAGGCGGGGGGGTCTGATCTTGGCCGTCGAATATGATGAAAAGATTTTCAGGGCCAAAAATGCCGCCGTAATAGGCAATCCAGCGCGTCAAAAACAACGTGTCATTGCGCACTGTTGTCATCACTGCCACGCGTTTCATATATATAACTCATAAAAATAGCGGTTTCTTTTTAAAATTTGCTTCTCACGTGACGCTTATTTTGTCAATTCCCACCAATTGCCGCGCGCGGGCCAATTGGTCGCCAGATGATAGGCCTGCCCCATCGCCAAAATGCCTGCATCGTCCCCAGATCGTCCCATGATCTGCATCCCCATCGGCAGGCCTTGGGGGCCAAACCCGACAGGCACATTCAGTGCTGGCAGTCCGATCAAGGATGCAGGAATGACCACCTCCATCCAGCGGTGATAGGTGTCCATGGCGTGGCCATTGATCGACTGCGGCCAGCGCCATTCGACGGGAAAGGGCCAGACTTGGGCCGAAGGCAGAACCAGCGCGTCATAGCTGTCAAACAACGTCGCCGCATGGGCATACCACCGCGAGCGGATCACCGACGCCTGATATACCGCCTCCACCGACAGAGCGCGGCCGTTTAAAATTTCCCAAATGGTTTCGGGTTTCAAATCATTGGGGTGTTTGTCATATAGGGTCTTAAATCCCCCCGCATTCATCATAGATCGCAGCACTGTCCAAGATTGCCACAGCTGAGGCGCGGGAAAGGGCGGGGCGATCTGATCAACCACTGCGCCCTGATCGGTGAACACCTGTAACGCCGCCTCACACAGCGGTAAAATACCCGCCTCAATCTGATAGGCGCCGCCCCAATCACCCAACCATGCAATGCGTTTGCCTTTCATGTCAGCAGGGCGAAAGAAATCCGTTTTTGGGCGGGGAAAGGGGGTGGCAGGGTTTTCACCCGCCTGCACCGACAACAAATTGGCGACATCCTCGATGGTGCGCCCCATCGGCCCATCGGTGGACATGGTCGATAAAAACGTATCGCCATCTGCGTCTTGCGGCACAAGGCCCCATGTCGGGCGAAACCCGTAGACATTGCAAAAGGCCGCAGGATTGCGCAAAGACCCCATCATATCCGAACCATCCGCCACGGGCAGCATTCCCGTCGCCAGTCCCGCCGCAGCCCCCCCCGACGATCCTCCCGCCGTCAGGTTCACATCATAAGGATTGCGCGTCACCCCAAAAACAGGGTTGAAACTGTGGCTGCCATGGCCCCATTCTGGCGTATTGGTCTTGCCAATGAAAATCGCCCCCGCCGCGCGCATCCTTGCCGCCAAAAGATCGTCCTTGTCGGGAATAAAATCCGCAAACAGCGGCGATCCATAGGTGGTGCGAATGCCCTTGGTCGCGCATAAGTCCTTGACTGCCAAAGGAATGCCATGCAACCAACCCATGCAGGACGCGTCATCGGCAAACCGCGCCAAGCGCATCAAATCATCTGGATCTTGCAGTGATACCACAGCGTTGACCGACGGGTTCACCGCCGCAATCCGCGCCAGAATATCCGCCATCAGCTCCGAGGGCGCAAAATGCTTCGCCGCAATCCCGCGCGCCATATCGGATGCTGATAATTTCCACAGATCCATCACATCCCCCCCAAAGGCACAGTTTGCAGCAATTTGCCGCTTTGATCAAAGATCAAAATATTTTGCGACGCCGTCACCACGGCGAACCAGCCTTGGCCCATGGTGACCGCCGTCGCCAATTCCCCGGCAGGCAGTTTGATCGCATTGGGCAAAACAGGGGGCCGTCCGTCAGGCATACGGGTGACAAGCGTTGCAACCACCGCTATGACACCCAAAATCATGGTGATCATCAACGTGATGACCAATCCCTTTAGAAATCTCAAGCTGGGCGGCAGTTCAGTGATGTCAGGAGTATCCGTCATGCAAGGCCCCTTTGACGACGCCCCAGATGAGGCCGAAACGCTGATGGTCGTGATTGGCGCGAACGCGCCACCCCGTCTTGATAAGGCCCTTGCCGCCCTTGTGCCAGAGGGCGCGTCATTGTCCCGATCGCGTTTGATGAAAATGATTGAGGCGGGAGATGTTTTTCTGGGTGGCGTCGCAGTGACGGACCCGAAATCCAAGGTGCAAATGGGTCAAGAATACAGCCTGATCCTTGCGCCGCCCGAAGATTTGGACGCTCTCCCCGAAAACATCCCCCTGAATGTCGTCTATGAAGACGCCGAACTGATCGTGATCGACAAGCCTGCGGGCATGGTCGTGCATCCCGCCCCTGGCACGCCGAACGGCACGCTGGTCAACGCTTTGCTCTATCACTGCGGGGACAGCCTGTCGGGAATTGGCGGAATGCGCCGCCCTGGCATTGTTCACCGCATTGATAAGGATACGACAGGCCTTTTGGTTGTCGCCAAAACCGACCGCGCGCATCACGCCCTCGCCGCGCAATTTGAGGATCATTCGGTCACGCGCCACTATCTGGCCTTGGTCAATGGCACCCCGTCCGCCTATGATCCGCGCATTCGCGGCCTGCGCGGGATCACATTCGAGGCGGGCGGTGTTTTGAAAATCGCGACTCATTTGGCGCGCCACAAAACCGACCGCCAACGCCAAGCCGTTGTTTGGGATCAGGGCCGCCATGCGGTCACCCGCGTGCGGGTGGTGCAAAACCTGTCGGATGGGGCAAGTCTGGTGGAATGTTGGCTGGAAACGGGCCGCACGCATCAAATCAGGGTGCATATGGCCTATGCGGGGCACGGACTGCTGGGTGATCAGACCTATGGCGGCAAACGCAAACTGTCGCCCAAAACCTTTGGTGCGGCCGCGGATTTGGGCAACGATTTTCCCCGCCAAGCCCTGCACGCTGCAAGTCTGGGATTCAAACATCCTGTGACGAATGAATGGTTGGAATTCACCTCTCCGTTGCCCGCAGATATCGCAGATTTGCTGGGCGCGCTGGGGGGCTAGCGCGTCATGATGCTGCATCTGCAAAATCCCTTTGCGTGCGATCACGCAAAGGTGTAATCTGACGTCTCGCAGCTACGGCTGTAACCTTTTGGAGGCTCCGCGCGTTTTGTCGCAGGAATAGCATCGGGTTCCCCCCCTTGCCCCAAACCATCATGAAAAAAAATGAAACCCATGGCAGTCAGTCTGCCCCCGAAGAGTTAGCCCTTTTCGATGAAGAGGCTTTGGATATCGCGGATTATTTGCGCGAAGAACCGCCCCATGAAGGCACCAAACAGGGCGTTGCAGCCCTGACCTTGGGTGCAGTTGGCGTGGTTTATGGCGATATCGGCACCAGCCCGATCTATGCCCTGCGTGAGGCCTTGCGCCCGATCAGCGCAGGCGGCGTGCAACCCGCCGATGTGTACGGCATTCTTGCTATCCTGATCTGGACACTGTTTTTGATCGTCACGGTCAAATATGTTTTGATCCTTTTGCGCGCGGACAACCGCGGCGAAGGCGGGATCTTGGCGCTTTATACTTTGGTGCGATTGGCCTTTGGGCGGCGCTCTTTGCCCGTTTTGTTATTGGCCATGTCAGGCGCAGCGCTGTTTGCGGGCGATGCGATGATCACCCCTGCCGTGTCGGTGCTGGGCGCGGTTGAGGGGATGGGCCTGATTCTGCCCAGTTTGAATGACTGGGTTTTGCCGCTGACTTTGGTGATCTTGGTGGCCCTTTTTGCCGTCCAGGCCAAAGGCACAGGGGCGATTTCCTATTTCTTTGGTCCCCTAACCGTTGTGTGGTTCTTGGTTCTGGGCGGGGCGGGGATCGTGCAGATCATCGCGGCCCCCCATATTTTGTCGTCTTTCAACCCCGTCTGGGCGTTTATTTTCCTGCAAAACCACGCAGGCGTCGCCTTTTTGGTGATGGGCGCTGTATTTTTGGCGGTGACAGGGGCCGAGGCGCTTTATGCCGATCTAGGCCATTTTGGCCGCAAACCGATTGCTATGGCATGGTTTTTGTTGGTGTTTCCTGCCTTGGTGCTGACCTATTTGGGGCAGGGGGCGTTGGTGTTGTCAGACCCAACGGCCTTGGACAATCCCTTTTTTCGGATGGTCCCAGACAGCTTTCTTGCGCCTTTGGTCATTCTTGCAACCGCGGCGACTGTCATCGCCAGCCAAGCCGTCATTACGGGTGCCTTTTCGATGGCGCGTGGGGCAATCCAGCTGGGCCTTTTGCCACGTTTACGGATTTTGCATACCTCGAGTATGCAAAGCGGGCAGATTTATATCCCCGCCGTCAACAGCGTTCTGTTGGTGGGGGTCGTGGTTTTGGTTCTTGGGTTTAAAACCTCGTCCGCGTTGGCCTCTGCCTACGGTATTGCAGTGACGGGCACGATGGTGATTACCACTATTTTGGCCCTGCTCTATGCGATAATGTCGGGGATTTTGCGGCCATGGATCGCGGTGATTATTGCGATACCATTTTTGCTGCTAGAAGGCGTGTTTTTGGCGGCCAATTTGACGAAAATCCATGATGGCGGCTATGTGCCCGTTCTGATGGCCCTTTGTTTGATGGTGGTGATGTGGTCGTGGTTTCGCGGCACCCAAGACTTTTTGGCCCGCGCCAAAAAAGGGCAGGTGGCCCTTGACAGCTTTGCCCGTGCCATGAGCCGCAGTTCTGTGCACATCATTCCAGGAACCGCATTCTTTCTAAACCCTGACGTTGAAAGCGTCCCCACGGCATTGTTGCACAATTTGAAACATAACCGCGTTTTGCACAGTCAAACCATCCTATTGACTGTGGAAACCCTGCGCGTGCCGGTGGCCGATACAGCGGACCGCGTCAGCTATGAACAAGTGTCAGAAGGTATTGCACGTTTGATTTTGCGATTTGGTTTCATGGAGACGCCAAATGTGTCGCGCGCGCTGGGTGCTGCGCGCCGAGAGGGGCTGAAATTCGATGTGATGAACACGACCTTTTTCTTGGGCCGTCGCCGCATTGTCGTGACGTCCCCAAAAGGCCTTGAACGGGTTTATGATCAAATCTATGCGATTTTATCGCGATTGTCCGCCGACCCGACAGAATATTATCATCTGCCGCGCAATCGTGTCGTTGAACTTGGAGAGCGGGTGGCGATTTAAAAAGTTGGATGGGGGGCCAACCCCCCAGGTCACATTGGCAAGAGCCAATGTGACCTACCCCAGGGATATTTGTAAAAAAGAGAAGCATAAAAAGGTCAGGGCACAAGGCTGAAATGGCGCTTAGGGGCTGACGGATTTGAACGCGCAACGCTGAGCTAAAAATCTGTGATGCAAGTCTTGAAGCTGCGCGACGCCATGCATATTTCAAAAGAATTCGGGGGCGATGTCGCACCGAACCAACAGGAGCGTCATGAATGAGCACCTATGCAAACCTACCAGCCCCAAGTCCTGAACAGGGTCTGAACCGCTATATGCAAGAAATTCGTAAGTTCCCCATGCTGGAACCCGAAGAAGAATATATGTTGGCCAAACGTTGGGTCGATCATCAAGACAGCACTGCCGCGCATAAAATGGTGACCTCGCATTTGCGGTTGGCGGCCAAGATTGCCATGGGCTATCGTGGCTATGGTCTGCCGCAATCCGAAGTGATTTCAGAGGCAAATGTCGGCCTGATGCAGGCGGTCAAGCGGTTCGATCCCGAAAAGGGCTTTCGTTTGGCCACCTATGCCATGTGGTGGATCAGGGCCTCTATTCAAGAATACATCCTGCGGTCTTGGTCCTTGGTGAAAATGGGCACAACATCCGCGCAGAAAAAGCTGTTCTTTAACCTGCGTAAGGCCAAGGCCAAAGTGGGTGCACTGGAAGAAGGCGATTTGCGTCCCGAAAACCTTGCGCGCATTGCGACCGAATTGAACGTGTCCGAGTCCGAAGTTGTCGATATGAACCGCCGCTTGTCGGGGGGCGACGCCAGTTTGAACGTTACCGTTGGATCCGATGGCGACAGCACGACCCAATGGCAGGATTGGCTGGAAGATGAAGACAGCGATCAAGCCGCCGATTACGAGGCGCGAGATGAGTTTGAAACCCGCCACGCGCTGTTGATGCAGGCGATGGCCGCGCTGAATGATCGTGAAAAAGATGTGCTGATCAAACGCCGCCTGTCGGAAACACCCATCACGCTTGAGGAATTGTCCGAAAGCTATTCCGTCTCGCGGGAACGTATTCGTCAAATTGAAGTGCGCGCCTTTGAAAAGTTGCAGGAGCGGATGCGGGAATTGGCCAAGACCAAAGGAATGTCTGTGCCTGCCTAAAGCGTTGCGTAACTTGCCGACACGGCATATGGAGATGCCAGATCAAAAAGGGCTGAACCCATGAATATGTTAGACACTTTTGTTAAGCCGATGCACCGCGAAGGCCGTCGGTTTGTGGCGATTTTCGCTGCGATAACCTTAGTGTTTTTTTGGATATGGGATCCTTTGGGGTGGATCGGTGTTGGTCTAACGATTTGGTGTTATTACTTTTTCCGTGACCCAAAGCGTGCTGTCCCACAGGCGCGGGGATTAATTGTATCGCCTGCCGATGGGGTTGTGTCGTTGATAGAACGCGCTGTCCCTCCGCCAGAGCTGGGCGCGGGGGACGCGCCTTTGTTGCGGGTGTCGGTATTTATGTCGGTGTTTAACTGCCATGTGAACCGCGCGCCGATCGCGGGAAAACTGATCAAAATGTCCTATAGGGCGGGCAAGTTTTTCAACGCCTCCTTGGATAAGGCATCTGTGGACAATGAACGCAATTCCTTGCTGTTTGAGATAGAGGGTGGGCGGCAATTGGTTGTTGTGCAAATCGCGGGTCTTGTGGCGCGCCGTATTGTGCCGTTTGTCCACGAAGGCCAATCCCTGCGCACGGGCGAGCGTTTTGGTTTAATCCGGTTTGGGTCGCGGTTGGATGTCTATTTGCCAGACGGCGTTGAACCTCTGGTGGCGATTGGACAAAACACCATCGCGGGCGAGACAGTTTTGGCAGAATTGGACCGTGATCTGTTGCGCCGCACGGCTGTGATGGAATGACCGAATCCCCCCGCCGCAAGACAACGCTTTGGCAATTGCTGCCCAATTTGATTACTGTCGGAGCACTTTGTGCCGGGCTGACGGCCGTTCGATTGGCCACAGAGGGGCGCTTTGGTCTGGCAGTTGCCTTGATCATCGTGGCGGCCGTCTTGGACGGGCTGGATGGTCGTATTGCGCGTCTGTTGAAATCCGAAAGCGAAATAGGCGCGGAATTGGATTCGCTGTGCGATTTCGTGAATTTCGGCGTGGCACCAGGTTTGGTGATTTATCTTTGGGCGTTGCAGGATATGCGATCCGAGGGCTGGATTGCCGCTTTGGTTTACACCGTTGCCTGCTTGTTGCGTCTGGCGCGTTTCAATGTCGGCGCGCGCGATCCCGATCGCGATGGTGCAAGTTTTCAGGGTGTGCCGTCGCCGATGGGCGCAATGTTGGTGCTTGGGCCGATTTTTCTGGCCAACGCGGTGGGCCATGGTGCGGCCGTTGGTCCGCCGGCGATCGCGCTGTGGATGGCTTTATGCGGCGCGTTGATGGTCGCAAAATTTCCCACACCCTCGTTCAAGAAAATCAGTTTCAAGACGGAAATGGTCAGTTTTGTCGTTTTGGGATTTGTCGTCTTGGTTGCCGCATTGCTCAGTTATCCATGGCAAACTTTGGCGTTTTTGGATATCAGTTATCTTTTGGTATTGTTGGGAAGCTTTGTGCGGCGCAAGCCGAAAACCACCTAGCCGCGGCGGCGTAGAAGGGATAACCTGCGCCAAACATCGGGAGGCGAAGATGAAAACACTACGTTGGGGCATTTTGGGCGCGGCAAACTTTGCGCGCGAACATATGGGGCCTGCCATTCATGCGGCGCATGGCGCCGAATTGGCAGCACTTGCTACGTCTGATCCCGCCAAGGCGGCAGGATTTCAGGCATTTGCGCCGCATTTGATGGTTCACAACAGTTATGACGCGCTGTTGGCCGATCCCAGCATTGATGCAATCTATATCCCCCTGCCCAATCATATGCACGTGGAGTGGACCCTTAAGGTTTTGGCGGCGGGTAAACACGTTTTGACCGAAAAGCCGATTGCCATGCAGGCCAGCGAAATTGACCAGATCATCGCGGCGCGCGACAAATCGGGGCTTTTGGCCGCCGAGGCCTATATGATCGTGCATCATCCGCAGTGGCAACGCGCCAAGGCGTGGCTTGAGGCAGGCGAGATCGGCCAATTGCGCCATGTGGATGCAGCGTTCTCGTTTAACATGACCGATCCGAACAATATTCGCAGCAAACCTGAAACCGGCGGCGGGTCGTTGCGCGACATTGGGGTTTATAACTTTGGCTCTGCGCGGTTTGTCACCAGTTCCGAGGCGGTTGATATTTCGGCCCGTATCTTGCGTGAAGGTGGCGTTGACACGCACGCCCAAGTGGCAGGCATTATGGATGGACCGCATGGGCGGTTCACCTATGGATCCATGACGTCGACGCGGCTTTACAACCGCCAAGTGGTCACATTCCAAGGCGACAAGGGCATGATCCGCCTAGAGGGTGGGCCCTTTAACGCGAATGTCAACGACATTGCCGCTGTCGAATTGCACCGCAACGGCAACACAGTTTTGACCGAACGTTTCCCGACCGCCAATCATTATATCCTGCAAGTTGAGGCTTTTGGGCGCACGGTGCGCGATGGTGTCGCCTATCCTTGCCCGCTGGAATTTGTCCGCGGCACCCAAGTGATGATCGATACAGTCTTTGCAAAAGGTGTCGAGATCAAACTTTAATGCCAGCGCTGCGGTTCCATGTGAAAATGCATGTGCCGCAGCGCATTTTGGATTCCGCGTGGGAACAGGGTCAGGTCTTTGGTCGCATTGGGCGGGCATTGGAACCCTTTGGCGGTTCATATGAATATGTGCTGCTAAACCGTGAAACAGCCATGGATGACATCGCAGCGGACGACCATTTCCACATCTTTGAACGTGGGACGATCAGGCATCCGCGGGCGCTGAATTGTGGCTCTGCCTATATTGCGCCCTATTATTATCTGGACCCAGTCGGAACGCGCTATCAGTCGTCGATTGCGGCGTTGTCGTTTGACCCCGATCTTATCGACCCTAGGGCTGCTTTGGCGTTTCAATGTGATTTATATGCCGCGCAAGCGGTGCCGCGAACGTCACGTTATGAACAGCCCGAACAGCGAGTGCTTGTCCCCCAAGGATGCATAGCAGTGTTTTTGCAGTCAGAAAGTCACCGCGGCGTCGGCGAGGCGCTGTATATCACGATGCGGCAGATGATAAAGGTCTTGCTGTCCCGTGATGACCCCCGCCAAATTGTGGTCAAACCTCATCCGCGCGACATGGATTTTGAAACACTTGCCTGGCTTGCACAAAAGGCGCGCAAAGACCCCCGCCTGATCATATTGCCTGCCAATATTCATGACATCTTGTCCGCAGCCTCAGTGGTGGTGACGATCAATTCTGCCGTGGGCATTGAGGCGATGATCCATTCGCGACCTGTGATCACCTGCGGGCAAACCGATTTTCATCATGCCACTGAGGTCGTGCGCCGACCTGATGATTTGCCCGCGGCGATTGCGCGGACCGAGGGCCGCACTTGGCCCCATGCCGCCTATTTATATTGGTTCTTTCATCAAAATTGTCTGTCGATGCGCGCTTCAGACTTGGGCGAATGCGTGTTGCGCAAAATCAGGGCAACGGGGTATTTTGATCATTTAGGCTAAAATCCGCCGAAAGTTGCAGGCCAGATTGAAGGCAGGCCGCCCAATTCCCATCTGCATAACAGGTGCAACCAAGGAGCCAAAATGAGCAACCCTGAGCTAAGTGAAACGATTTCAAATTCCATCCCAGAGCCTCGGCGCAAACATATCTGGATGCGCGGATTGATGATGGTTCTGATCGCCCTGATGATTGGTGCGGCACAGTCCGTGCTATTTCTCGCCACATTGGTGCAGTTTGTTTTGATGCTTGTTGATAAGGGGCAGCCCAACGTGCAACTGGCCAATTTTGGCGAAGTGATCGGAAAATGGATGGCCAAGGCGGCGCTGTATCAAACGGCCAAGACCGAGGATAAGCCGTGGCCGTTTTCTCCCTTGGGCTGACGGCAGAAGCGGGGGTTTCACACCCCCGCGACCCCTGTGGGATATTTGGACAACGAGGAAGCCAGTCAGGCGCGATTAGTCTTCCATCGCCTCAAGCTGATCGATAAACCCTGCGATCATATTTAGGCCCTTATCCCAGAATTTTAGATCAGAGGCGTCAAGACCAAAGGGGGCAAGCAAATCCTTATGGTGTTTTGATCCGCCCGCGCGCAGCATATCCAGATATTTTTCTTGGAAATCGGGCAGACCGTCCGCATAGGCGGCGTAAAGCGCGTTCACCAACCCGTCGCCAAAGGCATAGGCATAGACGTAAAACGGGGAATGGACAAAATGGGGGATATAGGCCCAGAATGTTTCATATCCGTCCATGAAATCAAAGGCATCACCCAAGGATTGCGCCTGGACAGACATCCAAAGCGCGTTGATATCATCGGGGGTGAGTTCCCCCTCGCGGCGCGCGGCATGAAGTTTGCATTCAAAATCGTAAAAGGCGATTTGGCGCACAACGGTGTTGATCATATCTTCAACTTTGCCCGCAAGCATGGTCTTACGTTCAGCGGGGGTTTTGGCAGCATCTAGCAGTTTTTGGAACGTGAGCATTTCGCCAAACACAGATGCGGTTTCGGCCAACGTCAGCGGGGTTGCCGACAAAAGTTCACCTTGCGATGCGGCCAAGACTTGATGCACCCCATGCCCCAATTCATGCGCCAAAGTCATCACATCGCGCGGCTTGCCCAGGTAATTCAGCATCACATAGGGATGCACGGTGGTCACAGTCGGATGGGCAAAGGCACCTGGCGCCTTGCCTGATTTAACGCCTGCATCAATCCAACCTTTGGTGAAAAATGGTTTTGCGATTTCGGCCAAGCGCGGATCAAAGGCGGCATAGGCCGACAGCACGGTTTCGGTGGCCTCGGCCCAACCCACCAGACGCGGGGTGTCTGATGGCAAAGGCGCGTTTCGGTCCCAAACTTGCATCCGCTCCAACCCCATCCATTTCGCCTTTAGGCGGTAATAGCGGTGCGACAGTTTTGGATAGGCGGCGACCACGGCATTTCGCAACGCCTCAACCACTTCGGGTTCGACATGGTTTGACAGATGGCGGGCGTGTTGCGCTGACGGCATCTTGCGCCAGCGGTCATCGATTTCCTTTTCCTTGGCGAGGGTGTTGTGCACGCGGGAAAACAGTTTGATATGTTTGTCAAACACCACCGCCAACGCGCGGGCTGCGGCCTCGCGTTTTGCGCGGTCGGTGTCGGTCAATAGATTGAGCGTGGCCTCAAGGTTGAGGGGTTCCTCTTCGCCCGCCACATCGAACATCAGTCCCGCCATGGTTTCATCAAACAGCTTGTTCCACGCCGATGCCCCCACGACCGACGCGTCATGCAGATAGGTCTCCATCTCATCTGACAACTGATAGGGCCGCATGGCGCGCATACGGGCGAATACGGGGGCATAACGGGCAAGATCGGCGTTTTGCGCGGTTAGTTTGGTTAGATGGTCTTCGTCCAAGCGGTTGAATTCAAGGCTGAAAAATACCAACGGCGTGGTGGAATTGGTGATTTGATCCTGCACATCGGCCATAAACTTAGCGCGATCCGAATCCATCGTGTTTTGATAATACCGCAGACCTGCATAAGACCCAAGGCGGCCTGCGGTGATATCGATCCCCTCATAGGTTTGCACACAAGCCAGCATCTCGGCCGCGGTCAAATCCGCCAACTTCCCCTGATACTTGGCCGCAAATTCTGCTCCTGATTGCGCAAGCCAATCCAGATCGCGGACGACTTCGGGCGCGTCAGGATCGGTATACAGATCGTTCAAATCCCATTCGGGCAGATCGCCAAAGCTGTTGCCACCAGTGCGGGCGTCGAATACGGGGGATTTTTGGCCAAATTGGGTCATGGGGCACCTATGATTGTTTGCATACACTTAGGTCGCAATGGGATGCGCTGCAAGTCGGCTGATTTGCCTAAAATTTAGGCGCAGGCCGCGATTCTAACGCCTATTTGTGCGCCGCCTCTTGTCCCTGACCCGAGGCGGGCCTTTACTGCCCCAAAGCGTTTGATAGGGCGGTGCGATATGACCAGCTATTTCAATGAAATGTTTGACGGCTCCTCGGTGCGTGCGCCCTATTCGGGACTTCAGGCTTGGGCGGATGATATGCCTGCGGACAAAAGATTGGCAAAACAAGCCGAGGCAGAGGCCCTGTTTCGCCGCATTGGGATTACCTTTGCGGTTTACGGCGAAGGCGGCGATCCTGATCGGTTGATCCCGTTTGATATGTTCCCCCGCGTGTTTACGGGCAGCGAGTGGGCGAAATTGGAACGCGGCATCAAACAACGTGCGCGGGCCTTGAATGCGTTTTTGGTGGATGTCTATGGGCGCGGCGAAATTGTCCGCGCAGGTCGTATGCCCGCGAAACTGGTTTATCAAAACGCCGCCTTTGAAAAATCTGTGGTCGGGTTCGTGCCGCCCAAAGGTGTCTATTCGCACATCGTGGGGGTCGATATCGTGCGCACCGCCCCGGGTGAGTTTTTCGTCCTTGAAGATAACTGCCGCACCCCGTCGGGCGTGTCCTATATGCTGGAAAGCCGCGAGATGATGATGCGGATGTTCCCCGATCTGTTTCGCGAAAACCGGATTGAACCTGTCGACAATTATCCTGTCAAATTGCGCCGCACTTTGGCATCTGTCGCCCCTGCCAAATGCGATCACGAACCGACTGTGGTGATTCTGACGCCTGGCCATTTCAATTCCGCCTATTACGAGCACAGCTTTCTGGCGGACCTGATGGGCGTTGAACTGGTCGAAGGGCAGGATTTGTTCGTTGACGGCGCCTTTTGTTATATGCGCACGACCGAGGGGCCAAAGCGGGTCGATGTGATTTACCGCCGACTGGATGATGATTATCTAGATCCTTTGTGTTTTCGCCCCGATTCGATGTTGGGGGTGGCGGGGCTGATGGATGTCTATCGGTCGGGCGGCGTTTCCATCTGTTCGGCACCTGGTGCGGGTGTTGCCGATGATAAGGCGATTTACACCTATGTGCCTGAAATGGTGCGGTTTTATTTGGGTGAAGAACCAATATTAAACAATGTGCCGACATGGAAATGCGGGGATGCGCAGGATTTGAAATATGTCTGCGACAATCTGGGCGATCTGGTGGTCAAAGAGGTGCATGGATCAGGCGGCTATGGGATGCTGGTCGGCCCCAAATCCACCCGCGCCGAGGTGGAACAATTCCGCACACTGCTGACGGCCAATCCTGCCAATTACATCGCCCAGCCAACGCTGGCGCTGTCTTGCACCCCCACCTTTGTCGAAGAGGGCATTGCGCCGCGCCATGTCGATCTGCGCCCCTATTGTTTGGTGGGTGAAAAGATCGAATTGGTGCCAGGCGGTTTGACCCGCGTGGCCCTGCGCGAGGGGTCACTGGTCGTGAATTCGTCCCAAGGCGGCGGGGTCAAGGATACATGGGTTTTGGCGGAGTAAATCATGCTAAGTAGAACCGCCGATAATCTGTTCTGGATTGCCCGCAATATGGAACGCGCCGAAACCGTGGCGCGCTTGCTTGAGGTGGGGGCGCGGATGTCTTTGCTGCCCACGGCCCAAGGGTTTCGCAGCGATTGGGACAGCCTTTTGCGTGCCTCTGGCAATGCTACGGGGTATGAGGCGAAATATGGCGCGCCTGATCAGGCCAATATAGAATCCTATTTGTTTTTTGACCGCGACAATCCGAATTCGGTGGCCAGTTGTATCACCAATGCGCGGGAAAACGGGCGGATCATTCGCACGGCATTGACCACCCAAGTGTGGGACGCGCTGAACACCGCCTTTCAAGAGCTGCGCCAGTTAGAGGCGACCCGAATGGGGCGTGATCTGTCATTCCTGACCGATTGGGCGACGCGTCATGCCGCGATGGTGCGCGGCGCGATTGATGCGACGCTGCTCCGCAATGATGGCTATAATTTTTTGAACATCGGTTATTATCTGGAACGCGGCGACAGCACGGCGCGGCTGATGGATGTGAAATATTATGTGCTGCTGCCGCGAGCGGATTTCATAGGTTCGGGTTTGGACAATGATCAATGGTCAATGCTGTTGCGCGCCATGTCGGCCAACCGCGCCTTTCATTGGGCTTATGGCGGTGAGATTACTTCGGCGAAAATCGCGCATTTTCTTATCCTTAATCCGGAATGCCCGCGCAGCCTGATCACCTGTGTGGCGGGTATGAACAACCATATGGCGCGGCTGTCGAAACATTATGGACGTGAGACGGCGGCCACGAATGCCGCCGCGCGGTTGATGGCGGAATTGGAAAACCAATCCACTGACCGCATTTTTGACGAAGGACTACATGAATTTCTAACGCGTTTCATCAATGAAACCACGCATTTGGGAAATATCATCCATAACAGCTATCTCTCTGGGGATATCCAATAATGTTGCTCTCAGTCGATCATGTCACCCGCTATTCCTATGACACCCCCGTGCGCGGCGTGGTGCAAAGCCATCGTTTGACGCCGTCCCGCTTTGACGGGCAAAAACTGCTGGATTGGACGGTGACGGTATCGGGCGGCACAATGGGGGGCGGTTTTCGCGACGGGGCGGGCGATTGGGTGCAAGGCTGGTCTGTCCTTGGTCCTGTTACGGAAATTGAGGTGCGCGTGCAGGGGCGCGTTGAAACGTTCGATCTGGCAGGTGTGTTGAAAGACCACAAAGAATCCGTCCCGCCCGAGGCCTATTTGCGCGAAACGGATGCGACGCGCGCGGACGAAGCGATCAAGGATTTGGCCAAGGTGTTTTTCGACAGCGATCTTTTGGCGGGGGCACATCATTTGTCAGCAGCCGTGTCTGATGCGGTGACCTATGTGACAGGATCAACCCAAATTTCCACCACAGCGGCCGAAGCTATGGCGCAAGGGCGGGGCGTCTGCCAAGATCAGACCCAAGTTTTGATTGCGGCGGCACGCGTGGCAGGCGTGCCAGCGCGCTATGTTTCGGGCTATTTGCAATCCAGTTTTGATGGAATGGCGCATGAGGCAGCCCATGCGTGGGGGGAGTTGTTTGTCGCGGGGATCGGCTGGATCGGCTTTGATCCTGCCAATCGTTGCTGCCCCGATGCGCGCTATATCCGCCTTGGGTCTGGCTTGGATGCGCTGGATGCCGCCCCCATTCGCGGCATTTCCCGCGGCACGGCGGTCGAAAAGATGGATGTGACTGTTGCGGTGGCAGCCCAACAGCAATAGCTTGCGCAAATCAGGGAGGCGGTCATGACCTATTGCGTTGGACTTTTGTTGAATGAGGGCATGGTTTTGCTGTCGGACACCCGCACGAATGCCGGTTTGGACAATATCGCCACCTACCGCAAAATGTTCCATTTTGAAAATGCGGGTGAGCGGATCATTTCCATCGTCACCGCAGGATCGCTTTCGGTTACGCAAACCACCTTGGCCCGCCTGCGCGAAGCGATTGATGATCCTGATGCGACCGAAGCCACCTCGATCCTAAAGGCGCCGACGATGCTGAAAGTGGCGTCAATCATTGGGGCGACGCTGTGTGCCGTGCGCCTTGAGATCGACGAAAAACTGGCCACGATGAAACAGGGCGCCTCTGCAACCATGCTGGTGGCAGCGCAACGCAAGGGCGGTGCCATGCGATTGTTTTTGGTATACCCAGAGGGTAATTTCATTGAAGCGACCGAGGATACGCCGTTTTTGCAAATTGGCGAGCATAAATACGGCAAGCCGATTTTGGACCGCGTGGTGAAACCTTCGACCAGTTTGGCGGATGCGGAAAAGGCCGTGCTGTTGTCGATGGATTCGACGTTGCGATCCAATCTGTCGGTCGGAATGCCGCTGGATTTATGTGTTATCGAAAAAGATGCCTGTCGCGTGTCGCGTCAACGCCGCATTGAGGCAGGAGATGAGGCGTTCCGCGCCATGTCCGAAGGCTGGAGCCGCGCCCTGCGCGATGGATTCGCGCAGATTAAACTGTGAACAACCCCGCCGCCTTGTCATAAAACCGCGTGCGGGCAGACGGGCCTTCCATCATAATTTCATGCTCTAGACCCGCATAAAGGTCTAATTGACCCTGACGCCATACAGACATTCGTGCATGAATGGGCAAAGGATCAACGACCTTTTCCGATGTCCCCAGCGCCACATAACAGGGCAGATCAGGGGATTGCATCATCGAGAGTTGGTGGCATTCGCTCATCGCCGCCTTGGCCCAGGCCATGCTGGGCCCACCCAAGGCCAATTCGGAATGTTCCGCGGTTTGTTTGCCCATATAGGCCCACATATCCGCGTCGGTGGTCAAAACATTGCCCTGAAACGCCGCCTCATTCACATACGACGTGGCCCCCGTGCCCGGGGCATAGATATGACTTAGACCAAACCATCCCGAAGCCGTTGAGATGATATTGGCTAAGGGTCGCATCCATGTTGACAGCGCAATCCCCCACATCGGCGCGGAAAACGCAGCCGCCTTGAACGGATGTTTGCCCATCAGGCCACGCAAGCCGATACACCCCCCCATCGAATGCGCCATCAGATAAAACGGCTCGGACAAACCCATGCTTTGTGCCGCGTCCAGCATCGCATCCAAATCGCATTGATATTCGGCAAAATCATCCACGTGACCCACCATCGGATCAGACAACCGCCCCAAAGACAGACCTTGGCCGCGCCAATCAATGCTGATCACATTGAACCCGCGCGATACCATTTCCGCCGCCGCAAGCCCATATTTTTCCACATATTCGGTCCGACCTGGCAGCAGAAAAATCGTTCCCTGCGCCGTCTTATTGTCCCAAACCGCCAACCGCAAGCGCAGCCCGTCGGTCGATTTGACCCAGACCGCCCGCGCGGCACTGCCTGCAACAGTGTCGAAAAAGGGGGCGCTTTCCATCACGATAGGGCCGATCCCAACTGCATCGCCATCGGCAACGAGCCGTCAATTTTCAATTTGCCCGTCATATAGGCGCCCGTCGCCCCCATATCACCTGCCAGAATCGCCTCAAACACCTCTGCGCTGGCGGTCAGCGTTACATCCGCCTCGTCGTCGCCCGCGCGCACACCTGCGCCGTCCACCATGATCGACCCTTCGCCCGTTATGATAAATTTCGCAACGCCGTCAAAGCCGCTGCTAAATTTCGCGGACAATGCCGCAACCGCCTTTTGAATTACATCGCTCATGTCATCACTTTCTTGCAGATCAAGGTTGCGGGCACTGGAATTTCCCGCGCGTTACGTTACCCTTAGCACTATGAAAGCCAATATGTTCACAAACAATCTTATCCTTACGGCAGTTTCGCTGATTTTTTTCAGCATATGTCCGTTGGCGGCGCAAACTGCGGATTTGGACGCGCTTTTTCAGGAACTTTTGACGGCAGATGCCACACAGTCCCAAAAGATTGAGCAAGAGATTTGGATCGAATGGTCAAAATCAGGATCGGCCGCGATGGATTTGCTGCTGGAACGCGGGCGCGCGGCCATGGCGCAAGGTAATCCTGAATTGGCCGTGCAGCATTTGACGGCGCTTGTCGATCACGCGCCCGATTTTGCCGAAGGCTGGAACGCGCGGGCCACCGCCTATTTTCAAACGGGTGATTTTGGCCCCGCGATCGCCGATATCGGCCATGTTTTGACGTTAAACCCCCGCCATTTCGGCGCGCTTGCAGGTCTGGGCGCAATCTTTGAAGAATTGGATCAACCCGAAAAGGCGATCGAAGTGTATCGCGCTGCTCTTGCCATCAATCCCCATGGCGCGGGTTTGCAAGAGGCCATAGATCGGCTGACCGCCCCAGATCAGGCGCTGTAACATCTATGCAAATTCAGCGTTCCCCCGCGCGCGTGACCGCGATGCTTGGGCCCACAAACACGGGCAAGACCCATTATGCGATTGAGCAGATGTTGGGCCATCGCACGGGCGTCATCGGCCTGCCCCTGCGCCTGTTGGCGCGTGAGGTTTACGATAAGATCGTGGCCCTGCGCGGCCCGTCCGTTGTGGCGCTGGTGACAGGCGAAGAACGTATCATCCCGCCCCGCGCCCAATATTGGGTCTGCACGACCGAGGCGATGCCCTTGGACATCGGCGCGGATTTTGTGGCCGTGGATGAAATTCAGCTCTGCGCCGATCCTGATCGCGGCCATATCTTTACCGACCGCTTGTTGCGGGCGCGTGGCCTGCATGAAACCCTGTTTTTGGGCTCTGAAACCATGCGCGGCGCAATATTGGGGCTGATCCCCAATGTGCAACTGATGAAACGCGAACGCCTTTCAACACTGACCTATACGGGGTCGAAAAAAATATCGCGCCTGCCCGAACGCAGCGCGATTGTCTGTTTTTCCGTCGAAAACGTCTATGCCATCGCCGAATTGATCCGCCGCACCAAGGGGGGGTGTGCGGTTGTTATGGGCGCACTCTCCCCCCGCACCCGGAACGCCCAAGTGGCGCTGTATCAAACTGGCGAGGTGGATTATCTGGTTGCCACCGATGCGATTGGCATGGGGCTGAATTTGGACATCGGCCATATTGCGTTTGCGGCCACGTCTAAATTCGACGGCAACCGGATGCGCGGCCTTTATGCCCAAGAAATGGCACAGATCGCAGGCCGCGCGGGCCGGCATATCAAAAACGGCAGCTTTGGCGTTACGGGCGAATTGCGCCCCATCGCCCCCGAGACGGTTGAGGCGATTGAGCAACACCGATTTGACCCCGTCCGCAAATTGTTTTGGCGCAATCATGATCTGAATTTTCTGTCTGTGGATCGTCTGATCCGCAGTTTGGAATATCCAACCAGCAACCCGTGGCTGACACGGGCGCGCGATGCCGATGATGTCACGGCTTTGCGCATCCTGTCGCAAATGCCCGAGGTCGCGGTGAAAATTACAGGGCCGCAGCGGGTGAAACTGTTGTGGGATGTCTGCCGCATCCCCGATTTTCGCAATGCCTCTGAAACCGAACATACGACACTTTTGGCGCGGATTTTTGAATTTCTGACAGGACGCGGTCTTGCGCAGACCCGAATCCCCTCTGATTGGTTGAAAAATGCCATAGAACGGCTGGATAAAGCGGGCGGTGACATTGACACCCTCTCGAAACGTCTGGCCTATATCCGAACTTGGACCTATGTTACCCAGCGAAATGGTTGGGTGCATGACGAAAACCATTGGCGCGACGAAACGCGCGCTGTAGAAGACCGACTATCCGACGCGCTTCACAGCGCGCTTACGCAACGATTTGTAGATCGGCGCACCAGCATTTTGCTGCGGCGGTTGAAACAGAAGGAGACCCTCGTGGCCGAGGTGAATGATAAGGGCGAAGTGACTGTCGAAGGCGAATTTGCGGGCCGTTTGGACGCATTCCGCTTTGTGCAGGATCAATCCGACAGCAGCGAGGCGGCGCAAACCCTGCGCACCGCCGCATTTGAGGCCTTGCGCCCCGAATTTCATCTGCGGGCGGATCGGTTCTATAACGCCCCCGATACGGAATTGGATTTCACCACCCAAGGCGGGTTGATGTGGGGCAATTCTGCCGTCGGTAAATTGGTCAAGGGAAACGAGCCCCAGCGCCCCGCCGTTCAGGCCTTTGTCGATGATGATGCGGGCGATGATGTGCGCGAAAAGGTCACGCGCCGTTTGCAACATTTTATTGATCGCAAGATCGCCGCAGGGTTTGAACCCTTGCTGGCGATGTCACGGGACGAGGCGTTGACGGGCCTTGCGCGCGGCTTTGCATTCCGTTTGACCGAGGCAATGGGCGTCATCGTGCGCGACGCTGTGGCGACCGAAGTCAAGGAATTGGACCAAGAGGCACGGGGTGCCCTGCGCAAACATGGCGTGCGCTTTGGTCAATATACGGTATTTATGCCGCTTTTGCTGAAACCCGCCCCCACGCGCCTGCGCTTGGTTCTGTGGTCGTTGTGGAATGGTCTGCAGGATTTCCCCGAAAGCCCCCCACCTGGCCTTGTGACCATCCCAAATTTGGATGCCGTACCGCGCAGCCACTATACGCTGGCAGGCTATCATCCCGCAGGCGCACGTGCGCTTCGGATCGATATGCTGGAACGTCTGGCCGATATTTTGCGCGCCAAAGACAGCCGTGCCGGCTTTGAGGCGACGCCAGATATGTTGTCGATCACGGGCATGACGCTGGAACAGTTCAACGATCTGATGTCGGGTCTTGGCTATAAGGGGGTGCGCGGCGAGCGCGCCAAAGTCAAATCTGGCCCCGTGCCCGTGGTGGTGGACCCTGATGCCGTGGTCAACCCGATCACCGAAGAAGAATCGGCCTTTGTGCATCCCGAACCCGATGCCGCCCCCGAGATGGAGGCGTTTTATACATTTACTTGGGCGCCAAAACGCGCACCCCGCGTGGAACGCCCTGCGCCAAACCGCCGCAATGATGCGGCCCCCGAAGGGACCCCCGTCGAAGGTGAAAAGGCGGATCGTCCAAGGGGTGACCGCCCCAAAGGGGATCGCCCCCGTGGCGACAAACCCGCAGGAGACCGGCCGCGCGGCGATAAACCTTTTGGCGACAAGCCCCGTGGCGACAAGCCCCGTGGGGATAAGCCCTTTGGTGACAAACCACGCGGTGAAAAGCCACGCGGTGATCGGCCCTATGGTGACAAATCTGATCGCGGCCCGCGCAAAGATGATAACAGGCCCAAAACGTTTGAACAGCGCCCCCCCCGCGTCGAAAAGCCGATTGATCCCGACAATCCTTTCGCGGCCTTGATGGCGCTGAAAAATAAGATGTAATTGGCGGGGCCGGGGACGAAACCACAGCCCAATGTCCAGCCCAAGTTGCGGCTGGACAAATGGTTGTTTCAGACCCGTTTTTTTCGAAGCCGTGAATTGGCAAGCACGATGATCGAAAAGGGGCATCTGCGCATCAACGGGCAGAAATGTAAAAAGCCTGGACATGGTGTTATGGTGGGCGATACTTTGACCTTTGTGCAGTCCGAAGCGGTGCGCGTGATCCGCGTTCTTGCCCTGTCAGAGCGACGCGGTCCCGCGACCGAGGCGCAACTGCTTTACATGGATTTGGATGCGCCACCTCTTGAATCCTCGCTCTGAACTGGCTAGGAAATCTGCGACAGACAAGGATCCGCACCTATGACTTATGTGGTTATCGACAATTGCATCGCCTGCAAATACACCGACTGCGTCGAGGTATGCCCCGTAGATTGTTTCTATGAAGGGGAAAATATGCTGGTGATTCATCCTGATGAATGCATCGATTGCGGCGTCTGCGAGCCCGAATGCCCCGCCGACGCCATCCGACCCGACACCGAGGCGAATATGGACGCATGGGTGACCTTTAACCGCAAATACTCTGAAATGTGGCCCGTCATCGTCACCAAAAAAGACCCTTTGCCTGGGGCAAGCGAGCGCGACGGCGAAAAAGACAAGCGCGACAAATACTTTTCTGAAGCAGCCGGTCTGGGCGGCTGATCCCTTACTTTGCGCTATTCTGAATCCGCCTGCAAATATGGCGGTGATTCGTGGCAATTGCGGCGTTCTTGGGCATTGTAGGCAAATCTTTCATGATTCTTGAACGAATCATTCATTTGCGACAGTTGGAATCACGACAATTTTGTGATATGTCATGTCTAAGATCAATCACGGCCTACTGGCTTGTTCGCTCCAAGCTGGTTTCATCAAAAACAGATCGGCATACACCCAACATCGTTGGGCCCCTCTATTTTTGCGATTGGGCCATTTAAAGGGTATATACATGACCAAATCCAAACGCCCCGACTTTCGTCCGAACGAATTCGTGGTCTATCCAGCGCATGGCGTGGGCAAGATCATTTCGATCGAAGAGCAAGAAGTTGCTGGGATGCACCTGGAACTTTTTGTCATCTCGTTTGAAAAAGATAAGATGACCTTGCGGGTTCCGACGCACAAGGCCACGGAAATTGGAATGCGCAGCTTGTCGACCCCTGATTTGATTTCCAAGGCGCTGGACACGCTCAAGGGTAAGGCCCGCGTCAAGCGCGCCATGTGGTCGCGCCGTGCGCAAGAATATGAACAAAAGATCAATTCGGGCGATCTGATGGCCATTGCCGAAGTGGTGCGCGATTTGCACCGCTCGGACGATCAGCGCGAACAATCTTATTCTGAACGCCAACTCTATGAGGCGGCTTTGGAACGTCTCACCCGCGAAGTGGCCGCCGTTGCCGGCACCGATGAGGCGGGCGCACAGAAAAAAGTCGGCGATGTGCTGATCGGCCGCGCCGCGTGATTTTCAAACGGTAGCGTTTTGGGGGCGGCTGTTGTCTTGGCCGTCCTCTTGCATATCTGGCATCAGGCCAGGATCCGTTTCGGCGGCCATGGGCCGCACTTCGTGCAATTCGTCCATCATTGCATTGGCGATTTCACGTTCCAATTGCTGGGCGCGTGCAACATAAGCCGAATTCAAGGATGTGTTCTGCCCAGGCACCCAAAGCTGCGCCAAATCGCGCATCGCGGCCCGGTCCACGCGGGCAAATATCTGCGTGACTTTTGACGCCTCATAATCAGAAAATCCCATATTTTCCAATACATAACGCCCCGCACGGACAGAGCTGTCAAAGGTCTCTCGCACGATATCATTCGCACCCGCTTGGAACAATTCATAGACATGGACACGGTCGCGGGCGCGGGCAACGATGTGAATATCTGGGCGGGAGGCACGCACGAATCGCACAATGCGGGTCGCTGTGTCCCTTTCGTCTACAGCAACAACCATCACTTGGGCCGTGGCCAATCCTGCCGCCTCAAGCAGTTCTGGACGCGACGGATCCCCAAAAAATCCCTTGATCCCAAAGCGGCGCATCGTTTCAATCGTGGTCATGTCATTGTCCAAAACCACTGTGCTTAGGCCTGATCCGCGCACGACTCGATTGACCACCTGCCCAAACCGCCCAATCCCCGCGATGATGATTTGTCCTGTCTCGTCAATGATATCTGCGGCGCGTTCGGGTTTCCGCGCCCCACGATAGCGAACCAATGTGTCATATCCCATAAACAGCAAAGGCGTCAGCAACATAGAAAGGCTGATGACCAATAACGCCATTTGTCCCGCATAAAGCGGCAACGCGCCTTCGGATCGTGCAAAAGACACGATGACAAAGC
This sequence comes from Cypionkella sp., assembly GCA_040398785.1. Taxonomy (GTDB): domain Bacteria; phylum Pseudomonadota; class Alphaproteobacteria; order Rhodobacterales; family Rhodobacteraceae; genus Cypionkella. Next base: position 136,565 of record JBBATJ010000003.1, on the reverse strand, counting down.
CAAACTCCCCCCCCTGTGCCAAGGATAACGCAAACAGCCAACGATCATTGCCGCGCAGCCTAAACGCAATGGAAATCACAAATAAAACAAGCGCTTTCACACCCATCAGCCCCAACGTCAGCCCCAACACTGTCAGCGGCGCGCGCAACAAAAGGCCAAAGTTGATGCCAACCCCGACAGTCATGAAAAACAGACCCAACAGCAGGCCTTTAAATGGGCGCAAATCCGCCTCAAGCTGGTGGCGGAATTCCGAGTTGGCCAAAACGACCCCAGCCACAAATGTGCCCAAAGCCGGCGAAAGACCCACCAACATCATCAAAAATGCGATGCCCAAGACCAACAAAAGCGAAATGAATGTCGACATCTCGGGCAATTTCGCGGCATGGACAAATCGGAAAATAGGGCGCGACAGATAGTTGCCTGCCAGAACGATTCCCGCCACAATCGCAAGCGTCAACAAAGCGGCCCCCCAATTGGGCAAAGATTGCACCAGACTGATAAGGGGTTCCGCAGCACCTTGTTGTGCGGCAAGGGTTGCAGCATCCTTTGGGTTGGTGACACCGAACTGCACCGCTTGAGGGCCTTGGATCGCGGGCAAGGCCATCAGCGGCACCAAGGCCAAAATTGGTATCAGGGCCATATCTTGCAACAATAAGACCGAAAACGCGCCACGTCCCCCCGCACTGCGCATCAGGTTTTTTTCTTGTAAACTTTGCAAAACGATTGCGGTTGACGACAGCGATAACAACAGCCCGCAAATCACAGCAACCGACCAAATCGCGCCAAAGGCCCAGAGCGCATAGGCAACCGCGATGGTCGTGCCCGCCAGTTGCGCGCCGCCCATTCCCAACAGTTTGTGTCGCATCTCCCACAGGTTTTTGGGCTCCAGCTCCAGCCCAATCAAAAACAACATCAGCACAACACCGAATTCTGCGACTTGTTGCAGATCATGCGTCGCAGCCCCCGCAACGCCCAAAATGGGCCCCACCAAAATTCCCGCCGCGATATAGCCCAAGACCGATCCCAGACCATAGCGCACCGCCAAAGGCACCACCAAAACGGCGGCGCCCAGATAAATTGATGCCTGCAGCAGCAGATTTTCCATCAGTGACCAATCTTTTTGCAAGGGCTTGGGATTGGACCCAAGCTATCGGTTAGGTGTGAAAGAAATATTGTAACTATCCCACAAGCCGCGTCCAAAGATTTCAGCCTTTTGGCATTTGCAGCGCCAGCATCTGCCCACCTTTGGAATACCGCAACTCGTTATCGGTGATCGCCGCGACCATGCCGCCATCAAAACGATCACCGACATAGACCTTTTTGAATCTGCCATTGCTTTGACGGATCAGCGCATATCGGTTGGCTTGACTGCCATAAACACCGATCAGATTGACTTTGGACAGGTTGATTGCGTTTTTATAGGTCGCACTTTGGGACACCACTGTGCGGGGGCCGCTTGATTTAGAGGCAACCACTTCGGGTTCATTATCCGCCTCTAATGGCGTGTTCGGCAATGGCGTTTCAGACGCCACCAGATCGGGCGCGCCAAGGTCTGGCGTTGTCAAGTCTTGCACCGACGCGATGTTGGTGTTCAAGTCTTTGGGACGCGACACGGGCAATCGGCTGATGGTAACAGCAAGTGCACTGCGCGGGGCATTCGGATCCGGTTGCGTCAATGAGGCGAGGGCAATTTGTGCGGCATTGCCGGCCGCCAGAAGGGTTTCAGGTCGGCCCAAGGGACGTTTTCCCGCAAGGGTTGGATCACTGGTAATCTTGGGCGCCAGAGTTTTTGGGCGCAGCAATGGCTTTTTCCCCGCCAAGGCAGGGTCTGACATAGCCACATTTGGCAGGTTGGTCACCCCGATCTGGCGCTGCAATGCGACGGCCAGAACCGCTTCGGGACGTGACTTGGGCAAAACACTAGGCTGTCCAGCAATTAAAAAGACCCCTTCAGGGGTCATGACGCCTTGGGCCGTTGGGGTGATCAGCGGTGCCAAAGGCGTTTCCGCAGACGCGGTGGTAATATCGGGCGGGGCGACGACAATCGGTTGCGGCAGGGCAGCAGGTGTTGCCAAGGGCACCAAGCTGATCGCGCTGTCAGACGCCAAGGTTGGCACCGGCAAGGTCACGGGGTTGGATAAGGTGCCCGGCCCCGCAATATCTGCCGTCTGCGGCGCGGCGTTGGTTGGCGTCATCACATCGCCCTCGGGCAAATCCGCCGCCACTTCGTCGGCAACCGAAGGCTGATCTGACGCCACAGACGTTGTGACGCCATAGCTGTTCCAAGCAGCGGTAAGATAACTTGACATGGCCGCCGCCGCCGCCAGCGCGATCAGCAATAGGATCGTCAAAACAAATCCCATCACGACGGATTTTGATGCGCTGCTTTTGGGGGCAGGGCGTTTTATCGATGGTTTGCTGCCAAGCGCCGTCTCGGGCGCTCGCAGTGGTTTTTGTGCCGTTAAGGGCGCGGTTTTTTGCGCTGGTTCTGCGCGAACACCGATACTCGGTTCTACCACCGACGCGATCAAAGGCGGCGCCACCAAAGATGGGATCGCGAGTGTTGGTGTGGCATCCAGCGGCGCATCACGCGGCGATAATGCGATTTTGCCGAAAGATAGCGCCGGTTCCACCGAACCAGATAGGGCTGCCCTCCCCAAGGCGGCCTCGCGTCTTGCTGCAAACTCGGCCAATAATGTCTGCGCTTTACCGGCCGATGGGCTGGGCAGTGCAGGCGCCTCTTGAACCTCGAGGTCGTCCATCGGCACATCCAAGGCGATCGGGGCCTCTTCTGCCATCACATCAGCGAAACTGGGCCGGTCGCCATCACTGGCCCCGAACAAGTCGGGTTGCACGTCGGCCGATGGTGCGGTTGGGTTCAACTGCACCGCTGGTTGATCATCCGTTCGTCGATCATCAGCGGCAATTTCTGCGCGCTGATCAGGCGCGTCAGCGCGCGGATGGTCCAGATCAGGGGTCACTGCAAATGCTGCGATGCCCAACCCAGTTGCATCAGCCAAAGGATCCACTGTCACGGTGTCTTGCGCACCCAAAGACTGCAGCGCGGTGGGTTCTGAAAGGATCGGGTTTGTGTTGATCGCGTCGCCATCCAAATCGTCTGGAACAAAAGCCTGTTCTAACGGCACTTGGAATTGATTTGGGTCAATTGGTTCGTGTTCTGACTGTTCGGGCGCGGCGATATCTTTGGCCGCGTCGCCCATTTCAAAATCGCTTGCAGACAAAACGGCTGTGTCTGCGCGCGGTTCGGGCGCAATCAGGGGGGCAATCATTTCTGACGCCGTGGCACTGCGTCCAAAATCAGCCTCGGCCGCAAAAACTCCGTGCTCTGGCCATGCAGCAAATGCAACGGGGTTGAACCGATGTTGGTTGGCAAATGTCTCGGCCTCGTCCAAGGTTTCGCGGGCGATTACCGCCAAATGCGCGCGGGGCCCGTCATCCGTCCAATCATAAACCAAATCGCTGACGTCATAAGGGGTCCGCCCGATCAGCGCCAAAGCAATTTGTGTCGCGCGGGTTTTCCCATCGGATGACAAGTCGGATAGGGTCGTAAACAGGATCGCCCCATCAGGCAGGATCAATTTGCTGGCGATACCACGCGGCGAAAGACCCAGCGCGGTCGACCGCATATATCCCAGCGCTGCATCCAAATCGGGATCGTCCACCGAAACCACGCCGATTTGAACCCAAGTCCCCTCTTGCGCGTGCAAAAGTTTGATTTGGTCGTTGCGAAAATCTAAAGCAAAGTTTGGGTTCATATTGGGTATCTAACACTTGGGGGCGGCACGCGAAACGGGGGCCGGTCTGTTGCCCCGTTCTACAGCAGATTTTCGCCGAAGGGAAGAAAAAGGGCAAGCCAAACGCAAGAGATAGCGGTAATTATCGCCATCAGCACAAATTGTGTGACATTGATGAAGGAGATAGAAATGCGCGTATTCGGTATAATAATTTTAACCGCCCTATTGATGGCGGGCTTGGCCAATGCACAAACGGCGCCAAAAATGCCCGCGCAAATCACCGTTACGGGCGAGGCTACTGTCACCGCGGCCCCAGACTTGGCAACGATATCCTTGGGTGTGACAACGATCGATGTTATGGCGGCGGCGGCGATGCAGGCCAATTCCACCGCGCTTTCCTCTGTGATGCAGCGCCTTCAGGCGGCCGGAATTGACAATCGCGATTTGCAGACCTCTAATTTGCAACTGAATCCGAATTGGACCAATTCTGACAGCGGGATTGCGACAATTTCGGGCTATACGGCCAGCAATATCCTGTCTGTGCGGGTGCGTGATTTGACGATCTTGGGCAATGTCTTGGATGCCGTTATCACAGATGGTGTGAACACGCTGAATGGCATTTCCTTTGGTCAATCGGATCCTCATCCGATCCAAGATGCAGCGCGTCAGGCCGCAGTTGCCGATGCCTTGGGCCGCGCGCAATTGCTGACAAAGGCGGCAGGGGTGACGCTGGGTCGCATTATGAGTATTTCGGAAAACACCGGCTATGGCGCACCTGTGCCGATGTTTGCAGCCGCAGATATGGCCAAATCGGTTCCTGTGGCTGCGGGGGAAATTGGGGTCAGCGCGTCGGTCACAATTGTGTTTGAATTGATGAATTAGGCGCGATCATCCTTGGGACTGCCCATAACCACAAAAGATGTAATCTCGCGCACTTGGGGCAAAACGCCCAAAACTTCGGTGTGAAAATGCTTATAGGCGGCCAGATCGGCCGTCTCGACGCGTAAAAGATATTCGACCGTTCCTGTGACATTATGGCATTCGCGCACATCGGTGGCGCGGGCCATGGCGCGTTCAAACGCTTCTTGGGCGGCCTTGGTATGGCTGTTCAAGCCGACAGTCACATAGGCCAGAAATCCCAAACCCAATTTTGCAGGGTCCAATACCGCACGATAAGATTTGATCACGCCTGCGCGTTCCAAATCCTGAACGCGTCGCAAACAGGCACTGGGCGAGAGGCCCACCTTTTCCGCCAAATGCAAATTGGATTGCCGCGCATCGCGTGACAGCTCTTGCAATATTTTGCGGGTTATTTCATCTAATTTCGCCATTTGTTGCAAAAATTACGCAAAACGCGCCGAAATTGCAATCCATCACGGCAATTTTCTGCAATACTGCCAATATGACATATGACCATATCCTGCCGTTGATCGGCTATGCTTTCGCCACCTCGGTCACGCCGGGGCCTAATAATATGATGCTTTTGGCGTCAGGCGCGAATTTCGGCCTGCGCCGCAGCCTGCCGCATATGTTGGGCATCAGCGGGGGTCATGCCTTTATGGTTTTGGTCATGGGACTGGGTTTGGCGCAGTTGATCCATGCTTTGCCTGCCGTTTTGGTCGTGCTTAAGGTTTTGGCCGTGGCCTATGTCCTGTGGCTTGCGTGGAAGATCGCCCATTCCGCCGCCCCTCAGGCCGCGCAGTCGACGGGACGGCCCCTAACCTTTTTGCAAGCGGCGGGTTTTCAATGGGTCAACCCCAAGGCCATTGCCATGGCGATTTCCGCCGTCACCGTGTATGGCGGCGATGGCAGCATCACCGCCATCGCTTTGGTCGCGATCACCTTTGCCTGCGTAAACTTGCCTTCGGTGTCCGTTTGGACCATGGCGGGCGAGGCATTGCGCCAATTTCTATCAAACCCCAACCGCCTGCGTGTCTTTAACTGGACCATGGCGACGTTGCTGGTGGTGTCCATGGCCCCCGTTCTGTGGATTTAACGCAGCCAAAGCCCCTCTTTTTTTAGGACAGATCGGATCATCTGCTCGCGCCGTGGCAGATCATTTTGGTCAAACAGCGCCCGCGCTTTACGGCCACGGTTTTGATAGACCATCATCTTGATCGGCTCGTAATCGCGCAAGATCCGCCGCATATCCCCTGCCACCTGTTCTAAAACCGCGATCACGTGATCCGACTCGCGCGCATAGAGCAGCGGCAGCGTGCGATAGTGGCAGGTCACATCCCCGTCCAAACCAGACAGCCCCGCATCAGGCCGCCCGCCGCCAAAAGAATGGATTACCAAAGGCAGGGCGATCTGATCCAGCCAAGGATACAACTGTTGCACCACAACAGCTTTGGGTGTCTTGTCCCTGATTTTACAAGCATATTCCAAAAAGCGTTTGCCAAACTTGGGTGCAGATGCCCCAAAAAACCAACCTGCATTGAAATACATATATCTTTGCCAATACTCCTCAGGCTGGCTGGAATCAATTGTGCGGCCGATGTCCAGACCGACCAGATCATAAAGCGCGGTCCAAGTTTCGAGATACCCTGGCCCATAAAGTTCAATCTGTGGCCAAGTTCCTTCACGCCGCATCGACGCCGAAGGGCGGCTGAAATCAAACGCAACTTTGCCCAAATCACCCGTCACCAAAGTGTCGGTGTCCAAGAATAAAAAGGGCTGATCTGGCATGGCGGCCAGACATTCTATCTTATTGGCAATTGCGTAGGGTGCGCCAAACTCTTGGTTGTCAAATCCGATGAATTCTGCACCCATCTCCAACAATTTATCCCGAATTTCCCCATCTGGAATGCGCGGATCGCGGGGCCACAGTTTTCCGGGGCGTGGCTCAGCCAACAAAACGCGGCCCCGAAAATCAGGATTGCTGCGTCGCAAACTGCCCAGCAGCAGCAGCGCCTCATAGGCCAATCGTCCGTTTTGCGCCACGGCAATGATGTTGAAATCTGGGGTCCGCATGATCACTTTGTGAAATTTGCCCCAATATGGCGCATCAAGTCTTTGGCGTAAAGCGCAAGCTCAGACAAGACATCCCGCCATCCAATTTCGCGCATTCCGAATTGCCAATTTCGCGCACATTATAGCCCGCATTGACCAAAGTATCCCGCGTGCGCGGAAATCCCGCTGCCATCAAAACCAAATCATTGAACCGAATGGCATTGGCCGCAGCCTCTTCGCCCAAGGCCACATGGATCACGCGATAGCCGTCAAAACACCCCGACGCCGCCAAGCGTGGCGTGGCAAGGATCGTCTCTTGATCCATCAAGCTGCAATCGGTCTTAAAATGCAAAACCCCAGCAGGGGTGAAAACTTCGCGGGTTTTAATCCCCCAATCGGCCAAAATTCCCGCCAGTTCCAAAATTCCCGCCGCATTAGTGCGGGCGGATCGGCCCACAAGAACCTCGGCCTCACACATCAAAATATCGCCTGCCTCAATGAAACTGTCCGCGCCCGTGATGTGGCGCAGATCGCCATAAAGCTTGGCCAAATGCGGCGCCATTTCTGCCGCTTCACCCAGACGCGTGGGGGCACCAGGCCGCATGATGACCGCCCCTTCGGGCAGGCATAACGCCGTATCTTCGACGAAAACGCTGTCAGGATAGGCGGTTAAAGCGGGCAGTTGGATCACCTTCGCCCCCGTTTCCGCCAAGGCTGCCGAATAATCTGCGTGGTGGGTCAGCATCAGCCCCAGATCTGGCGCGCCCGTATCCACCGCCCGCAGCCCGTCCAAAATGCTGGGGGCAGGCAGGCGCGTGATCGCATGAGTAAACTGAAAAGACCGCATTAAAACCCCACATCGTTGTTTTGCCATTGTTTGGCAAGATTGCTAAAGCGCGTGAACTGCCCCTCGAACGCCAATTCCACCGTTCCGATCGGCCCGTGACGCTGTTTGCCGATGATCACTTCGGCCTTGCCATGCACCTGTTCCATCACCGATTGCCATTGCGCCATTTTTTCCAATTCGTGATCACCCGGCTTTTCGCGTTCTTTGTAATACTCGTCACGATACACAAACATCACAACGTCTGCGTCCTGCTCAATCGATCCAGATTCGCGCAGATCAGACAGTTGCGGACGTTTATCCTCGCGACTTTCGACCTGACGTGACAACTGCGACAAGGCCACGACGGGAATGTTCAATTCCTTGGCAATTGCCTTTAGACCTTGCGTGATCTCTGACACCTCTTGGACACGATTTTCTTTCGATGACCCTTTCAGCAATTGCAAATAATCAATAATCAACACGTCCAACCCATGGGTGCGTTTCAGCCGCCGCGCCCGCGCCGCCACTTGGGAAATGGGCAGGGCAGGGGTATCGTCAATATAAAGGGGGCAGGATTCCAATGATTTCGCGGCCTCAACAAAACGGCGAAACTCGCCTTCGGTCATATCGCCACGGCGGATTTGTTCGGATGGAATTTCCGACGCCTCTGACAGGATCCGCGCCGCCAATTGCTCGGCGCTCATCTCAAGGCTGAAAAATCCCACAACCCCGCCCTCAACACTGCCCTCACCCCCATCGGGCAGACGGCCCCGCCGATGCGCCTTGGCGATGTTAAAGGCAATGTTGGTGGCAAGTGAGGTTTTCCCCATCGATGGACGCCCCGCAAGGATTAACAAATCCGACGGATTCAAGCCGCCCAATTTCTTATCCAAATCGATCAGGCCCGTGGAAATTCCTGACAGGCCGCCATCGCGCTGATAGGCGGCATTGGCCACGTTGACCGCGTCCGTGACGGCCTTGAGGAATGATTGAAACCCACGTTCGGCAACGCCCTGCTCGCCCAATTTATACAGCTTTTGTTCGGCGTCGATGATTTGATCTTTGGGTTCACTGTCGACCTCAACTTTCGCGGCACGCGCTGCAATATCGCGCCCAAGGCCAATCAATTCGCGTCGCACCGCCAAATCGTAAATCATCTTCGCATAGTCGCGCGCCGCATAGGCCGAAATCGCAGCCCCCGCCAAGCGCACCAAATAGGCAGGACCACCCAATTCCTTTAGGCCTTCGTCGTCTTCAAAAAACGGCTTCAACGTTACAGGACTTGCCAGCGCATTTTTTTGAATACGCGCGGCCGCGCGTTCAAAAATGCGTTGATGGACTGGGTCAAAAAAGTGCTCTGGTTTGACCAGGGACGCGATGCGGTCATACACATCATTGCTGGTCAAGATCGCCCCCAGCAATTGCTGCTCGGCCTCAACGTTATGGGGCAAGACGTCTTGATCTGCCACTGGGGCAGGCAAAATTTGGCGCAGTGTGGCGATTTCGTTCATCATGGCTCCTTGCCTGTTGCCCCTGCCTAGCAAAACCGCGTCAAAGCGCAATCGGGATAAGACTGTGGGCAATTGCCCCAAATCAGGCGAAGCCAAAGCATCTATCTAGCTGCGCGTAGATCATGATACCACATCTTGTGGCAAAATCCGTGGCTTTTTCAATGCCAGCGAAAGGATGCAGATTCGGCGGGGACTTATCCCCAGATCACCCCTAAATCATACACAGACCTTTGGGCTTATTTTGCGCGCGCAGCCTGCCAAGCACGCGGATCGGTCAAAAACACCTCAACTTCGGCCAAGGTGGCGGCGTCAAAGCTGCCTTGCAAACGCGCCTCGGCCAAAACATCCCACCACGTGCACAAATGATGAAGGCGTATGCCGTGATCGGCCAGTTTTTGCGTGGTCTCTGGAAAAATTCCGTAATAGAAAATCACTGCTGTATGCGCGCAGGTGGCCCCCGTCTCGCGGATGGCATCTACAAAGGACAGTTTCGATCCGCCATCGGTGGTCAAATCCTCGACCAACAAGACCCGCTGTCCCTCACTCATCACCCCTTCAATACGCGCGTTGCGCCCATAGCCTTTTGGCTTTTTGCGGATATACGTCATCGGTAAGGCCAAACGTTCCGCCACCCATGCGCCAAAAGGAATGCCCGCTGTCTCGCCGCCGGCCACATTGTCAAACGCTTCAAACCCCGCATCGCGCATCACTGTCACGGACAGAAAATCCATTAAACTTGCCCGGATCCTCGGATAAGAAATCAGCTTGCGGCAATCAATATAGGTGGGGCTGGGCAGTCCTGACGCAAGGATAAACGGCTCTAGGGCATTAAAATGCACGGCGTTTATTTCCAACAACGCACGCGCTGTCAGGCGGGCTATTTCATCGGCTGGGGGGAAACTGGTGGGGATCATGGCGCGAACTTTCATACAGGTCTAAATACCTCCGCCGGAGGCTTGTGTCATCAAGGCCTATCGGCATTTTGGCCAACGTGAAATCACGATTGGGCGTGCCAGTAAACCGGAAATCCGGGATCAAAAACTGTGACAGGCCCCAAATCGGTGTCGATCTTTTTTGGGAAAAGGGTTGCCTGATCGCTTTTGGACAAGGTGATAAAGCCCGTGTTGACGGGCAGGCGATAAAATGCGGAACCATTCAGTGCGGTAAACGCCTCTAACTGATGCAAGGCGCCCTCATCCTCGAACACCTGTGCCAAAAGGGGCAGGGTATTTGTGGCTGTAAAGCAACCCGCACAGCCGCACGAATGTTCCTTAAGGGCATCAATATGCGGTGCAGAATCGGTGCCAAGGAAAAATCGCGCCTCCCCCGACACCGCAGCCGCCCGCAGCGCCAAACGGTGGCTTTCGCGTTTTGCGACGGGCAAGCAATAATAATGCGGTTTGATTCCCCCCGCCAAGATATGGTTGCGGTTGATGATCAGATGGTGGGTGGTGATGGTCGCAGCCAGATTTTGGCCGCCCGATCTCGCGTAGTCCACGCCCTGAGATGTTGTAATATGTTCCATGACCACGCGCAATTCAGGCAAGCGTCGACGCAGCGGATCTAGCACAGTATCGATAAACATCGCCTCTCGGTCAAAAATATCAACCTCTGGCGTCGTGACCTCGCCGTGCAGACACAAAGGCATACCGATTTCGGCCATCTTTTCCAAAACCGGCATCACGCGGGTGATATCAGACACCCCCGAATGCGAATTTGTCGTGGCCCCTGCGGGATACAGTTTGACCGCATGGACCAACCCTTGGGCGCGTGCAACATCCATCGGATCGGTGGTTTCTGTCAGATACAACGTCATCAGCGGCGTAAAATCTGCGCCATCGGGCAGGGCGGCCAGAATACGGTCGCGATAGGAGGCGGCATCGGTGCCCGTCACCACGGGGGGCACCAAATTCGGCATCACAAGCGCACGTGCGAAATGGCGCGTGGTCTCGGGCAAAACGGCCTGCATCATTGCGCCATCGCGCAGATGCAAATGCCAATCATCAGGGCGTCGTATTGTCAATTTTTGATCCATATCCGCCCCCTAACGTATATTTTCTGGCTTTTCCAGATGCTTTGGCCTAAGCGTTGCCATTCACACGATTTGACGTGAAAATCGTTTGCAGGAGACTGATTTATGCGACTGATCTTTATCGTTGCCGCCGTTGCTTGTGTTGCAGGGCCAGCCTTTGCCCAAACGATCGATTGCGCCAATGCTGTCACGCAATTGGACATGACAGATTGTGCCAGACAGGATTTTGATGCAGCAGATAAGGCCCTGAACGTCAGCTATCAGGCGGCGATAGAGATGATGACATCGATCGATGCCGATTTGCCAAAGGCGGATCAAGGCGCAGTTGCGGCGCTAAAGGATGCGCAGCGCGCCTGGATTGTGGTGCGCGACAGCACTTGCACGGCAGAGGGATTTACTTGGGCGGGCGGGACCGGGCGCCCAATGGTGGAGCTGAGCTGTATGGCCCGCCTGACCAAATCCCGCATAGATGATTTGAATGTTCTGGCTGAACCCTATTAGGCCAGATGCCGCGTGATCTGCCGTGCCGCGTCTGGGGACAGGCTGTGCGACGGAGGCGTCATCAAAATCCGCCCATATAAGGCGCGCCATGGCTCGTGTTGCATCAATTGTGCAAAACGGGTCTTGCGCCATACAAAAGCCGCGCGGTGCAATGGGCCCAGAACGGGGTCTGCATGAAACTTTGCCCGCAACGCGCTGCTGTCTAAGGCGGCAATGGAATTATCCTCCACCTCATTTAGATTGCGTTCGATCCAATATCCCATATCAAACCCCGAGGCTTCGCGGTTGGCGCGGCCGCGATCTGCTTTGACCAGATAGTTTTCCGCAGCGCCCAAGGGATAATGGTTCAATTGCGCCCATTGATAATTGTGACGCGTGTAATCGCTAAAGATTCTGTTGGTGTGAAATGCGGTGTCCAGTTCGCGACCTGATCCGTCACACCATTTTGGCGCGCTGTCCTCTTGGAGGTTGCGGGGACGATGAACGCCCAATTTTCGGTAAGACCCATCGTTTTTGAACAAGGTCTTGATCATCTGCGCGCGCCAAGGCCAGCCCAATGTTGCCGGGGCCGCGCGGGTAAAACTGGCGGTGATTGGTGCATCTTGCATCTGGATCTGGCCCGCATTGCCAAACAGACGCCATGTCAGCGCAAAGGCTGTGGCCTGTGGTGCGGCCGCAATTAAATCTTTAATGTGCCGCGCGCCAATATGGATATTCACAAATTCATCGATATCTAACACCATGATCCAATCTGCGGCCAATCGCAGGGGATGTTTGTCCGCGGATTTCAGCATTGACCATTGCGGCCCTTCGGGGCTGGACGGCTCATTTCGGATATGGGTCAACTGTCCTAATTCTTGCAGTCGATTTAGCATCAGGTCCGTGCCATCGCTGCAATCGTTGGAATAGAATAGAAAATCGGTAAAGCCACAGGCGCGATGATGTGCCAGCCATTCGATCAGAAAGGCACCTTCATTTTTGACACCAACTATGGCAAGGATACGCATGATTGGCCTTTGTGGTTCGGGGCTAAGGACTGCTTTGCCCTGTGCCAAAGGAAATTTGTAAAAACCTTGATCAAAATCAACGCGGAAATGGGGCGTGCTATCAGATAACACCAGTTCTGCCGTTACAGTAAATGTTCAACCTGTTACATGATATCGCATAACACGCGGATATAAGGCATAAAAAATCAAGGCCTGATGCAGTTAGGCCAGAATTATTTGAAAGGATTCGCTATGAAGCGATTGTTGACCTCAACCACAGCGCTGTCTTTGGCGTTGATGAATGTGCAGGCTTGGCCTGTGTTTGCCCAGGTGCTGACAGAAGACGGCAGAATATTAGCGGCGGACGGGACGGTCTTGTGCGAGCCTTTAGACGGTGTGGTTTGCGATCCGTTGAACGAAGATATCATTCGCGCAGCGCAAGAGATTGAGGCGCGCATGGCCGCAGACGCCCAAGCCGCAGATGAGGCCGCCGCCGCCCAAGCCGCCGCAGACGCCCAAGCCGCAGATGAGGCCGCCGCCGCCCAAGCCGCCGCGGACGCCCAAGCTGCAGATGAGGCCGCCGCCGCCCAAGCCGCCGCGGACGCCCAAGCCGCTGATGAGGCCGCCGCCGCCCAAGCCGCCGCAGACGCCCAAGCCGCAGATGAGGCCG